>JALOOX010000108.1 GCA_025454175.1 Syntrophobacteraceae bacterium | reverse complement strand
GACGGTGACGGAGATCAGTGAACGCCCACGTGGGGCATAGGTTGGAGCAACCAGACTGGGCACGCACAGATTGTTGACAGGCCCCCAGCCTTCGGCGTTTATCACCAGGAACGGCTCTCGAATCGGTGGCTTTCCGGCTGAAAAATAAAGACAGCGCTCGCCGTACGAGGCGGTGCGCCGCGGAAGACCCAGCAACCGCTCGGCCTCAGGCGCCTCAACGGCGAGCACTACCCTGCGGCACATCAAATCCTCGCCCGATTCCAGGCTGACCCTGCCCTTTTCAACAGCCTGGACTCGGGCTCCGGTGCGAAAACGCCCGGGTTCGATGCGGCCCGCCATCTGCCTTGGGATCGATTCCATGCCGCGTGCGGGAATGCTGACATCTCCCGCTGCAAACATCTTGAAGATGTAATGGAAGACATGGCTGGAGACCCTTATTTCCGGGTCCAGGCAGACACCGCTGAAAAACGGTTTGAAAAAGCGCTGGATCATCAGATCCGAGAAACCCTCCTCCTTGAGGAAATCCTGAGTCGGGATATCTCGCCCTGCAAAGATCTGTTCGGAGCTCATCTGACTGAGCCGCCGGGCCAGTCTCGCCATGCGCAGGCGGTCGCCCCATGTCCCGATGGGTGCCGCAAGGGTTTGCAAAAAGTAGCCTGGCGCGCGCAGAGGGTCAGCCACGGTATGAAAACGACCACCGATGCGGAATACCGCACCGGGACGAAATGCCCTCAAGTCCAACGTTGAATAGTCCAGAATCCGCTGGGCCTCCGGATAGGCCGTTTGCAGAACTTGAAAGCCATGATTCAAGAGGAAGCCATCGACAGCGTCGGTCTTGACGCGGCCCCCGATTCGGCCGGAGGCCTCCAGGATGAGAAAATCGACCCCGGATCTTTCCAGCCGCTGAGCACAGCTCAAGCCCGCAAGGCCGGCTCCCACGATGATCACATCGAAGGTTTTGGGCTTCATTCCACCTTTCCCGCGGAAATCCAGCTGGCATCCACTGCCGGTGAATCGCCATGTGCCTCAGGACCTGTTCCTTGCCAGCCGGGGGGATCTAGATCGGGTCGTCTCAATAGTTCTCGACATAGAGCTCAAAAAAGGCCTGTGGGTGCGCACAGGTTGGACACTTGAGGGGGGCTTCGAATGCCTCCACCACACGTCCGCATTCCCGGCATTTCCAGAGCACTTGCTGGGGCTTCTTGAATAAGCTGTTGTTTTGCAGTGCTTCGGCCAGTTTGTTGTAACGTCTTTCGTGCCATTGTTCGACGGCGCCGATCTGCTTGAAAGCCTCCGCTGCGCTATGGAAGCCCTCCTGGAGCGCGTCATCGGCGAAGCGCGTGTAAAGAGTGGTCCATTCGTGCCGTTCGCCTGCGGCTGCAGCTTTGAGCTGAGCCAAAGTGTCGCCGCCAACACCTGCCGGGTAACCGGCGGTGATCGTCACCTCACCCCCTTCGAGGAGTCTGAAGAAGAGCTTGGCGTGCTGTTTCTCGTCATCGGAGGTCTCGAGAAAGAAGCTGCTGGTCTGTTCATATCCCTCTTTTCGAGCAATCTTGGCCGCGAATGTGTAACGGTTGCGTGCCTGGGACTCCCCCGCAAAGGCGGCCAGCAGATTCTGTTCTGTCTTGGATCCCTTAAGAGTCGGCATCGTTTCACTCCTTTTGTTTTTAATTAAGCGACAATCTTAATGAGCTAGAAATTCAGATTCAACCTGTCAAGCTCAGCTGCCCTGGCTCGAGCTGTTCGACCATGCTGGGCTTTGGAGTTACGAATACGGATGTCCCTGGAAGGTGAAGGGGCTTATTCCTCGTGTTCCTCACGCCGCGGAACGCCGGCACCCACGGGCATTCCACGCAATGATGGCGCGTATTCCGAAAAAGCATCCATGCCCCTTGTCGCCCGATCCCCGAGCACGGCACACTCAAACCCCGACAGACCGGCCTGCAGTCGGAGGGGCTTTTCATCGGTGGACTCGATGCGGCGGACGCGGTCGGATCACCACAATCTTGTGGCTTGAATCACACCGGCTTATACGTGATGATGTTCGACAAATCGGGCGTTCGACGGGAGCTCCATCTCAAAGACTGGCTGACGAAGAACTCCCGCAGGCCGGTGGGGATGTACACGGCCCGCAATGGAGTGCGTTCCGTCAGCCAGCCGTTAAGATGGAGCTTCGCCGAGGGGGTATTGGGCTCAATGGGCCCAGAGCCAGACTCATGAGTGCCCGATGAGAGAACCTCCAGGCCAGGCGACTTTCAAGCCGCCGGACATTCTCAGGACCATTTGGAGAAGGCATCGCATGGAGAGGATCGCCGTCATCGGCGCCACGGGGTATGTGGGAGGAAGACTGGTTTCCGAACTGCTGCGGGCAGGCTTCAAGGTGCGGGCCATTGCCAGGTCGGTGGAGAAGCTGCGCTGCCGCCCCTATGCCGCATCCCCGCACCTCGAGATCACCCGGGCCGACGCCTGCCGGGAGGAGGAGCTCACCAAAGCTCTGAACGGCTGCTCCAGCTGCTTCTTCCTGATCAACCGGACAGGGGAGCCGGGGGCCCCCGGCAACAGCGACATCGCAGCCGCCCGGAACCTCGTCCAATCCGCACGGGCTGGGGGTCTGTCCCGAATCATCTATCTGGGCCGGCCGAAGAAGATGATGCCTTCAGGTGCCGAGGGGGTTGGCTCCACCCCGGTTGATCCCGGGCAGATACTCACCTCCGGCCCCGTACCGGTGACCTGGCTTCGAACCGCCATGATCATAGGCTCCGGCAGCGCTTCGTTTGAGATCCTGCGCTACCTCACCGAACGGCTGCCCGTCATGGTTGCACCCCGCTGGGTTGAGAAGCCCATCCGGCCCATTGCCGTGAGTGACGTCATTCACTACCTCGTGGAGTGCATCCGGAGCGAGGAGACGGCGGGCCTGGTTTCCGATATCGGTGGTCCGGACGTCCTTTCCTTTCGAAATCTGATCGATATCTATGCCGATGCGGCCAGGCTGCCCAGGCGCAGGGTCTTTACCCTGCCTTTGGGGGCGAAACGGTTCAGCGCCTACTGGATCAACCTGGTGACGCCGGTCCCCTACGCTCTGGCGCGATTCACGCTGGAGAGCATCGACGAAGCAGGCCCCGATGGTGACGAGCCCGTCCGGAAGGTGATCTCATTTCCCCTCACGACCATCCGCGATGCCGTCGCAACGGCTCTGCAAAAGGTTCAGCAGCAGGATGTCGAGTCCTGCTGGAGTGACGCAGGGGGCCTCAGGCCTCCCGAGTGGCTGATGTGCGGCGATGACGAGTTTGCGGGGGGGGATGTGCTGGATTGCAGCTACAGGATTTTGCTGGACTGTCCTCCCCAGAAGGTCTGGGAGACCCTCCGGGGCCTCGGGGGCCGGCACGGATGGTTCTTCGGCAATACCCTCTGGAGGCTTCGGGGCTTTTTCGATCGACTCCTCGGGGGCGTGGGATTGAGCCGGGGACGGAGGAGCCTCAAGGAATTGCGCACTGGTGATGCCGTCGATTTCTGGCGGGTCCTGCTCGCTGAGGAGCAGAGTCGTCTCATCATGCTGGCCGAAATGAAGGTCCCGGGGGAGGCGGTCCTTCAGTTCAGTCTTTATCCTCGCAATTCCGGCTGTGAATTGATCCAGATCGCCAGGTTTCTGCCAAGAGGCCTCGTCGGATTGATCTACTGGTATTCCATGGCTCCATTCCATGATTATTTATTCAAGGGAATGCTCTCCACCATTGCCCGTGAATCCGGATGCAGCGTCATCCAGGAGCCCGGGAGATTTACGGGGGGCGATCAAATCTGCCGTTTGCCGGAGGAGTGGGGCAGGATCGACTGAATCGCCGCTTCGGTCGGTCTGCGGTAATGAACCGCTGCGACGCGGTAAAGGAGAGATGGGGTGGAGTGCCCCTGACCGCTGCACGAGGTGTTTCCCCTGGCATGGTGTGCCGGAGCCTTCCGTTCAATGAGGGAGCCCTTATCATGATGATGCTCTCCCGTTCCACGATTCGCCGGATGCGACAGGTGCTTCTCGTGGCTGGGAAGTACGGATTCGGCGAGATCTTCGCCAAGATCCGCCTGCCTGTTCGAAAACCCGTATGCCTCGAATGCGAGGACAGCAGACGGCTCAGCCAATGGGCCAGGCTGCGGCGAGCCATGGAGGAGCTGGGACCGACCACCATCAAGATTGGACAGGTCCTGGCCATGAGACCGGATCTGGTACCGTGGGAGCTCTGCGAGGAGCTCAGGAGCTTTCAGGAGGACCTGCCCGGAGACAACGAAAAGGATCTGAAGGCGGAGCTCAGGGACGCCTATGGCGACCCGAGCCGCATCTTCTCCGAATTCGAGCCTGTTGCCGTCTCGGCGGCCTCGCTCTCGCAGGTCCACCGGGCTGTCCTTGCGGACACCGGCCAGACCGTTGCAGTCAAAGTGCGGCGCCACGGGATCGTGGAGCTTGTGAAGGCGGACCTCACCCTGTTCGCCTATCTGGCGGACCTGCTGAATGATCATGTGGAGGCATTTCGCAGTGCCAGGCTGCCGGATATGGCGGAAGAGGCTCGCAAGAACCTGCTGCGGGAGATTGATTTCACCAACGAAGCCCGCAACATCGCCCATTTCAACCGACTTTTCGGCAGCAGTGAACGAGTCTGCGCCCCCCGGGTATTCGACGCCTACACACGGCCCCAGGCCATTGTCATGGAATTCCTTCCCGGCACGCGTCTGGACCGATTTGAGGGAGAGGCCTCGGTGCGGCGTGCTCTGGCGGAAGCGGGCTTCGAATGCGTCGTGAAACAGATGCTGGATCACGGTTTCTTTCATGCTGACCCTCACCTGGGAAACCTCAAGGTTGTCGGGGGCGACAAGCTTTGCTACTACGATTGGGGCATGGTCGGGCGCCTGACGCCGGACATGAGATCGGCTCTGGTGGACTACATCATCGCTCTGGCGGAAAACGATCCCGAGCTGGTGGCCAGAGTCGCTCTGGAAATGGCCGTGGATGTCCCACCGGACCTTGATCATCAGCGATTCACGGCGGACGTCATGTTTGTTCTCGAACAGGTCCACTCGGGATCAGGGCGGGAAGTGAACCTGGGTCGCTTTCTGGTCGAGCTCACGTCGCTCTGCCGATCATACAACATCTTTCTCCGTTCCGACTACATCCTCATGGCGCGAGCGCTGCTCTCGACGGAAGCGGCCGGCCGAACCATCGACCCTCAATTCAACTCCATGAGTGCCCTGAGAGCCATAGGGGCGGAATACGTCGCCAGGCGCCGCTCGCTAATCTTCTCCGACAGACCGATCTTCAAGAGCATCGGGCAAAACGTCAAGGTCCTGTCGGAAATGCCGAACCGATTCGACAGGATCCTGCGACAGCTGGAGCGCGGCGAATTGTCCGTGCAAATAGCACAGAAAGACCAGGCCAAGCAGTTGAAGGGGCTTCAGCGCTCGGCTTACGTGATCTCCATCGGGCTCATCACGGCCAGCCTGGTGGTGGGGTCCTCGCTCATTTACGTTTCCAACATTGGACCCCACGCTTATGGTTTTCCCGTTTTCGGGCTGGTGGGATTCTCGCTATCGGGCCTCTTCGCGGCCTGGGTGATTCTCAAGATGCTTCGAGGTTGACAGCGGCAGGGAGGGGAATATGCAGCGGGTCCTGGTCACGGGCTCAACGGGTTTCATTGGCTGGGAAGTGGCGCGGGTCCTGGCCGAGGAAGGAATGCACCCCCGGCTTCTTGTACGACGCATGCAGAGGGGTATTCTCGTTTCCTCCTTGGACGCCGAGCCCGTTTCGGGGGACCTCCTCAGCTCATCAAGCCTCCAGCGGGCCGTTGAGGGCGTGGACACGGTGATACACCTGGCCGCCCGGGCGTCTTTCGAAGCCTGGCATTATGTCAAACCGAGCATCGTCGACGGCTCCCTGAACCTGATGGATGCGGCGGCTCGTGCCGGCGTTCGTTGTTTTGTCTATTCCAGCAGCCTGCTGGTCTACAGTGAGCAGAAAGACCCCATTGACCGGAATACTCCCGCCCGCCCGATCTCGGATTACGGCAGGGCAAAGATCGAAGCGGAACGACTGCTTCAAAGGAAGGCTGAAGATGCCGGCATGGCCTTTTGCGCCATCCGCCTGCCCCATGTCTACGGGGCTCGGGATGCCGTCTTCGAGACCATTCGGAGAGGCACCCTTCTCATTCCCGGGCGGGGTTTGAACATCTACGGCCACCTGCACGTCCGGGATGCCGCCCGCGTCCTGGTGGAGTGTGCCCGGCAGCGCTTCGAGGGAACCATTCCCGTGGCCGATCATGAGCCGACCACGTGGAAGGCTTTTTTCGAGGTGGTGAAGAACTACTACCCGTCATTTCGAAAACTTGCCCTCCCCGCTCCCCTCTCCGTGGCGGGGGCCTTTTGCCTGCAGACCATCGCTCACTTGAGAGGGTGGCAGACCCTGGAGACCCCGGCAGGAGTCCGAAGCTGGAACCTCAATCTGCCGGTGCGAAAGGGACTGCTCTGGGATGAGCTGGGCATCGAACCCTTGTATCCAACCATTCACCAGGGGATTCCGGCCGTTCTGGACGACTGTGTGGCCTACCGCTGGATCCATCCCCTCCATGACCACCGTTGAATCGCATTCGATGTGAGGTCCCGCATGAGGGGGAGTCGAGGGGAACCTCGACCTGTGAGGCCGGCAAGGGTAATTGCCGAGAGGCCCATCCAAGATCAGGGACTCCGGAGAGGATAGGATTCTCTGCGCCAGCGTTTGGTGTGTAATGCGCAGCCGCGCCACCCTTGAAGCTGTGGAGGGCTGCTTGTCGGTCGAGATCTCAGCGCCGACGCCGGACAGCAAAGCCCGCATCATGGAAATTGCCGTATGAAGTCCGTCAGCGGAAAAGAACTGGCTTCTGTGCTCGACCGCAACGGCTGGCAGCTCCTGCGCGTTCACGGGAGCCACCACATTTATGGCAAGCCCGGGGTGTCAGGCGAGGTTTTCGATTCCAATCCATGGCAATGCTCCATTGAAGAAGGGCCTCCTGGCTCATCTTCTCAAGCCTGCGGGACTTGAGGAAAAGGACCTCTAATCCACCACTTCCCAGGGGATGGGGCGCGTCTGATCAACGCGACTGACAAGGCCGGAAGCCTGCACCGGTTTTTCCCCTGGATTCTTCACCATGCAGACATGCAGACCTCGCAGGGAGGCGTGAAAGGTCTCGTGGTGCCTGGGGCGGGAATCGAACCCGCACGGAGTCAAGCTCCAAGGGATTTTAAGTCCCTCCATATAGCCTTCACCTGACTTCACCTGATTACACAAAAACCTTGACTGGACAACGGATTATCACTATTCTGCCTTCACTCCTCTTCACTTTTTGTCCCGCGATTTCAGGCAAAAAAGCGGGACAGGAGCGGGACAACTTTCAGCAGGAGGCGGGATCATGGCTGCCTGGATCAAGACGAAGCACAAAGGGGTCAGGTATCGGGAGCACGCCACTCGCAAGTATGGGGCCAGAAAAGACAGGTACTACTCTATCAGATTCAAGATCGACGGCAAGGACGTTGAAGAGTCCCTGGGGTGGGAGAGCGACTGGAAAGCCGAGCGTGCTGAAGGAATCAGCCTGGAGGAAGCAGCAGTCATCAAACTTGCGGAGCTCAAACGGAACCGGATGCATGGTAATGGGCCAGCGACACTCCGGGAACAGCGAGCGGAGAACGAAGCCCGGCGGGGTGCTGAGGTGGCTGAGCGCAAGGCCAAGACTCAGGCATTGAAGACGCTCTCCGAATACTGGCGCGAATCCTATTTCCCTGCCGCGCGTCTCTCAAAAAAGAAGAGCTCCTGGGATAAGGAGGAGCTCCACTTTCGACGCTGGATAGGACCCCTCCTGGGGAAGCTCCAGCTCCGGTCCATCGGGCTCAAGCAATGGGACGAGCTGGTGAAGGCCCTCTCTACCGCCGGCTTGTCACCGAGGACTAAAGAGTATGTGACAGGCACCCTTCGCCGGATACTCAAGCACGCGTATGATCGGCGCATGGTTGACGATCCTCCGCCGACAGGGAAACGGGTTGGCGTCACCGGACCTGGGAACAACCGACGGCTGCGCGTGATCTCTTGCGACGAGGAGGCCGCGATTCTGGAATACCTGGCCGTGGTCGATCCTCACGCATGGCGGGTGACGAGATTCTCTTTCCTCTCCGGGTGCCGGGTATCCGAGGCCTTCACCCTGACCTGGGCGGGTGTGGACTTCCCCAGGGG
>JALOOX010000107.1 GCA_025454175.1 Syntrophobacteraceae bacterium | reverse complement strand
ATGCGCGCGGTGATCGGGACCAACAATGTCGATCACTGCGCTCGTCTCTGACACAGCTCGACGGTGGCAGGGCTTGCCGCCACGTTTGGAAGCGGAGCAATGACCAATCCCCTGAAGGATGTTTTGAACTCGGGGGTCATTCTGATCACTGGCACCAACACCACGGCCAATCACCCGATTATCGCCAATTACATCCACGAGGCGGTCACGAAAAGGGGCGCCAAGCTCATCGTCGTGGATCCCAGACGCATCAAGCTGGCGGAGGTTGCGGACGTTTACCTCCGGCAGAGGGTTGGGGCCAATGTCGCCTGGATCAACGGTTTGATGAATGTCATCATCAGCGAGAATCTGCAGAATCAGTCCTACATCGACGAGCGCACCACTGGTTTTGCCGAGCTCAGGGAATGTCTGGCCAAGTACACTCCCGAGCGTGTTTACGAGCTCACCGGGATTCCGCCCAAGGACCTTGTGGCAGCCGCGAGGCTGTTCGCAACGTCGGGGCCGGGAGCCATCCTTTACGCCATGGGCATCACCCAGCACACCACCGGTGTGAACAACGTCAAGAGCCTGGCCTCGCTGTCCATGCTCTGCGGGTACGTGGGCGTAGCAGGGGGCGGTGTGAACCCGCTTCGCGGTCAGAACAATGTTCAGGGTGCCTGTGACATGGGCGGTCTTCCGAATGTGCTGCCTGGGTATCAGGCGGTCACGGATGAGGGTGTCCGCGAAAAGTTCTCAAAGGCCTGGAAGGTCTCGAAGCTTCCCGGCAAGGTGGGCCTGACGGTTACCGAGATGACGGCGATGGCGGGCGATGCCGTCAAGGCGCTTTACATCATGGGCGAGAATCCGCTGCTCAGTGACGCGGACCTCAATCACGTGGAAAAGAACCTGAAGGCGTTGGATTTCCTGGTGGTGCAGGACATTTTCATGACCGAGACCGCCAGGCTGGCCGACGTGGTTCTGCCGAGCGCCTGCTTTGCCGAAAAGGAAGGAACGTTTTCCAACACCGAGCGCAAGGTACTGCGGGTGCGCAAGGCGGTGGAAGCCCCGGGCGAGGCCCGGGAGGACTATAAGATCATTGCGGCCATTGCCGGGAAGATGGGCTACGAGATGGAGTGTGCCGACGCTTCGTCGGTCATGGAGGAGATCCGGGGTGTCACCCCGAGCTACGGGGGAATCTCTTACCAGCGACTCGAAAAGGGAGGGCTGGTCTGGCCTTGCCCGACGCTGGATCATCCTGGGACTCCAATCCTCCATGTCAACAAGTTCAGCCGGGGTGAAGGGGTCTTCTTCCCCATCGAATACCAGCCTTCGGCCGAGCTTCCGGATGCCGAGTACCCGTTTGTGCTGACGACCGGCCGAGTATACGAGCACTATCACACCGGGACCATGACCCGTAAGGGGGATGCCCTGAATCGTCTCTACCCCGAGGCGCTGGCGGAGATCAATGTCGAGGACGCCAGGGCCCTGAATGTGGCGAGTGGTGATTACGTCAAGATCGCATCCAGACGCGGAGAGATGAGAATCAAGGCGGTGGTTTCGGAAGTGACCGATCGCGGCGTGGCCTTCGTGCCTTTCCACTTCTACGAGTCCGCCGTGAACAGGTTGACAAACCCTGCTCTGGATCCGGTCTCTAAAATCCCGGAGCTCAAAATCTGCGCCGTGAAGATAGAAAAGGCAGCTTGATGTCGAGCTGATCGTTCCAGCTGTCGGGGCTGGGGCACGTGGTCTCCCCGCCTTGGCTCGACGAATGCGGATTTGGACCGAGGACATTGGAATCCCTCTCCGCCCTTTAGCCTCATGTCAACGGCGACGGGCGGGGAGGGATTTTTTGTCTTCGGTCATTGGATGCGTATCCAGAGGATTTTTGCCGGCTCATCCCCCGGGTTTGTCCACTGGGTGGGCATCTGGGTCTTCAGATACACCACGTCGCCCTCGCTGATCTTGTATTCATCCCCCTTGAGTCTCATGGTGAGGCTTCCCGAGATGAGGTATCCCATTTCCTCCCCCTTATGAAAGAAGAAATGGCCTGGAATGGAGGAGCGGGGGGGGATCTCCAGAATTGCCGGCTCTGCCTTGATGTCGGCGTCCACGGGGTGGAGGTGCCTGCCGTGGATGCTTCCGGCGGGAAGGTCGGTGAACTTGATCTCCGTGGCATCCCCCACCGGAAAGACAACCTTCTGGCGGCTCGATCGCATGTCCTGAAAAAAGGAGTTGAGCTCGACGCCCAGTACCTCGGCCATTTTGAGCAGGGCCGGAAGGGAGGGGTAGATCAGGTTGCTCTCCACCTGGGAAATGGTGCTGGGTGTTACACCCACCAGCCTGGCCAGGTCGGTCTGGGACAGTCCTCGCCTGGAACGGAGCTCGCGCAGCCGAATGCCGAATTCCGTACCGCCTTTGACTCCCTTCTCGTCGTCAAAGGTGATGCCCTGGCTCCGGATCCAGTAGCTGAAGGGCTGATGAAGGTTGTCGAGGTCACGTTTTTCCGCCTTGAGGAGCGTGACGGACGTCGTGCCCCGCTTGATGGTGAGCTCGATGACCACCTGTGCTATCTGACTGATCTGGGCCCTCAAACGGGATGAATGGGCCTTCTTCTCCATGATCCAGTAAGCGATGGTGTTGAGCTCGTAGAGCCGCGGACAGGCATGGGAGTAGAAGTTGAGGATGTGCTCTTCGCCGCCCCAGACCTCCTGCATGCCGGTGATGCTTTCAAAAACCAGGCGCACATCGCCATCGAGGGAGGCGTGGACTCCGTAAAGGATGTCCGAGAACTGTTCGATCTTGCGGGGCTCTTCGACGCGGATGATGCGGCATGGCTCGCTTCTGGCCGCATCGTCGTAGAAGCGAAGGAAGGTGGGAGCGTTTGCTCCCTTGCCGGAGGTGAAGCAGTCGAGGATGGTGAGGGAAGGGTTCTGGGCCAGAGGCCCGAGCTTTTCCATCAGGTTTCTCGGCGAGCGGTCGAAAGTGGTGTAGATGATGGGTTTCCCCTGGGACTGGGAAGCCTTGAGAAAATGGTGACAGAATGGTGAGGCCAGGCTTCCGGAGTCGTCATGCCAGATGACGTTGTCGCCGATGAAGAGGCCACCGAGGATCTGGTCCAGTTGCGGAACCCCGGATGTCACGCGCGTCCCGCTGCTCGTGTCGGTCATGTTGATCTTCCTTAAGCCGGTCCGTTGTTTACATTTCTGTCAAAATTCGGCTTGAAATATACAAGAGATTCTATTACGTTTCATGCGTTGCTTGTCAACGATGACTATGCATCATCAGGCTTTTGATCCCACATGCGAGAGCACAAGCTGAGAGGGATGGGAAAGGCCGAGTCTCAGGCCGGGCTTCCTCATTGCTGACGGTTTCCGGTTCAGGTGCGAGTCAGGGTGCGAAGTCTGGTTTGGCTGGTTTGGACCAACGAAGTTCCTGCCTGTTCATTCTTTCCCCCAGAGCGAGATCCTTGAATTGAAATCCGGGTGGTTTGGCCGAATGGTCTGCCGATCCGGGTGATTCCGTGTTCGGGAGTGTTCGCGGATAGCCACCTTTCCGGTGGTTCGGGAATCATTTGAGATGCGGCTGTGGATGGTCGTGCGCAGCCGTTGCGTGAAAAGAAAGGGCGCAGATGTGTCGGTTGTTTTGTTTAACCAGTTCGGATCCCTTGTCGCCGATGGTGGCCATCCAGGCCCTGGATGTGATGCGGGAAGGGCACGACGGATCGGGGGTCGGCTTGTTTCTGTCCGACCTTGGAGGGCCTTTCGAGGAGCTGAAGGGGGCCCCGATCCTTTCGGGAATTTTCACCAACGAAGGTCTGAAGCGGCTCGACAGCTTCATGATGAACATCGGTTTCACCACCAAGTACAAGATGTCCATCAAGGTGCCCAAGAGCCCGCCGCCGGGGGTTCCCCGCCGGGACATTTATCTCATCCGCGCCTATGAGTACCCGGAGACCTGGGAAAACCTCAGCGAGGGCGACATCAGGAATCGGCTGATGATGGTCCGGCTGCAGCTGCGCCAGATGGGGGAGGAAAACGAGGACATGATCGTGTACAGCTTCTGGCCGGACGTGATCATGATCAAGGAGATCGGCGACCCCATGACGGTGGGGGAGTATCTCAAGCTCGACCGGGAGGAGATCAAGGCCAGGATCGTCCTGGCCCAGGGCCGTCAGAACACCAATTACGCCATCAACCTGTATGCGTGCCATCCGTTCTTCATCCAGGGGGTGGCCACCATGACCAACGGCGAGAACACGGCCTTCGTCCCCAACCGGGAGTTCCTGAGCTCCCGGGGTTTTCCCGGCTACATCGGGTATAACTCCGACTCGGAGGTCTTCACCCATATTCTGCACTATTCCCTCAACCGGCTGGGGCTCGGAATCGAGGCCTACAAGCACATCATCACGCCGCTTCAGGACGCCGACCTGGCCAGGCATCCCGACGGCGCCTTCCTGAAGGAGCTCAAGCATTCCTGCCGCAGACTGATCATCGATGGACCCAATTGCGTGATGGGGTGCCTTCCCGACAAGACGCTCTTCATGGTGCAGGACCGCAAGAAGCTGAGGCCCGCCGTGACTGGCGGGAAGCCTGGGTTCTTTGCCTTTTCGTCTGAAATGTGCGGGCTGGACTCGGCCATTCCCGACCGTGATAAATCCCGGGATTTCCAGCCCATGCATCTGGATACCGTCATCGTTTCTCCGGATCGTCAGGAGTACAGAATATGTTCGCAAATGGAGCCATTAGCCCTTCAACACTGAGTGTCAAGGACCTCCTGTGGCAGGTCCACTGGGACAGGGACCGCTGCACCCTTTGCGGGCGCTGCACGGCGGTTTGCCCGGTGCATGCCATCGAGCTGGGGGTCCATCGCAAGCGGGTCGTGGACATCCCCGCCATCACCGGGCTGAATCCCAACCCATCCACGTCCAATGTTTATCAAATCTACCACGGCGTCCGGCAGAAGACGGACCCTGCCTACGCCTGTGTCGGCTGCGCATCGTGCAGCCTGGTCTGCCCCAACGACTGTATCATGCCGGTGCGGAGCGACGAGGCGGACAAGCTCCGGTTCCACGTGAACCGGGGAGGCCAGCCCCGCCGCAGGGGCGGGCGCCGCAACGCCGCCGACGGGGCTGCCGGAGGCGTGCTCGACCGCATCAAGTTCGTGCGCATCTCCATGCTGACGGACCCGGCTCTCGACGCCGGTCGCCATGAATTCGAGCTGCGCACTCTCCTGGGGCGGATTCTGCCTCCCGAGGAGAGCCTGGCGCTGTTCCGGAGCCAGGGGTGGATCCCGCCGGTGCGGGAAATTTATCCTCTCATGATCGGGGCCATGTCATTCGGCGCCCTTTCGCCCAACATGTGGGAGGGGCTCCAGATGGGTGTCGCCTACCTCAACGAGGAGCTGGGCATGCCCGTCCGCATGTGCACGGGCGAGGGGGGCTGCCCGCCGCGCCTTCTGCGGTCGAGATTCCTGAAATACGTCATCCTCCAGATTGCCAGCGGCTACTTCGGGTGGGACGAGATCATCCACGCCCTCCCGGAAATGAAGGAGGACCCCTGCGCCATCGAGATCAAGTACGGCCAGGGGGCCAAGCCCGGGGACGGCGGACTCCTCATGTGGTACAAGGTGAATCAGCTCATCGCCGCCATACGAGGCGTCCCGACGGGGGTGAGCCTCCCCAGCCCTCCCACGCACCAGACCAAGTATTCCATCGAGGAGGCCGTGGCCAAGATGATCCAGTCCATGTACATGGCCTGGGGATTCAGGGTTCCGGTTTATCCCAAGATTTCAGGGACTTCGACGGCACTGGCGGTTCTGAACAACCTGACGCGCAACCCGTACGCCGGTGGGCTGGCCATCGACGGCGAGGACGGGGGCACCGGGGCGGCCTACAACGTCTCCATGGATCACATGGGGCATCCCATCGCCAGCAATCTCCGCGACTGCTACCTGAACCTGGTCAAGCTCGGGCGTCAGAACGAGATTCCACTTTTCGCGGGAGGCGGAGTGGGCAAGCACGGGAACCTGGCGGCCAATGCGTCGGCCCTCATCATGCTGGGGGCCAGCGGCATCCAGAGCGGGAAGTACATGATGCAGGCGGCGGCGGGGTGCCTGGGTTCCGAGTCCGACCGGTGCAACATCTGCAATATCGGACTGTGCCCCAAGGGGATCACGTCCCAGGATCCCCGCCTCTACAGGCGGCTGGATCCCGAGAAAGTGGCCGAGCGGGTGGTGGACGTTTTCGTGAGCTTCGACACCGAGCTCAAGAAGATCGTGGCGCCCCTCGGGCGGTCCACGTCGCTCCCCATCGGGATGTCGGACGCCCTGGCCATCAATGATTACAACGCCGCCGAGAGGCTGCAGATCAAATATGTGGTGTAAGTGGAGCAGCGGATGGAAAGTGAGCAATTCATCAGGATATCAGGCATAGAGAACGGGCGGCGCATCGAATCGCGCATTTTGGAGGAGCGGATCCAGAAGGCCGTGGCCGACGGCTGTCGCTGCCTCGAGGTGGAAGCCTATGGGCATCACGGCATCGGCGGGCGTTTGTGGTGCGCCGGGAGCGAACCTGTGCGGGTCCGGATTGTCGGGACGCCGGGCCAGCGCGTGGGGTCCATGGGTTTTCCCAACACGCGCATCGAGATCATGGGGCCCACGTCCGACGATGTGGGCTGGCTGAACGCCGGGGCCGAGATCATCGTCCACGGCCATGCCACCAACGGTGTGGCCAATGCCATGGCCCAGGGGAAGATCCATGTCGCGGGCAACATCGGCTCCCGCGGCATGACCATGACCAAGCACAACCCGCGGTTCGCGCCCCCCGAGCTGTGGGTGCTGGGGTCGGTGGGAGATTATTTCGCCGAGTTCATGGCGGGGGGCATTGCGGTGGTCTGCGGCCACGAGCCCCAGAATCCCGAAAATGTGCTCGGCCATCGTCCCTGCGTGGGGATGGTCGGAGGCAGGATCTTCTTTCGCGGCCCGCACCAGGGTTACAGTCGGGGAGATGCGAAGCTGGCTCCCCTGACCGATGGTGACTGGGAATGGCTGCTGGAAAACCTGAAGGGTTATCTCGAAGGCATTGGAAAGCCCGATCTTTTTGGAGCCCTGTCGGTGCGCCAGGAGTGGCAGCTCCTTTCCGCGCGGAGCCCGCAGGAGAAGTTCGTCGTCCCGCGCCGATCCATGGCGGCCTTTCACCAGGAGGTCTGGGATGCCGACCTGGGCAGGGGCGGCATGATCGGCGACCTGACGGACCTGGATCGGAGCCCCGTTTCGGTGATCACCACGGGGGATCTGCGGCGCTTCATGCCCGTCTGGGAGAACAGGAAGTATCTCTCGCCCTGCGAGGCCAGCTGTCCCACGGGGATCCCGGTGCAGGAGCGGTGGCGCCTCATCCGCGAGGGGCGCGTGGATGAAGCCGTGGACCTGGCCCTGGCTTACACTCCCTTCCCGGCCGCGGTCTGCGGCTATCTCTGTCCAAACCTCTGCATGCAGGGGTGCACGCGGAGCGTGGCCCACATGGCTCCCGTGGACACGAGTCAGCTGGGGAAAGCCAGCATCAGCGCCAAGCTTCCGCCCCTGCCGCCCCTTTCGGGCAAAAGGGTGGCCGTGATCGGCGGCGGTCCGTCGGGGCTTTCGGTGGCCTGGCAGCTCAGGCGGCGGGGCCACGAGGCCGTGGTCTACGATGTCGAGGGCGGGCTCGGCGGGAAAATATCCGCGCTCATTCCCAAGACCCGCATTCCGGACGAAGTGGTCTCGGCCGAGCTGGGGCGCATCCGGGAGGCGCTTCCCCACGTCCACCTGCGGCAGCGGCTGAGCCGCGGGGAGCTGGACCAGCTCAAGCTCGACTTCGACCTCATCGTCGTCGCCGTAGGGGCTCAGAAGCCCAGGATCATCCCCATCCCGGGCAAGGAGAAGCTCGTACCCGCCCTGGAATTTTTGCGCCTGAGCAAGCAGGAGAAGACCAGGGTCGGCAGGCGGGTGGTGATCATCGGGGCCGGCAACGTCGGCTGCGACGCCGCCACCGAAGCCCATCGGCTGGGCGCCGAGGAGATCACCCTCATCGACATCCAGGAGCCCCTTTCCTTCGGCAAGGAGCGCGAGGATGCCGAGCGGGTGGGCGCCAAGCCCGAAACCGTTGAGACCGAGCGGGGATATATCGAGGTGGATGAGGCCTTTCGGACCTCCGACCCGCAAATCTATGCCGTGGGCGATGCCGTGAAGCTGGGGCTGCTCACGGACGCCATCGGCATGGGGCGCAAGGCGGCCCGGGAGATGGCCGATGTGCTCGAGGGCAGGATCACGCCCAAGGATCTCCGGAAGCGCTTCGACTACGCCCGAGTCAAGGTCGAGTACTTCGACCCGCGGCTGCTGCGGTTCGAGGATGTCCAGCAGTGCGCCTCCCAGTGCTCGTCGTGTGGGGCGTGCCGCGACTGCGGCATCTGCGCCACCATCTGCCCCCAGGCCGCCATCACCCGGGTCAGCAAGGGCGAGCCCGACTTTGCCCCTGCGGCATCTGGACCCTCGTCGAAAACGACCCCATCGGCTGACCGTTCTCGAGGCCGATCGGGCTGATTAACCCACTCTGATCATGAGAATCTGAATCCACTCCTGACCGGGAGCGCCCGCTCCCGGACGGCCCCATCCCTCCTGGAACCATTCCGGCTCGAGACTCCCCGAAAAGTGTTCAGGTGGGTTTACAGGATTTCGGCCCTAGCGAAGGCAGTGCACGAGGATTGAGCCATACCTTCGAGACTGATGGTGGGCATCCGTTCAGTGCCCATGGTTAGAGGATCATACAGGTGTCATGGGGCTCACTAATCCCTTCAACCGGGCCGGGTGTCTCAAAACTCTTGACACATTCCGCTAATGCTCAGCGCTGCCAAGGGTCGCGTCATTCCAAGCGGCCAGTCCAAAATGAGCGAAATGAGAGAATTCCTCTCCGACCTCATGGCCGTTGCCTTCAAGGGACTGCTCAGGTCTTCTCTGGTTGTCTAACCCATTGTCCATTGGTGAAAGATTCCATTGGAAGCATGGTAAACTGCCTGAGCCAGCTGATCATAATCCATGAAAAGATATATGTTACAGATCACTCGACCCTTTTCATAGTGACATATGAGATTTGATTTGAAGGGGTTCTCCTTTGTCCCTTTATCGTGTTAAGATCTTCAAGCATTGTGAACGTAAATTATTGGACCAGCTTTTCCACCAAAAATAATGGTATCTCCTTGTATCG
>JALOOX010000056.1 GCA_025454175.1 Syntrophobacteraceae bacterium | reverse complement strand
AGGTTTTGGGCCATTTCACCGTGTCTCTCCCTCCCCGTGTCTCCGCGTCCATGCGATCCACGGGGTCATGTGTGGGTAACTGTAAGCTCAGGGAGAGGGAACCTTAAGTCAACAGCCTTGCCCTCGTTGTTCTATCCGAGGAATCATGTTAGAAAGCGCGGACTGTTGCGGAGGTCCCGATGAGCGAACATCACAGCGTTCGGCGGCTGGCCGTCATGGGACTGGTCAGCCTGCTGTTCTTCACGGCCATTGGCGGATTCTGGGCCCTGTTCGGAATCTGGCTTTTTCTCCGGCTGCCCGGCGGCACCCAGGCCAAACCCGTGCTGGTGGACGTCGCCGCCGGCATGAATGCCATGGCCATATCCGATCGTCTCCACGCCGATGGCGTCATATCGGACCCCCAGGCCTTTTACTGGCTCTGCCGCTATCGATCCGCCGCCAACCGCATTCAGGCCGGCGAGTACGCGTTTTCGGCTCCCCTGACTCCGGACCAGGTGCTCCAGAAGCTCGTTCAGGGCAAAGTGGTGCTGCACCGGGTCACACTGCCGGAAGGATCCACCATTCGAGACGTGGCGAGCCTCCTGGAAAGAGCCGGGCTGGCGGGCGAAGGGGAGATCTCCTCCCTGGCCCGCGACCGCGCGTTCATCCAATCCCTGGGATTGGACCACCCAAGCCTCGAAGGATACCTCTTTCCGGAGACCTACCACTACCCGAGGAATCAGAGCCCACGGACCATTCTGAAATCCATGGTTCAGCAGTTCCGGGACCACTTTTCGGATGAGATGATTCGAAGGGCCGGTGAGAAGCGACTCAGCGTTCACGAGGTGGTCATCCTCGCTTCCATGGTGGAAAAAGAGGCGGCCGTCGATGAGGAAAGACCCCTGGTCGCCGCCGTCTTTCTCAATCGCCTGCGCCGGGACATGCCCCTCCAGAGCGATCCCACGGCCGTCTACGATCTCGAGGGCTTCTCGGGGCCGGTGCTGGCGGCTCACCTGAAGAGACAGAGCCCTTACAACACCTACCAGATCAGGGGACTTCCCATGGGCCCCATCTGCAATCCCGGCATTCGCTCCCTGGAGGCGGTCCTCTATCCGGCCGGCGTGCCCTATCTCTACTTTGTCAGCAATCTTGACGGCACCCACCGCTTTTCCACCACTCTGAGCGAGCATCAGGATGCCGTCTCTCAGTATCGGGAGAAGAGGAGGAACGCCCTGGAGAACGGGGGAAAACTTGACGGGAATGAAGACGCAGGCGGAAACAGGCCGCATCGGGAGCCAGGCTCGAAGCCCTAGTACTGCCGGGCGCAAGTCCTTAACCGCTTGCTGGCTCCCAAGCTCGAGCTTGGGAGCCAGCCGATGTGGATGATCATCTCCGCCCGGGCGTACCAGGAGGCTGTCCGAGAACGGTCATTTCGAGCGACAGCGAGAAATCTCTCTCAACGTAATAACTTGTCTTTTCGAGATTTCTCTCTTCGCCACGCTCCGTTCGAAATGACAAAGGGACATTCCCGGTCGGTCTCCTGGATTTGCCCCGGGAGCTCTGCGCGGCCTCTGCGCCTCTGCGGTGAAGCCAGTCCAGTCGAAGGAGGATCGTCGTGTCAGCCCAGGCTCAATCCACAGCAAGCGTCGTGTTTGCCGCAGGCAAGGGAAGCCGCATGACGGGTTACGAGGGGAACAAGACCCTCCTGCCCCTCGTTCCAGGGGAGTCCCTCTACACGGGCCGCCACCCTCTGCTGCTCGAGGTGCTGCAAAACCTGCCCCCGGGCCCCGCCGGCATCGTGGTGAATCACCGCGCCGACGAAGTGCGCCTCGCCACTCGACACCTGCCGGTGACCTATTGCCATCAACCCGTGACCAACGGGACCGGAGGAGCGCTCCTGGCGGCCCGGGATTTTCTCGAATCCATCGACTCCGAGGCGGTGGTCATCACCATGGGAGATGTTCCCCTGATCCGGACGGAGACCTACCGCCGGCTGGTGGAGCAGCTCAGCTCCCGCCCCATGGCCCTCCTGGCCTTCGCCCCCCGCGACAGGGCCCAGTACGGCATGCTGGAGGTGGATGAAGACCGCGTGCTGCGCATCGTGGAATGGAAGTACTGGAAGGACTTCCCCGAGGAAAAGCAAAACCGGCTCAGGTTCTGCAACGCGGGGGTCTACTCGGTTCAGCGCCGCCTTCTGCTCCCCTGCCTCGACCGCCTGGAGGCCATGCCTCACCAGGTGCTCAAACAGCGCGGCGACCAATGGGTCGAGATCGAGGAATATTTCCTGACGGACCTGGTCGAGCTCCTGGGCCGGGACGGCATATCCGTGGGCCTGGTGGTCGTGGACGAGGACGAGGTCATCGGGGTGGACACGCCGGAATCCCTGCGCCGGGTCCAGGCGGCATTCGCCCAAAGGAGGGGAGGTTTCTGGCTTCCATAGTCGCTGAGGCTGGAGACACTTCATTTTCTCACCGCAAAGGCGCAAAGGTCGCAAAGGGTCCATTTCTGTCTTACTTTGCGTTCTTCGCGCCTTTGCGGTGAATCAAGAAGAATCATTCCATCCAGGCCCAGTAGCGGTCTCCGTTGCGGCTGATCCGAACCGGGATTCCGAAGGCCCGGCCGAGAAGCTCGGAGGTCAGGACTTGTTCTTTCGGCCCCCTGGCCAGGCATCGCCCGTTTTCGAGCAGCAGCACATTTTCGAAAACGGGCATGATCTCCTCGAGATGGTGCGTGACCAGGATCATGGCGGGGCCATTCCCCTGGGATCCCAGATCGACCAGGGTCCGCAGAAGCTGCTCGCGGGCCACCAGGTCCAGCCCCGCGCAGGGCTCATCGAGAATCAGAAGCCGAGGATCGTGGACGAGGGCCCTCGCGATGAGGAGCCTCTGCTTTTCGCCCTGTGAGAGCACCGTATACGGGGAATCCAGGACGGAGTCGCATCCGAGCCGTCCGGCCAGGTCCCGGGCCCTGGCGTAGTCCTCCTCGCGAGGCTGCTCGTAAATGCCCAGGGAAGCGAACCTGCCGCTGACGATGAGATCCAGCGGGCGCTGATTCGGCGGGAACTGAGCACCCAGGAAGGACCCCACCCAACCGATCTTCCTGCGGAGCTCCCGGAGATCGGTTTCGCCGAAACGCTCGCCGAGAACGGTCACCCGGCCGCGGGAGGGCCACAAATACCCCGCCAGGATCTGGAGGAGCGTCGTCTTCCCGGAGCCGTTGGCGCCCAGCACCACCCAGTGGTCGTGGGGAGCCACCCTCCAGTCGATCCGGTCCAGGATGACCTTCCGGTTTCGAACAAAGGAGACCTCATCCAATGCAATCCAATCCCTCGTCACCGGTCCACTTCACTTTCCGACACGACAAGCTCCAATCACGAAGGGACAGAAATCAGAAGGCAGGAGGCAGGAGGCAGGAGGCAGGAGGCAGGAACCAGGAACGAGAAACCAGGAACCAGAAACCCGCCCGTTCAGTTCCTCACCGTGTCCCATACCAGGACCACCTTGCCGAAGTGGCTGCTTTCCCTGAGAAGTCCGTGTGCCTGCTCCACCTCGGCCATGGAGAATATGGCGTGGACGACGGGCTTCACAACGCCATCCCGCAACCAGGGCAGCACCTCATCCTCGAAGGCCCGGATAATTCCGGCCCGCTCCCCGTCGGACCGGCCGCGGAGCACCGAGCCAATGACGCGCAACCGTTTGGTGACCACGAGGTCCAGCGGGATTTCAGCCTTGGCGCCGCCCATGAGCCCGATCACCACCACCCGCCCCTTCTCCTTGAGCAGTCTCAGGTGCCTGCCGAGATAAGGCGCGCCGATCCAGTCGAGCACCACGTCGACCCCGGCCCCGCCGGTGAAGCGCATCACGGCGTCTTCGAAGTCCTCCGAACGATAGTTCAAGGCAAGCCGGGCCCCCAATTCCAGGCAGCGGCCAACCTTTTCGTCGGTCCCCGCCGTCACGAGGGGAATGGCTCCCCGGGCCTGCGCCAGTTGAATGGCCGCCGTGCCCACGCCGCTCCCGCCGCCATGAATGAGCACGGATTCCGCGGGCATGAGCCCTCCCTCCACAAAGAGGCTCACGTGGGCCGCGATGAACACCTCGGCCGCGGCCGCGGCCTCCACGAAGCTCAGGTTCGGGGGAATCGGCAGCAGCTGATTGGCGGGAAGCGTCAAATATCTGGCATATCCCCCGCCGGGCACGATGCCGAAGACACGGTCCCCCACATGCCACCGTTCGACCTCCGGGGAAACGCTGACCAGGAAGCCGGCAAAATCCAGGCCCAGGATGGGGGAGGCCCCGGGCGGAGGTGGATACAGTCCCCGCCGCTGGAGCAAATCCGCGCGGTTGACCGAGCAGGCCTCAACCTGCACGAGAACTTCTCCGGCGCGCACCTCGGGGCGGGGAGCCCTCCCGAGGAACAGCTCATTCCACGCTCCGCGAGCCCCCTCGTCGCGAGCCAGCACGGCCGGCATGGTTTCTGACATCATTCGAGCTCCTGGTGCTCGGCAAAGGAATGGTAGGCGAGACCCGCGACGATGATGTGGTCATGAACCTGGATGTCCAGGTCGTTCAGCAGCCGTTTGAGCCTTCGGGTCAGCTGTCGGTCGGCCGACGACGGGCTGGGATCGCCTCCGGGATGGTTGTGGGCCAGAATCACCGCGGTCGCCCTGTGCTTCAGACACGCCTCCACCACCAGGCGGGGGAAGACCGCCGTACGATTGACGCTTCCACGCTGGATTTCCTCGGCGGCGATGAGAGCATTCTGACTGTTCAAGGCGAGGATGCAAAAGACTTCGGCTCGCTGGGTCCCGAGCAGCGAGGAGAGGAATCGCACCGCGTCCCGGGTCGAATTGAAAGACTCGTTGCGCTTCCAGCGGTCCTGAAGATAGCGGTCCATGAGTCGGGGAACCATGGCCAGGAGAACCGACGCATGGCTCCCCACTCCTTCAACCTGTTTCAGATGAGCCACCGGGGCATCGACCACGGCCGAAAGGCTGCCGAACCTGGTCAGGAGCTCCTTGGCCAGAGGCTTCACATCCCGGCGTGGAATGGCGTAGGCCAGGAGGAGCTCAATGACCTCGTGGTCATGGAATCCACTGAATCCACTCTGCTCGAACCGCTCGCGCAGCCGCTGGCGATGGCCCTCGTTCATGACGGTCTTCCCATGAGGCGAAGAGAGCAACAACGGAGGTTCATCTGCCCTGCACGGCCACTGTCTGCCTCATGCGGCTGAGCAGACCGTCAAACGATTCGTTGGCCAGAATGGAATTGAACTGCTGCCGGTAGTTGTTGATGAAGCTGATTCCCTCAACCACCACGTCGTAGACCTTCCATTCCCCCTTGTCGAAGAGCAGCCGATATTCAACCACGATGTCGCTCTGACGATAGCCCACCAGGCGAGTCTTCACCTGGGCGTAGCGACCTTCGATTCTCTCACTGTCATACTCGACCTTTTCGCCGTTGCTGCCCTTGTAGCTGTCCACGCGATCCACGTAGGTGTTGAAGAGCATCTCCTTGAACACACCAACGAATTCGCGCTGCTTCTCGGGAGACAGGTCCCGCCAGGGACGGCCCAGGGCTCGCCGCGCCATTTCCCCGAAATCGAAATAGGCGTCCACGATGTTGAAAACCTCATCCCTGCGATCCCGCAAGGTCGAATCCCCCACCGCGCGGCGGCTCTTGAGCACCTCCATGGCCCGGTCCGTGCCCGACTGGACCACCGCCATGGGCGCCAGGGATGCCGCCATTGAAGTGGGTGCGCTCCAAATCACCAGATTCAACAGGAACAACACACCGAGCCACGGGAAAGATCTCGAAAAAACCGCTCTCATTTCTCTTGTTTCCTTTCTGGAATGGCACTTCAAACGAGTCGGAGCTCGGGGGCTGAAGAGACTCCATCTTTTTGGTATTTTAGCACCAAATGAGACGCCTCAAAGGAAAAAACCTCGGTGCAGCCCGCATGCTACTTTCGGTAAGGTAGTGTCCGGGCGAGCGCTGAGCCAGTCTCGCAGTCTTATATTCTCGACGGCCGCGAGCTCCCCGCCATGGAATCGCCGTGGCGATGCCATGCCATGAACGAGTCGAGGGGAAAGGCGCCTCATTCCCCGACCGCCTGATTTCGGGGTTTTCCGGGTTCAATGACCTGCATGGAGCCCGAGCCATGGACAGGGCGGGGAGCGTGCCCGATTTTAAGCAAATCACAGACCATTCATTGTGCACGGGTCCCCCAAAAACCACTCCCAGCCGTCTCGCGGCTGCTTTTCAGGCCCCTGGATGGGGATTGCGGCAGGACGGCCTCGCGAGCTTCCAAGACTTTTTTCTTTCCTTGGACGGATTTTCATGTATGATGTTCGAGATTTCCGAAGCATTTCACTACCATGATCTCGCTGGGCAATGCGTAGCCAACCTCCCGTAAATTCGGAGGTTTTTCTTTTTGAACCCCCCACCTGAAGGTACTCTTATGACCTGAGGATGACGAGCAAAGATGAAATCACTAGGAAAGCATTTGATCGTTGAGCTTTATGGGTGCTCATTCGAGCAAATTAACGACCTGGTGCGGGTGGAAAGGTCTTTGATCGAGGCTGTCGAGCTCTCCAAGGCCACCATCGTCAAGCCTGTATTCCATCGTTTTTCACCACACGGTGTCAGCGGCGTTGTCGTCATCGCCGAATCCCACTTCGCCATTCATACGTGGCCCGAATACGGTTACTGCGCCCTGGATATCTTCACATGCGGGGACCAGATCGATTCCGACGCTGCGCTTCATTTCCTCAAAAGCAGATTCGAAGCGGAAAACATCTCCATCATGGAGGTCCAGAGGGGGGTGCTGGATGTGCCTCCCCATCAATTGAGGCATAAGCCTTGATACGGACCGGCCTTCCCCTGGCGTTTCGGTTTCGCGAATCCCCGCAGGGTGGGATGGAGGAGATCGCATATCTGTGCCACCGCGCGGTCTACAGCGGTCGGTCCGGATACCAGCGCATCGACGTGGTGGACACCCTTGCCCATGGTCGAATGCTTTTCCTGGACGGCATCGCGCAGTCGGCGGAATCCGACGAGTTCATCTATCACGAGGTGCTCGTCCATCCCGCCCTGTTCAGTCTCCAGCGGCCACGATCCGTGCTCGTGATCGGAGGGGCCGAGGGAGCCACCATTCGCGAAGTGCTCCGTCACCCGACCGTGGAGCGCGTGGTGATGGTGGATATCGATGGGGAGCTGGTGGAGGTGTGCCGGAAGCACCTGCCCCAATGGCACCGGGGCAGCTTCGACGACCCGAGGGTCGAGATCGTGATCGGCGATGGCCGGCGGTACGTGGCCGACGCCCGGGAATCCTTCGATGCCGTCATCCTCGACCTCAGCGATCCCGAGGAAGGCAGCCCGGCTCAGCTGCTGTTCACCCGTGAATTCTACCGGCTCGTTCGGGACAGGCTGAAGCCGGGAGGCACGTTGTCGGTCCAGGGGGAGGGCATCGGACCCGGGGACATCTCTCTCCATGCGCGCATGAAGAACACCCTCGAAGATGTGTTTCCCCGCGTGATGGTGTGCCCGTACACGCTGCCGAGCTTCCACAGGGCCGACGCCCACATCCTGGCGGCGACGGACCCCCTTTGGTCCCTCGATGCGCTGGCTCGGCGAATGGAAAGCTCCGGCATGGAGCTGCGGTATCTTTCGGCTTCCTTTGCACAAGGGATGTTTCTCCTGCCCGCATATGTTACTCAAGCCTACAAAATTCATAACGATATACTGACCGACAACAGCATCGGTGCCTCGGATCATCCCTGACACTCCGGTCCCGCCGGCGGGTTTTCCTTGGAGGCACCTCGGTCAATGGCAAACCAGGGAGATTGTCGTCATGCCGATTTACGAATTCAGATGCATGGACTGCGGCAGAAAGAGTGAAATCATCACATTTCGTGTGTCGGAGGAGGTCGCTCCAAGCTGCAGCCACTGCGGCAGCGAGGCCATGTCGCGTCTCATGTCGCGAGTGCGCGTCCGACTCTCGGAAGAAACCCGCATGGAACGGCTGGCCGATCCATCACGGTTGGGGGGGCTCGACGAAAACGACCCCAAGAGCATGGCCCGGTGGATGAAGGCCATGTCCCAGGAGATGGGCGAGGATTTCGAGGGCGAGGATGTGGACGCCATGATCGAAGAGGCCATGGAGGAGGAATCCGGCGGCGCCATGCCGGGAGGTGAGAGCCCGCTGAACGAGGATCCGTGAAACCTTCGAAAGCCAAGGATGAAACCAGCTGGACCATCGATGCCGCTTCGGCGGGCGGCACGCTGGCCTCCCGGATGGCGCGAGCCCTGCTCCTCTCGCAGGAAGATGCCGCCGATCTCATCGATTTCGGATCGGTACAGGTGAACGGGCGCCAGGAGCGGCTCCCAACCCGGACGCTCCAACCCGGGGACGTCGTCCAGGTGCACTGGCCCCTGCGCGGAACGCTCAGACATTATGAGATCGATCCCCTACGAATCCTGTTTCAGGACGGAGTGCTGCTGGTCTATGACAAGGAAAGAGGCGTTCCAAGCCAGCAGACTCCTTACGACGCCTACAACAACCTGTATGCGGGGCTCCTCCGCCATCTCGGGGAAACCGGGCCGCGACGGAGCACCCTCGGCCTGCATCATCGCCTGGACCGGGAAACCACCGGCGTGATGGTGTTCACGCTCGACTCCCGGGCCAATCGAAATCTGGGCAGGGCCTTCGAATCACGCAGGGTCCTCAAGGATTACCTGGCCTGGGTCGGTGGCATCCCTCCCCGGGACGCCTGGACTCGGGAGGACGAGATCGGGCGCAAGGCTGGTCAGTACGCCACGGTCCCCAGGGGGCGGGGAAGACCAGCGGAAACCCGGTTCGAAATCCTGTACCACGGCGAGGACCGCTCGCTGGTTCGGGCCCGACCGCTTACGGGGCGCACGCATCAGATCCGGCTCCACCTGGCGGCATCGGGATGCCCCGTCCTCGGGGATCGGCTCCACGGGGGAGGCCCATGGGATTTCCTGTGCCTGCACGCTCACCGGCTGAGTCTGCTCCACCCAATCAGCGGGCGCCGGCTGGAATGGACGGCCCCGATTCCTCCGGACTGGCCTGAGCCTCGGCAGGCAGCCACTCCAGGTGAACCGCGCAGCTGAGCTCCTCCAGTTCCACAAGAAGTTTGCGGGTGGACTCGCGGATTCGCGAGAGCGCGGCAAGCTTGTGCAGTCGGTTTTCGCTCTCCTGCCGGCTCTGCTCCAGGAGACGGCCGAAATCGACCTGGAACATGGCTGCCCGGCACTGAAACGCCTCCAGCAGATCCCGGATTCCCAGCTCCAGGAGCCGACGCAGATAATCCCGCTTGAAGGCGCCGTGGTAATTCCGGAAGGAGTGAACGAGCTCCGCGCAGGTTTCCGACTTTACCAGGGCCACCGCATCCTCGAAACGCTCCCTGCCTCGCGCCATCCTGGAATCGCCCGCATGGGAGGCTCCCATGCGCCCCTTGAGATCGGTGAGGAAGTGCGAAAGGCGGCCGAGACCGAATTTCATCAGCAATATGGACCGGCTGACCGCCTCCTGCTCGGGGAGAACGCCGAAGGTTGGGGGAGTCAAATCCCGCGGCGCCCGCCATTCACTTTCATTCGGCTCCGTGGGAGCACTCAGCGGAATGCCGAAATCGGCGGCCTCGCCGCGATACTCATCCAGTGCCCTGGCGTAAAGGGACCAGAGGGCCCTGGAGGCGGAGTGAAAGCGGTTGGCAAGGTAGTCCTCCCGCTCCCTGGCGAGATCGATGATGCGTCCATTGGCGGCCTCGATCAGGTGTTGGGACACGGCCTGGCGGAAGCTCCCGTAAAACCCGTGGAGAGCTCTCACAAGACGCCGGGGATCGGACAGGTCGCGCTCGTAGCGCCCCTCCACCGGGAAATGCTCGACCACCTCAAGGATCTCGCGGACCAGGGGACCGTCCCCGGGATCGAAGAAGTCGTCCGCCGCCTGGTCGAGATCCCGGGCCAGCGAGTCCCGCAGCCCATTGATGGCGTTCGTGAGCGTCTGGAGCGTATCCTGCAAATCCTTCTGCCTGCTTCGAAGACCACCCATGGATTCCTGGAGATGTTTGACATCGCCGTCCAGAAACTGCATCTGGAGGGTGGCGGCATCCACCAGGCTGGCGGCGACCATGCACAGACGACTGAGTCCACCCGCACAGAGCACCCGGGCTCGCTGTTCGCGGACGCGATGCACCAGCTCGCGCCGAAACTCGGCGAAGCCCTCGCGGGTGAGCGTCGCCAGGCCGGAATCCTGGCGCCAAAGGTCCATTCGAGGTCTCTCGAATTCCGCGACGGCGTCACCCTGGAGATCGAGGAGATGAAACAGGGCCGAGAAGACATGGAGGCGGGGATGGGCCACAACCCAGCTCAATTCCTCGCGAACGCGATGCTCCAGCCGACGAATGTCCGCGGCATCCTCGTGCCCGTCCAGGTCCACGTTCAGCACGAAGAACGTGCTGGGGGTCATGCGCAGCGTCCCGATGAGCTCCAGAAGCTTGAAGTCCGACTCGCGCAGGCCCACTCGGCTGTTGATGACGTAAAGAATGAAGTGTGCGCCCAGGAGATGCCGCTGCACGCGGGCCAGATGGAAGGGATTGGGTGAGTCGCTTCCCTGGCAGTCGGCGATTTCGATGCCCTCTCCCAGCCAGGAGACCGGCACATGGAGCTCGATGTCGCGAACGTAGGCGGCGCTGGCTTCGGCTCCAACAAATCGCTGGTGATCCCCGAGAGACTGCTCGTCGAAAAATCGCCGTACCGCCTCTTGACCGATCATGTCCCGAATCGATGCATAGCCCTCGAGCAGGTTGCCGATCACCAGGAAGTGCGGGTTCAGGGGGCCATGCGCCTGCCGCCATTCCCGCCGCACTCTCTCCACCCGCTCCCTCAGTCGCTCCCGGTCTTCACGCCTTCGCAGGTCCACATCGGGGCAGTTCTCCGACTCTTCCGCCGGGAGCGGCAGCATCCTCAAGGAACGGTTGACCTCGTCATGGATCTGCCCCCATGGCTTGAGATCGACCCAGCCCCCGCATTCACGGTTGGTCCGAATGCGGGTGACGAACGCCGTGGTGATGCCGGCGCCCCTCTTGAGGACGTCTCTTTCGACCAGGGTGTTGATGAGCGTGCTTTTCCCGGATTTGACGGAACCGACCACGGCGATGCGAAGCAGCTGATCTTCCAGTGCGACACCCACCCGGGAGAGCACCTCCCTCCAGCCGGCGGATTGCGCGGGGTCCGCCAGATGCTGTTCCTCGATCTCCCGAATGCTCGCTTCGAGGAGGTTCCGGCGCTGCAGAATGCCATTCTTGAATCGCTGATAGCTGTCCATGGGTGCTTCTTCCGTTGTACGCCGGATCACGGGCCCCTCGGGCCTTCCCGGGGCCGCCCGTGCATCACCGATAATCCCGCCTTGCTCCGTCACAGGCTGCC
Organism: Syntrophobacteraceae bacterium; assembly: GCA_025454175.1. Taxonomy (GTDB): domain Bacteria; phylum Desulfobacterota; class Syntrophobacteria; order Syntrophobacterales; family Syntrophobacteraceae; genus JALOOX01. The sequence continues at coordinate 15,342 of JALOOX010000056.1, read as the reverse complement.
CGCAGGTTTTCATCTTATCCGGAAATTCCGTGAAAAAATCAAGGAATGGTGGAGACAGAAAAGAGAAGGCGGCTGGTGCTCCGTTGGCCTCAAAGCATTCTCTTGACACCACTTGACTTGGACCATTGGGGTGATTACCCAGCCATGTAGAACTACTTTTCAGCTTCGGCAGTCTTTTCCAACGCTCCCGTCTCCTTCTGATTTGCTTATCCCGCAGGCACCAGGGGCCCCCTCTGTTTGCCATCCACGATGCGGGACGCTCTCTTTGGAACCGTTCATCCTGCGTCTCCACCGACGAAACATCCCGACGCCTTAAGGCGGCTCCTTGGGGCTCTTCGTCTCACTTCCTCCAGCGGATTGATCTCGCCCTGTCGATCCTGGCCCTTCATCAACCATCCACTGGATTGGCAGGGAGGAAAGCCATGACCACCGACGAGCTTCAGCAGCGCCGCGGCACCGTTGAGCCCATTCAGCTCATGGCCCTGGCGGACAGAGCCGTGACCAGCGAAAGCATGGAGCAATTCATTTCGTTCGCCCTTCCCTGGATTTCCAGGTGCGCGCTTTCACCAGCCGCGTTCTTCTACGTCGCTGCGAAAGGCGATCCCTTGCCCCGAATACACCACTGCGGCCTTTATCCCGGCGAAGTCGCTCGCGTGGAGAGGATCTGCGGGGCGGAGCTCGACCGACTGAAAACCGGCCGGAAACCTCACGCTTCACCCAATGGCGAGCCGCATCCCAGCATCGTGTCGGATTACTGGCTCTGGCCCATGCGGGACTCCAAAGGGGTCATCGGATTCCTCGGTGTGGCTCCATCCCCTGAATCCTACCGGCTGCCCGCCGACGAATGGGAGAACCTGGTCGGCTTCCTTGGACATGCGCTGGGGTCTTTGCTTCATCGGGCAGCATTGTCCCGACAAGTCGCCTATCTGAACACCTATCTCACCGTGAGCACGCTGCTGGCGCAGTCTCCCGGCCTGCACGATCTCATCGAGACGGTTCTCTTCTTCTGCACGGACGTGGTTCTGGCCGAAGAGGCTTCGGTGCTCCTCCTGGATCATGCGAAGCAGAATTTCGTCTTCTTCGAGACCGAAGGGGCGTCCAAATCCGCGTTGGAGGGAAAGGCTTTTCCGACTGACCGGGGCATTGCCGGGGCGGTCTTGAGCAGCCGAAGATCAGAGGTCATCAATGACGTGCAGAGCGATCCACGCTTCTTCAGGCATTTCGACACGGAGTCCGGGATCCTGACGCGAAACATGATCGCCATTCCCCTTGTGGCGGGTGAAGAACCGGTGGGAGTGCTGGAGGTGATCAACAAAGCGGGTGGACTGCCTTTCAGTGACGACGATCACCTGCTGCTTCACTTCATTGCCGACGAAATCGCCTTCGCCATTCGCAATGCCCGGATCTTCGAATACGTCGTGAAAAGCTACTGCAAGCAGAGGCAGGGATTCCACTCCTGCGAAGGCTGTCAGAGGCCTCTCGGCTCCTGGACCCCCTGTGTGAAATACCGGCAAGCCATCTGCTGACACAGGAGCGGACTGCCGATGACGACGCGGCGGGAATCGCCTCACCAGGAGCGCACGGGCCCCACGTCCAGGTGCACGAAATCCCGGTATGCGCCCACGCCGCCGCCGCAGAAGTCCCTGGCGGCATCCCTGATGTCCGCCAGGCGTGCGTCCTTGAGGGCCACGTCCGCCGCCATGCCCTTCATGTGATAGCTGTTCCTGGCCACACGACGATCGCGCCTGGAAAGCTGCCGGTTGTAAACGGGAGAGCGGTATCCGGAGTAGAGGATCAAGGGCCGCTGCCCCGCCTCCAGTCGGCGGTGGACGCCATCCAGCAGGAGAAAAAGCGTCGGGCTGATGGAGCTCGCTCTGCCCGTCGTGGGGCATCTGAAGAAGTGATTGAGCCGTTTCCAGGCGGATGGATCCATCTCCCCGCTGGAATTGAGGTAGGGGATCCTGATGGACTCCCCCGTGTCTCGCCTGACCAGGAAAAGCCGTCCCGTATAAAGCCCTTTGGCTTTTTCCACGGGAACCGCCGGCGCGAAAAGCTCATGATTAACGACTTCCGTGCGCTTCCTGATCGTTGCCTTGCCGGTTTTCGCTGCCCACGCCAAAGAGGGGAGCGCGCTGCATGCCGCCGCTCCCGTCAACAGGGACAGGATCATCTCTCTTCGTGTCATCTTTCCTCCGCTTAAATCGGTAAAACTCAACCCGCACCCCGGGGCGAATGCGGCCGCGCAACCGCAAACGCCACAACCGTTCAGGGAGTGAAGCACTGACCTGCACTCCGCCCCTTGTGAGCTTGGAAGCTCCACCCATGGGCACACGAGGGTGTACGCCATGCCTCTCGGCGGCTTCAGCTCATGGAGAGCAGGCCAGTCGGGCCTTTGGAACCTTTGAGGTGGTTGAACCGTCAGCGGTGGGGGGGAGCCCGAATCCGAAAACCGGAAGCGGAGATCTCCGGGAAAAGCGTGGGCATTGGACGCGGAATCAGCCGACAGAGCAGAACCATGAAGGCCAGCATGACAAAGACGGGCGCAGCCCGGGTCGACTGAATGCTTTTCAGCAGCAGGCAACCGAAACAGCCGATTGCGGGATTCCATTCGCTAAAGGAAGCTCGTATCCTGGAATCATCAGAGCCGGCATCGTCGGGAATCGAACGGCCCGATCCTTCGAGGCAGGTGTGGGACAAATGGGTCACCGAGGTCAAAACCGCGAGGACAAGGGCAAAGAGAGCAATGCCCAGCTGGCGAAAGAGGCCATGGTTCGTGCATGTTGGTCTCCTTCGTGGGAGAGAGGGAGCTCCGGCCTGGTCAATCATCGGACCACCCCCGGCATGAAATGTGTCTTCCTTCTGGAGTCGAAGGCATCCACTCAAACAGCCTCGCTTTCCATCGGTATCTGCACTGGCTTCCGTTGAACATGGGCGCCATTGATAGATGAAGGCAAAGGCCGCTGTCAAGTCCCTCTCGGGCAGAGCGCGCCGGCGGATGGCCGCGGAAGCTTACCCAGAGGCAATCTGGAGTGGGGGGGAGTTTTTTGTTTCCTCAAAATAATTAGTTCGCCCCAACAATTCCTCAACCTTAACTTGCCTTGCTCCATTTCTCCTCTCGATCTCATCCAGGACGGCTACGACGGTGCCGGACTGGTGTTCTTGGATACGGCAGCCCTGCGGGATATCCAGCCCCAGGTCGCCGGCATCTTATGATCGAGCTTCGAGGTGAATCCCGTGGTGCCGATCCCCCGGCTTTTCTTCAAGGGTCGCAGGGGCTTCGACATCGCCCCCGAAGGCTGCCGGGTTCTCGTCGTCCCCAGCAGGCGCTGCTGCACGGGAAACGGAGAAGGGATGTTGACAGCGGAGCCGGCTGGTGCTATGCGACCGAATCACATCATCGAAGAGCTGTCAGGTGCTCGAGAGCTTAATAGGGAATCCCGTGCGATTCGGGAACGGTCCCGCCGCTGTAAACGGGGACGAAATCCGGTCAAGCCACTGTCGCGCTCCGATCGTGACGGGAAGGTTCGGAAAGTAGGGTGATCCGTGAGTCAGAAGACCTGCCTGATGCAGCTGAGTTTCATCGGCACGTGGAAATGCCGGTGAGTCCGCCGGGGAAATAAGCAAATCAGGGTGCAAACCTCGTGGCCGAAAGGCTTCGAGGTTTTTTTTTGCCCTTTGGGCGCAGGCCCGGAGCCGGGCCGACAGGGGCCAAAGCCCAACGGGAGAAGGGAGGTGAGACTCCACCGCCATGTCCAGGTCCAGTATAACGGCTTTCCGCTGCGCGACGCCGCCGACGCCCAGAGTACGCTCCAGTACTTCATCGAGGACCTGTATTCCGGGAGCAACTTGAAGCAGGTGGAAATCCTCAAGGGGAGTCAGTCCACCCTTTACGGCTACCTGTTCATGGGCAGCTTGATCTCCATCGGGAATACCGACCTGGAGCCGGAGAGGAGCCTGGGCTACGAGCTCGGCGTCGAGCAGGCCCTGTTGGGCGATGTTCTCAAGGTCGGGCTGACCTGGTTCCGCACGGAGTTTGACAACCTCATCATCTATGACGGTTTTGCCAACCGCTATGCCAACGCCAACGAGGCCGTGGCCCTGGGCTTGGAGACGTACCTGAAGCTGATGCCGCGGCCCTGGCTCCGGCTGGACCTCGCCTACACCTACACCGATTCAAATTACAGGAATGAAGACGAAGACCAGTGGATCCCGAAAGAATACCAGCCGCGCAACAAAGTCAGCGGGCTCCTCACCGTGAATCTTCCCCGGGACTTGACCGTATCCTTGCGCGCCCTCTGGCAGGACGAGAAGATTGCGCCCTTGTACACCCCGACGTGGAGTCAGGTTCGTTGGGAAGAGCCTTCGGTGGTGACCTTCGACGCGGCCCTCTCCTGGACGTTCCTCAAAGAATACCAGGCCTACGTGCGGGTGGAGAACCTGCTGGACGAGGACTACACCGAGAGTGCTCACGTCATGCCCGGGAGGTCCGTCTTCGGTGGTGTGAGGCTGATTTTCTGAATCTGCTCCGAGCGGCTGGCTATTGGCGATCAGCGCTCAGCAGTCAGCTTTTAGCAAGAGATTTCGGAAACTTGCAGTTTGCAGTCTGATAAGCGTGGAAGATCGATTGTTCCGTTTTCGTAGGAGCGGCTTCCAGCCGCGATGGAAATAGGCAAATCGGGGCAGCATCGCGGCTGGAAGCCGCTTTTGCAGGAGTCTCAGCGGCAGACCCTCCCCACAGGGAGCGGAATATTTCACCCTCGAGGGGTATGGCTTGAAACCCGAAGCTCGCAACTTTTCGTTGCAGTCCCCCATGCCCCCATGGGGTACCCCAACCAATGAAAAGGCCCGCAGCCGGGCTGGTTTCTAACTGGAAACCAGAAACCAGAAACTCTTTAGAGCAGGAGGACACCATGGCCTCGAGCCAGGGAATTCGGCAATGGGGAAGAACTTCCGGGAGCGTCGGGTCCCAGGGCTTGCCCTGGCTGACTTGCTTCCTTCGATGGGCTGACCATGAAGGGACGGCCATGGAGTGCAGGGAAAGCTCCCCGGGGAAAGTGGAAGTGCAATGCAGGGAATGCGGCGCTCCCTTCGTGAAATATGCCTACGAGAAGACGGTGCGCTGCTTGAACTGCCGGGCCGCCAGGCGATGCGGCTCGCGACGGAGCGACAAATGAACCGAATCGCCCGTCCTTACAGAAGAACCAGGTCCGGGTCCAAGCCGTGGACCGGTCCATGGCCGTCCTCAGGCCCCGGAGGCCGCCCGAGAACCGTCATTTCGAGCGATAGCGAGAAACCTCGTTCATCGCAAGACCACACGTTTTTGAGATTTCTCTCTCCGCTGCGCTCCGTTCGAAATGACAAGAAGGTGTTTTCGGACAGCCTCCTGGTCGTTTTGCTCGCTCTACTTGCTCCATGGTGCCTCATGGGTGTGTGGACCGAGGTCCGGGGCTCCGAGGGGTCAGACCCATCCGTGGCCCTCGGCCCCCCCGAAGACCTCTTTCCGGACAAGGCCCGGGTGCGATACGCCCGGGGCTTCACCATCGAATACCACGGCACCTGCAAAAGACTGGAGGTTCGGCGACCGTGGAAGGATGCCGGGGTCAGCTTTTCGTACATCCTGGTCCATCGAGGCCACGAGCCGCCTCCTGACCTCCCGGGCGGCGCCATTGTGGTCCCCATTCCCGTTGAGCGGCTGGCGGTGGCTTCAACCGCCTGGACGGCGTTTTTTCCCATGCTCGGGGTCGAGGATGCCCTGGTGGGCCTGGCCGGGTGCGAGTGGGTCCATACCCCCGAGATCGTCTCCAGGATCCGGCAGGGAAGGGTTCAGGAGATCGGGGACGGCGGCCGCGGCATGAATCGCGGGATCCACCTGGAGCGACTGATCCTGGTGAGGCCCGATGCGGTCATGGTCCATGCCACGGGCATCCCCGAATATGATCAGCACCCCAAGCTGCTGGAGGCGGGCTTCAAGGTGGTCATCAACGGGTCCCACATGGAATCGAGCCACCCGGAGCTGCTTCCGGGCCACCGGCGCATGCGGTACCGGCAGCTCCTGGGTGTCAAGTGCCTGGAGCGGGTGGCCGTTGCCGCCGTGAGCCGCGGCGGCGCGATGATCTGCGAGCCGGCCGTGGGCCACGAGCCCTGGAGGGAGGTGGTGCTGACGGGCCCCGGGGTCTGCTCCGCCCGCCTCGACACTGCGGGCTTGCGCTCCAAGCGGTTTTACGACCGGGTGGACCTGGAGGTCCTGCTGCGGCGATGAAACGTTCCCTGCCCCCTGTCCGCTACCTGGTGCTCTGGCTCACCACGGCCTGCAACCTCCGATGCACCTACTGCTACCGGGGAGACCAGCCCACCCGGGCAACCCTTGTACAGCCAAAAGGCCGCCTTGGTGATCAGCAGCGTCATCGCGACCGCCAGGGGGATCGCGAGATCCAGTCGTCCACTTCCTGGGTCGTGGACTCCCAGCCGTAGACGCGGCCTACCCGCTTGGAGATGTCCCCCGCCCAGGGAGCCAGCAGCCACAGAACCAGCATGCAGCACAAAGCCTTTCCCCCACTCCGCCTCATCATCCTCTCCTCCTGTCTCATCCTCTGTCCTCTTGGTATGATGCCGGTCGATGAAGACCTTGGGATACAGGGCCGTCGCCTGCCGGATGCGCCGGGAGAGCTCCAGGGACTCCTCTTCCCACAGCCGGCAGAACCCCGGCGGGTCCTCGTCGAAGGCCGTGCGCCGCTCCATGATGGCCACCCGGGCCTCGATGTCCCGAATTCCCTCGATGCGCACGCACAGTCCGAAACGGTCCAGCAGTTGAGGACGCAGCTCGCCTTCCTCCGGGTTCATGGTGCCCACCAGGGTGAAGCGGGCCGGGTGGCGGCTTCGAAGTCCATTCCGCCCACGACGTGGTCTTCGGTGGCGTTGAGGGGCAAATCCACGACGCGGACCCGGCGCCGCACTGCGCGAAGTGCGATTTGCGGCTTGTGGCAGAAATCGCACTGGGTATCGGGTCGGCTCGGCCGGCACGAATAGGGACAGACGTCCACCACCTCGATTTCCGGAAGGAGCCCGGCCAGGGCACGCACCGCCGTCGACTTGGCCGTGCCTTTCTCCCCCCGGACGAGAACGCCCCCGATGCGCGGCAGTGGGAGAGAATCAGCCGGCCGTTTGGGCAAAAAAAAATCCCTAGAGCTTAAGCTCTAAGGATTGCACCCTGGTTCCCTTGGTCCCCGCACGGTAAACCCGGCATCTCCCCGTGCCGGATCACTCCTCTCCATCAGGCAGGTCTTCTGGCTTACGGATCAACCTACTCTCCGCGCCTTCCCATCTCGTTTTCACGAAACAGTGGCCTGTTCGGATTTCGTCCCCGTTTACAGCGGCGGGACCGCTCCCGAATCTCACGGGATTCCCTTTTAAACTCTCGTGCCTGGTGAGACTGCATATTGTCATTCGGCGACCCCTACATCATGTTCTCGACCGTGTCAACCACCGAACAACCTCCATCGAGAAGGGTGGATTTTTCCAGTGGAGCCTTTTACAATGCTGCCGCATCGGCGAAATGGACCAAGGCCTTCGGGAGCCGAGCCCCGGGGTCTGCATCCCCGATGCGGTTGCGGGCGAGCCCCGGGGCTTCTGGATTTCGACCCTTCCCACGTGCATTCCTGGTGCACCCGGAACGATGAAAAGGGGCTCACGAGGGCTGTTATTCAACTTTGAACTTGAAACTTTTCAGAGCAGGAGTCTGCATTGAGCAAGGTCTTGATCATCGGCGCCGGCGGTGTGGGTGGGGTGGTGACGCACAAGTGCGCCCAGGTCCCCGAGGTTTTCTCGGAAATCGTCCTGGCGAGCCGCACCCTGGAAAAATGCGAGAAGATACGCGACCAGCTCTCGAGGCCCATCGAGATCGCCCGGGTGGATGCGGACAACACCGCCGAGCTGGTGGAGCTTATCCGGCGGGTGTCTCCGAAGCTGGTCATCAATGTGGCCCTGCCCTACCAGGACCTCACCATCATGGACGCCTGCCTGGAAACGGGGGTGGACTACCTGGACACCGCCAACTACGAGCCCCCCGATGAAGCCAGGTTCTGCTACAAGTGGCAGTGGGATTACCAGGACCGTTTCCGCGAGCGGGGCATCATGGCCCTCCTCGGCTGCGGCTTCGATCCGGGAGTGACGAACATCTTCTGTGCCCATGCCCGGAAGCACCACTTCGACGAAATCCACACCATCGATATCATGGACTGCAACGCCGGAGACCACGGGCATCCCTTCGCCACCAACTTCAACCCCGAGATCAACATCCGCGAGGTGTCGGCCAGGGGAAAGTATTTCGAAGACGGGCAGTGGATCGAAACGGAGCCCCTGTCCGTTCACAAGACCTTCGATTTTCCCGAGATCGGACCCCGGGAGATGTATCTCATGTACCACGAGGAGCTGGAGTCGCTGGCCAGGAACATTCCTCACGTGAAGCGCATACGGTTCTGGATGACCTTCTCCCGGGAATACCTGACCCATCTCCGGGTGCTCGAGAACGTGGGCATGACCCGCATCGATCCGGTGGTGTTCCAGGGCTGCGAGATCGTTCCCCTGCAGTTTCTGAAGGCCCTCCTGCCCGAGCCCTCCTCCCTGGGGGCCAATTACAGGGGCAAGACCAACATCGGGTGCATGATCGAAGGCATCAAGGACGGCAAGCCCCGCAAATATTATATCTACAACGTCTGCGACCACGCCGAGTGCTACCGCGAGGTCAAGGCCCAGGCCGTCTCCTACACCACGGGGGTTCCGGCCATGATCGGGGCCATGATGATGCTCACGGGCCAGTGGAAGGGCCGGGGGGTCTTCAACGTTGAGGAGCTGGACCCCGATCCGTTCATGGAAAAGCTGGGGCGGCACGGACTCCCCTGGACCGAGCGGTTCCTCCAGTGAGCGGCCCGAATCCCTGCGCCTGGGCCCTGGGCGTGGACTGGTCGGGAGTGGACACTCCCGCCTACGTGGTGGACGAGGGAGCCCTCGAGCGCAACCTGGAGATCTTGGGCTCCGTCCAGGACCGCACCGGCTGCAGGATCATCCTGGCCCTCAAGGGCTTTGCCATGTTCAGCCTCTTCGGACAAATCCGGCGCCACCTCCACGGCATTGCGGCCAGCTCCCTGGACGAGGCCAGGCTCGGGCGGGAGGAGCTCGGAAAAGAGGTCCACGTCTTCTCGCCGGGCTACCGGGAATCGGAATTGGACGAGCTCCTGGGCTATGCCGACCACATGGTCTTCAACTCCTTCTCCCAGTGGGATCGTTTCAAACCCGTCATTGCCCGGTCGGGCAGGGACGTGCGCTGCGGAATGCGGGTCAACCCCGAGCACTCGGAGGTGAAGGTCTCGCTCTATGATCCCTGCGGACCCGGATCCCGCCTGGGGGTGACTCGACGGAGCTTTCGAGGCGGGGACCTCGACGGGCTGTCGGGGCTCCATTTTCACAACCTTTGCGAGCTCAACGCCGATTCCCTGGTCCGCACCCTGGCGGCCTTCGAGGAGAGGTTCGGCCAATTCCTGGACCGTATGGAATGGGTCAACTTCGGCGGCGGCCACCACATCACGCGCCCCGACTACGACGTCGACCTTTTGTGCCGGACCGTCGGGGACTTCATGCAACGGCGGGGACTGGAGGTTTACCTCGAGCCGGGAGAAGCGGTGGCGCTCAACACGGGAGTGCTCGTGACGAGGGTGGTGGACCTGGTGCACAACGACGTGGACATCGCCATCCTGGACACGTCGGCGGCGGCTCATATGCCCGATGTCCTGGAGATGCCCTACCGGCCCCGGGTCGCCGGCGCCGGAGAACCGGGCGAGCACCCTCACACCTTTCGCCTGGGCGGCCTCACCTGCCTCGCCGGCGACGTCATCGGGGACTACTCCTTTCCAGAGCCGCTGCGGGTGGGCTCCCCCGTCGTCTTCCTCGACATGGCCCACTACACCATGGTGAAGAACAACACCTTCAACGGCGTGCGGCTCCCTTCCATCGCCATCCGGCAGACCGACGGGACCATCCGCGTGGTGCGCCGCTTCGGCTACGAGGATTACCGAAACCGGCTTTCGTGATTCACCGCAAAGGCGCAAAGGACGCAAAGGGTTCATTCCTGCCCTTCTTTGCGTCCTTTGCGCCTTTGCGGTGAGAAAGCATTTCAACCTCAACGAGTATAGCTTTCAGCAGATTCAGGTCCAGCCAAGGGGCAGCACCGGATTCAGCATCTGTCTTCGCCGGTGGTCATGGTTGCCAGCCGACGCTCCACCCATGCCATGACGGCTTCCGCGTCATCGGCGTCCATCCAGTGAAGCTCGGGGTCGCCGCGGAACCAGGTGAGCTGGCGCTTGGCATAGCGGCGCGTCTCCCGCTGGATCTCCTCGACGGCCGCTTCCAAAGGCAGGCCCGACGCGAGGTGAAGGACCAGCTGCCGGTAGCCCAGGGACTGCATGGGCTTGAGCCCCGGTCCATACCCCATCCGGAGCAGGCCGCGAACCTCGTCCAGAAAGCCGGAATCCATCATCTCGATCACCCGGCGGTCGATCCTTCGGTAGAGCTCCTCGCGGCTTCGATGGAGAAAGAGCTTGACGGTCGGGTAAAGGGTTTGCTCAAAACGGTGGGACGCCTGCCAGTCCGACAGGGGACGACCCGTCGACCGGAAGACCTCCAGCGCCCTCAGGATCCGCTGACGGTCGTGGGGATGGAGCGATGCGCCCAGGACGGCGTCCACGGACTTCAGTTCGGCATGAAGGGACGCGATTCCCTCCGCTTCCGCCCTCCGCTTCAGGTCCCGGCGCACAGCCGGATCCACGACCGGCCCCTGGCAGATGCCGCGGGTCAGCACCTTCAGGTAGAGCCCCGTGCCCCCCACAACGAGGGGGATCTTCCCCCGGCGGTGAAGGCCGGCGATGGTGCGGTGGGCGAGCCCCGCATAGGCGGCGGCGTCGAAGGGCTCGTCGGGGTCCACCACGTCCAGCAGATGGTGAGGGACACGGGCGCGCTCGGCGTCTGTCGGCTTGGCCGTCCCGATGTCCATGAAACGGTAGACCTGCATGGAGTCGGCATTGACGATCTCAGTGTCCAGGCGGGAGGCGAGCTCCAGGGACAGGGCCGTCTTGCCGACGCCGGTGGCCCCGGCCAACAGAATGATGGGGAGCTTTTTCGAGGGTTCCGTCATGATATCGATGGCGCCATTGAAGGGTTTCTCCAAAGTGGTGGGGCCGCGCATTCCCGCCGCAACGGGCGGGCGCCCGCGTGGCGGTCTCGTGCCGTCTCTTGCATATCCCAACCCAATTGCATCGCGCAATGGATTGTGCTGGGAATGGTTTTTGTTCGGGTCCGGAGGTGCTGTGCCCAAAAGGGCTGTTGACAATGAGCTTTTCACCTTCTATGCTTCATGCTGTATCAAGGCGATGAAGGTCCGAGGCATCGAGTCTCTTGAAGGAGTGATTTGAAGTGAAAGCAGTTTCCCGCGGCTTCTTTTTTGGCTTTTTTTTCTTTTTTTGGCCCGTCCGCCCGGGAGACTGAGAATTCTTTGATCGTTTCAGCCCGGGTGGATCCTGGATCCTCCCGGGCTTTTGTTTTAAGCGAGCCCCGGGGAGGAATCCCTGGGGTTTTTTTGTACCGTTTCCACGTTTCTCGAACAACATGAAATGAGGAGAAGAAACCGTGATCGTCGTGCTCAAGAAAGGCATCAGCGAAGAGGAGAGCGAACGGCTCAAGGAGCTGCTGCGCTCGGAAAACTACATGGTGAAGGAGATCAAGGGGGTCGAGGAAACGGTCCTGGGGGTCGTCGGAACCATCCGCAAGGATTTCAGGCATTTCGAAACCCTTCCCGGGGTGGCCAAGGTCATCCCCATCTCCAAGCCATACAAGCTGGTGAGCCGGGAGCTGCATCCGGAGCCCTCGGTCATCCAGGTGGGGGATGTGGCCATCGGCGGCGACCGGCTGGTGGTGATCGCGGGGCCGTGCGCCGTGGAGGAGCGCAAGCGGACCATGGAGATCGCGCGCTGGGTGCGGCGCTGCGGAGCCGTCCTTTTCCGCGGCGGGGCATTCAAGCCGCGCACCTCGCCCTATTCGTTCCAGGGAATGGGAGAGGAGGGCCTCAGGATCCTGGCCGAGGTGCGCGAGGAGACGGGGCTCGGCGTCGTCACGGAAATGACCTCGCCGAGCCAGGCGGACCTCATGGTGAAATATGTGGATGTCGTCCAGATCGGGGCCCGCAACATGCAAAACTTCGAGCTCCTCAAGTGCGTGGGGCGCATCGGCAAGCCGGTTCTGCTCAAGCGCGGGCTTTCGGCCACCATCGAGGAGTGGCTCATGTCGGCGGAGTACATCCTGTCCGAGGGCAACGAGCAGGTCATTCTCTGCGAGCGCGGCATACGCACCTTCGAGCGGCACACCCGCAACACGCTTGATCTCACGGCTGTTCCCGTCGTCAAGGAGCTCACCCACCTTCCCATCATCATCGACCCCAGCCATGCCACCGGTATCCGCGAAAAGGTGAGCCCCATGGCCCGGGCCGCCATCGCAGCGGGGGCCGACGGCCTGACCATCGAGGTGCACACCGACCCGGACAACGCCCTGTCCGACGGGCCCCAGAGCCTGTACCCGGAGCAGTTCAAACAGCTCATGCGGGACCTGCATGTCATTGCTCCCGTTGTCGGCAAACAGCTGGATTACGCTTACCTCGACAAGGCGGCCAAGCTGAAGAAGGCCTCCGGGCCCGGCCGGCCGGCCGTCAGGGTGCTCTACGCCGGCGAGCCCGGATCTTTCAGTCACAAGGCGTGTCTGCAGTTTTTCGGTCCCGACATAGACCACGCCAACTGCGCGTCCTTCGGCGAGGTGTTCAAGGCTGTGGAGGAAGGGTCCGCCGCCCTGGGGATCGTGCCCGTCGAAAATTCCCAGACGGGGTCCATTCACGAGAATTACGACCTGCTCCTCGAGTACGACCTGCGCATCGTGGGGGAGATCACCCTGCGCATCATGCACAACCTCCTGGGGCACGAGGGATCGACTGTCGACGCCATCCAGCGCGTCTATTCCCATCCCCAGGTGTTTCAGCAATGCCGCGATTACCTGGGGGACCATTCCCAGTGGGACCTGGTGGCCTGCAAGGATACGGCGTCGGCGGTTCAGCGCATCAAGGAGAGCGGGGACCGGACCGAGGCCGCCATCGCCAGCAGGGAGGCAGCCCAGCTCTTCCACATGAAGGTGCTGCAGGAGGGCATCGAGACCAATCCCCGGAATTTCACGCGGTTTGTGGTCATATCCCGCAATGACCTCCTTGAAGGCCCCCGCAACAAGTCTTCCATCATCTTTTCGGTGAGCGACCAGCCGGGGAGCCTTTGCGAGGTGCTCAAGACCTTCGCGGAAAACCGGATCAACCTGGTGAAGCTCGAATCACGCCCCATCGACACGAGGCCCTGGGAATATCTCTTTTATGCCGACGTGGAGATCGACATCTTCGACGAGCCGTACCGGCCCATTTTGGAGGAGCTGCGGGGGAAAACCGAGTTCCTGAAGATACTCGGAAGCTACCCCAAGGCTTCGGCCCAGCCGGAATGAGGGGAGCCGCCCCGTTCTCGAGGGGAGAAGCATCTCGAAGAGTAATTCAGCCGGCATCGGCAGGCTCTCCCATCCGGCCTGGCCCCCTGGCGCCCCTTGCATCTTCACGGTGAGCCGTGAGAAGCATGTTCAGACCGGCTCGCGGCTGGATACGAGATTTCCATGGAATGAAAGCCATTGTAGACTATCTTATCGATGAGCTACACGAAACAGGTGGAGGTGAACGCGGATGAACATCAAGGTTGTTTTGGAGCCAAGTGAGGAAGGCGGCTACACGGCCATCGTCCCCGGTCTGCCCGGGTGCATCAGCGAAGGGGATACGAGAGAAGAAGCCCTGGCAAACATCAAGGAAGCCATCCAGCTCCACCTCGAGCCCATGGACGATGATCTCCTGCCATCTCCCAACGCCGATGTGGTGGAAATTGCAGTATGACGAGGCTTCCGAGCGTCGCTACGAACGAGTCGTCAAAGCGCTGCAGCGCGACGGGTGGGTGGTTGTCCGTCAAAAGGGGAGTCACATCCGACTGCACAAGCATACACGGATGGAGCTCCTGAAGCTCACGATACCCGCCCACCGTCCGATCAAACGATCAACCCTCGCTCAGATATTGAAACAAGCTCGACTGACGATCGAGGAATTTGAATCGTTGCTCTAGCCGTCTGCCTCGCTCATACAGCAGGCTACCTCCCGATCGGCAGGTGCACAAAGGATCAAGGATACGCGTAAGCCCTCCGGCAGAAGACCTCATCCCCCCTTTCGGCGCCGAGGCAGCTGCCGTTTTGCGAGCGTTAGCGCGGACTGATCCGCATAGAGCGCGTGCGGGTCGATAAATCCTTACATGGCTGAAAGGCGCATCTTTCAGCGGCGGGCAGCGGGAGAAACCGGCTTCAGACCGCCTCCCGGGCGGAGTACACCCGCTCGCCCCGTTTGTAAACATCCACAACGGGCGATAACCCGGCATGGTAGGCAAGGATGGCGGGGCTTTCCCCGTCCAGGAGCAGGAAGTCGGCCTGTTTGCCTGCTTCCAGGCTTCCCACCTTTCGCGCCATTCCGATGGCATGGGCCCCGTTGAGGGTGGATGCCACCAGCGCCTCGGGAACCGAAAGCCCCATGCCCAGGACCGAGAGCCCGAAGACGAAGGGCATGGATTCCGTGTAGCTCGTGCCCGGATTGCAGTCGGTGGCCACGGCCACCGGGAGCCCGGCTTTCACCATTTCCCGGGCCGGCGCGAAGGGCTTTCGCAGGCTGTAGGCCGTGGCGGGCAGCAGCACCCCGACGACCCCACAATCGGCCATGGCCCGAATGTCCGACTCGGCCGCGTGGAGCAGGTGCTCGGCGGAGAACGCACGGAGCTCCGCCGCCAGGGCCGAGCCCCCCAGCCGGTGGACCTCGTCGGCGTGGATCTTCACTCCCAGCCCGGCTTCCCGGGCAGCCACCAGGATGCGACGGCTCTGATCCACCGTGAAGGCGCCCTCTTCACAGAAAACATCGCAGAACCGGGCAACGCCCTGACGCGCCACCGCCGGGATCATCTCGTGAATGACGAGCCCCACGTAAGCATCCGGAGACCGCCGATACTCCTCGGGCACCGCGTGGGCCCCCATGAAGGTGGCCACGACGTCCAGGGGGCTCTCCCTGCGCAGACGGTCGATGACCCTGAGCATTTTGAGCTCCGCCGCCGTTTCGAGGCCGTAGCCGCTCTTGATCTCCACGGTGGTCGTGCCGAACCGGAGCGCGGTCAGAATGCGCTTCCGGGTCATGGCGTGCAG
>JALOOX010000055.1 GCA_025454175.1 Syntrophobacteraceae bacterium | reverse complement strand
GAGCTCCACGTCCATCCCCAGCCGCTCCCCCAGGTAATCCAGAAGCTGCCTGTAGTGGACGAAGGTTTCCTTGGGTGAGACCATCGCCCCGACCGCCACCCTCAATACCGGCCGACGGGGCTGCACCGGATTCGTCTCGCCAGGTCTCGGCGCCGCGATGGTTTTCTCGAAATCGACCACCGTCGGTCCGCCCGAATCGGAGCATGCCGCCGCGAGGACGAGGAGCACCAGGACGCCGGAAAGGGTTCCGGAGGCCTTGAGGCGGTGAGGTGACAGAAGATGTTGCATGGCTTCACTCATTCCGCGGCGCCGCAGCTTGACTCCAGGGAGGGTCTGAGTACAACCCCACAGCATAAGATGTCCATTTCGTCATTCGTCATGCCGGCATCTTATAAGCCGGCATCCAGTCCCTTCCGTGGATTCCGGCCAAAGCTTGTCCCGGCAGGTTCCAATACGACAACGAGATTTCTTCGTAGGGTGGGCAAAAGCGGTAGCGTTGCCCACCGAAGCATGCGGCCTCACGAGCGAGGTGGGCAAGATGGAACCCTTGCCCACCCTACGTTGGAACGGCATCCGGTCTCATTTCTCGTTGTAGTTCTAAGCCGGGAGACCGCCGGAATGACGACGGGTGAGCTGGACACTGCACTGTCCGAGAACACCGCGTTGTCATTTCGGAACGGAGCGTAGCGAAGAGAGAAATCTTGAAAAGTCGAAGTGTTACTGTGAGCGAGATTTCTCGCTATCGCTCGAAATGACAGTTCTCGGACAGCCTCCTAGTGCTCTGTCAGCATGATTTCTCGGGGTTGGAACGGGCTTCGTCGACGAGTAGAATCCTCATTTTCACCCTGTAAAACAAAACTGACGGAGCACTAGGGCCGCCGATCGTGGCACGCGGGTCCCTTGTTCACTCAACGAAGGCCTCCTGGCGCTCAGCATGTCAGTCGAGATGAGATTTCAGACCGAGGTTCTTCTGCTGCTCCAGCCGCTTGACCAACTCCTTCAGCACGCGGAGGGCTTCCCTGGCATCTCCGTCCATGACGATCATTTTCATGTGCGCGAGCTCTTCATCGCTGATCGTGAGTACCATTTCGACATCCTCTCCAGCACGAAAGCCCGAAGGATCCAGAATGTCCGGTCGTCATTCCCTCAGGGAGCTTGCGGGAATAACGACCGGGATTCAACGCCGGACACCTGTCCGTTGCCCGGCAACCGGAACTATTTGCGCCGCCAGCCACTCCACGCCGGGACCCCGCTCGCGTCCCGGAGTGTCAGCACCTGGTCGCCCTTTTTAACTTCCGCGGCAATCAGAGCCGGCTTGCCCTCGTAGGTGATCCGCGACCCCTTCACGTCGATCTTGTCCTTCGGTTCGATTCCGAAGTCCTGATTCTCGATGTACCAGTCGGGGCCAAGGTGCACGGAGATCGTTTCCTTCTCGGTCTTCACCATGGCGTGGATTCCGGAGTGCATGCCCTTCATGGGTGTGATCTTGTCGACGGAAACCACCTCCCCGCTGATGTTTTCCACGGTTTGAGGGTTGTACATCCGGGAGTAGGGCGTCCCGGCTCCCCATCCGCCCCCGCGCTGAGCCAGGGTATCGGCCAGCGTGAAGAGGCTCAGCAGTGCGACAACAGCCATCACGGTAAGGATCTTTTTCATGGCAAACCTCCTTCATGGTTGGAATGCACCCGTCAAAAAGCAACCCGTTTCCACGGCCAATATTCGCCAGATATCCTCCTCCTTTCCGACGGCCCGCGCACCGTCGACATGTGCCAGGCCGTTGCGGGGGGTTCCGTCGGTGCTGGTGCTGAAACAACCGCAGTGGACGTCCAACCCCCTTGCCAAAAGACCCGCTCGCCCCGTTGCAGGCCCTGGTGAAGGTATGAGCCCAATACCTCGAATCTCTCTTCCGCCGTGTCGCACAGGCACGCCACGTGATCGCCCCATTTCAGTCCAGCCAGGCTGGTCGCTGAATTGGCCTTCATCATGATGAAATCACTCCATCATTGGCTGAATACCCTGGTGACTTCGACCCCGACGGTCACGAATTCCCCACCCAGTGGGCCGGCTAAGTCCGGGCCGATTCTCGCTCCCCGGCAGGGTCGGGGGCGCGGCCGCCCTGGGCGCGCAGGGCGCTCACCTCTCCCCGCAGCCTCTCCGTCTCCTCCATCAGGTGGACCAGGGCTTCACGGACACTCATGCCCTTCAGCCGGTCCGCGAACCAGTACTGGGTCCGGAGGCAGATCTTCACCAGCATGAGCATCACGGGCACTTCGATGAGGACCCCCACCACGGTGGCCAGGGCCGCCCCCGAGGAGAGTCCGAACAGCATGGTGGCCGTGGCGATGGCCACCTCGAAGTGGTTCGACGCCCCGATCATGGCGGCCGGCGCGGCATCCTCGTAGGGCAGCTTGATGAGCTTCGCTGCAATGTAGCTGAGGATGAAGATGAGCACGGTCTGGATCGTGAGGGGAATGGCAATCCACAGGATGGTCAGGGGATTGTCGATGATGGTCTGTCCCTTGAAGCTGAAAAGGAGCACCAGGGTCGCCAGCAGGGCGATGATGGACACCGGGGTCAGCACGTGCAGGAACCTGGTGTCGAACCACTCCCTTCCCCTGGCCTGGATGATCCAGCGGCGGGAAAAGTAGCCGGCCACCAGCGGCAGGGCCACGTAAATCGAGATGGAGAGCAGCAGCGCCTCCCAGGGGACGGGCATCTGGTTGAGGCCGAGGAGCCATTTCCCCAGCACGCCGTACAGGACGAGCATGGTCAGGCTGTTGATGGCCACCATGACCAGGGTGAGCCCCTGGTTTCCACGGGAAAGATAGCCCCACATGAGGACCATGGCCGTGCAGGGGGCGATGCCGAGCAGGATCATGCCCGATATGTAGGAGCGATAAAGGGGCACCTGGGAGCCGTCCTTGAGAATGTCCACGCCCGGCAGAAGGTCCCGAAACAAATAGCCCACGAAAAGCATGGCGATGCCGAGCATCGTGAACGGCTTGACCGCCCAGTTCATGAAGAGCGTGAGCAGCACCGGCTTGGGTGTGCGCCCGGCGCGGAGGACCTCCGTAAAATCGATCTTCACCATGATGGGGTACATCATGAAAAAGAGGGCGATGGCGATGGGTATGGAAACGACCGGAGCCTCGCCCACGTAGATGGCCATCCGATCCAGCCGGTTGGCGACATCGGGCGCCAGCTTTCCCAGCACGATCCCGCCGATGATGCAGAGGGCCACCCAGAGGGTGAGGTACCGCTCGAATATATTAAGTTTTTTGATCTCCATCGGTTTCGCGGAGCCCATGGGCTATTCCTTCCCGTTGTTCATGGTGAGCGAGTCGGGCAGTCCCTCGACGAATCGTTTGATCTCGTCCCGCACCCGCCGATAATGGGTCATGGCTTCGTCGTCGGTCCCGGCCCCGGCGGCCAGCCTCGGCGGGTCATCGAACCCCACGTGCAGCACCTTGGTTCGGGCGGGAAAAAATGGACACGATTCGTGGGCCCGGTCACAGACGGTCACGACAAAGTCGAAATCGACATCCGCGAGGGTGGAGACGTCCTTGGACCGGTGGTGTGAGATGTCCACTCCGGCCTCCGCCATGGCCCGCACGGCCCGGGGGTCCACGGCGTGGGGCTCCACCCCCGCCGAATGGGGCTCGAGGATGTTTCCCTTCAAATGCCGGGTCCACCCTTCAGCCATCTGGCTGCGGCAGGAATTCCCGGTGCACAGGAACAGGATTTTCAGGTTCTCCATCATCCATTCCTATTTGGCGGTTCCTTTCAAACGGGCGGAACCGCGCCGATCCGTTCGGCCGATCCTATTCGAACTGGAACTGCCGAAGGTACGTTTCCAGTTTCGCCCTGTTGTCTCCCACAAGGGGCGGACAGTCCTCGACCCCCTTGCCCCCCTCGGCCGCCTGGGTGGCGAAGACCATGCACGTGGGCTGACCGCACTCTTTGCAGTTGGTCTTGGGAAGCAGCTTCAGGATCTCGAGCACCCTGGGCTTGGGGGCACTTTCATAGCGGGGCTCGATTTGGCCCCGCCGCTCCCAGGTGTCGTTGATCTCCTGCTTCAGCCACTCGATGATCTTGATTCCCTCCTCTTCCGAGCGCAACGCATTGACACAGATCATCCTCGGATGAACCCCGATGAGCTTGCCGTGCACCTTGAACGAAACGGAAGGAGGGTCCTTGAGATACTGAAAGCCGCCGAGTACCGCATTGAGATACGGGATCACCTCCGTGATGTCCTCGTCGAGGTGGGCGATGCAATGGACCGATTCGGCCTCGGGCCTGCATTCGGGCCGAACAACCTCTTTGCGATAGCCTGTGAGCAGCATGACGCGCCTCCCTGCTTAAGGATAAATCACAGATCATTTCCCTGCGAGGGGCAGGCCCTCGGAGATCCATTCTCCGAGGGACGCATCCCCCATGCGGACGGCACGGCTGCTTGAGGAGGCTCCGCGTACTCCCGCTCGGAATGCCTCTTCTCAAGCCTCCTTCACCGCCTGCTTGACCTTGTCGATCTCCTCCCGCTTGAGGTTGAAAACTTCCTCACTCCCTGCGCATTCTCTCTCAGAACATTGAACTTGATCGAACGACCTATTTGCTGATCCAGCCCTTGACCTCGTCCTTGGTGGGGATCTTGCCCACCGATTTCACCTCGCCGTCGACGACCACCGCCGGCGTTCCGAAGACGCCGTACTCCCCGATCTTGAGGATGTCGGTGACCTTCTCCACGGTGGCGCTCACGCCCGCTTCCGAAACCGCCTCCTTGACCACTTTCTCCGTTTGCTGGCACTTGGGGCAGCCAGGGCCCAGGACCTTGATATCCACGTGATTCTCCTTTCAGGTTAAATGTTTAGTATGAATAAAAGTGACCGAAAATCATGCCGCAAAGGGTGGACATGACCACGACCAGGCTACAATAGACCACCGTCTTCTTGGTTCCCATGACGCTCCGGATGACCAGCATGTTGGGGAGCGAAAGGGCCGGGCCGGCCAAAAGCAGTGCCAGTGCCGGTCCCTGCCCCATCCCCGAGCCGATGAGCCCCTGCAGGATGGGGACTTCCGTGAGGGTCGCGAAATACATGAACGCCCCCACAAGTGCCGAGAAGAAGTTGGCGGCCAGGGAATTGCCGCCCACCAGGCTGCTGACCCACTGGGACGGGATGATCCCCTCGGTCCCGGGTTGTCCCAGCAGGAGCCCGGCGACCAGCACGCCGCCCAGCAGCAGC
The DNA here is from genome assembly GCA_025454175.1 of Syntrophobacteraceae bacterium. Classification (GTDB taxonomy): domain Bacteria; phylum Desulfobacterota; class Syntrophobacteria; order Syntrophobacterales; family Syntrophobacteraceae; genus JALOOX01. The sequence goes on along the minus strand of JALOOX010000055.1, from coordinate 22,411 downwards.
GGCGTGATCTGCCGGGTGAAGCTCCAGGTGGCATTGAACCAGTCCTCCGTTTCTCCCCGCGTGGTGGTGATGAGCACCGTGAGAGCGATGATGCCCGCTCCGAAGGCGATGAGCGGCTCATGTGGAAAAGCGAAGGCGAGGACCGCGATGATGATTCCGGCCAGCGCCACTCTGAGCACCTTCACACGAAACCAAATGATGAGCTCAACGCCGAAGATTGCTGCAAAAGCCCCCGTGAGCCACCACTTCACCTCGAAGACCGCATTCCAGAAGCCCACCGGTTCCGAAGGCTTGCCCCAGGTGGCCGAGATGAGAAGCCCGACCATCGTGGCGAAATACAGCACGTTTTGCCAGAGGGGCCGCTCGACCTCGACGGCCGGCAGGTGCATCGCCGCCTGCGCTTTCTGGGTCTCCTCCTTGAGGAAGAAGAAATGCATCAGGAGGCCGATGACGATGCTGAACAGGATGGCGCCCACCGCCCGCGCGATGCCCAGCGGCAGCCCCAGGATGCGCGCCGTGAGGACGATGGCCAGGATGTTGATGGCCGGCCCCGAGTACAGGAAGGCGATGGCGGGACCGAGCCCGGCCCCTCGCTTCCAGATGCCCGCGAAAAGCGGAAGCACAGTGCACGAGCAGACGGCCAGGATGCTCCCCGAAACGGAGGAGACTCCATAGGCCAGCACCTTGTTGGCCGCCGGCCCCAGGTAGCGCATCACCGCGGCCTGGGAGACGAAACAGGAAATGGCCCCGGCAATGAAGAACGCCGGCACCAGGCAAAGAAGCACGTGCTCCCGGGCATACCATTTGACCAGGGCCAGCGATTCCAGAACCGCGTTGGTGAAACGCTTGCTGTCCAGGGGCAGATAGAACAGCATGAGAAAAGCTCCCACGATGAGCAGCATGGGCTTCCAGATGGTGCTCCATTCGATGCGGCCGGGCTCCATTTCCTCCTGGTCCTCCACCACGCCATCCCTCACCGTTTCCTTTTCAGCAACTCCAGCGGACCCCATTTCAGATTCTCCTCAAGATGATGTGTCCCGCGTTCAACCCGCCTGCGCGCCCGCGGCGGCGTCGGCCTCCAGCAGCCATTTCCTGATCTTGTTCCTGGGCGGGACGCTCCCCACGGCGACGGGCTTCCCGTTGATGATGAGGGCGGGCGACCCCATGACGGGATAGCGCGCGATTTCGTTGATGTCCGTCACATGGTCCACATTGGCCGCGAGCTTGAGCTCGGTCAGGACCTCCATGACGGTCTGGGTCAGGGCGCGACACTGGCTGCAGCCGATTCCCAGGACCTTGACGTCGAGCCCCCGGGGGGCTTCCTCCGTGAAGGGCTGTCCCATGAACTTGCGGAGCTCGCGGACGAAGGCACGGCCGTAGTCCTGCCGGGCCTTGGACGGAATGTAGTTGACCGCTCCCAGCCGCTCGAGCATGAGCTGCGCCACTTCCTGGTCGGACTTGTCCCCGTGGCTTTCGGCGATCTCCTCCAAGAGCTCCTTGAGGCCGATGATGCTGACCCCGAAATTCGAAACATTGATTCTCGTGATGGACTTTTCCGGCATGCTTTGTCTCCCTTTGCATTCACCCCTGTCTATGCGGACTGCCTCCGCATGATGTTCTCCCGGTTGAGGTCGGACAGCGATGCGATGAGCCGCGATATTTCAGGCTCGTCCTTGAGCCAGTGCTTGAGGTTGCCGAGCAGGGAAGCGACGTAGGGGCTGCTGCTTCCGTCCGATATGAAATAGCTCACCCAAAGGCCGTTCTTGCGGGAATGGACGAGCCCCGCATCCTCGAGGAGCCTGAGATGGCTCGAGACCGTCGGCTGGGCGATGTCGAGAACCGCCTGCATCTCGCACACGCAAAGCGACTGGTGCTGCAGCATCTTGAGGATCTTGACCCGGTTCGGGTCCGATAAGGCCTTCATGACCTTGATGAAGTCTTTCATGGACAGGCTCCTGTGCATTGGTGAATGCAAATATATCACTGCATGAAAACGCTCGTCCACAAAAAAATCATCGCCCGTCATTGCCAGGCGGCCCTCTCTCCAACTTTTGCTTTGAAGTGAAACCGCAGTCCTGTTATCCTCTATAACCAAAGGCGCCGACGGGAAGGAGACGGCCTTCGATCCGAGGGAGCTGCAAGCCCGACGCGCCCGGAGAGTCCATGCGGGACCTCCCGATTTGTATTGGCAACCAGCGATCTGTTGGCCGTCGGTCCGCGACCGGCCCCCGGGCTCCCCCGGCAATCGGCAAAGGGGTGAGTGACCGCCATGAAGGACCTTGAACGTTCGACCCCCCAAGTGGAGCTTCGCGGAGAAAATCTGGGGCACGTGGTATCGGTGCGCGGCAGCGTCGTCGATGCGAGTTTTCCCCGCAGGCTCCCCGAACGACACCACGTGCTCCTGAGCGGCGAGCGGAAAGAGATCGTCATCGAGGTTCAAAGCCATCTCAGCCGGCAGCTGGTGCGGGGCATGGCCCTCACCCCCACCCGGGGGATGGCGCGAAACGGTGTCATCGTGGACACGGGACTGCCCTTGCGGGTCCCCGTGGGCAGAGGCTGTCTCGGCCGGGTCTTCAACGTTTTCGGCGAGCCCATTGACAGGCGGCCCATGCCGGATGATGTGCACTGGGCTTCGATCCATGCCGATCCGGTGCCCCTTGGCGATCGAGCCACCACGTCGGAAGTCTTCCTTACGGGCATCAAGGCCATCGACGTACTCATGCCCCTCGAGCGCGGGGGCAAGGCGGGCCTTTTCGGCGGGGCCGGCGTCGGGAAGACGGTGCTCATCACGGAGCTCATCCACAACATGGTGGGCTTTCACGAGGGAGTCAGCATCTTCTGTGGGATCGGCGAGCGGTGCCGGGAAGGCGAGGAGCTCTACCGCGAGATGAAGGACGCCGGAGTCCTGGACCGGACGGTCATGGTTTTCGGCCAGATGAACGAGCCTCCCGGGGCACGCTTCCGAGTGGGGCATGCGGCCCTCACCATGGCCGAGTATTTCCGGGATGAAGCGCGCCAGGACGTGCTGCTCCTCATCGACAACATCTTCCGATTCATCCAGGCGGGCTCCGAGGTCTCGGGCCTGCTGGGTCAGCTCCCCTCGCGCCTGGGTTATCAGCCCACCATGGCCACCGAGCTGGCGGCCCTCGAGGAGCGCATCTCCAACACGCGCACCGGCGCCATCACCTCCATCCAGGCGGTGTACGTTCCGGCGGACGATTTCACGGACCCGTCCGCCGTGCACACTTTCGGGCACCTGTCCGCCTCCATCGTTCTTTCGCGCAAGAAGGCCAGTGAAGGTCTTTATCCCGCCATCGACCCGCTGCATTCATCGAGCAAGATGTTGAATCCGCTGGTGGTGGGAGAAGAGCATTACCGGATCGCCCGGGAAGTCCGGAGGACCCTCGCCACTTACGAGGAGCTCAAGGATATCATTGCCATGCTGGGCATCGAGGAGCTATCGGAAGACGATCGGAGGGCGGTTTACCGGGCCCGACGTCTGGAGCGGTTCCTCAGCCAGCCCTTCTTCACCACGGAGCAGTTCACGGGACTGGGGGGCAGGGCCGTTCGTCTCGAGGACGCCCTGGACGGTTGCGCCCGCATCTTGAACGACGAATTCTCGGAGGTCCCCGAAAAGGCCCTGTACATGATCGGCAAGGTGGAGGAGGCGAAAATCCCATGAGACTCCAGATCCTGCTGCCGAGCCATGTCCTCCTGGATGAGCCGGCGCGGAAAATCATCGCCGAAGCCGAGAACGGCCATTTCTGCCTCCTTCCCCGGCATGTGGACTTCGCGGCGTCGCTGGTTCCGGGAATTCTGACGTGGTGGACGCCGGACGGCGAGGAGTGTTTGGCGGCCGTGGACGAAGGCGTCCTGGTCAAGTGCGGGCCCGAGGTGTGGGTCTCGACGCGCAATGGTGTGCGTGGTCCCCACCTGGGCTTGCTGAGGCAAACCGTGGAAGATGTGTTCAGGCGCCTGGACGAGCAGGAGCGCAAGTCGCGATCGGCCCTGGCTCGGATGGAAGCCGATTTCGCCAGGCGATTCTGGGAGCTGGGACGTCGTGGGTAGCTCGGGACCCTCCAGGAGAAAGCTGGACGAGAGCCGGCAGCGCATCAGCGAAGAGGTTGGCGGCAAGGAGCAGCGCAAGCTGCGGGCCCGCCGTCAAAAGGGTCCGGGGGCGTGGTTTGGAGTGGGGATGTTCGGCCTGGTCGGCTGGGCCGTCTCCATTCCGATGGTGCTCGGGACGGCGCTGGGAGTCTGGGTGGATCGTGAGTTTCCCAGCCGTTACTCGTGGACCCTCATGGGCCTCATGGCCGGTGTCATCTGGGGGTGTCTCAACGCGTGGACCTGGGTCAAGCGGGAGAGCCGGCGCGAGGATTGAGCGAGGCGAGTCGCTGAATGGGTGAATGGGTGAATGGCATGGTCGAGTATTCATGGGTGCTCGCAGCGGGCATGCTGACGGGGGCCTTTTACTTCGGGGGCCTCTGGTGGACGGTTCGACGCGCGGTGGGCTCGCGCCGTCCCGGTCTCCTCATGCTGGCAAGTTATTGGGTACGAACGGCAGCGGCTCTGGCCCTGTTTTATGCCGTCATGAGAGGGGACTGGCTGAGACTCGTGGTTTGCCTGGCGGGATTCCTCGTCATGCGCCAGGCGCTCACGTGGGTTCTCGGTCCTGGTGGAATGGCCATGCAGCCACGCGAGGTGAAGGGGGGCTCCTCATGAGGATCACGCCCGATCAGATCATCCTGTGGCAGTGGGGGTTCGTGCACATCAATGCCACCCTGGTCACCACCTGGCTCGTCATGCTGATCCTGGTGGTTGTTTCCGCCCTCGTGACCCGAAATCTCTCCATTGGCATGAAAATGTCCCGCATGCAGAACCTGCTCGAAGTCGTCGTGACCTTCCTGAACCGCCAGATAACCGACGTGGGCCGCCAGGATCCCGCGGGGTTTCTGGGCTTCATCGGCACCCTCTTCCTTTTCATAGCCGTATCCAACCTGCTCGGCGTCGTGCCGGGAATCGATCCGCCCACGGGCTCTCTTTCGACCACCACGGCACTGGCCATCTGCGTATTCGTGGCCGTTCCGCTCTACGGCATCTCCAGGCGTGGCGTGATCGGCTATTTCAAGGAGTACGCGAAGCCCTCCATCCTGATGCTGCCCTTCAACATCATGGGGGAGCTTTCCCGAACCCTGGCCCTGGCGGTCCGCCTCTTTGGGAACATGATGAGCGGGACCATGATCGGCGGAATTCTCCTGGCCGTGACTCCTCTCTTTTTTCCCGTGGTCATGCAGTTATTTGGACTGCTGACGGGACTCATCCAGGCTTACATCTTCACCATCCTGGCGACGGTCTTCATCTCCGCGGCCGTGGAAGTCCAGAGCGGCGCGGAATCAGGCTCACAACACGACAAAGGAGAATGACACCATGGACAGCCTGACTCTGGTAGCGGTGGTATCCATCTTCGCGGCAGGCTTGACGATGGCCATCGGCTCCATTGCACCCGCCCTGGGCGAGGGGCGGGCTCTCTCCCAGGCGCTCCTCGCCATAGCCCAGCAGCCGGACGAAGCCAACGCCATCACGCGTACGCTGTTTGTGGGAATGGCCATGGTGGAATCCACCGGCATCTACTGCCTGGTCATCGCCATGATCCTGCTGTTTGCCAATCCTTACTGGAATTACCTCGTGGCCAGGGCGGGAGGATGATCCGTGCTGATCGACTGGTTCACCGTCTTTGCGCAGATCCTCAACTTCCTGATCCTGGTGGGGCTGCTCAAAAGGTTCCTCTATGGCCCCATCATCAGGGCCATGGATGAGCGGGAAGCCCGCATCGCGGCCCGGCAGGAGGAGGCGCGGCTCCACATCGAGGCGGCTGAACGGGAGACGCGGCTCTACCGGGAAAAGACCCGCGAACTGGAGGCAAGCCGGCTCGAGATGATGGAGACTGCCAGGCAGGAAGCCGATGCTCGTCGAAGGGAGCTCCTCAGCCGGGTGCGTGAGGAGGTGCTGAATCGCCGGGCCGCCTGGTTTGAGGCGCTGCAGCAGGAAAAGGCGGCCTTTCTCCACGATTTGCGGCTCCACGCCGGGGCGAAATTCCTGCAAATATCCCGGCAGGCATTGGGGGAGCTCGCCGGCGCCGAACTGGAGCGACGGATTCTCCACGTCTTCCTGGAACGCTTCCGGGAAATGGCCGACACGGCCGGTCCCGATTTTCCGGCATCCCTCGCCCGCTCGGGGTCCCGGGTCGCCGTCACCAGCTCCTTTGAAATCCCGGAGGATTTGCGCTCTCTCATCGAGGATACGTTCAGAAGCCGCATCGCAACTGAATGCTCATTCCATTATGAAACCTCTCCGGATCTGCTCTGCGGCATCGAGCTCAAGACCGACGGAGTGAGAGTTGCCTGGAGCCTCCAGGACTACCTGGGCGAGCTGGAAAAGGAATTGAACCTGGAATTCATCAAGAGGCCGGTTTTTGCATCGATGGGTGAGGTGGAGGGGACAGCGGTGGAAGACGCCTGAGATTCCATGGATTCATCGATGCTCCGGGTGAATCGTTCGGCCCGACCGAGTCATGCCTCCCCGCATGCGCCATGGGCCGTCACGGGACCTGCATCGGCGGTTTTCAGCAAAGGATCGTTTCATGTGCCACTCCGATGATTCCCTCAAGTCTCTTCTGGAGTGTACCTCCCGAACCCTCGACGACGTTCTCGACAGGCAGAAGCCCCTTCTGAGCGTGCAGGAGTACGGCACGGTCCGTTCCATAGCCCAGTCCATCGCGCGTGTGGACGGCATGCCCGGTGTGAAGGCCGAGGAGATCGTCCTTTTTCCCGGCAACGCCATCGGCCTGGTGCTCAACATGGATCCCCATGAGGTGGGCGTGGTCTGCCTCGACCCCAGCGACCACATCAAGGCGGGAACGGAAGTCTATCGCACGGGACGAGTCCTGGACGTCCCCGTGGGCGAAGAGCTTCTGGGCCGGATCGTGGACCCCCTGGGACGGCCCCTGGACAATGTGGGCCCTCTCCACACCGCCCAACGCCGGATTGTGGAAAGGGACGCCCCGGCCATCATGGACCGGGACCCGGTGACGGTTCCCCTCCAGACGGGCATCAAGGTCATCGATGCCCTGATTCCCATCGGGCGGGGGCAGCGGGAGCTCATCCTCGGGGATCGGCAGACCGGAAAGACCGCCGTGGCCCTGGACACCATCATCAACCAGGTGGGAAAGAGCGTCATTTGCGTCTATTGCGCCATCGGCCAGCGCGGGTCCGCCGTGGCGAAGGTCGTGTCCGACCTGAAGCGGCATGGGGCCATGGGCTTCAGCATCGTGGTGGTGGCCGAGGGAGACGATCCGCCCGGCCTGCAGTTCGTGGCGCCCTACGCGGCGACCTCCATGGCCGAATACTTCATGGAGTGGGGCCGCGACGTTCTCATCGTTTACGACGACCTGACGCGGCACGCCGTCGCCTACCGGGAGCTTTCCCTGCTGCTCAGGCGACCGCCCGGACGGGAGGCGTTCCCGGGGGACATCTTCTACATCCACTCGCGGCTCCTCGAGCGCTCGACCCACCTGCGCGGGGAGCTCGGCGGCGGCTCCCTCACGGCGCTTCCCATCATCGAGACCGAGGCGGAGAACCTGTCGGCTTACATCCCCACCAATCTCATCTCCATCACGGACGGGCAGATCTACCTCTCCCCGCTCATGTTTCAGAAAGGGATCCTGCCCGCCGTCGATGTCGGAAAGTCGGTGTCGCGCGTGGGGGGCAAGACGCAGCTGAGCGCCTATCGGGCGGTGGCGGGAGATTTACGCCTCGCTTACGCACAGTTCGAGGAGCTCGAGACCTTTTCGCGCTTCGGCACCCGGCTCGACGAGGCCACCCGGCAGACCCTCGAGCGCGGGAGAAGAGTGCGCGAGTCGCTCAAGCAGCGCCAGTTCGACCCCATGCCGGTGGCGGAACAGATTGCCGTGCTGCTGGCTGTCACATCCGGATGGTTGGACTTCCTCGACCTCGAAGCGGTCACCAGGGCTGAAGCGGCCGTCAGGGAGGTTATCCGCAAAGGGCCTCGGGACTTGCTGGAGCGCATTGAATCCGGTGTCTCCCTTGATGAGGCGGATCGAAAGGCGCTCCTCTCCATGGTCGAGAAGGCGCTCTCCCCCATGACCGGCGAGGCCGTCGATGGAAACCCTTGAGACCATGCGAAGGAAGCTCGACGGCGCCCGGGAGCTGATGGCCGTGGTCAAGACCATGAAGGCTCTGGCGGCGGTGAACATCCGGCAGGTGGAACGGGCCGTGCAATCCCTGGCGCAATATGACCGCACCGTGCAGCTGGCCCTCCAGGTGGTTGGGCGTCAGGCCCCTGAGCTCCTGGCCGCCGGAAGGCAGGCGCCTTCCAACCGGAGGCTCCTCATCGTCCTGGGGACCGACCAGGGCATGGCCGGCCCGTTCAACGACATGGTGGCAGCCCATGCCGTTCGCCGGATGCGGCAGGTGGATCTTCCCCGTGTCCAGTGGACCGTTTGGGCTTGCGGGATACGGGCCAAAACCCGGCTGGAGCGGTCGGGGTGCACGGTCGACGAGCTTTTCGAAGTGCCGGCCTCCGTTATGGCGATTCACGGGACGGTGCGGGAGATCCTGCTTCGCGTGGAGTCCTGGCATTCCCTGGACCGGGCCGGGCGGGTGGATCTGGAGCTCAACCGGCCCGCTTCGGGACCGCCCTTTCAACATCATCACGTGAGGCTGCTCCCCGTGAACCGGGCCTGGCTGCGCTCATTCGTGGAGCGCCGCTGGCCGTCCAGGGGCCTTCCAATATGCACCATGGAGCCGCCGCGCCTCCTCTCCTCCCTGGTGCGCCAGTTCCTGTTCGTGACCCTGTATCGGGCCGTGGCCGAGTCCCTGGCCGCCGAAAACGCCAGCCGCCTGGCGGCCATGCAGGTGGCCGAGAAGAACATTTCGGAGCGGCTGGAGGAGCTGCGCACCGCCTACCATCAGCAGCGCCAGAGCGTCATCACCGAAGAGCTCATGGACGTCATCTCGGGCTTCGAAGCCCTCACCGGGGACGACGGTCTTTCCTGATCAAATGATCCCATCCGCCTGCCGATGCTCCCTCGATTCCACGGTGCTTGACACGCACCTGCCGTTCGATTAATTTCAGATTAATCAGAATATACTGACAAATGCAATTCTGACCATCTGCCGTGGAGATCGCCATGCCGAGAAGAAAGACCAGAGAGCCCTGTTGTGGTCCCGACAGTCAGAAGAAAGACTGCTGCCGGCTGGAGTCGCTCATCACGGTGGATGAGCGTGGCCAGATGGTGCTCCCCAAGGAGCTGCGCGACAGGGCGAATATCCGGGCCGGGGACAAGCTGGCCCTGGTGAGCTGGGAAAAGGACGGGGAGGTCTGCTGCTTCACCCTCATCAAGGCGGACCTGCTGGCCGAGCGCGTGAAGGAGCTCCTCGGCCCCCTCATGAGCGGATGGACCGTTATGGAATCGGGAGATGACTGAAATGAGAGAAGATGAGATCAGAAACGTGGTTCGCCAGGAGTACGCGAAGTTCGCCATGGCGGGAGGCTCCTGCTGCCCCGGGGCCCATTCGTGCTGTGGAAGCGGTCCCGCGGCCGACGAGATCGCGAAGCGGATCGGCTACGGCGAGGAGGATCTGAGAAATGCGCCCGAGGGGGCCAACCTCGGTTTGGGCTGCGGAAACCCCGTGGCCCTGGCTTCCCTCAATGCGGGGGAAACCGTGCTCGACCTTGGGTCCGGCGCCGGCTTCGACTGCTTTCTGGCCGCGGGTCAGGTGGGGCGGACGGGCAAAGTCATCGGCGTGGACATGACCCCGGACATGCTCGCCAAAGCGAGGGACAACGCGGTCAAGGGCGGCTTCGTCAACGTGGACTTCCGGCTGGGGGAGATCGAGCACCTGCCGGTCCCCGACAACCACGTGGATGCCGTCATTTCCAACTGCGTGATCAACCTGTCTCCCGAAAAGGACCAGGTCTTCCGGGAGGCTTTTCGCGTCCTGAAAAGCGGGGGACGCCTCATGGTTTCGGACATTGTCCTGCTCCGGGAGCTCCCCGCCCCCATCAGGGAATCCGTCGCCGCCTACGTGGGATGCGTCGCGGGTGCCGTCCTGAAGGATCAATATCTCCAGAGTATGCGCTCGGCGGGCTTTGAGGACGTTCAGGTCATGGCCGAGGACATCTTCCCCGTGGAGCTGGTGGCCCACGACCCGACGGCCAAAGCTGTCATCGACGGCCTGAGGCTTTCGGAAGAAGCACTGAAGGACCTTGCCCGGTCCGTGGTCAGCCTGAAGGTCGCCGCCGTGAAGCCCGGCGGGCTCAAGGGGGAATGATCCCGTAACCAGCGTCGATTCCGGACCCGCTGAATCGGGTTTCCCGATCCAACTGGCGACGTCGGATGAATATTTCCGATTTCTTATCTGTCCATCCCATCAGTTACAGAAATCGAGCTTCATGGTATCGGATTTTCGAGTGAAAGGCTCCTGGTGGCGGCCAGGCCATTCGTCATTCCTTACCCAGCATTCCGACGGTGTGAATATCCCATTCATGTGGAAGAAGATCCTCTTGATCGCGGTCGTTGTCGGCTTGTTCGGCGCGTTCTTCGCGACCGGCCTCCATCATCACCTGACCCGGCTCAGCTCCACCGCATCAATTCCGTCTCCACGACTTCTGTTTTCGTTCGCACTCCTCGGCCTCTTCCCGCTGGTGGCCGGGAAGCTCCTGAGCCTTTACCGGGCGAAGGCCGGCAAGGCGTGCGAGGTTGAAACCGAAAAGGATCTGCTGCCGCCGGCCCTGCCGGTGGTCTCGCCGGTGAGGCTGGAGGCCGCTTTCGGCCGGGTGCCGGAGGGGAGGCTTGCCGACTTGGCTTCGAGCCTGGCCGAGGAGTGCACCCGTTGCGGAGCATGCGTCAAACAATGTGCGTTTCTCCAGAAGGTCGGGATGCCGGGAGAAATCGCCGGGGCCATCTCGGCTCCGCCTTCCGGGAAGACGGTTTCCGATCCTTTCGAGTGCAGCCTGTGCGATTTGTGCGGCGCCGTGTGCCCCGAGAAACTTTCTCCCGCCCTCTTATTCCTGGAGATGCGCCGGCACGCGGTAAGCCGAAACGCCGTGGATCTCGGCCGATACAAGGCCATTCTCGGCTATGAGGCCCGTGGCCAGTCGGAGCGCTACTCGTGGTACGGGCTGCCCCGGGGATGCGATACGGTGTTCTTCCCCGGCTGCACTCTGCCCGGGACGCGACCCGAGGCCACCTGGCGGATCTTCGAGATCCTCCGGCGTGAGGTCCCGAGCCTGGGGATCGCCCTCGACTGCTGCGCCAAGCCATCCCACGATCTCGGGCGGTCGAGCCGGTTTCACGCTTCATTTGCCCCCATATCCCGCTATCTTTCGGCCCACGGGGTCCGCAACGTCCTGGCGGCCTGTCCCAACTGCACCAAGGTTTTCGAGCAGTACGGCGACGAGCTGCGGGTCTCCACCGTGTGGGAGCGCCTGGTCGAGGCCGGGGCCTTTGAAGGGACCTCCCTGGCCGGGCAGGTGACCGTTCATGACCCGTGCCCGCTTCGGAATGCCTCGGGCATCCAGGATGCCGTTCGCGAGGGGATCGGTCGCATGGGGCTTTCGATCCGGGAGCTTCGCCACAAGCGCAGGCTCACGCTGTGCTGCGGCGAAGGCGGCTCCGTGGGGCTCATCAATCCGGCCTTTGCCAGGAGGTGGGGAGCCAGGCGCAAGATCGAGGCGGAGGGCGACGGGGTTGTGACTTACTGTGCCGGTTGTGCCGGGTATTTGAGGCGGGCGGGGGCGAAAGCCAGTCATCTGGCGGATTTCCTGGTGGATCCCCAAGCCGCCGCCAACGGCCGATCCAAGGTCTCGGCCGCCCCATGGACGTACCTGAATCGTATTCGGCTCAGGAAACGATTTCAGGAGGCGGTGGCGGCCGCAAACACCGGCCCTCAGCCGGCTCAACTGCGCCGGCGGTAGGACGAGCCGTGCATTTTCGAGGAATGCCGCTCCGTGCTCCACCGCAAGGGCATCGCTCCTGCCCAGGCGTTTGCCGCCACGGTGGGGCTTTATCTTCTGGCGGAGCAGTACTGTTATACTGAATGAGCTTGAAAAGTTACATTTCTCACCGCAGAGACGCAGAGGCCGCAGAGGTTACGAAGATAGCTTAGTGCAGTCTTTCTTTGCGAGCTCTGCGTCTCTGCGGTGAATTCAAAAACGGAAGTTTTCAGCCTCAACAAGTATACATCTCATGTGACCTCGCTTCACTTCGGCGGCCCCCGGCGCCCATGGTTCTCATGCCCTGCTTGTGAGCGGCGTGTCGGGGTGCTTTATCTGCGTGCAGGGTATATTCCGCTGCCGGTAATGTCACAGGTTCAGGTATCGGTGCAAAAGCGAAACACCGCTTGACAGGGCAGCGCGAAAAGTGAGGAAGATCGAACAGCGGATAGGTGAGTGAACGTGGCTCAAGCCCAAAAGGATGCGCCAGGCCACCTTCGACCTTCTACACTCGAGACTTCGGCAGGCAAAAGAGGAAGAGGGAAGGCTCTTCGTAGAGGGATTTGCGTCGTTGCTCCGGCGAGTCGGCTTCTGGCCAGACTTAAATTGAAGCCACACTTTAGCCATGAAGCAGTTGTATGAACAGCTTCTCCATTGGGCCTCCGTCTGTTCCTCTTGCATCGCTCACCGCCTTGGCGATAGACTCAAAATACTGCAGACCCACATTCGATAGCTGTCTTCAATGCCAGGCTTCTGGTCGGAGTGCGAGGCAAGCCGATTCAACCGCTGTGCAGATTTGGAAACCGTGCTGGTATCTGATGCCAATTAGCGCCTCGGCTGGCGGATTCGTCTGGTTGCCGTGTCGCCCCCAGACTCTCAGTCGCACGGTATGGATCGAGTGGAGCACTGGCCAGCATCACGTTGGGAGCTCAGTTGTGTCTCGGTTCAGGCGGGAGAAGGTGAGTGGTGAAGAAGACACCCAACGGATTGCATTGGGACATGATGAAAGAGAAGCAGATCAGGGAAGAGTACAGCAGATATCTGGTTCAAGAGGGGAGAGAAAACGGTCCCCACTCAGCGCACCCTTTTGCGCTACAAAAGATAGGCGATGGCTACGACTATCTGGGATGAAGGAAGGAGGTCTGATGCTGTTCCTGGCTGGCGAGCTTCCCCAAATGTATGATTAGCGGCACCCTGCATGAGGCGGGGCTAAGATCTCACTTAGCCAAGCTCCTGCAAGCCTGGTTTGCCTCCGCCTTTTAACGTATCGTCACTGAGATCACTGATGCCGCATCTATGAATACTTCCTCATGAAGTTTGCCATGCAGGGCGCCCAGGACCAGGGGGAGTTCTTCACGCCGCCTTCTCTCGTTCAGACCATCGTCAATGTCATCGAACCGGATCATGGCATCGTTTTCGACCCGGCGAGCGGATCCGGCGGCATGTTCGTCCAGTCGAGCCATTTCATCGAGCGGCAGGGAAAGGACACCAGCCACAACGTGACCTTCTACGGACAGGAGAAGACCCTCACCACCATTCGGCTTGCCCGGATGAACCTTGCGGTCCATGGTCTTGAGGGTGACATCCGAGAGGCGAACACATTCTATCAGGACGTCCATCCCATCTGGGGAAAGTGCGATTTCGTCATGGCCAATCCACCCTTCAACGTGGACATGGTGGACGCAGAGAAAGTGAAGGGGGACCGCCGCTTGCCCTTCGGATTGCCCGGCATCAGCAAAGGAAACGGCAAGAAGAAGCAAGGGAGCGGAGCAAAGAGCAAGGTGACCGTCTCCAACGGGAACTACCTCTGGATTTCCTATTTCCACAGCTAGCTGGGGCCGAAGGGCCGCGCCGGTTTCGTCATGTCCTCCCAGGCCTCAAGCGCGGGCCATGCGGAGGCTGAAGTGCGGCGGAAGATCGTCGAAACCGGCGACGTGGATGTCATGATCGCCATCCGCTCGAACTTTTTCTATACCCGCACCGTGCCCTGCGAGCTCTGGCATTTCGATCGGGGCAAGCCCGAAGACCGGCGCGACAAGGTTTTGATGATCGATGCACGAAACATCTACCGTAAGGTCACGCGCAAGATCTACGATTTCAGCCCGGAACACCTCGCCCGGATCACGGCCATCGTATGGCTTTACCGGGGGCAGCAGGATCGCTTCCTCGGATTGGTACGGGAATATTTCACCAGGATCTGTGTCGAAACCCGAGCCATCACTGAGGCTCTGAATGCTTTTGAATCCTCGCTGGAGACGATGCGGAAGCAACTTTCAAGTTTTGTGGACGCCGTGAAGGACCTGAAATCCGTCACACCTGAGCAGAAACAGCCACTGATTGGAGCCATGACGGAACTGGAGGAAGGGGGCAAAGCCTATGCGACAGACCGATCCTCGCTGCTGAGGCAGCTGACAGCCTTCCGTGCCCAATGTGAAAAGTCTCTGCCCCGGACCAACGTTGCCCAGCATGCCGCCCGTCAGGCCTTCGACCCGTCCGCTGTGGGATTGAAGGGCCTCGCCAAGCAGGTGGACCTGCTACACAAGCTGACGGCGCGGGTGGGACAGCTTGCCCAAGGGCTCGCCGGGGTGAATGGGTTGGCTGAGCTGTATGACCGCCGAGCTTTGAACAAACAGCTCAAGCACCTGGACGAGGAGCGCAAGTCCGCAGTAGAAGAATTGAAGGCGGCGACGTACTTTCACCGGCAGATTGTGTGGTTGCAGGATCGATTCCCGGATGCAACAATTCAAGATGTTGCCGGCTTATGTAAAGTGGCCACCCGAGCTGATATCCAGGCCGCTGACTGGAGCCTCACTCCCGGTCGTTACGTCGGCGTTGCCCCGTCAGAAGTGGATGAGGATTTCGACTTCGAGCAGACATTGCGCGACATTCACGTGGAGTTGGCGTCGAAGGTCCAAGAGAACTTCGAGAGACTGGAGATATGAAGCGGGAAAGCCTCCAATTCGCAGACATGTTTAGGGTGAAGCATGGCTACGCTTTCAAGGGACAGTTCTTCGACACCACTGGTCCCTATGTTCTTCTAACGCCGGGGAGCTTTCACGAAGAAGGCGGATTCAAAGATCAAGGAGAAAAATCCAAGTATTACACGGGAAAGGTGCCTGAAGGATTTCTGCTTTCCGAGGGAGATCTGATCGTTGCAATGACGGAGCAAGGCGAGGGACTACTTGGAAGTTCGGCGCTGGTCCCTCAATCGGGCAAGTATTTGCACAATCAACGGCTTGGACTGATTATCGATCTCGATAGAACGAAGCTGGACAAAAAATATCTCTACTACCTGTTCAACACCAGAAGCGTTCGCCACCAGATCTCTGCTTCGGCCACGGGAACAAAGGTAAAGCACACTGCCCCGGAACGAATCGGGCAAGTAGTGGTCGAGCTACCTTCGTTATCGAGCCAGCGCAGCATCGTGGAGATCCTTTCAGCATACGACGACCTGATCGAGAACAACCGCCGCCGGATGGCTTTGCTGGAGGAAGCAGCACGAATGCTTTCTCAGGAATGGTTTCTGCGATTGCGCTTCCCTGGTCATGAACACACTCGCGTCAACGATAGCGTGCCTGAAGGGTGGCAGAGAAAGACTTTGACTGACCTCTGTGACGACGTACGTGTGCCCGTGTCACCAGAAAAGCTAAACCCTGAAACCCCCTATATCGTTCTGGAACATATGCCAAGGCGCTCAATCAGCCTATCAGAATGGGGACGAGTTGAGCAGGTGACCAGCACCAAACACCGATTTCGTGAAGGTGACATCCTATTCGGGAAGATACGGCCCTATTTTCACAAGGTTGGAATCACCTTCATTGATGGTGTGGCATCCTCCGATGCCATAGTCATCCGTCCCCTGAGCGATGAAATTGCCAACCTGTTACTCATGTTGGTTTCCAGCGATCCATTCGTCGCAAACACAGCACAGAGCATGCGTGAGGGATCGAAGATGCCACGTGCTGACTGGAAGCTGATGCAGAACTACCCTTTGCTGCTGCCTCCTCATAGTCTCCTTAGCGCCTTCAACGCCATCATCCACTCCGTCGTTCAGCAATTGAAGATGCTTACTTTTCAGAACGAAAGGCTTCGACTGGCTCGCGATCTCCTCCTGCCAAGACTCATGAGCGGGGAGATCGCCGTATGAGCCATGAAGGGCATCGAGTTGACCGCAAATCCTTGCGCACGGTCATCGGCAAGAGCACCGACTTCACGGAGCTTGCCAAGGACTGCATCGCCTTCGCCAATGCCCAGGGAGGGAAGCTGCTCATCGGCATCGAGGACGGTCAAAAGATGCCTCCGCCGGGGCAGCGCATCGAGCCTGACCTCCTCGATACGATCCGGAAACGCATCACGGAGCGGACGGTCGGGGTGGATGTCGCGCCCCGCCTCGTGAGGGCCGAAAACGGCGGCGAGTATATCGAGCTGAATGTCCCGCGGAGCGTCGGCACGGCTTCCACTTCGGATGGCCGCTACTTCATTCGGGTGGCGGACAGTAGCAGGCCGGTTACGGGCGACGAGATCCTTCGGCTGGTTAACGAGCGGGCAGCTTTCCCCTGGGAAACCATGACCACCCCGCAGGTCCCGCGAGCGCAGATCGACCCCAATAAGCTGCAGTTGTTCTGTCGGGGCATTCGCGCATCGGATCGCGTCAAGGAGTCCGTCAAGAGCAAAACGGATGAAGAGCTCATCGACCATTATTTCCTCGCCATCGACGACTTCCTGACCAATCTGGGGATTCTCGTCGTCGGTCGTCGCGAGGACCGTGCCCGGCTGGGGACGGCACCGGTCATTCAGTTCATCAAGGTCGACCAAACCGAAGACAAGGTCCATAAGATCACCTGGGATGACTACAGCCTGTCACCCATGGAGATGGTCGAGGCGGTTTGGAATGAAGTCCCCGATTGGAGGGAGAGTTACGAAGTCCGGGACGGGCTGTTCCCCCACAGCGTTCCACACTATGACGAAGTCGTGGTCCGGGAGCTACTCACCAATGCCCTTGTCCATCGGCCCTATACCCAGCGCGGCGACATCTTCATCAATCTCTTTCCCGATCGGCTGCAGGTTGTGAATCCAGGCCTCCTGCCCCTGGGAGTGACCCCGCAGAACATCCTGCATGTCACGGTACGCCGCAATGAGGGATTGGCGCGCGTGTTTTACGACCTCAAGCTCATGGAGCGCGAGGGAAGCGGTTATGACAAGCTGTACGAGATCCTGCTCTCCCAGGGCAAACAACCACCGGAACCCGTGGAAGGCCCCGATCGGTTCGAGGTGACGGTCCGGAAGCGGATCCTCAACCCCCTCATTATCGATTTCATTGACAAAGCGGACCAAGCCTTCCAGCTTTGGCAGCGGGAAAAGATCTGTCTCGGCCTCATCGCACAGCACGAATCGTTGAACGCCATTCAGCTGACTCAGCTTCTTGAACTGAGGGATGCCGGCCATCTCCGCCACTGGCTCGGTCGCCTGCTGAGCTGGGATATCGTGAAATCCAAAGGAAAAACGAAAGGAATGACCTATTTCATCGACCAGGATCTTCTGCGAAAGCTCGATTTTAAGGGGAAAACTTCTTTAAAGGGGATCGAACCCTACAGGTTGCAGGAGCTGATTCTGGCGGATCTTGAAAGACACAGAGTCGCCAGCATCGGGGAGATCCACGGTCGGATCGGCAACGAAATCCCTCGTAGAAGACTCCAGGGTCAACTCGCTGCCATGGTCAAGCAAGGAGAGATCGGGCAGGAGGGCGAGAAGCGCTGGAGGCGCTATCTATGGACGAAACAGCCCTGAATTCGGGCCATCCGGGGAATAGTATTCCGGTCATAGCGAGAATCTTTAGACTCATTACCTTGAAATCATTGCGTTTTCTATTGACAGAAATCTTTTGAATCATATTTCTCAAGGTCATTTCTCTGTAAATAGCGCTTTCCGCCCAGCAAGCGAGGGAATGCAGGCAAGGCGATCGGAACCTACCGGAAAAAGAGCCACTGAGCAGAGGGACCGAACGGGCCAATGATCACCGACATCAACAGCGAAGACCGGCTGGTGCAGGCGACCTTCGCCGAGCATCTGGAGAAGGTGCTCGGCTGGGAGAGCGTTTACGCCTGGAATGAGGAGACCTTCGGGCCACAGGGGACACTGGGCAGGTCGGATGCGCGTGAAGTGGTGCTGATGCGAGACCTGCGCGAAGCCCTCGACACATTCAATCCTCTGTTGCCGACAAAGGCCATCGGCGAGGCCGTGGCCAAACTGACCCACCACGATTTTTCCCGCTCCCTGGTAGAGCACAATCAGGCCTTTTATAAGTTCATCAGGAATGGCGTGCCTGTCGGTTATCGAAATGAAAAGGGGGAACTGCGCGAAGCCAGGGCCAGCGCGATCGACTTTCGGGAGCCGCAGAACAACCGGTTTGTTGCCGTTCGGGAGCTGAAGATCACCGGGCGTCGCTCCCCGCACTACAACCGCCGCGCCGATCTGGTTTGCTTCGTGAACGGCTTGCCGCTGGTGTTTATCGAGCTCAAAGCCGTCTACAAGAACATACGCGCCGGTTTCGAAGGGAATCTCAAGGATTACCTGGATGAGCACGTCATCGCGCACGCCTTCCACCACAACGCTTTCCTCATTGTGAGCAACGGCCATCGGGCGCGGTATGGGTCCATCACCAGCGAGTGGGAGCACTTCGCTGAATGGAAACGGATGGGTGAGCAGGACAAGGGCAACGTGGAAGCCGAAGTGCTCTTGAACGGCATGATGGAGAAGAAACGGCTGCTCGATTTCCTGGAGCACTTCGTCCTCTTTGACGCCAGCAAGGCCGGCGGGGTGCGGAAAGTCGTTGCCCGCAACCACCAGGTGCTCGGTGTGAACAACGCCGTCGCGTCGGTCATCCGGCAGGAGGAGCTGAAGCGAGAATATCCTCCCGAGGTGAGGCTGAAATACCGCCATGTTGAATTGCCATGGGATGAGGCGATCGATGACAGCGTGGCGGAGCAGGTTAGTCCATACGGACCAAAGGCCCTTCTCATGCCGGAGTTGGCTCACCCCGACCTGGGTAAGCTCGGTGTATTCTGGCACACCCAGGGCAGCGGGAAATCCTACTCCATGATCTTCTTTGCCGAGAAGGTGCGGCGGCAGGTGACGGGCAACTTCACGTTCGTGTTGATGACGGACAGAACCGACCTCGACGATCAACTCTACCGGACGTTCGTCGGGTGTGAAATCGCGGATGCGCGGACCCCGCGGGCGGGCTCGGGGAAAGATCTCCAGGAGCTCCTCAAACAGAACCACCGGTTCATCTTCAGCCTGATCCACAAGTTCAACCAGGACGTGAACCCCAGAGAGCCTTACAGCGAGCGCGATGACATCATCGTGGTTTCCGATGAAGCCCACCGGACGCAGGCGGGCAAGCTTGCGCGCAACATGCGCCTGGCGCTGCCCAACGCATCATTCATCGGTTTCACGGGTACACCTCTGTTCGGGCACGACCACCTGACCCGGCGCATCTTCGGCTGCTACATCTCGCGCTACGACTTCAAGCGTTCCGAAGAGGACGGCGCCACCGTTAAGCTGGTGTATGAAAACCGGGGGGAGAAGCTGGGGATTGCCCGGCTGGACCTCAATGATCGCATCGCCTCGGCCATTGAGGACGCCGATCTCGACCCTGACCAGGAATCCCTTCTCGAAAAGCTTCTGGGCAAGGATTATGAAATCATCACTGCGGACGATCGGCTAGACAAGCTTGTCTATGACTTTGTTGAGCACATCACGACCAGATGGCAATCCGGAAAAGCCATGCTGGTTTGCATCGACAAGATCACTTGCGCCCGCATGTATAAACGCATCATGCCCTTGTGGCGGGCCAAGATTGAAGCGGTAGTCCGGGCCATCCGGGAACGTGAGGCTGCACTGAGAGTCGAACGAGACGACGAGATCCGCCAGCAGCTTTACGCCCAACGGGATCGGCTGCAGGCCCAGCACAAATGGCTGAGTGAGACGATCATCGAGATCATCATCAGCGAGGCACAGAACGAGGTGGCCGACTTCAAAAAATGGGGGTTCGATATCATCCCGCACCGCGTGATCATGAAGCAGGGCTTTGAAACTGCCGACGGCAGGCGCGTGGACGTGGAATCGGCTTTCAAGGACCCCACGCATCCATTTCGCATCGCCATTGTCTGTGCCATGTGGCTGACCGGATTCGACGTGGAATCCCTGTCCACGCTTTATATCGATAAACCGATGAAGGCCCACACTCTGATGCAGGCCATTGTCCGAGCCAACAGACCCTATCCGGGCAAGGATTTCGGATTGATCGTCGACTACAACGGCATGCTGAAGAGCCTCCGTGAAGCGCTCGCCCAGTATGCCTTGGGAGACGGGGGTGGGAGCGCTCCTGAAATTGTTGCACCAGTCGAAGAGCGGGTTATAGCTCTTGTTCAGGCTATCGAGGCAACGGAAGCGCACCTCAAGGGGCTGGGCTTCGATGCGACCGTCCTTATTGGCGCGAAGGGTTTCGAGCGGATCAAAGGATTGGCCGATGCGGTGGAGGCTGTCTACCAGTCCGACGAAGCCAAGCGGAGATTCGAAATCATGGCACGGGAGGTCTTCGCTCGCTTCAAGGCCCTCTTGATGGAGCCATCGGCTTTCCTCTATGCAGAGCGCCACGACAACATCGAAGCGATCTACAAGAAGCTGACCGAGAGAAGAGATACTGCGGATGTCACGGAGTTGCTGAAAGAACTGCACCGCATCGTGAACATGGCCATCCAGGCACACAAACCGGGCGATGACCAGAGGGACGCCAGGCGTTACGATCTGAGCCAGATCGATCTGAAGAAATTTCGGGATGAGTTTGCGAAGAAGGTGAGGCGCAAAGCGACCGCTCTCCAGGACATCCGTGAGGTCGTGGAGAAGAAGCTCGCCCAAATGGTCGCTCGCAACCCGCGGCGGATGGACTACTACAAGAGGTACCAGGAGATCGTTGCCGAGTATAATCGCGAAAAGGATCGCATCACCATCGAGGAGACCTTTGCAAAGCTCCTGGATCTGGCGAACAGCATGGATGCTGAACAGCGTCGGGCCGCCGAGGAGGGCTTGACCGAAGAGGAACTGGCCCTCTTCGACTTGCTCCAGAGGGACAACCTGAGCAAAGCAGACCGGGAACGCATCAAAATTGCCAGCCGTGAGTTATTGAAGGTGCTTCAAAACCTCCTCGCCCCTTTGGACCAGTGGATCCAGAAGGAGCAGACCCGAGCCGAAGTGGAGGTCTGCATCCTGAACCACCTTTACCAGACGCTGCCGACGCCGCCTTTTTCAGACGCCGAGAAAGAGGATAGCGCCAGGAGGGTTTACGATTTTGTCTGGCAGCAAAGCGCCAGCGGGATGTTTGCCTCAGAGGGAATGCACATCTGATTCAGTGGCGGCTCGGCCAACCTCACCCGGCGAATATGTTTTACTGAAAATACCTTCTGGCTTTGAGAAGGGCTTGCCTTCCGAGAATACGATTTCATGACCTCAGGCACACCTATGCATCGCTTCTCATCGCGCAGGGGGAGCATCCCAAGTATATCCAAGCCCAAATGGGGCACAGCAGCATCAACGTCACCATGGACACCTATGGGCATCTCATGGACACCGTGAATCGGGCGGCTGCAGACAGGCTTGGAGAGCAGATTCTTGATGGCAGCTGGAAGGGAAATGGTAGCAAAATGGTGGCAGGAACGGAAAAGGGGCCAGCCTCTTCAGCTAACCCCTTGAATTTTCTGGAGGCGGCAACCAGACTCGAACTGGTGAATAACGGTTTTGCAGTGCGAAAAACCATGTTTTCATGGAGTTTTACCGAGTGCTATCGAAATTTATAAGTGTCAATGATTCCAAGTACTCAAGGCGCTTTTGCGTTAACATTTTCTTCGCCGTCTGCTACCAAATAATTAGACTGTTAGACACCTATATGGACACCAAAAATCGGGCACTCCATTTCAGGACGATGGTTTCCCCTGCCCATCCACTCTGCCTCGCGAAGACCTCCACGCTTGGCCGTTCCCGGCGGGGCATCAAAGTGCTCTGGCTGCAGCCTTATCATCGACATACCGGGAACCCAAGGTTTCCTCAGTCAAGGCTACGAGGCGCTGATATCAAGAATACCTTATCCGTGCGAGAAAGCCCCTAATCGCCCATTTTAGAGGACTTCACTGTTGGCCATGGTTTGGTCAGTCGCAACCCTCGATCGCCTGAAATCCTCGACTTTCTCAAAGCCGGACTGGACAATGGGCGCTCCCCGCGATAGCCTTACCATCGAGAGACCAGGAAGAGGGTTGGGGCTTCCTGAAGGAGGCGCAAACAGACTTACCCCGAAAGGCAAGGGAGACCGGTCCCATGAAGACAGAACAACACACAAAGGCCG
>JALOOX010000054.1 GCA_025454175.1 Syntrophobacteraceae bacterium | reverse complement strand
ACCCTTTCCTACTGCCCTCTCAAGTTCTTCGGCGCCGCCGCGACCCTTCTCGCTTCGGTGGCCTTCATTTACGGGGCGGTGCCCCTCTGGTCCTATGTCGTGGAGGGCCAGGTCCCCGACCGGTTCATCTATCGCCTCATCACCGTCAACACCCTCATCCTGGCCGCCCTGGCGTCGCTCACCGTCGGGATCGTGGCCGAGCGCGTGGCCGCCGCCCTGGTGGGGAACGACCGCAAACACTCCTTCGTCGGCCGCCTCATCCTTTCCACCTGCACGACGCTCAACATGCTTCGCTTCGGCCTCGTCCCGGTGGTGGCGGGCGTCCTCCTCAACATCGGCCCCATCCTCGACTACCTCACCACCCGTGAAATCAACTACCACTGGACCTACATCGCCGCCGGCTCCGTCCTGGTCCTGGCCGGGATCCAGATCACGGCCATGGGCATCCTCGAGCTGCTGCTGACCCGGATCCTGGAGCGCAATGCGGGCCGCGAGAGGTAGATTTTGATTTCTGGTTTCTGGTTTCTGGTTGGAGGTCTCGGGGTTCGAGTTTGGGGGCATGGCGGCTTTATGCCCTCAGGGGATGAGAGCCTCCCCGTCTCACAGTCTCCGTGCCTCCTCGTCAACCGCTCCGCACGCCCGGGGAGCTTTGATTCAACGGCGTTGGGACGGAGGAGTGAAGCTGGGACAGGGTCACCCCCTCGATGGAGTACGTGTTGGTGAGCCATTGCAGGAACAGCCGGATTCTCCCGGTGAGCCGCTGCACGGATGCTTCCGAGGGGTAACCCGGGGTAGCTCCGGGGAGGAGCTCGGAGGAATGGAGAAAAAGGGTGAGCACCCGGCCTCCGCGGGCTCCATGCAGCCGGGCGGCCCATAGCATGGAGGCCAGCGGAAACCACGCAGGCTGGATCCCGACCACCGCCACAGTACGGAACATGGAGAGCAGGAGGAAGCGACGCCTTTTGTCCAGGGCCAGACCGAGCTCATAGGCCCGGGCAGCCAGGTTCGGCATCAGGGCCACCTGGGTCAAGGGAACTTCCAGGAGGCGGCCTCCGCCCGTCTCGCCTTCGTCCAACCAGAAGGGCTCGTTCGGCGACATGAAGTGGCTGGCCCCTCCGGGCTTGAACCGGAAGGGCACCATGCTGCTGTCCGTGAGGATCCCGAAGGTCGGCAGCAGGCGCCGCACGGTGGGACCCAAATCGAAGCGGCCCATGCGAAACGATTCAGGCCTCACGCCCCAGCGCCTCTCGATGGCCGTGCGGAGCGTCTCCAGTTTGGCCTCCAGGAGCGATTCAGGCATGAGATCGGACGGGAAGGGCTCCGGTCCGGGAAGGTTCACGAAGGGCGGCGTGCTCCAGGGATGCAGATGGGCCCCGATTTCCGCATCGAGCTCGCGGCGCCATCGATCCAGCACCTCCCCGCACTCCGGGTCCACCGCCACGGGATAGGTCACCAGCAAGGTCACGGGAAGCCCCAAGTCACGGGTGACGCGCTCGATCCGCCCGAGCTCCCGCACATTGTGCACACCGGGTGGGACCCTTGGATAACGCCCCGAAAAGAGCCCCTCCTCCTCCACGTCCACCGTGATGACGAGCTTCAGCTTGCGCTTCACGTCCCCGCACCCCCTCGAGAAGGCTTCCTTCCCGGATCCAGGGCGACCTTGACGCTCCGATGGCGCTTCTTGTCCATGGCGGCCTTGAAGGCACCGCCATAGGCTTCGATGGGGAAACAATGCGTGAGCAGACCATGGACAGGGTAATCGTCACGACAGAGCAGCTCCACCGCCAGCTCGTAGGTCCTGACCCTTTCGCCTCGGTATGACGCATGCCCGTAGACCACGGAACCCGTCACCTTGAGCTCACGGAGCCAGAGGCTGGAGACATCCGCCGAGCGAAGAGTCCCCGCCGTTCCCACCATGACATAAGCTCCTCGTCCTCTGAGCGTGAGGAGTCCCTCCTGGAACGAATGGGAGCTCCCGACGCAATCGAAGAAGAAGTCGGCTCCCCCTTCGAGGTTCCCGCCGCCCAGGGTCGTCGGCAGCAGGCTCGCACCGGCGTGCCTGCCCAGCTCGGATCGCCCGGGATTCATGAGGACGGTGTCCGCCCCGCCGGCAACCGCAAGCTCGCCCTGATAGGCGTGCCGAGCCACGGCGAGCAGCCGGGCTCGGGAGCCCAGCACCCTCAGGCATCGCAGGATGTGCTGCCCGACGCTTCCCATGCCGTACACCACTACGGTGTGCCCATCCTCGGGGAAATGGTCCAGCACGGGCTGCAGCGCGGAAGCCACGGAGTCGGCCAGCACCGCTCTCTCGTCAGGAAGCCCATCCGAAACCCTGAAAAGGTTTTCCGCCGGAGCGGCGGTGAATTCAGCCATGCCCCCGCCGCACCCCCGGTTGAACCCCATCTGCCCCGGGGGAAGCTCCCCCCGGGTGGTGTTTTCACAGATATTGTACCGCCCTTCCGCACAGAACCGGCAGAGCGGCACTCCCCGCGCCCTGCACGGCAGCAGAGGCTCCACCACCACGCGCTCCCCCGCCCTGAAATCTGAATCCGCGGGTGGCTCCACCACCTCGGCCACCAGCTCATGGCCGATGATGGCGGGAAACGAAGCGTACGGTTCCAGCAGGACGGACTCGGTCCCCCTGAGGAGCCCCAAATCAGAGCCGCAGATTCCGCAGAGCCGGTTTTTGAGCACCACCCAGCCCTTCCTCGGCGAAAAGGGGACTTCCCGAAGTCTCAGCGGGGAGAGGCCGGGATAAAAGACCCTGGGTCTCAGGAGGCTCACCCATCGGTTGAGCAGGTAGAGCGGGATGGATTTGCGATAGACCAAGGCCCGCATGGGGAAGACTCCTTCCGTCGCGCCCGGGAACCGACCTCAGGAAAATGGAGCCAAGCCGGGGCGGAACGCCTGGCCGCGGCCTGAGGGTTGGATTTCACCGCCGGGTGGTGGTATACGTCCTCAAAGGACCACCGGGCGGCGGCGACATCCTGCACCGTGAGACCCTGCATCGACAGCCCGGGACCGAAATTCTTTCACACAAGCACTTTGGCTGTCAAGACGCGCCGACGAAGGACCCCTTGCATGTCTAAACGGATCATGATCGCGCACGAAGCCGTCCTCCGGCTCCTTCCGCGCTTCCTGGACCAGCCGGGGACCGGCCTGAAGCTGGCCCGGCTTCAACTGGAGAAGTGGCTCTTCAACTGGCTCCACCCCGAACACAGGGAGGGATGGGCTCGAAGCATCCGGCAGCTGAGTCTCCGCATCACGGATGTCTGCAACCTGCGATGCGCGACCTGCGGCCAATGGGGCGAAGGGGGCTATCTCCACGGCCGGAGCCTGAAGGAGCTGAAAAGCCTCGAGGTGCCGCCCTACAGGTACATGGAGCTTTTCGACGACCTGGCCGCCCACGGACATCATCCGCTGGTCTACATCTGGGGCGGCGAGCCGATGCTCTACGAGGGCACCGTGGATCTCGTCGAAAAGGCAACTTCCCTGGGGCTCGGGACTTCCATCGTCAGCAACGGCTCCCTGATCCCCTCCGCCGCCGAACGGCTTGTGGCCGCCCCGCTCTTCCTGCTGCAGCTCTCCATCGACGGTCACAGCGCCACGGTTCACAACACGGCCCGCCCCGGCGCCGGCGGGAACGGCGACAACTTCTCCAGCATCGAAGCCGCCCTCGACGCCGTGAATCGGGAGCGAGGGCGGCGCGGCCGCAGGCTGCCGCTCATCGCATCCCTGACGGTGATCTCACAGGTCAACCACCATCACCTGGTGGACGTCTACGAGGCCTTCCGCGACCGGGTGGATCTCTTTGTCTTCTATCTGTCCTGGTGGATCGACCCGGCGGAAGCGAGCGCCCACGAAACGGATTTCCGAAACCGCTTCGGGTTCGAGCCGCGCCTCCACCGGGGCTGGGTCGGAAGTTGGAAGCCCGACGATTACGCCGGACTGGATGCGCAGCTGCGGGAGCTTCGCCACAGGTCTTCATCCGGGGGAAATCCACCGGTGATCCTCATTCCCGACATCCGGGGCGCCGATTCCCTCGAAACCTACTACACGGACCACCGGGAGCGGTTCGGATTCGACCAGTGCATCTCCATCTACCAGGCCGTCGAGGTGGACAGCAACGGAGACATGTCCCCCTGCCGGGACTACCACGACTACGTGGTGGGCAACGTCAAGGAGACGACCATCACGGAGCTCTGGAACGCTCCGGCCTACAGGCGCTTCCGGAAAAGCCTGTCCACGGAGGGGCTCATGCCGGTCTGCTCCCGCTGCTGCGGCCTCATGGGGTATTGAGGGCCATGAAGACGCGGGCCAGAGTCGTCATGCTGCTGGAGGACCTGGAGTTCGGGGGGACCCAGCGCCAGGCCCTGGAGCTGGCGCATCGCCTGGATCCCGGGCTTTTCCAGGTGGAGCTCTGGATGATGCGATCCGGGAGGGACTTCCGGCTCCCGGCCGGGGACAATGGCGTGACCTTCAGGTGGCTCGCCGACACGAGGACCGCCGGGCTTCGCAGCATCCTGCAGACGGCAAGGCATCTCAAGTCGAAACCCGTGGACGTCCTGGTGCTCCTCACCGCCATTCCCAACATCTGGGGCAGGCTGATCGGCCGATGGCTCAAGGTCCCGGTGATTCTCGCCAGCATCCGCGGGGAGGGCGGCCCGTTCCGCCAGCATGAAAAATTACTGTGGCGCCTGGCGGATCACCACCTCTGCAACAGCGCAGCCCTCAAGGCTGTGATGGTCCGCAAGTACAGGATTCCGGAATCGCGGGTCAGCGTCATCGCCAACGGCATCGACTGCCATCGATTTCACCCGCCTCCAGCCGGTGCGCGCGCCGCGGCGGAGCCCACCGTCTTGTGCGTGGCTCGAATGGTGCCCGACAAGGACCTCATGACCCTCGTCTCCGCCTTCGAAATCCTGGTGACCCGACGCCCCGACGCCAGGCTCCTCCTCGTGGGAGATGGCCCCCTGCGGCGTGAAATCCTCACCGCCGGCGGCAAACTGCCCCATGGCTGTTTCCGGTGGCTGCCCGGCGGAAACGACCTCCTGCCTCTCTATCACCGGGCCAGCCTGTTCGCCCTGAGCTCCGTGAAGGAAGGATTCCCCAACGTGGTGCTCGAGGCCATGGCGTGCGGGCTGCCGGTGGTGGCGACCCGCGTGGGCGGCATCGAGGAAGCCGTGGAGCACGGTCGAACGGGCCTTCTGGCACGGCCCCGGCATCCGCGGAGTCTCGCGGAGCTGATGCTGGAGCTCCTGAACGATGAGAGGCGGAGAGCCGCCTACGGCGAGGCGGGACGCCGGCGGGTCGAGGAGCGCTTCGGCATGGACCCCGTCGCCCGCTCCCACGAACGCCTTTTCCTCCGGCTCATGAACGCGGGCTCGATGTGAGCCGTCATCTCCTAATGCCTGAAAACCCGGCTCGGGAGTGATCCACAATGGTCCCGCGGGTCAGAAACCGGTCCACGGCTTCGAAGACTTCCCGGTTTCCGCAGAAACTCCCTTTCTGAAGGTTCGCTCGAAATCCATCGAGCCTCTTCTCAAACACGGACAGGAGGCAGGGGTTGGCACGATGGTCCATGGAAAAGCTTCCGTATCCCAGCTGCCGCAGGTAGTGGACATTCAGATACTGCTCGAAAAGCCCCGCGATGGGAAAGGCAAATACGGGCTTGCCGAGGTGGAGGGCCTCGGAGATCACATTGTGGCTGCCGCCGCAGATGACATAGCTGCACCCCTCCAGATCCTCCAGGAACCCTTGCTCCGACAGGCGTTTGAAACGGAGGTTTCCGTCGGTCCCTTCCGCGTCTTGCCCGTAGACGACGACCGGTCGGGGAAGGCATCGGAGAAGCGGCAGGTACCCTTTGAACGTCGAGGTGCTCTGATAGGATAGAACGTGCCCCCGGTCTTCGGGCCGCAGCCCCAGGACGGGCTCCCGAAGGATGGGAGGAAGCACCCTGTATTTGCCGCCGTTCCTCATCAATCCACTGAGGAAGAACGAAACGACCAGGTATTCCGGTGCGGCATTGAAAATCCTGGTGGCGGAAAAGTGAAGGCCGACGTAGGCGGGCCATTGGCTCAAGGGGATGTTCGGAATGGCGGAGGTGACGATATGCTGGTGATCCAGGGAGACACAGGGGATTCCCACTTGCCTGCAAAGGTGCGGCACGAAGAATTCCCAGTCCGTGATGCCGTAATCCGGATTGAACCGGCGCACCTCCTCCAACAGCGATTCCCGCATACCGTTCCGACGAACCCAGAAACGGAGGTTTTGGTAGAACGTGGAAAGGGACGCCAGGCGATGCCGGTGCACCAGGGTCACGGGACTGATGAATTCCAGGACCCTGTACGAGCGACGCAGGAACTCAGCTCCCTGGGAGTGGCTCACGAAGAGAAACTCGTGCTGCGGATAGTGCCGGGCCACGGCCAGCGACCGCACCGCATGCCCACGCCCGTCGCCCTGCACGCCGTAGAGAATTCTGGCCATGGTAGCCTGCTCTAAAAAGTTTCAAGTTTAAGGTTTCAAGTTTCAAGTTGAAGACCGGTGCTCATCGCCCGCCTGGCCATCGTTGGTCTGCAGCAAGCGGGTGGACCACGAAGGGGTGATTATAAAGGCTCCAAGCTTCAGCCGCTCTCGGACTGGTCCGCGCAAACAACCTTCTTCACCTTGCCGCCCCGGCCAACCTCGTAGGTGATCCCTCTCCAGGAAATGCGGTTTGACAGCCAGGTCCCCGCATAGCACCAGGCTGTTGTGAAATGCATCAGAGCAAACGCTGCGATCCAGGAATGCCAGGGAATCTCCTCGGGGACCAGCCGCCTGTAGAGGGATGCGACGCCCAGAAAGGCCAGGAGAAAGGTGGCGGCCGGCAGTGCAACCCGCATGTCCACCCATCCGGGCACCGCTCCCAGGACGGCCCCTGCCGAAAAGAGCAGCGGGAAAGTTAGAACCACGGCGGCCGGGGCCACCAGAACCCACAGGACGGGCTGGAAGACCTTGAAATACATGAGCTGCCGCTCGAGCCATTTTGCCCATCGGCCGACACTCCAGCCGCCCAGCCGGGACAGGAGACACGCGTCGGATACCGGCCTGGACCGAATCCCCGCCTTCAGAAAACGGCTCCCCAGGGAGTAGTCGTCCACGACGGTCTCAGCCCAGATGCGCCGGATGTCCAGGGATTCAAAGGCCTGGGCGGAAACCGCCGTGGCCCCTCCCCAGGGCTGGGTGATGAACGGAATCCCCTGGAGCATGTGAATGGCCATGACCGAGATGAGCATGCCCAGGGTCCCCATGGCCCGATCCTCGGCCAGAACCCTGTGATAGCCGCTGGCCAGGACCGCCTGCCGCTCATCGAGAGGACGCACCAGGCTGTCGAAAAAATGTGGAGGCGCCCAGTGGTTGGCATCACAGAAGACAAGGATCTCGGGCTTCGTTCCGGCTGCATCGAGCCCTTTCAACAGGTTGCGATTCTTCTGCCCGCACCCCTCGGCTCGGCCGCCCAGCACATGTCGCGCATGGGAGACGCCTTCGCAAAGTCGGCGCACCACGGGAGTGGCGGGATCCTCCTCGTCGCGGGTCACCAAAACCACTTCGTGGTTGGGATGGATCTGGCCAAGAAGGGAGCCGAGGGTCACTTCGAGATCCGGTGCCGCCCCGGTCACCGGCACAATGACCCGAGCCCGGGCGCGGAGGCTCGTGCGCTCTCGGCAGCGCTCCGCACCCCCCGACCGTCGCGAGACAATGCCTCCGCGCACATGCTCGGCCGACAGGATGTACAGACCGAGGATCAGCAGAAGGTAAAGGCCGGAGCACGCCCAAAACAGTACGAGCATCTTCATTCCTTGTTTGGCCTGCATGGAGACGATGCATCAGCTTTCAGCCCCGGGCTCGGGGAGACCTGGAAACAACTTCAAAATCCAGTTTCAGACAGGCCCAGTCCCGCCCGGGGGCTGTGATGGCTCGCGGTACCATTTCAAAGCCAGGATCCCGATGGGAGCCAGGGCCAGGATCTCCCCCGCCTCCCGGAAGAGCCCGGCTGTTCCGAGGGCATACAGCGCGGCGCCCGCCAGCACCGCAAGGGCCGTTTGAAGCCAGGCACCCCTCGAAATCAGGCCCATGCGCCCCTGACAGGTGCCCGCCGTCAGCAGCATCATGAGCCCCTTGGTGAGCACGATGGCAGCCGCGGCTCCCTCCAGCGGAAACCGTGGGATGACCACCGCGCAGACGACCAGGTTGAATGTCAGACCAACCAGGTAAAATCCCAGGAGCAGCCTCTCCTGCTTCATGGCCATCATCAGGTAGGCGGCCAGATTGTGGAGGAAGGAGAAGAGCACCGTGACGACCAGGATTTGCTGCAGCCGAATCGCCCGTCCGTAGCCTTCGCCGTAGACGAGCCCGATGAGACGATCGCTCTCCACGAAGAGGACAAACATGATGGGGAAGGAAGCCAGGAGGAGCCACCGGGCGCAGTTCCGGGCGACGGCAGCCATCTCGCCGGGCCCCTCCCGGTTCAGATTGACGAAGAGGGGAAAAAGGACGTTCTTCAAAAGCAGATTGGAGGTCAGGACCGAGATGCCATCGACCATCTGCCACGTCACGCTGTACTGGGCCACCCCGTCGGAGCCTGCGTAGCTCTGGAGGAAGAAGATGTTGTTCTTGTTGTACAGGATGGCGGCCAGCGCCATGACGACAAAGATCAGCCCTCCTCGCGCCCGGCTCACGAGGCGGCCCAGCCGCGGACGCCTCAGGCTCAATCGGGCCCTGGACAGCGTTTCCATGAGGGCGACACCGAGCCCCACGGAAGTCTCGAGGGCCAGGTAGCACGCCACCCAGACCGGCGACATACCCGCGAGCAGGGAAGTCAGGCCGTAGCCGAAACCCAGGCTCGCCGAAAAGGCACGTATTCGCGCCTCCACGTGCTGCCGGCCCTCGACCTGGTAAGCGACGTAAAACGAAGTGGTGAGCGCCTGGAATCCCACGCCCGCCACCACCACCAGGATGAGGAGCCTGAGGGAGGGGTCGTAATGCTGCCAGGACGCAAATCCCTGCGCCGCCGCCATTCCGACCAGGAGCAGCCCACCCTTCAGGATGGACACCTCCGAAATCAATTCAATCTTCTCGGAATCGCGCCCCCCAAGCAGCGTCACCAGGTGCTGGTTCAACCCGAACTCGGCCACGAAGACGACCACCTGTGCAATGCTGAAGGCCAGCATGAACTCGCCGTAGGTCGTCGTACTGCTCCTGGCCAGCACGATCAGAAAGATGCTCTGCAGGATCTCCCGGAACCACTGGGCCCCCAGGAGGACCGCGAACCTGCGAAGAATGCCGTGGGAGACCTCATTCATCTGGAAACGGCATCCCCGCAGGCGGCCGCAACGCCCGTGGCCACCGGCCCGCAGCCCATGGCCGAGGGC
The DNA here is from genome assembly GCA_025454175.1 of Syntrophobacteraceae bacterium. GTDB lineage: Bacteria > Desulfobacterota > Syntrophobacteria > Syntrophobacterales > Syntrophobacteraceae > JALOOX01. The sequence continues at coordinate 17,575 of JALOOX010000054.1, read as the reverse complement.
GGGCCTCCCACCAGAGCACCACGCTCCAAAAGCTCCCGGACAGTATTGAAGCAACGATCGGGGGCAAACCGTTCAACGACCAGGTCATGCCCCGCCTGGGCCATGCGGAGCGCGCGATCCCTGTCCCGCGTCATTTCCACGATGGCATGCGCCAGCGCCAGGGGGTCGTTCTGGGGCACCAGGAAACCGGTGACGCCGTCGCGAATGACCTCGGCAATGCCGCAGACATTCGTGGCCACCACGGGGACCTTTTGCAGAAGCGCTTCCATGATCACGTTGGGCAGACCGTCCCGGTCTCCCGAGGCGTCGACGATGCTCGGCATGATGAACACGTCCGCCCCGTCCAGGAGACCGGGCACTCTTTCGTAGGGAACAAAACCGGGAAAAGCCACGCCGTCGCCCAGGCCCAGCTTCCTGCTGAGAGACTTGAGCCGTCGCCCCTCGGGACCGTCGCCCGCCAGGGTCAGCTCGATGGGCAAGCCCTTGTTCTTCAGGATTTGGCAGGCCTTCAGCAGAACGTCAAAGCCCTTCTTTCGGACAAAGCGCCCCACGGCCAGCAGCCTGAAGGGCGGCTCCATGACCACTTTCGCCGCAGCGCTCACCCGCACGGGGTGCCCGTTGTAAACCAGCGTGATCTTCCGCCGGTCCTCCTCGCTCAGGGCCTGTCCGGAGAGGTGCTCGACGTTGGCCTGGTTATTGGTGCGAACGAAGCACGACGCTGAAATCTTTTCGGCCAGAGCGCCGTCCGGGGGGTAAATGTCCGTGGCATGGGCCGCGAAGCTGAACGGAATGCCCGAGAGCAGCGACGCCACCCAGGCCGCCGTCGCCGGGCCGTTGGCCCACGGAGCATGGATGTGGGCGATGTTCTCCTCGACACAACGTCGGGCCAGCTCAAACCCGCAGAAGAACCCCCACAGGAACTCTCCGGCCATTTCCAGGTCGCTCCAGCGCCGGCAGGGAATGTGGCGAAACAGCTCATGGAATGTGCCGGGCCGCAGCCCTCGCCAGAACACCATGGCATGCGGGAGTCGGGGGATGTACCGCATGCCGAGCCGCTCCGGCCGAATCGCGAAGGAGACCATCTCGGGCGAGAGATTGCTCTTCAACGCACCGTAAAGCGTGAAAACCCTCAGGTCCAGCCCTCGGCTGTGGAGGTAATGAACCTCGTTGAAAATGAAGGTCTCGGAAGGCTCCGGGAACCAGTGCAGCACATAGGCTACCTTCGGATCTTTCAATGGCTCCTCCCTCACCGGCGCTTGAGGAAATCCTCCACCATGGCTCTCGCCGCGACCGTCGACCGGGCCCTGAGTCGCACAAACAGGCTTCGGCACTCATCGTAAGACAGCTGCCGCACCATGCTCATGCAGTCGATTTCATCTCTCGTGTGGGGATACTCCGATTCCTCAGCAGTCTCTTCGCTTTTCATGAGAATCTTGATGTAAATAAGGCTCCTTGCCGCCAGGAGATCCAGGGCCGCGGAGGCCGTCCTCGGGTGAAACACATAGACGAGGGTCAGAAAGTCTCCCGCTCCAAGAACCTGGCGCCTACCGAAAAGCGGCCTCACCACGGGCTCAAGCAGGAACAGCGCACGGACTCCCGCAATCCCGCGGGCACCCCGGCGCAGTTCTCTCCAGAGCGCCCAATGGATATAGCCGGCTTCAACGTAGAGCCGCTCCTCGCTCCGCCGGCCGAGCAGGTCCATCACCGCAGCCGCCCGCATGGAGTCCCGGAGCCGCAGTCTTTCCGCATCCGCTCGAGCGAAAGTCCTGACGGAGTCGACAACGGATTCGAAGGCCCCGTCGAGGGAGATCCTGTAATACTCCACGAGGGCTTTCGTCGCAAGACGCTCGGCCCGGTAAACCATCGCGGCCGGCGATCCCGGGTCGATTTCCGATGCCGTCCCTCCTGCGGCAAACAGCTCGTGAATCCCGTTCAGGCACTCGAGATAAGGCTCCACCTGGAGCACCGCCCTGCCTTCACGCACCAGCCCCCTCACCAGGCGGCACATGGACTCGGCGTGCGCGGGAAACTCGAAGTCCTGTCCCTCGAGGTACTCTTGAATGTCCATCTCTCCCGCGACCATCGCCATGAATTCAGGCACCGGCGGCTCTTCCAGCAGGATCAGATCATGCTGCCGCATGTGATGCCCGGCCGCGGGCAGTGTCTCGGGGCGATGGGTTGAAAGGGCGAGGGTGATCCGTCGCATCCCGGCTCCCAAAAAACAACTCCATACAATAGAGTGTCCACCGCTCGAGTCGTCATTCCGGCAGTCTGGCAGCCGGAATCCACGGAAAAGAACTGGATGCCGGCTTAAAGCCTGCCGGCATGACGGGTGACAAAGCAAAGATTTTATGCCGTGGAGCTGTATGGAGTGGCTGAAAACGTATTTGTCGCGAAAACTTCCTTGACACCACGCAAAAAGGCCCACGAAGAAGCGCCATCTTCGTGGGCCCTGGCAATGATCACGCAGTGTGTCTCGTCGTCGGCCCCTATTCGGCGGTGGCTACGACGGGCTCAGCTTCGGCTTCGATGGCTGGAACCGGCTGGTCCTTCATATACATTTCCTTGACCTTGAGCAGATAAATGATCACCGGGCGGTAGGCCAGGTGAGCCCACTTGGCGAAGGGAACTTCCAGGACGAGCATCGGCACGGCCACCATCATGTGAACGATGTAAAGCCCGTAGGTCGGAATGGGCCAGTTCAGCAGGCGCGTGAAGTGAATGAAGATACCGGTCAAGGTGGTGAGCTGCAGGAGGATCAGGAACATCCAGTCCGTGGGATGCGAATAGCGGTATACCGGCTTGCTCTTCTTCAAGCGGCCGATGATGGCATAAGTGGTCCCGTACATGATGGCGAAGGTCGCATAGTAGCCAATGAGCCTGATGGGATGCCAGAGCGGATACTCAGGAAGATCGCGCTGGAACTTGAGGTTCTCGAAGCCCAGTCCGTTGATGAAGACCACGACCAGCAGGAACACCGAGGCGTAGCCGGTCATGATCATGAGGTGGACGAACCACTGCATCTTGTCCGTGCACTTCCCGAACCGCTTCTGGGTGGCCACATGGATGAGAAGCTCCTTGGCCTGGCTCGCATAATACTTGATGGGAACTTTAAACGCCAGGTCTCCCATGGTGAACTTGAAGCAGCGGAATACGTTGCTCAGCAATAGGAACGAGAGGATCGCGGCCATGAAGAGGTCGGCGATTTCAATCTTTTCTGAAGGCCACACGCTGTTGATGTGGGCGTCCTGCCAGTTGATGTTGTCGCCGTGGAAAAGGAGCAGCCCGAGACCGACCAGCAGGGCAACAACGCTGATGGCGATGATTTCAAACCGCTCGGACGTGTAAAACTTCCTGGCGAACCCCGTCCAGTCGTAGGAAGCCGTCAGGTATCGACGGAGGACCATCATCGTCTCGCCGGGCTCGGCGCCGCGAGGGCACTGGACCGAGCAATCGCCGCAGTAGTAGCAGAGCCAGGGCTCGGGCGATTTCTGGATCTTCTCGGTCTGCCCCAGCTGGATGTAGCGCACGAGCTTCCGGGGGAATGGGTTTTCGGGGGTGGACAGCGGGCACGTGCCCGTACAGTTCCCGCAGTTGTAGCACTTGTGGGCATCCGAAAGCCCGAAGTGCTTCAAATCGTGGATCAGGTTAGGATCGACTTTGTTACTCATCCCAATGCCTCCTGAAGGGTTATCAAATCAGTCTTTAGGATTCCGCCGAAGGGCCGCGGGCACTCGCCGCCGACCGGCGGGCTGAATCGCGGGGCCATGGCCCCGGCGCCGTCAGCGGTCCCGGTCGGCGGTCCGAGCCCTTATTCTAGAAGCCCTTGTACGGGTTCGGCCCAATCTCCACAAGCCTATCGGAGAACTCATCCAGGAGCTTGGCCAGCGTGTTGTAGTCGGTGATGGAAACAGACTCGAAACGCACGCGATCGGACTCGAGCTGCAGTCGATCCAGGGTCTCCTTGACCTTGCTCAGGCGGATGTTGGCCAGCTCACTTCCCTTGATGAAGTGGCACTGGTAGTTGTCGCCATGCTGGCAGCCCAGCAGCAGAACCCCGTCGATGCCCTTGGAAAGCGAATCCGCCACGAAGATGAGGTTCAAGGACCCCAGGCAGCGCATGGACATCACGCGAACCCAGGGATTGAATCTCATGCGGCGGAAGCCCAGCATGTCGAGGGCCGGATAGGCGTCGTTCTCACACGCCAGGACCAGGATGCGGGGCTTCTCGTCATACTCGTCCGGAACGTTGATGGATTTAATGGCATCGCCGATCATGGGAACCGAGTAGTTCTTGAAGGAGATGATGCGCTCGGGACAGGCGCCCATGCACACACCGCATCGGCGGCAACGGGTGGGCTGCGGAAGCGGATTACCCTTTTCGTCCTCGTTGATGGCCCCGAACGGACACTCCTCGGTGCAGCGCTTGCACTGCGTGCAGCGTTGCATGAAGAACTCGGGATAGGTCACGTCTCCGGCCCGAGGATGCACGGCCGCGCCGCGGCTGGTGAGCTCCACGCACTGGATCGCCTTCATGGCCGCGCCAGCGGCGTCTTCCGTCGCGTTGGCCACCCCCATGGGTCGACGCACGCAGCCGGCGGGATAGATGCCGGTCCTTCGGCTTTCGTAGGGGAAGCAGATGAAATGAGAGTCGGGAAATCCATACTTGAGACCCGGCAGCTCAGGTCCCTGGCGATACTGCAGGTTCAAAATGTCGGAGGCCAGAATGGTGTCGGCCGGAACCTCGCTCGCCTCCTCGCCTTCCTTGGGCTCCTTGGCCCGGGGATCCTCGCCGAATGCCGTCATGGGCACCATGCCGGTGGCGAGAACGACCAGGTCCAGATCTCCCAGGGACACGGATTCACCGAGGAGCTCGTCCACGAAATCGACGGTGATGTCATTGCCGCTCACCTTCACCGTGGGATCCTGGCAGCGGGCGAAAATGACTCCACTATGCTGGGCCTTGCGATAGAAATCCTCGGACTGGCCGGGAGTGCGCATTTCCTTGTAGATGATGAAGACGTTGGTATCGGGGTTGTCCTGCTTGATCAGGATGGCCTGCTTCAACGACGTGAGACAGCAGGCGGTGGAGCAGTAGGGAAGATGCTCGGGATCGCGCGAGCCCGCACACTGCAGGAACGCCACGTTCTTCAGCGCCTTGCCGTCGCTGGGGCGGGCCAGGCTGCCGGCCAGCTTCATTTCCTCGAACTGAACGTTGGTGATGATGTTGGGCGACTGTCCGTATCCCAGCTTGGCATCGAGCTTGGCGGGATCATAAGGCTCCCAGCCGGCCGCCATGACGACGGCGCCAATCTGATGCTCGGCGCTGGTTCCATTCTGCTTGACCTTTACATCGAAAACGCAGGGACCGCCTGCGATCTCCTCGACCTTGGCTCCGGTGTAGACTTTGATGTTCGCGTTCTTCTGCACGAGCTCGATGAGGGCATCGATGTCATTGGGCTTCACATCCTTGTAGGGGAAGGTCGCCTTGTCGGTCACCTTCTTCTGGAAGCCGCCCAGCTGCGCCTCTTTTTCCACCAGGACCGCCTTGTAGCCGGCCTTGGCCACTTCAAGGGCCGCGGTGAGACCCGTAACGCCGCCACCCACCACGAGGATGTCCTTGGACAATTCCCGCTCGGGCTTGAAGGCCTCGGGCAGCTCCATGCCCTTCAACTTCGCCCCGCTCATGCGCAGATAGTCTTCCGCCATCATCTGGGTGTCTTCCTCGTTGGGCGGTTGACACCAGACCACCTGCTCGCGCAGGTTCACGCGATCCATGATGCAGCCCTCGAAATTGAACACGTCATACATGACGCGGGGCGAGCAGGCCGCAATCATGAGGGTATTGACCCCTTCCTTTTCGATGTCGCTCTTGATGAGCTCCGCACCCGCCTGGCTGCAAAGGGTGGGATGGGTCTGACAGATGGCAACCTTGCATTCCTTCGTGGCCACCTGACTCAGCTTCTCGATGTCAAGGGCCTCCCCGATGCCGCACCCGGTACAAATATACGCTGCAGTCTTATGTTCCATTGATATCTACCTCCTCGCAACGGATTGGATGGCTTTGAGAGCCGCTGCCGTGCCATCTTGAACCGATTCGGATACGCCTGCGGGAGTCCTGGTGCAACCGGCGGCGCAGATTCCAGGGGCGGCGTCCAGCGAAACAACGAACCCGTAATCGTCATAGGGGACACTGGCGGGCACCGGTTCATCGGATGTCGTGGGCTGCATTCCCGTCGCCAGCACCACCAGGTCGAAATTCATTTCGTGGAGCGTTGCCGTGTTCGTATCCTCAACGCGCAGCATCAGGTTCTTCGTGGCATTGTCCTGCTCGATCTTGGCCACCTTGCCCTTGAAGAAGGTCACGTTGGGATCTTCCTTCACCATGCGGTAAAAATCCTCGAGCCGGTCCGTGGCGCGGATGTCGATGTAGAAAATGTGGACCTTGGCGTCGGGATACTGCTCGCGCACATAGGTCGACTGCTTCATGGAAGCCAGGCAGCAGATGGTCGAGCAGAAGGGAAGGTGATTCTCGTCACGGGAGCCCGCACACTGGACGAAGGCTATGGTTTCGGGGGCCTTGCCATCGGAGGGGCGGAGGATCTTCCCCTGGGTGGGACCATTGGGGGCGGCAAGCCTTTCCATCATCACGTTGGTGATGACATTGGCATACTGACCGGCACCGTAGGTGTCGAGCTTGGCGACGTCGTAAGGCTTCCAGCCCGTCGTCCAGACGATGGTTCCCACCTTGAGGTCCACGGTCTTGGCGGTCATGTCCAGGTCGATGGCATCGTACGGGCAGGACTCTTTCACCTTCTGAGCCTCGCTGCTCCTGACGAGAGCGGGATCGAGCACGAACCGCAGGGGGAAAGCCATGTCATGAGGAAGGTAAGCGGCCTTGACCTTGTCCATGTTGTAGTTGAAGGGGTTGTCGATCTCCATGGTGCAGGCTTCAGCGCACTTGCCGCAGGCGGTACACTTCTCGTTGACGTAACGCGGGCTCAGCTTGATGGCCACGTCGAAGTTGCCCTCCTCACCGGACACGGACTCCACTTCGGCCATGGTGAAGAACCGGAGCTTCGGGCTGTTCTTCATCCGCCGAAAGTTGATTTCCAGTCCGCAATAGGGGGGACACAGTTTGGGGAAGTACTGATGAAGCTGGGCCACCCGACCTCCGAGGTACGGGTTTCTCTCCACGAGATACACTTCGTGGCCCGCTTCGGCTGCTTCGATGGCGGCAGTGAGCCCGCTCATACCGCCTCCGACCACCAGAATACTTTGCGTTACTGCGTTTGCCATGCTTATCCTCCTAAGGCTGTGTGAAATATCGAGAACCCCGCCAGCGATCGGGCGCAATCTCCAGATATGACCATTCGGGCTTTTAGGCACGGAGTTTGCCAGGGAAGTCCCCATAAATCCATGTGCTTATATACACAAAGCGGTTCTGCCTTGCAACAAAAAGATCAGAAGCGCCTGACAGCCTCGGCTCCAGCTTATCCCACGGCACGAAACGTCGACAGAGAACATCGGGGGCGAGCCGGGACACGTGGGGGTGGTTTTGTGAAAAAAAGGTCACATCCCGACCCCGTTCTCCCTTGCAAATTTCGCCTGCCTCGCATAAGGTGGCGAGGTGGGCCTGTCGAGTGAACGAGATTCCTTTCAGGCGACGGGCAGTCTATGCACAATCCGAGGGCAAGCGCGGAGCCTCCGAATCCTTGAGTCTGCAGCTGAGCAGAGTGAATCTGAAGAACCCCCAAGAACGGAGTATGAACATGGATGACAATGGTTCCAAGAAAAAATGGGTTGAAACGGCCGTCAAGCTTGCGCTGGCTTTTGCCGCTCTCTTTCCAGTCTACGCATTGTTTTACGTCACCTTTCCGGCGTCCCTCGTCGCGGTCTACCTGATTTCGGCGATCCTGCTGGCCGCCTTTGCCCCGTGGGACGACCTGAAGAAGAAATTCCTGTCCTGAGCCGTCTCCAACGATGACCCTGATGGCCCCCTGGATGTGAGGAGGGTTTCAGACCTTTCACCAGCCGGCTCTCCGAGCCGGCCCTTCCACCATTGAACGAACCCAGCCTTTGGCGCCAGATGCCTGAGATGAAGGACGGACCGGGAGCGATGTCTCCCGGGCTCAAAACTTGAATCGCCGGAAGCGGGCGGGGAGCCGCGGAAGCACCCCGCTCCGGGAGCACCAACGATGAAGGTCATTCACTACTCCGACGCGGAGACACGGGTCTTCGATACCCCGCCCGCCAGGGGCGTCACCGGGCGAGTCGTCATTGGCCGGGCCGATGGTGCAATGAACTTCTGCATGCGGGTTTTCGAACTGAGCCCGGGCGGGCACACTCCACTGCACCGGCATGCATGGGAGCACGAAATCTTCGTTCACAAGGGAGAAGGGTCTGTCTTTCGGGCGGGGGAATGGGTGGACGTCAGGACCGGGAGCGTGATCTTCGTCCCGCCCGGCGAGGAGCACCAGATCAGGAATACCGGGGACGGTGCAATGTGTTTTGTTTGTCTGATACCGGCGGGAGCCCCCGAGCTTTGACCCGGCCCGAACCGACTAACCCGAAGCCTCCACCTGACGAAGCACTTCCCGGGCCCTGGTGAAGCCTGGATCCAGGCGAACGGCCTCCAACAGCGAATTCCTCGCGTTTTCCTTCTCCTGGCGACTGAACTGCAGCACCCCAAGGTTGTAATGGATGACCGGGTTGTGGGGATGACTCTCCAGGGCCATGCGGTAATAGGCCTCCGCTTCGTCGTATTTTCCCTGCCTTCTCAGGGCGATGCCCAGCCTGTTATACGTTTCCACTTCTTCCGGGCTCAGTTTGAGCAGCTTCACGAACAACTCCTCGGCTTCGGCGTAATGGTTGGCTTCCATGAAGGCTTCAGCGACCTTGCGCAGGATGCCGGCACGCTCTCCCTGGGAAGACTGTCTCACAGCCTTCTCGAGCACCACGCGCCCCTCGTCATCCCGACCCTGGCCGAGGAACAGCTTCCCCAGCTTGACCTTGCGATCCGTATCCAGGGGACTGATTTCATCGGCCCGCGTCAGCAGCTCGATGGCCCGATCCGTGTTTCCCCGCTTCAGATGAAGCTCGGCACATGTCTTGTGAGCCGGGAGATACACGTCGGAAAGCTCCAGTGCCCTGTTGAGGCATTCCTCGGCACTCTCCATGCTTCCGAGGGCCATGAGGCATTCACCCTTGATGGTCAGCCATTTGACCTTCAGGGCCTTCAGACTGGCTTCCGCCTCCTCGACCCTCTGGAGGGCCTCCCGGTGATAGCCCATCTCCTTCAACCGCTCGACCTCCCGATAGAGGAGCTCCTCGGGATTTCGGAGCCGCTCGAACATCGCCTCGATGCGACTCTTGAGAATGCTGTACGAGAAGGGTTTCACGACGTAGTCGTAAACTCCCCATTCGCCCACGAAGGCGATCACTTCCTGGAGCGATTCGCCGGACACGATGAGGAACGGAACATTTCTGAGGTCGGACTCCCCCCGGCATCGCTTGAGCAGCTCGATCCCGTTCAGCCGGGGCATGTTGATGTCGGCAATGACCAGGTGAAAGATCTCGGTTCGCAGTCTATGCCAGCCCTCTTCTCCATCGACCGCCTCCTCGATGGCCTCGAAGCATTGCATTCGATAGAGCATCTTCTTCAGGATACTCCTCATGGAGGGATGATCTTCAACAACCAGAACCCGCATGATGTCTCACCTGCTCAGGCCATCTCCCGAGGCGCTGCATGAGGAGCATTGCAGCGTTTCGGAGAGTGGCATCGATTCATTGCGATTCAAAACCGTCAAGGAAACAAGACCGAAAGGTACTGCTGATTTCTCGGATCAGATGGAGGAATATCGAGCCCGATGCAGACACGCGGTGATCTCAACCTGACGAAAGATCAGCACCAGTTCTTTCGGCGAATCGCTTTTCCCACTGAATGGGAAAGACCATCTTTCATGAAAACACCGGTGTGGACATGACCACTTAAAGAGCTTCCTCCGGCTTGGGTGTGTCGGCCTCAGACTCGGGATCGCTCCGCGTCGTGACGGGACGAGGCACCCTCTCCACGGGATGCAAAGACTGTATTTCGACGGAGCTTGAAATGCCCAGCTCCTTCAGGCGCCGTGCCGCGGGGAGGATCCGCCCCTCGAGGGTCCCGACAGCGCGGTTGTAGGATTCGACGGAGCGATCCAGGCCGCGGCGTATGTCCGCGAAATGGGCCGCCATGGTCTGTATCCTGTCATGAAGCGATTTCCCCAGCTCGCTGATGGAAGCGGCGTTGGCCGCCAGCTGCTCCTGCCTCCAGCCGGTGGCGATGGACCGAAGGAGGGCGACGAGGGTTGTCGGCGTGGCGAGAATCACCCGGCGCTCGACCCCGTATTCGATGAGATCCCGGTCCTGCTCGAGAGCGGCGCTGAAAAACGATTCCCCGGGAAGGAAGAGCACCACGAACTCGGGAGCCGGCGTGAACTGATCCCAGTAGGATTTGCCGGCGAGCAGCGTCACGTGCGATCGAATCTGGCGAGCGTGATCCCTCATTTTCATGGCTTGCACCGCCTGGTCCGCGGATTCAAGGGCCTCCAGGTAGGCCTGCAGCGGCGCCTTGGCGTCCACCACCACGTTGCGCCCATTGGGGAGCTTCACGACCATGTCCGGACGCAGCCGGGATTCACCTCCGCCGCCGGCAGTCTCCTGGAGAACGAAATCGCTGTGCTCGGCCATGCCGGCGATTTCGGCCACCCGCTTCAACTGCATTTCCCCCCAGCGTCCCCGAACCGCGGGGGTTCGCAGGGCCTGGACCAGATTCGAGGTCTCCTGGTGGAGCCGGCTCTGCGTCCTGCCCAGCGACTGCACCTGCTCGTTGAGGGAAGCATAAGCCATGGTCCGGCTCCGCTCGACCTCGCGAATCCGATCATCCAGCCGGGACAGCGATTCCTTCAGGGGCTCCACGAGCCCCTCGATGGCATGGCGCCGCACCTCGAGATCGCCCCTGGCCCCCTCCTGCATCCTCTCGATGAGCCCCCGAGCGAGATCGAGAAAGGTCTGCCCGCTGCTGCGCAGTGTTTCCGACGAAATCGCCTTGAAGGTGTCGGAGAGGCGGGCCTGCAGGTCCCTGAGGCTCTCCACCTTGTCCTCCCAGGCTTTGCGCTCTTCCTGGAGCCGAGTTTCCATTTCGGAGACCTTCCGCTGCAGAGCCATGTTCTCCTGATGCATGCCCATCAGTTGGGATTCCTTCTCACCGAGCCGCGTGAGGAGCTCCGGAATCCTCAGGTTCTTCTCCTCGGCGGCGGCGCTCCTGCTCAGGAGCTCCCTGACCTCGGCGTCCAGGCGCGCTGACTCGGCGCGAAGCTCCAATATGAGCTCCTCGAGCCTCCTCACCTGCAGGTCCCGGGATTCCAGACGAGCCAGCAGGGCCGTCTTCTCGAGCTCCCCCTCATTTCTGGCCCTCTCCTTCCACTCGGAAGCACGCTTCAGAACAAGGATCGCCAAAACGAGAATACCCAGCAGAAAGCCGGCGGCACCCGTCAGCCAGGGCACCCAGAAAGCGTAATCTTCGACCATGTCTTCTCCGGTGCGCGTGGATTCACTGGTTGGGAAGCGGACACTTCCGCGAATCGGACCCTGCCGCATTCTGAAGGCTCTCTATTTCGATCTCCCCTCCCTGTCAAGCAGCCCCGGTGGGTGGGTCATGCCACGGCTTGCCATGGGGGTGTCATCTCGGGCATATTGAAGGGGTCCATGCGCTCTGGACCAGGGCAGGGGGAGAGGGATGGAATGTTCGTCCCGGCACGGAATCCACGATGACCGGAAAGGGTTTGGTGTTTCATGACAGCCATGGTCGATGTTCTGTGCGTGGGCCACGCCGCCTGCGATGTGACCTTGGTGGTGGACCATCACCCGGAGGCCGACGAAAAGTGCTTCGCCAGTGAAAGGTCCATGGCGGGCGGAGGACCTGCCGTCAATGCGGCGGTGACGGTGGCGCGGCTGGGGGGCACCAGCGCGTTCTGCGGCTACCTGGGCCAGGACCTTTTTGGTGATCTGCACTTTCAGGAGCTCGTGGCCGAGGGCGTTCTGACGGACTGGATCGTTCGCGGCTCCCACCCCACACCCCTCTCCATGATCCTGGTCAAACCCGATGGAAAGCGCACGGTGGTCAATTTCAAGGGAGAGACCCCTCAGCTGGAACCGAGCCAGGTTGATCTCTCCGCCATTTCGCCCCGGGTCATCCTCATGGACGGGCACGAGCCCAAGATTTCCCCGGCCCTGGCCCGGGAAGCCCGAAGCCGGGGCATACCGACCGTCCTCGATGCCGGTTCGCTGCACTCCGGTACCGAGCGGCTTGCGGGGCTGGTGGATTACCTCATTGCGTCCGCGCGGTTCGCCAGGGAGCTCACCGGCGAGCAGGACATGCGTCGAGCCCTGCGCTTGATGAGCCGCCTCGCTCCCCTTGCGGCAATAACCCTGGGTGAGGATGGCTTCATCTGGAGTCGCGGTGGACGGGAGGAATCCTGGCCGGCGCTCCCGGTCGAAGTCCTGGATACAACAGGGGCGGGAGATGTTTTCCACGGAGCATTCGCCTTGGAGATCGCTCAAGGCCGCGCCATCGAAGCGGCATTCCTGGCAGCCCGGGCGGCCGCGGCTCTCAGCTGCACGTGTCTGGGTGCAAGGCCATCCATTCCGGACCGGGCTGCCTTGGAGGGCATGCTGGCCTGCGGCGGCGGCAAGGGGATGGATCGGCTCCCCTCGCTGGCCTGGTAAATTGCCTTTGACAGAAGATGGGGTTTTGATTAGAGGTATGCATGTGCTGTTTTTCACATCATTCGGCGCGTTTCGGGTGCCCCTTGCGGCATGGGACCATCCTCTGAACGAGATGGGCGTTCGCCGTTGCGGTGAATCATGCCCCTTTGCCGCCAGGGGAATGAGCTGTAACGGAAACCCTGCGCTCTCCCCCTGTTCCCTTTTACTCGCGGCGAGACAAGAGCTTATCGCGGGTTTTGGATCATCCCGGCGGTCAGGAGCTTCGAATGGCAAACGTGGTTGTGATTGGCACCCAGTGGGGTGATGAAGGCAAGGGCAAGGTCGTGGACCTGCTCACGGAACGTGCGAATTATGTCGTGCGGTTTCAGGGCGGCAACAACGCCGGTCACACGCTGGTGGTCGATGGAAAGCAGTTCATCTTCCACCTGATCCCCTCCGGGATTCTCCACCCGGGCAAGGTCTGCATGATCGGCAACGGCGTCGTCCTCGACCCCGGAGTGCTCATTCAGGAGATGGACAAGCTGGATGCGGCGAACATTCCGGTTACACCCGCAAGTCTTGCCATCAGCCACTACACCCATGTCATCATGCCCTATCACCGCGCCCTCGATGAGGCCCGGGAATCGCGCAAGGGGAGCACGAAAATCGGGACAACCGGGCGCGGAATCGGTCCCTGCTACGAGGACAAGGTGTGCCGATGCGGGATTCGCATCCACGATCTCATGGATCCCGGGCATTTTCGTGAGAAGCTGGAGGCGAACCTCGAGGAGAAGAACTTCATGCTGAAGCATTTCTTCGGGGCGGCTCCCCTGGATGCGGGCAGCATAGCCGACGAGTACCTGGCCTACGGAGAGAGGCTGGCGCCATACGCCGCCAACATCTCCGAAGTCCTTCAGGGGGCGGACCGGGACGGACGCAACATCCTGTTCGAGGGCGCCCAGGGCACTCACCTGGATGTGGATCACGGAACCTATCCCTTCGTCACCTCCTCCAATACCGTGGCAGGCAACGCGTGCTGCGGGTCGGGCATCGGTCCCACGCGCATCCACAAGGTCATCGGCGTGGTCAAGGCATACACGACCCGCGTCGGGGGCGGCCCCTTTCCCTGTGAGCTCCTGGACGAGACCGGCAGGCACATTCAGAAGGTGGGAGGAGAGTTCGGCGCCACCACGGGTCGCCCCAGGCGCTGCGGGTGGCTGGATATGGTCGTGGTCAACAGCTCCATTCGGTTGAACGGCCTTTCGGGGCTCGTCATCACCAAGCTGGATGTGCTCACCGGGCTGCCGACCCTCAAGATTGCGACAAAATATCGATGCGGATCGCATGAGCTGGGCTCGGTGCCCCCTGAGCTCAAGGCCCTGGAAGCCTGCGAGCCGGTCTACGAAGAGCTCCCCGGCTGGGAGGAGGACATTGGGAGCGTGAGGCGATTCGGGAATCTTCCGGCGAATACGCGTCGTTATCTGAAGGCGATCGAGGATCTCGCATCGACTCCCCTCAACCTGGTCTCGGTGGGACCGGGCCGGGATGAGACCATCATCCTGCAGAACCCCTTCGACTGATGGATGGAGGCAGAATCCTAAAATATCGCCGGGTTTCACGGACACGGGCCCTGCCCGTGGAGGTCCGGCCTGAAAGCTCGTCTCGTGAGGGATTCCGGCCACGGCGAGGCGAGAAGCCCGCCCAGGGGTCCAATTCCTGAATCGAGCACCGCCGGATTCACGAGGGCTCAAGAAATTCCGGGAGACAGCCGTTCATGGGAATGGTGATGATGATTCAGGAACCTCCAGGAAGGTGAACATGAAAACCCGACGCAGCGGAATCCTTCTGCATTTGACATCGCTGCCCTCGCCGTTCGGCATTGGCGACCTTGGTCCTGGCGCCCATGCATTCGCGGATTTCCTCTCCGCTTCCGGGCAGAGCCTCTGGCAGGTGCTTCCCCTCACCCCGACCACGAGCATCTGCGGCAATTCTCCTTACTCCAGCCCCTCCGCTTTTGCGGGAAACGAGCTTCTTGTCAGCCCGGAGCTCATGGTCCGCGATGGCTTTCTCCAACCATCCCATCTGGATGAAGCGGGTGACGTTCAGGAAGGACGGACGGATTACGATGCCGCATCGCGCTGCAAGCTCAACCTGATCGATACGGCCTTCGAGCGCTTTCGTGATCAGGACCGCTGGCAGATCTCATTTCAGGCCTTCTGTGCGGAGAATGGATTCTGGCTCGAAGATTATGCTCTCTATACCGCCCTCAAGAGAGAGCTCGACGGAGCACCCTGGAACGCATGGCCTCCCGAGATCCGCGACCGAGCGCCGGAAGCGCTGGCATACTGGAAGGAGCACCTGGCGGACCGGATCCTCCGGGAGAAGTTCGCTCAGTTCGTGTTTTTCGGGCAATGGCTGGCGCTCAAGGCTTATTGTAACCAGAAGAGCATTCAGATAGTCGGCGACGCCCCCATCTATGTGAGCACGGACAGCTCGGACGTGTGGGCCAACCAGGAAATTTTCAGGCTGGGTGAAGCGAGACAGCCCATTCATGTGGCCGGGGTCCCCCCCGACTACTTCAGCGCCACCGGCCAGCTCTGGGGGAATCCCATTTACGACTGGGATGCCCTTCGCAAGCAGCATTTTTCCTGGTGGATTCTGCGCCTCGGTTTCTACATGAAGCTCTTCGACATGATCCGCCTGGATCATTTTCGAGGCTTCGTGGGTTTCTGGCAGGTGCCATTCGGGGAGGAGACCGCCGTCAATGGCGAGTGGGTCGAGGCGCCTGCATGGGAGTTCTTCGCCACTCTTTTCCGACGATTCCCCTTCGTGCCCATCATCGCCGAGGATCTTGGCGTCATCACGCCGGATGTGCGGGAGATCATGTCTCACTATGGCTTCCCCGGCATGAAGGTGCTTCTGTTCGGATTCGAGGGAAATGTGGCGGAAAACCCTTATGCCCCTCACAACATGGTTCAGAACAGTGTGATCTATACAGGAACCCATGACAACAATACCGCCAGGGGGTGGTACAGGCAGAATGCGGGAGAGCAGGAGAGACGGAAGCTCGCCCGCTACCTGGGCCACTCGGTGGACGAATGTTCGGTGGCCTGCGAGTTTGTGCGGCTGGCCCTCATGTCGGTCTCGAACACCGCTGTCATTCCCATGCAGGACCTTTTGGGCTTGTGCGAGGACGCACGCATGAACGTTCCCTCGGTCGCCCACGGAAACTGGGAATGGAGACTGAAGAGGCAACAGGTCACCCCCGAGCTGGCCGGTTGGCTGCTGGAAACAGTGCGCCTCTACGGCCGTGCCTGATGGCCCTGTTGCTCCGGCCGGGGAGAATCCAATACCATGTTGACGGTCCGTGCTTTTCGGGATAATCACACGATGATGCCTGTTGTGAGGGGAATGAGCTTCTTGAGGGGCTTTCGAAAATGATCATCGGCGACGATATCCTTGCCCGAACGTGCAAGGATATGATTGAAACCATACTGCTGACCCTCGAGGATGCCACCAAGGGCACCATCTACCGCGTGGGCCCCATGCCCGTGCTGCAGGCGGTTCGGGTCACGTCGGGCTATCGCGACCCGAGCTCCGGTCAAATTCAGTGGGGGCTCCCGGAGGTGTCGGACTACAACTTCCCCGGCAAGAGCTGGGAGCAGTATCGAGACAGGCCGGGCTCGGTATTGGAAGCCATGGGCTGGTGTGTTGAGCGGCAGAAGAGCTGGACCGCGGACGACCCCTACGAGGACCTCCGCAGCGTTCGCAAGCAGCTCAGCGGCGAAATCGAGGACTTCCACCACATGGAGCCCGTCCTGGTGCGGAAGTCAGACCTCTACGGCGAGGATCTGACGGGCCTCGAATATCCCCTCGACCATCAGGGAAAACCCATCTGGCAGAACAACGAATATGTGGTGGCAGCCGTCATTAAGATTCATTTCAAGCCATTCAGAATCAAGATCGGGGACCGCTCCACCAAAATCATCAAGAAGCTCTCCCGCACCCTCGGCACCGAGCTCATCTCCCTGCACATCCGGGGAACCCTTGCCGACGCCCAGAAGAATCTCACCCGCCAGCGATTGCGGAGCTGCAACGTGCTGGCTCACGAGCTCCGGAATACCCTGATCAAGCTGGGCTTCACCACCTCGGCCATCAATACCGAGATCGGCTATCTGAGAGAACAGTGGGAAGCTCAGGTCGCGCAGGCTTTTCCACACCTGGAAACCAGGCGAGCCATTCTCACCCGCCTGAACGAACTGCTCCAATCCCATCTGCCGCTGCTCAATGGCAACAAACATCTGAAGGGGCTGAGTCAGAATTTGATGGCGAGCCAGGCGGAGATGGCCACATTGAGCCTGATGCCTCACGTGGCCGAAAGATGGCTGCACCACAAAATCCTGCCCAAGTGGAAGGAGCTTCTCGCCGATACCCCATTGTGGCAATCTTCGGAGGAAGAGATCCTGGACCTTCTGAACCGGCTTCAGGACGCCATCTGGACGGGCACCGCCGAAGAGCTGGCCGCGCGGATGGGCCACATTCCCGAGGACCTGCGAGAGGCGTGGCGAAGACTGGCCTATACCGATTTCACCCTGGAAAAAGCCCCCATGCTGGATGAGATCATCGGCCTGCTGGACCACCCGGAGCTCAGAATCCCCCACCAGCTGCAAACCAAGAAGATCCTGATATCCTTAAAGGTGCTGGCCGAGATGATCCCCGACGTGGAAGAGCGGGCCAACCGCATCATCTGCTCCCTGAAAAACGGCGACACCACGGAAGACATCTGAAAGGGTCGGGCCGGAGCGCTTCGCGTCATTGCCAACTGCCGCGC
>JALOOX010000053.1 GCA_025454175.1 Syntrophobacteraceae bacterium | reverse complement strand
CGTCATCGGCCATCTTCTGAAGCATGGTGATGGTGGAATCACAAATGGAGAGATCGCGATAATTCAGAACTTTTTTCTTTTTTTCCTCGTCAGCCATGGAGATTCTCCTTATATTATCAGTGTATTATCAGTGCGTTTCCGGTCCGCGTCGGCCGGTCAAACAGGTTGTCGGAGAATCACTAGCAAATCATGTGCCGTGACGACTGATTTAAAAACCTAGAATAATATCAATCAATTGCATTCGACTTCGCGAGCTTCTCCAGGCCAAATCATGGCCAGGATATTCCATTCTGGAATAATCCATCTCCCTTTGGAATGCTCGGGACCGATGTGATGGAGCCCGTCCCTGCACCCAGCACACCCCCCGCCGTTCAATGCTGTTGAATTGAGCCAAGGACAGGGGGAATGGGAGACACGGGGACGCGGTGAATCTCCCCATCCCCCAGTCTCCGTGTCACTCACTCTGCACGGCGCACGGCTACCGGGCTTCAGTTCAACAGCATTGCCCCCGGCGTTTTGCCCGGTGGCCACATTCTGATCCTACCCTTGATCTCTTCCGGGATTCCCGGCATTGGGCAGGAGGATCCTGAAGGTCGTCCCATGGCCGGGAATGCTGGTGACGGACACACGGCCGCCGTGGCTTTCGATGATTTCGCGACAGATGGAAAGCCCCAGCCCCGTTCCCCCGGACCGCAGCGTGTAGAAGGGCTTGAATATGTTCTGCATCTCCTGAACGGGAATTCCCGGCCCGTCATCCTTCACCAGCAGTTCCAGGCTTCCTTCGACAAAGCGCGACTCCAGCCTGAGGCTGCCAGTCCCCTGAAGGGCCTGGAGCGCATTGATGCAAAGGTTGTGAAGGGCCTCCTTCATCAGGTCCTTATCCATGGGCCATTGGGGTGCGAGGGGGTCCGCGGCGCTCTCCAGTCGTACCTCCCCCGCCAGGTTTTCGTCCGCGGCGACGAGGCTCAGCACCTCGCCCAAAAGCGATGTCACCGGAACCGCGCGCAATTGAGGAGAGCGAGGCCGGGCATACGTGAGAAACTCCGACACCTTGGTGTTGAGCCGCGTCGTCTCGCGCAGGAGCAGCTCGAAGATGAGCCTTCGCTCCTCGTCGGGCTGATGGCCCTTTTGGAGCAGTTTGACACCGGTGATGATGGCCCCGAGGGGCGTTCTGATCTCATGGGCAAGACCGGCGGAAATCTCTCCCAGCAGGGCCAGACGCTCCTGCCTCATGAGCCTTTCCGCCTGCTCCCTGATCTTGGCCTCCAGATGCAGGGAGTACTCCTGCAGTCTGTCTTCCAGCCGTTTGCGCTCCGTGATATCCCGAAGGATATGGAGTCTCGATATATGGCCGTCAGGCTCGTGGATGGGGGCCACAGCCATTTCATAAGTCCTCCCAGTGGCCGGGAGGATCCACTCCCTGAGAATCTGGGGCCCAAAGGAGCTCATGCCGTGCTGGCATTCATCGCAGCTCTCGGCATCATGGCCAAAGAATTCATGGCAGAGCCGACCTTCGCCGTTTCCCATATCGCTCTGGAGTGCGAGGTTCATGAAATCGATGCGATAATCCCGGCCAACGATATAGATGCCGTCCTCCATGCTGTCCAGGATGGCCCGCAGACGGTCTCTCTCGCGCTCGACGTCCTTGTGCCCTTTGGGGCCGCGCTTCATCGTGGTCTCGATCCCGCTCTGATCAGGTCCAGGTTTCAGGTTTCAGAATCCATATCCCCGTACTTCTTGAGCTTGCGCCACAGGGTGTTGTATCCGATTTGCAGGATCTCCGCCGCGCGGGCCTTGTTCCCGCCGCAGCGATCCAGCACCCCCTGGATGTGCCGCCTTTCAACCTCATCGAGGGAGCGCATCCACGACTCGCCCGTCTCGTCGGCGCCTTGAGGTGTCGGAATGCAGCTCTCCACCGAAAGGTCCCGGTCTTCGATCACGTTGGTACGCCTGAAAATGAGGGCTCGCTCCAGGGTGTTTTCGAGCTCTCGGACATTGCCGGGCCAGTCATGGTGCAGCAGTTTCCGACGAGCGGATTCGGTCAGTCGAGGAGCGCGCCGCCCCATGCGGTCCGAGAGCCGCTTGAGGAAGTTATCCGCCAGGGGCAGGATGTCCTCGCGCCTCCTGCGAAGCGGGGGAATGTGGATGGGGATCACCTTGACACGAAAGTAAAGATCCTGCCGAAATCTACCCTGCCGGACGAGCTGGTTGAGATCCTGGTTGGTTGCGGCGATAACCCGAACGTTGACGGCAAGCTCCTTCGTATCCCCAACACGCCGGATCGCGTGCTCCTGAAGGGTGCGCAGCATTTTGACCTGGAAACCGGGGGAAACCTCGGAGATCTCGTCGAGGAAGAGCGATCCGCCGTCGGCAGCCTCGAACAGCCCCCGATGGTCCTTGTGCGCTCCGGTGAAAGCGCCCCGGACATGGCCGAAGAGCTCGCTCTCGAGGAGATTCTCGGGCATGGCCCCACAGTTGATCACGAGGAAGGGCCCTTCGGCCCGGTTGCTGCGCTGATGGATCAGGCGGGCCATGAGCTCCTTGCCCGTACCGCTTTCACCTTCGATGAGCACCGTCGCGTCGGTGCCCGCCACGGCCTCGATGGTTTCCAGTATTTCCCTCATCGCCGGACTCACGGCCACGATCCGGTCGAGACCGGTCTCATGCGCTATGCGGTCTCTCAGGGTGCTCACCTGGCGCTTGAGCTCCTGATGCTCCACGGCTTTCTGGATGATCCTCACGAGGTCTTCAGGATCCACCGGCTTCGTCAGGTAGTCGTATGCACCCTCCTTCATGGCTTCCACGGCGCTTTCCACCGAACTGTAGCCCGTGATGACGATGATTTCGGCCAGGGGCTGCAGCTCACGGGCGTCCCTCACCACATCGAGCCCACTTTGCTTTCCCAGCCTGAGGTCCGTGACCACCACGTTGAAGGGCTCCCGGTTGAGCCTGGCCCGGGCGGCGGTTCGATCGGCCGCAGCAACGACCTCGAAGCCTTCCTGGCCCAGGTAAATGGACTGAGTCACGCGCAGCGCTTCGTCGTCTTCAACGAGCAGGATTCGCTTCATGGCACTTCCGTTGCTCGGGGTTCATGACTCCATCTCTTCGTTCCGTCACCTGGGCTATTTCATCATATTCCCTTCCGCCAGGGAAATGGGGAATTGAATCGAGGAACGGTCGCTCACCCATTGGGCCTGTATCATTCCGGCATCAGCGTGCTGAGTACCAAGCTTCTTGATTCTTCATGAAAAATTTCTTAAAGGTTTTAACCGTTAACTCACATGTTGCGTATGCTCCGGCAGCTGGAACCGGCAGCCCTGATAAGCTGCATGGAGAATGAGAATGGAAATGAAGAAAAGCTGGATTGCTTTGTGCGTCGTCACCGCGTTCATGCTTTCGGCCTGTGCAGCTCAGCCCACGAGAACCCAGCAGGGGGCTCTCATCGGCGCGGGAGTTGGCGCGGCCACGGGCGCCGCCCTGGGTCAGGCCATCGGGCGCAGCACGGGCGCCACCGTTGCCGGGGCGCTGGCTGGGGCGGCCGTGGGTGGTCTTGCGGGCGGAATGATCGGCGATTACATGGATCGGCAGGAGCGGGAGCTCCAGCTCGAGATGGCCCGGATGCAGGGGGCCAGCATGCAGCGACAGGGGGACAACCTGGCCATCACCTTCCGGACCGATGTTCTCTTCGACGTGGGCTCCTACCGCCTGAAGCCCGGCGCTTATGACGAGATCGATCGGGTGGCCGCGATTCTCAACCGCTATCCCGACACCCGGGTCCAAATCAGCGGTCACACGGACAGCACCGGCTCTGAACAGAGCAATTACACGCTTTCCGAGGCTCGGGCCCGGGCCGTTGCCGACGCCCTGGCCGATTCGGGCGTGAATCCGAGAAGGATTTCGGCCCGAGGGTTCGGGGAGAGCCGCCCCATCGCTTCCAACGCCACGGAGGCCGGACGCCAGCTGAACCGCAGGGTGGTTCTGGATATCATTCCGATCCAGTCCTGACGGCACACTGATCCCTGAAGCCGGGTCCCTCCCGGGACCCGGCGCGGCGGGCCTTGTCCTCCCCATTCCGGAGACCGTCACTTTAACGAGGGCTCGGAATGTCGGCGTGACCACAGGTAGAGGACTATGGCCGCTGCCGTGGCCGCATTGAGGGATTCGACCCCTCCCTGGATGGGTATGGCCAGGGTCTCGTTGCGCAGAGCGCCGGGCAGTCCCGGCCCCTCCACACCCGGGAGCAGCACGAATCGGTCCGGGAAAGAGAACGACTCGACGTCACGACCTTCGGTCGACAGGGCGACAAGCGGGAGATTGGGGGGAAGGTCATGGATCGAAGGCCCCTGCAGCAGTGGCACCCGTAGAGCGGCCCCTCCCGAGGCTCGCAGGGCCTTGGGATGGAAGGGATGAGCGCTTTCGGCAAGGAGGATCACCTGGG
Organism: Syntrophobacteraceae bacterium; assembly: GCA_025454175.1. Classification (GTDB taxonomy): domain Bacteria; phylum Desulfobacterota; class Syntrophobacteria; order Syntrophobacterales; family Syntrophobacteraceae; genus JALOOX01. The sequence goes on along the minus strand of JALOOX010000053.1, from coordinate 25,844 downwards.
TCACGCCGAAGGCCACCGCGGATCGGATGACGGCTCCCACATTCTCGGGATCCTGGAACGGCACCAGGAGGCTGCACCCCGCGGGGAGCCCCATTGAAGCATCCCAGGCGAGAAGCGGAGGCGCGTCGACAAGCAGGAGCGGGAAGCCCGTTCCGAAGAGGTCCAACTCCTGGAAAAGCGAGTCGGCGAGCTGAAACCAGGTGAAGGGGGACATATCCACGGCGGGAGGAGGCTGGTTTTCACCCGGGGTGATCCACCCGAGGCACCGCTCCGGGAAATCCATCAGCGTTTCTTCCACCGGCTTCCGTCCCGAAAGGATCGCCTTGCCTTCCTTGCGGATCCCCCGACTCTGCAGCACTCTTTTCAGCGACTTGAAGATCTCGTTTTGCGCGCTCTCGATCTTCCTCACCTGGTAAGCTTTCATGGCCCTCGCCCTTCCTTCGGCAATGGACTCCCGGATTCTCTCGAACACGATGAGCCGTCGTTCGAACGGTGTATTGGGAACAGCGTAGGGCAGATCCTGGATGAGACGATACTCATGGCCCCATCGCCGAACGGCTTCATCAATCTCCCCGGACCCACGCGGACCCTTCATGAAGACTGCCAGTCCGCCCCGGGAGAGGCATCCCCGGATCCTCTCGAGGCTTGGCGACAGGGCCTCGACCGCCCGGGTGATCACACCCGCCACCGGCTGTTGAAATGATTCGGAAATCCCCCGGCCGACGACTCTGAGCCCCGTCAGTCCCAGTTCATCGACGACCCGCTCCAGGAAGGCCACCCGCTTCCCTCGGCTTTCGGCGAGCCAGACATCGAGGTGCGGGAAGGCGATCTTCAGGGGAATCCCCGGCATACCGGCCCCGGTGCCGACATCCAGCAGTGGAGAGGGAAGCTTCATGAGCTTTCCGGGCAGCATGGAGTCCAGGTACAGCTTCCGCACCATGCCGTCGAAGCTGTGGATCCGGGTCAGGTTCAGATCAATGTTGAACTGGCGGAGCAGCTCGTGGTATCGCCACAGTTGCTGGATTTGCAGCGGCTCCAGGCTTATTCCAGCGGCTTTCACGATGAGGGCCATGCCATCGGGGCCATGGGCCTCCGCCGGTCCGGAAAGGGACCTGCCCCTTCGGGCCGGTTTATCCCCCCGAGCCCGGTTTCCACTCGCGTGTGCTCCCGGTTTACCTTTCATGGGTAACCTGCTCTGACAAGTTTCAAGTTTAAGGTTTAAAGTTGAAAACAGCCCCCGTGAGCCGCTCTTTGTTGTTTCGGGTGGCTCGAATGAGCATGGGGGACTTCTTCCGGACAGGTATGATAGCAGGGGATCGGCTGCATCGTCAGCTTTCAAATTGCCCGGGAAGGATCGTGAACCGTCGTCTTCTCGGGAGGAATCCTCATCATGGTCACCACGTCCATGCCGGCCGGCTGCCCTTTTCTTCTGGATGACTGGCCGGTCCTTCATCTCGACAACCATCTGCTGGCGCTTTACAAGCCGGCGGGCCTGCTGGTGCAGGGCGATGAAACCGGGGACCCCTGCCTTCTGGAGCTCGCCAGGGACTGGCTCAAGGCAAGGTATGCAAAGCCTGGGCGAGTGTTCCTGGGCATGGTGCACCGCCTTGACCGCCCCGTGGCTGGAGTCCTTCTTTTCGCGCGCACGTCCAAGGCGGCCGCGCGCCTCAGCGACCAGTTCCGGATGGGGGTTGCCGAAAAGCGCTACCTGGCCATTGTCGAAGGCAGGATGCTGGATGACGAGGGGAGGCTGGCTCACCGCCTGGAGCGCGGGGACAACCGGTCCACCCGGGTCCTTGAGGGCAGCCGGGCCGAGGGACAGGAGGCCCGCCTGTCGTACCGCGTGCTCGACAGGACGGAATCCCAAAGCCTCGTGGAGATTTCGCTCGAAACCGGGCGGCGACACCAAATCCGCGTTCAGCTGGCCCATGTGGGCCATCCCATCGTGGGGGATCTGCGATACGGAGCCGCCGCGCCCCTTCCCTCGGCCCAGATCGCATTGCTGGCCCGCAAGCTCACCATCCTGCACCCCACGCTGAAGACCACGCTTTCCTTCCAGTCGCCCCTCCCCACGGGTTGGCCCTGGCCCCGGTCGGAAACCGGGCCGGCCTCTCCACCATGGAACTGGAGGGACATCCTTGGAAGACTGCCGGCCCACGGAACGAGCTGACTCCTGCCGGCCGCCGTCATGAGCGCATGGCACATGGACGACGAATCCCGTGGAAATGGGGGTCGGCAATCGGGTCACTCCATGGTGTTGAGCTCCGGTGAGTGCACATCCCCGGTTGTCGTGTCGGCTCGGCCGGTTCTCGTTGAACATCCCCAGGCTGCGTGATATTTTTCCGCCGGGTCTTTCAAATCCAATGGCTGGAGCGGCGCAGGAGAGCTCCCGAGAGCGCTGGCACGCAGGATCGCATGGGTGGCTGTGCCCCGACCTGGCCAGGCTCCCCCGGACGATCCCGGGGCTTCTGCCCGGAGGGCGAAAAAGTATGACACTCATTCAGGATCGATCATTATCGTTCTGCCCCGCCCAGACCAAGCTCGAGGCCCCTGTCCCTCCACCCGCGATGATCCCGAGAGAAGGACTCTTCAACAGGGTGAGGGATTCCCTCCTCGCTTCCGGCTTGACCCTCCTTTCCGCGCCCACCGGATACGGCAAGACGACCACTCTGGCATCCGCTGGAGATTCCCTCCCTGAGCTCCCTGCGGCATGGTTTTCACTGGATGACGAGGACAACGACTTTTACCGTTTCTTCCTTTCCATGGTGGCGACGCTCGGGGGGATCATTGAAGGTCTCCGGGGCAGGCTCCAGCTCCCGGAAAAACCCATGCACCCGGGCCCTGCCCCTAAACAGATCCATCCCTTCATGAGCGCCCTCATCAACGGAATTATGGAGGAGGCGGCAAACAGGCCTTTTCTTCTGGTCCTCGATAATTTCCATGTCATCGAGGATCAGAGGATTCACCAGGCCCTGGCCTATCTCCTCCGCTGGACGCCCCCCGCGATGCACATCGCAATCGCCACCCGCACCGAGCCCCCCATCGGAATCCCCAGGCTCCGCAGTCAGGGCAGGGTCACCGAGCTCCGATCCGACGACCTCCGATTCAGCGTTGAGGAGATACAGGCCTTTCTTGACAAACGGTTCGACATACAGCTTTCCCCGGAGGATTTGTGCGACCTTTGGAATCTGACTGAGGGCTGGCCGGCAGCGGTCCAGGTCATAGCCTGCTCCTTGAAGGAGCTTCCGGGAGAGGATGCGCGGTGCGGATTCATCAGGCAACTGCAGGGACAGGGCTGCGTCATCCCGGGGTTGTTCGATGAAGAGGTCCTGGATCGACAGGAGCCAGAGACCAGGCGTTTTCTGCTCGAAACATCCATCCTGCAGGAGCTGTCCGTCTCCAGGTGCCGGCATCTGCTGGGCAAGGCGGAAGCTTCCAGGTTCCTCCGGGAGCTGGACCGCAAAAATCTCTTCGTCTCGCCCGGGGACCCGGCAAGGAGGACCCTGCGCTATCATCCCATCTTCAGGTGCTTCCTCCGACAGAGGCTGCACGAGGAAATGCCCGATTCGGTTCAGCTCCTTCACCAGAGGGCTGCCCAGGTGGAGGAGTGCTCGGACCGGGCCCTGGTCCATTTTCTGGAAGCGAAGCTCTGGGAGCCTGCCGTCGAGATTCTGCTGGGCTTCGGTCAGGATCTCCTTCAGAAGGGCTTCATCCGCTCCCTTTGCGGACATATCCAGTCGCTGCCTCCAGACCTCAAGGATAACCATCCCAGGCTGCTCTACCTTCATGGAGCGTCGGTTCTCCGTCTTGGGGAGTTCGACCGGGCCAGGAGCATTCTGGAGGACGCCCTGGCGGTCTCGAGGGAAGCAGGCCAGAAGGAGGACCAGCTGCTGACACTGGTCGAGCTCATCCAGTGCACGATCTTCCAGGCGAACCTGGAGCGCAGCATTCACTACATCGACGAGGCGATCACCGATTCGGCGGGAGAATACGAGAGAATGCGGCTGCTGGCATCCCGGTCCTGGATCTCGCTGATCCTGGAGGACTGGGACAAGGGGACGGATGATTTCAACGCATGCCTCGCGCTGCTGCCGCACATGGGGGAGACCGCCGTCTGCGACATTGCCGCGAACCTGCATCCCTTCATGGCTTCGGTTCCCGGAGCCATGGTCCGTCTCCATATGCTTTTCAAAAAGGCTGCGGGATTGGCGCCGGAGCGATCGGGCCGCCTGAGGATGATGCTGGAGAGTCAGCTGGCTTTCACGGAGCTCTGGCAGGGCCGCCTCGAGGATGCGCTCCATCTGGCGCAGAGAGTCCTGCGGGTGAACAGGAAGATGGGCTACGTCTCTCCTCCCATAATCGATCTGCGCATGGCTTATGTCCTCGCCGCCTGCCACGCTGCGGGCGCTGACACGGCCGCCGCCCTGCGCATCTTCCCCAGAAAGATGCGCATGCTCGAGGGAATGCCTCTCATGGCTCTTTTCGAGCCTGGATTCCTCTACATGCAGGCCCGCACCCTGTGGGTCTCGGGGCACATCCGGGAAGCCCGTCATGTCCATGAATCCATGAAGTCCCTGCATGGCCGCCATCAGCCAACCCTCCAGCTCGTCCTCGGTCAGACCCTCAAAGGCCTCCTGACCATGGCCTCCGGAGAGCTCGCGAAATCGGAGGAGGCCCTCCGGATCGCCGCGGCGGGGGAGCGGTATGGAAGGATGTCGGTCCTTTTCGGCAGCGCTCGCCTGGCGCTGGCCAGGCTTTACCATGAATGGAACAGGCCCGTCCATGCCCTGGACGCTCTGGGGCAGGTCATCGAGGAATACGAGCGAGAGAAAGCGTTGGGCCTCGTGGCCATGGAGGCACCACTCATCGCCCCAGTGCTGAACCTCGCCGCCAGGGAAGGGGTATGTGCATCCGCTGTCCGCCAGGTCATGTCGGCCGTTGGCTCCGAGAGCGAGATCCGCTCGGTGCGAGTTCAGGAAACCGGGGAGCGTCTCACCTCGAGAGAGATCGAGGTGCTCCACTGCATTGCCCAGGGCATGAGCAACCGGGCCATAGCCGCCAAGCTTTTCATCTCCCTGCCCACCGTCAAGACCCATACACGCCGCATTTACTACAAAATGAACGTTTCCTCGCGGGAGGAGGCTTCCGAGCGCGCCAGGAAGCTCCAGATGGTCTAGTCCTGGACAGCCATCGAAAGCAACAATCCCCGGCTCATTCAGGGCAGTTCCTCATGCCCCCCAGGGCACCCCAATCGATGAAAAGAGGGCTTCAACCAAGGAGCTCGCAACCAGGAGCCAGAGACTTTTGGCAGCAGGCCCGAGGTCCATGGGGGCATCCCTGATCTCCGTCCCGTGATCCTTCGCATCTTGAGGATCATACCACCACGCCACGATAATCATACCCGCGCGCCACGAAAATCATCCCTCGAGGGAGGATGAAGCATCACTGTCGCTCTGTTAGCCTGCAAGGGTGGATCCTGGCAAGTCGGCGGGGATTCAACCATTCTTCTCCTGCTCCGATGGATTTGACAACTGAATCGAGTGGCTGCGCCGCGGGGATCATACAGGTCAGCTGAGGAAACGGGACCCATCGGTGCTCAGGTTTCATCCATCCGCGGCCACTATTGAGCAATGCGCAAGGAGGTCGCGCCATGAAAAAGCTTTTGATCAGGGTACTGATGCCTTTGCTGCTGTTTGCGATGCTTCTCACATTTGCTGTCGGTGGCAAGGCGGGGTTTGGCCCGTGCACCAAGTGCGAGTGCAAATCCTTCGAGGGATCCGGGTCGCATTGTGAAGACTGCGGCCACACCTTCGCGGACCACTCCTGAGCGGTCCACCCGCCCGCGGGCATGAATCCCAGTTCTCCGACAAAGGGGCCGAGGGGTGGCGTCTCCCGAGGGATCCAGGAGACACCGCCCTGCCCCCACGGATGATCTTGAATCATGAGGGGGCGAAGCCCCCCTCGGACGGTCCCGTTAGGCCCAACCGGCCACACCAGGCCCCCGGCTCCCATCCAGCGGCAACCGCCCCGGCAGTCTCGATTCACCTCGAACAGTCCCCGTCAAGCGAACAGGCCTTCCCCGGGAATCTCCGGACGACATCTTCCCGCACACCCCACATGGTGGATTCAAAAAGACTTGGATTGCATGGTTCCAGGCTCGTGCTGATGGGTTTGCGTTCCTTTCTACCCCCGGTTATGGTATCAGCATGATCCAAGAGACCCGTGGCCGAAAGGAAGCTCGATGCTGTCCCCAAACCCGTGCTTCGTGAAACGCGAAATCGCCTTCGACGAGCCTTTTTGCAGTCGTGAACCGGAATCGGTCATGGAATGGAAGGGAAGGGGGAAGGATGATGAAAGAGATCGCCTTTGAGCAGATCGATGGCATCAGGGTCGGGCACGCCGAGAATCTCGAGGCCGGAACCGGTTGCACCGTGGTCATCTGCGAGGAAGGCGCCGCGGCAGGTGTCGACGTGAGAGGGGGGGCTCCGGGAACGAGAGAGACCGACCTTCTGAATCCCGTGAACCTGGTCCAGGCGATCCATGCCGTCCTTTTGACGGGGGGGAGCGCATTCGGACTGGACGCAGCCTCCGGGGTCATGCAGTTTCTCGAAGAGCGCGGTATCGGCTTCGACGTTCAGGTGACGAAGGTTCCCATTGTCTGTGGAGCGGCTCTTTTCGACCTGGCCATCGGCGACCATGCCACCCGGCCCGACCGGACAATGGGTTACCGGGCCTGTCTGCACGCCGAGAGGAACATCACCCTTCAGGGCAACGTGGGAGCAGGAACAGGAGCCACGGTGGGCAAGCTCCTCGGCATGTCGCGGGCCATGAAGAGCGGACTGGGAAGCTTCGCCGTCCGGGCGGGAGATCTGAAGGTCGGCGCCATCGTCGCGGTGAACGCCCTGGGCGATGTGGTCGATCCCGATACGGGAGAGAAGCTTGCCGGCCTGCTGACCGAGGACCTGCAGGGCCTGGCCGACACGGAAGAGGTCCTCATCCGTTCAAGCTCCGGCGAGAAGAACCTCTTCAGCGGCAGCACCACCCTTGCCGTCGTGGCAACCAACGCAAGCCTGTCCAAGGCCCGCATGGCAAAAGTGGCCTCCATGGCCCAGAACGGCTTCGCACAGACCTTGAGGCCCGCCCATTCCATGTTTGACGGGGACACCATTTTCGCCGTGGGGACCGGGCGGGTCGACTCCGACGTCAATGCCGTCGGCCTTCTGGCCGCCCGCACCGTCGCCAGGGCCGTGGCGGCGGCGGTGAAGCGTGCGAGCCCTCTATTTGGGCTGAAAACTCATGGCGACCTGCGGGTGACCGAGGCGAAGCGCCTGCCGGGTTGAATCATTATGACAGGAAGGCCCCTCGGAATGAACCCCGGCCGACGGCGATCACCACAGCAGGCCCTTGAGGTTTCATGGAGGACGAGGCGGGAGAGGTCCGATGACGGAAGAGCAGCTTCGCGAGGCTTTATTGCAGATCATCAGGCAGGTGGCCCCGGAGGGGGACCTGGAAGCTCTCAGGCCCGAGCACCGATTCCGGGACCAGCTCGACTTCGACTCCGTCGACTTTCTGAATTTCGCCCTCGCCCTTCAGGATAAGCTCAAGATCTCGATCCCCGAGGAGGATTTCCCCGCCCTCGCCACCCTGGCCGGGTGTGTGCGCTATCTCATGCCGAAGATCCGCCTCGGCCCGGCGGCCTGAGTACAGCTCCACGGAATGAGATGTCCATTTCGTCACATCCGGTCAGAGCTTCAGGGTGGCCAGCATGATGGAGGGGTCCTCCGGCATCCTCCGGATGCTGAACCCCAGCACTTTGCATAGCTTGAGCATGGGTGCGTTCTCGCTCAGGACTTCTCCATAGATTTCGCGCAGCCCCTTCCCGCGTCCGTATTCGATGATGCGGCGCATCATCATGGGTCCAAGACCCAGCCCCGTCATCTCACGGCGCAGCAGGATGGCGAACTCAGCCCGCTCGTTGTCCGGGTCCGCCGAAATGCGAACACCACCGTACAGCTCGACTTCTCCCGTACTCGTCTCTCCGGCCAGCACCAGCGCCATCTCCCGGTCGTAGTCGATTTGCGTGAGCCTTGCGGCCAGGCCGTGAGGCAGGACCCTCATGGGGTTCATGAAGCGCATGAAGACATCCTCGGCCGGCAGGCCGGCGAACAGCCGATGATAGGCGGGCTCGTCCTCGGGCCGTATGGGCCGCAGCAGCAGCTTCTGCCCGTCCGGGATGGAAATCGTCTCCTCGAGCTCCTTGGGATACGGCCGAATGGCCATGCGATCCAGGCCGGGGACGCTCGTTTCGGCCACCCGGCATCGAGCGCCCCGCGCAACCACCCCCCACTCGTCGACGGCGAGGGGGTTGATATCCAGCTCCTCGATCTCCGGGATGTCGCAGATGAGCTGGGACACTTTGACCAAAACCAGGGCCGTCCGATCGAGGACCGCCCGGGGCATGCCCCCTTCTCCCTCCAGGACCTGAAAGATCCTTGTCCGGGACATCATCTCCCGGGCCAGATTCATATTGAGCGGGGGCAAGCCATGGGCCTTGTCCTTGATGTGCTCCGGCGCCCGGCCCCCTCGGCCGAATGCGATGACGGGACCAAACTGCACATCCACGAAGACGCTGATCAGGAGCTCATGGGCCCGAGACTCCGCGACCGGCTCCTCGACGGGAATCCCGTAGGCCGCGAGGACCGCTCCGACCTCCTCCGGAGCGAGCCCGCCCCTGCCCTCATCGAGGGCGCCTCGCACCAGGCGCTTGACAGTCCCGGTATCGGGAAGGAACGCTTCCGCAAGGCTCGAAACCGTTTCCATCAACATTTCCTGGTTGCGCTGGTATTGGCACACCTCCAGGTAACCACGCACGGCGGCCTCCGGCGTGTCGTAGGTCGGAACGGAGGCTTCGGTGAGCACCTGCCGCGCCTGCTCGGCCGTCCCGTCTCCAAGCCAGCAGGCAAGCAGCCGATTGCTCCTCGGCCTCGCGCCGCGCTTCCTCGCGACTTCCACCACGGCCCGGGCGGCCTCGACGTTGTGCGCCAGAGCGCTCGGAGCGTTGAGAACGAGCACGGCATCCACCCCCTCGTCATCGAGGAGAGCCTCGAGTGCATCGGCATAAAGCTCGCCGGACGCATCGATTTGAATATCCAGGGGCATGTTGATGGGGCACCATGCGGGCAGCAGGCTCGAAAGGCGCTCAAGGGTTTCGGCCGAAAGCCTGGGAAGCTGTCCGCCGTCCGCTCGCAGTCGATCCGCCGCCAGGATCCCCATGCCCCCGCCGTTGCTCAGGATGCCGAGGCGCGTGCCGGGAACCGCACGGGCCCTGGCCAGGGTCTCCGCCGCGTCGAAGAGCTCCTGGATGTCCGAAACGCGCAGCAATCCCGCACGGCGAAAGGCCGCATCGTAAACCTCGTCCAGACCCAGCTCATGGGCCCGCTGAGAGGCGGAGTCCCGAACGCACTCGGGAAAACGCGCCGATTTGAGCACAATGACGGGCTTCATGCGGGCCGCCTGGCGGGCCGCCGACATGAACTTCCTGACTCCGGTGATCCCTTCGGTACACAAGAGAATCGCCTTGGTGCTCAGATCGGCTGAAAGCAAGTCCAGAGCGTCCCCGAAGTCAACGTCGATCATGGTGCCCAGGGCGACGAGGGCGGAAAATCCGATGTTTCGCGAAGTGGCCCAGTCCAGGATGGCGGATGTCACCGCCCCCGACTGGGCGACGAGGGCGAGTTTTCCCTTGAGGGGCTGAAGGTGAGCCACGCTGGCGTTGAGGGAGGCGCCCGGCACCATGACGCCCAGGCTGTTCAGCCCGAGAAGCCTCAGCCCGTGAAGCCTGGCGGCCTCCCTTACGGCCTGGTGAAGGGAGCGGGACCGCGGCTCTCCCCCCCCGGCCGACCGTCCCGTGAGAACCACCGCAACCTTGCTGCCCAGGTGGCCTAGATCGGAGATGAGCTCGACCAGGGACCCGGGGTCGCTCACCACTATGGAGAGATCGGGAGGAGTGGGCAGACGTGACACGACCGGGACCTGGGTGGCCCCCTCGATACGCCCCCACAGGGCTCCCACCGTGAAGAGCGCCCCCTTGAAGCCGCCGTCCCGGATGTTTCGGGCAACCGCGATTCCAAGATTCGACGGTCCACTGACGCCGGCAACCAGGGCCACCGAAGCCGGCTGCATCATGCGCGAGAGATGACGAATGCTCATGGGAGCTCCGATTGCTCTAGAAAGTTTCTGGTTTCTGGTTTCTAGTTTCTGGTTTCTGGTTGAGAACCCTCGAGGGCGGTCCGGTAGTCCTCCCGAAGATTCTGGTGCAGTTTGGCGTTCCGGAGGGCGAGCGCGCCAAACTCAGCCAGGGACCTGGCGAATTCGACCTCCACCGCCGTGAGCTCCCGGGGAGTGCCGGTATACAGACGCAAGACGCCAATGGGCTGATCCTTGACGAGCATGGGCACGGAAAGCACCGAGGCGATGCCCTCCTGGCTCGCGCGCTCCGGATATTGGAGCCTGGAGTCCGTTGCCGCGTTTTCGATCCAGACCACCTCGCCCTTCATGCTGCTGGCGATGCTCAGGTCCTGGTTCAAGGGGCCCTTGGCCAGGTATGACGCGCTCAGCCCCTTTGAGCTGGCAAGATCCAGCTCCCGGGTCTTGGGATTGAGGAGCCGAAGCGAACAGGCCTTCAGATCCAGGATTCTCATGGCTTTGTCGACGATGAGATCCAGGACTTCATCCACATCCAGGGTCGACCCGACGGCCTTGGCAACCTCGGTGACCGCCTTCAGGACCAATGCCTCCCGGTCTTTGCTCTCCAGGAGTCTGGCGTTCTCGATGGCCAACCCACCCTGCTCGGCAAGCGACGCGGCAAACTCGATTTCATGATCCTCGAAAACTCTCTCCCTGCCGGCATGCAGCTTCAGGACCCCGATCACCCTTCCCCTGACCCGGATGGGCAGTATGAGGATGGAGACGATCCCTTCGTTCCTGGCGGCCTCGGGATACTGGATGCGGGGATCCGTCCTCGCGTCCCGGATGTAGGTGATCTTCCCCCGCATGGCGTCCGACACGCTCTCATCCGGCAGCACCGCTCCTTTTTCGAAGTACTGATCACTGAGGCCGCAGGAGGCCACCAATTCAAGGGTGTTGCGGCTCTCGTCGAGGAGGCGGATGGTGCATCCCTTGACTTCCAGCGCCACCACCATCCCCTGCACCATGATCCTCAACCTCTCCTCAATGGACAGAGCAGTGTTCAAGGCCTTGCAGACATGAGTGAAAGCAAAAAGGCACCTTGCATGTCCTTCCATGTCATCCCCCTGATGAGATGGGTTCGAGAAAAAGATTCAAACACCAGATGCCGGAGAATGGCGCCACTCCCCCAAGCCCCGTCGTGCCGGCAAAAGACGGAGCCTCCTGAGCGTAGCCTAAGGCGCGAGCGGGAGACGGTCAACCAGTTTCTGCGCCATCGGAGGAGGTCACGCAACCGCGGCGTTGAAGTTTTTTTGTAACCTTTGACCGACGTCGTCCCACTTAATCATTGAAAGGCCCGAATGACGGGCACACCAGCGAATGATCGCAAGAATGGTCATTTGTAAAAACACTCAGGAAAAGGAAGGAATTGAACATGAAGCGCATTGCCATTATGTCAGCTGTGCTCGCTCTGGCACTTGCAGCCCTCGGAATCAGTGACGCGGCGGCCCGCGGCTATCGCCACGGCGGAATGGGAGGAGACGGACCAGGCATGGGCTTCGGCATGATCCGAATGCTCGACCGCATGGATCTTTCCCAGGACCAGAAGCAGCAGGTGGCCTCGATCCTCAAGACTCATCGCGATGACATCGCAAAAACCATGACCGAAGGGTCGGAAGCCAGGGCTAAACTGAGGGATGCCATGCAGGCGAAGGATTACTCCGAGGCCAGTGTTCAGGGCGCCGCCGCCGCCATGGCCGCACACCAGGAGAAGATGATTCTGCTCAGGGCGAAGGTCATGAGCGAAATACGCTTGGTGCTGACACCCGAGCAAAACGAGCAGATGGTCGAATTCCCCGGCAGGCGCGGAGGCCGGATGCGGGGGGCGACGGATGCGATGATTTCCAACCTCGACCGGTGGATCGCGGAGCACGGCAAGTAGACCTTATGGGGGGGGCCGGAAGGCCCCCCTGCTGTATGCGAGAGGTCGAATCCATGTTAATTTATTTTGATGGACGATTCGATGCTGGAAGCCGTGAAGGATGGACCGGGGGACTGGGAGATCATCGCCCGGGTGCGAGACGGCAACCCCGATGCCTTCGAGACCATCGTGCACCGCTACGCGACCCTGGTCTTCAGGATTGCGTCCCGCCACGTTCCAGGGGACCATGCGGAGGACGTGGTTCAGGACGTTTTTCTAGAGGCCTTCCGATCCCTGGGCTCTTATTCTCGCAAGGCCCCGTTTGGTCACTGGCTCTCACGCATCGCTGTCCGAAGCTGCTACAATTTCTGGAGGTCGCGCCGCAGGAGTGCGGAGACCCCCTTGTGCGATCTCTCGGAGGAATCGGAAGACTGGATGAACCGCGTTCTGGCTGCAAGCTCCCGCGAGGCATTTGAGGCCGAGTCCGCCAGGAAGGAAGCGTCCGAGGTGCTCTCCCACGCCATGCGGGAGCTTTCGCCCAAGGACCGCATGGTCCTGGCCCTGGTGCATTTGGAGGGGCATTCGGTTCAGGAGGCTGCCGACCTTCTGGGGTGGACTGCCATCTCCGTCAAGGTGCGCGCGCACAGGTCACGGGCCAAAATGCGCAAGAACATCCTGAAGCTTCTGGAAGCCAGGAGAAGAGAACCATGAAAGAGCGGCGGGAAGACATCCGGAGAATCGAGGAAGCCCTGGCTCGCCACCATCGCAGCGCCGAGCCGGCTGATATCCCCCCCTTTCTTGCCCGGAAAGTCGTGATGCGTCTGCGTGATGGGCGGGAGAGGCAGGAAGCCCCGCTGATGAACGGGTCACGGTTGAGCGGCATGGTCTGGCGCTTCACCCTGGTGACCTGCCTGATGGCCGTGCTGCTGGGTGCATGGGGAATGAGCCATGATATGCAAAGTCAGCTTCAGCTTGCGGAATTCATGACGGATGATGCAACCGGGATCGAGTGGGTCCAGGAATTTGGAATGCTCTGAGGCCGCCTCGAGCTCCGACACCCTGTCGACAGCCTCAAACAGGCCCCGGCATGCCCGGTCCACAAAACCCGCAGCCAGGAACCAGGAATCGAGAACCCGACCCTGAGCGTCAACGCGATCAAGGAGTCACACGTCAGTGAAAGATCTTAGATTATGGCTTGGCCTGGTGGTGCTGTTCGTCTCCGGGGTCTGCGTGGGCGCCTTCGGGACCTGGATCGTCGCCGAAAAGCGGATCATGGAGAGCGTCACCCACGACCAGCCGCCCTTCCATCAGGCCATCATGCGCAGGCTCACGCGCGAACTGAGCCTCGATGACACCCAGCGGCAGCGGATCGAGAAGATCGTGATTCAGACCCAGGAAGAGCTGAGGGTGCTTCGCGAGAGCACGCGCCCTGAAAGACGCAGGATTATGGAGCGAAGCCTCGAGGCGATGAAGGTGGAACTTTCACCTGAGCAGCAGAAGAGGCTGGAAGAGATACACAGGAAGATGGAGGAACGACGAGGGCGCAAAGGGCGCGGCGGCCATCGCGGGGAGTAGATGCGAGTGATGTTTGCAGTGTTTGGCCGCACACTGAACGGGATCACAATGTCGCCCTTCCCTGCTGGATGAAAACAGAAGGCAGCCAGGCGCCGGCAATGCCGTTACATATTTCAGCTTCACAGGATAAGATGTTCATTTCGTCACTCGTCATGCCGGCATCCAGTCCTTTTCCGTGGATTCCGGCCAAGAGACTGCCGGAATGACGATTCGAGCGGTAGACACTCCATTGGGTGAGTTGTACCTTCCTTTGGCATTTTCCAGGCGGAGCTTGCCAGGGGCGAGGGCCGATCTCAACTTGAAACCCGAAACCTGAAACCCGAAACCTGAAACTTGAAACCTGAAACTGTCTTTTGCAGGCGAGCAGAATCAAATGACCCGCACTCTCAGAATCATTGTCATCCTCATCGTGCTGGCGGCCGCCATGGGCGCCGTTCTCTACGCGACCTCCAGCCGCCAGAACGGCGCGGAAGCCAGGTTTCGCACCGCCCAGGTCACAAAGGGCGACCTGCAGATCACCATCAGTGCGACGGGAACCGTTCAGCCCGAGGAACTGGTGGATGTGGGCGCCCAGGTGGCCGGAAAAATAGTGAGCTTCGGCAAGGACGATTCGGGCAAGGTCATCGATTACGGCTCCAGCGTCGAGGTGGGAACGGTGCTGGCCCGGATCGACGATGAGCTCTTTGCGGCGGATGTGGCCCAGGCGGAGGCTCAACTGGCCCAGGCCAGGGCAGGTCTCGAGCGCACCGAGGCGGACCTGCTGCAGCTTCAGGCCAGGCTCGACCAGGCTACCCGCGACTGGAGCCGGGCCCGCAAGCTCGGGCCCTCCGAGGCTCTTTCCCAGAGCGCCTACGATGCCGCCCTTTCGGCCTATGAAGTGGCGCGGGCCAATGTTACCGTGGGCAGGGCGGCCATTGTTCAGTCCAGCAGCGGTGTGGCCCAGGCCGAGGCCAGTCTGAGAAAGGCCCGCCAGAACCTGGCCTACTGTACCATCAAGTCCCCCGTGAAAGGGGTCATCATCGACCGCCGCGTGAATATCGGCCAGACCGTCGTGGCCAGCCTCAACGCCCCCAGTCTCTTCCTCATCGCCAAGGACCTGAGAAGACTCCAGGTGTGGGTTGCCGTGAACGAAGCCGACATCGGAAACATTCATCCGGACCAGCGGGTCGTCTTCACGGTGGACGCCTTTCCCGAGGAAACCTTTGAAGGCACTGTCGGAAAGGTCCGCCTCAACGCCACCCTGACCCAGAACGTCGTGTCCTACATCGTGGAGGTCAACACGGACAACGCATCGGGAAGGCTTCTCCCCTACCTGACCGCCAATACGCGCTTCATTGCGGAGGAGCGCCACGATGTACTCCTGGTCCCCAATGCCGCCCTGAGATGGACGCCCCAGTCCCCGGGCCGCGGCGGGGAGCGCCAGGCCGGAGCGGGAGCCCGTTCGATGGCGCAATCCGTAAAGCCCGAGGTTCCGGCCCTCGAATCATCTTCCCTTGCCACCCTCTGGATTCCTCGGGGCGGCGATGCTCGGCCCGTGAAAGTGCGACGGGGTGCGAGCGACGGGCTGTGGTCGGAGGTGAGTGGAGAGGAGATCCGCGAGGGAATGGAAGTCGTCATCGGCGAACAGCTGGCCGAAGACCGATCGGGGTCGTCCTCGATCGTAAATCCGTTCGCCCCCCAGAACCCGTGGAGACCGCGGACAGCGTCACGGCCCGGGGAGGGCCAGGCGCGCTGATGCTCGCCGGCCGGGCCGGCGCGGCTCCTGGAGCTCAAGACCGTGAAGCTCGTTGAACTTCAAGACATTCACAAGGTTTACCAGCTGGGCGAGAGCTCCGTGCCCGTCCTGCGCGGCGTCTCCCTGAGCATCTCGCGCGGCGACTTCGTGGCTCTCATGGGGACTTCGGGCTCGGGGAAGACCACGCTCATGAACATCCTGGGGTGCCTGGATCGCCCATCCTCCGGACAATACTGGCTCGAAGGCCGGAACGTGACGGCCATGACTCCCGACGAAAGGGCTGTGCTGCGGAATCAGAAGCTTGGGTTCGTTTTCCAGAATTTCAACCTGCTTCCCCGCACCAACGCCCTGGACAACGTGCTCATGCCGCTCACCTACTCCGGCGGGAGCCATTCCAACGGTGAAGGGCACGAAAGGGCGAGAAATCTTCTGGCCCGCGTCGGCCTCGAGGACTGGCTGCACCACGAGGCCTCCCAGCTCTCGGGGGGCCAGCAGCAGCGGGTGGCCATCGCCCGCTCCCTCATCAACCAGCCCTCCCTGCTGTTCGCCGACGAGCCCACCGGGAACCTCGACTCGAAGACGAGTGAAGAAGTGCTCCAGATCTTTCAGGAGCTGAACCGGGACGGCGTCACCATCCTCCTGGTGACGCACGACGAGTCCGTGGCCCGGGCGGCCCGCCGCATCATACGCATCCGCGACGGAGTGGTGGTCTCGGAGGAATCCGATTTCCACGCCGTGAAGCCCGAGACCACGCCCGAGTCTTCACCCCCCGAAGCGCGGACGGAAGCCGGAAGGAAAAAGCTTTCCGGCATGGTGAGCGCGCCCCGCATGGTCCGCACGGCCATCGGCGGGCTCCGCCGAAACATCATGCGCGCGGCCCTGACCACCCTCGGCATCATCATCGGCGTGGCCGCCGTCATCGCCATGATGGAGATCGGGCGCGGCTCCTCCAGCTCCATCCAGAAGACCATCGCCAGCATGGGCGCCAACATCCTCATCATCATGCCGGGCACGGCGGCGAGCGGCGGAGTCACCTTCGGAGCCGGAAGCGTCATGACGCTCACGCCGGGAGATGCCGAGGCCATGGGCCGTGAGCTGAGCTCCGTGAAAGCAGTGGCCCCCATTGCCCGGGCCCGGACCCAGGTGGTCTACGGAAACCGAAACTGGGTGCCCGGTGAGATCCCGGGGACGACCCCCGCCTACCTCACGGTCCGCGAGTGGGGCATCGGAGACGGCACCATGTTCTCGGACCAGGATGTGCGCCAGGCCGCAAAGGTCTGCGTGCTGGGGCGCACCGTCGCACGCGAGCTGTTCGATGACGAACCGCCCGTCGGCAAGGAAGTGCGCATCAACAACGTGCCCTTCAAGGTGGTGGGGGTGCTCACCCGAAAGGGCGCCAACATGATGGGCAACGACCAGGATGACATTGTGCTGGCGCCCTGGACCACCATCAAGTATCGCGTGGCGAGCACATCGCTTTCCAGCTCGAACCAGAGCAGCTCGTCCAGCTCATCGAGCGGCACCCAGCAGGGCTCATCCACGCGCCAGCTCTACCCGGGCTCCCGCGACAACCTCTATCCCGAGCAGTCGGCGACCCAGGCCGCCAACACCCCCTTGCCCATCCGGTTCACCAACGTCGACCGGATTCTCGCCGCTGCCAAATCGTCGTCCGAGATACCCGCGGCCATCCAGGAGATCACGAACCTCCTGCGGGAGCGGCACCGCCTGCGTCCGGGTGAGCCCAATGACTTCAACATTCGCGACCTGACGGAGATGAACAATGCCATGTCTTCCACGGCGAACATGATGACCCGGCTGCTCCTGGCCGTTGCCCTGATCTCCCTGCTGGTGGGCGGCGTGGGGATCATGAACATCATGCTCGTGTCCGTGACGGAGCGAACCCGGGAGATCGGGCTGCGCATGGCCGTGGGGGCCAGGCGCGGCAACATCCTTCAGCAGTTCCTGACGGAATCCGTCGTTCTCTGCTTCTGCGGGGGGGTGGCCGGAATCCTGGTGGGAAGAGGCGCCTCGCACCTGGTGAGCCTGCTCCTCCGTTGGCCCACCGAGCTTTCCCTGGATGCCGTTTTCGCCGCCTTCGTGGTCTCCGCGACAGTGGGTATCGTTTTCGGCTATTACCCGGCCTGGAAAGCATCGCGCCTGGATCCCATCCAGGCCCTGCGCTACGAATGACCGCGCCGGGGCTTGGATCCATGGTTCGGAGACTAAGAGCTGTTCTCTGGCCTCTTCCACATTCATGCAATGCCCCGACCGATGAAAAGGACCGACCGTTCATGGGGTTGTTTGACTCGAAACCCGAAGCCCAAAACTCGAAACCCTTCCAGAGGCAGCTCATCCGCCGTCTTGTGGCGTCATGGCTCCCATGCCTGGTGCTGCTGGCCGGTTGCGCCGTCGGACCAGACTTCAAGCCACCCGAGACCCCCGTCCCCCCCGCATGGGTGGGTGAAAGTCCTCCGCCGGCCGCCGAGATCAGCGCCACCGTTTCGTCGGCCGCCGAGGTCGCTCGATGGTGGGAAAAATTCGAAGATCCCCTGTTGACCTCCCTCGTGGAGCGAGCCGCCGCCTCGAACCTCGACCTTCGCCTGGCGGAGGCGCGCATTCGCGAGGCACGGGCGGTGCGCGGCGCCGGGGCCGCATCCCTCTGGCCCTCGGTGGATTCCTTCGCCAGTTACAGCCGGAGCGGAACGGGCGACGCAGCTGCGGGAACGGGAATCTCGGGCGCCCGGGGCGCATCGGGAAGCCGGGAGACGGACATCTTCCGGGCCGGGCTGGACGCGGCCTGGGAGCTGGATTTCTTTGGCGGCACCCGCCGCGGCATCGAAGCCCTCGATGCCGACCTCCGGGCGGCCGTCGAGGACCTTCGGGACGTGACCGTCATCCTGGCGGCGGAAGTGGCCCTGAATTACCTCACCCTTCGCGGTCTGCAGCGGCAGATCGCCATCGCGCGGGAGAACCTGGAGGCCCAGACCAGGACGGCGGAGATCACCCGGCAGCGTTTCGAAGCCGGCTTCGTGAGCGGCCTCGACGTGGCCAATGCCCGGGCGCAGACGGCCAGCACCGCTTCGGCGATCCCCGTCCTGGAGTCCCAGGTCCGCGAAGCGATCCACACCCTGAGCGTGCTGCTCGGGTCGGAGCCCAACGCTCTCCGGGAGGAGCTCGAGATCCAAGGCCCCTTAGCCCCCGTTCCGCCGCGGGTACCCATCGGACTGCCCTCGGACCTGCTGCGCCGCCGTCCCGACATCCGACGCTCCGAAGCCCGAATCCATGCGGCCACGGCCCGGATCGGCGTCGCCACCGCCGATCTCTTCCCCCGGTTCACCCTCACCGGGTCCCTGAGCTTCTCGGGGGACACCCTGGCCTCCATGGCCGACTGGGGCAGCCGCGCCTGGTCCGTGGGCCCCGGCATGCAGTGGCTCATCTTCGATGCCGGCCGCATCCGCTGGAACATCGAGGCCCGGAAAGCCATCGAGGAGCAGGCCCTGCTGGCCTACGAGCAGACCGTCCTGGGAGCGTTGAGGGAGGTGGAATCGGCCCTCGTGGCCTACGCCAAGGAACAGGAGCACCACCAGCTCCTGGAGGAGGCGGTCCTGCAGAATCGCAGGGCTGTCGGGCTGGCCAGGGAGCTCTACTCCGCCGGCCAGACCGACTTTTTGAACGTCCTCTCGGCCCAGGGCAACCTCTTTCTCTCCGAGGAGGCCCTCGTGCGCAGCACCCGCACGCTGTCCCTCAACCTCGTGGCCCTCTACAAGGCCCTGGGGGGAGGCTGGGAGGGATGAGGCTTAAGAGACGCCCATCCACGCGTCTTCTGCCTTGCGAGCACTCCTGAACTGAAATCACCACTGAATCTTGAGATCCAGTCGTTTTTCCTGCCCAAGAAGTGCGGGACTGGTGTATTCTTGCCTCAATACATACCCACGCCGCGTTAAAAATCCAGGACTCTTGCGAGGGAAGACTCAGCATCAATGTCGGCTTCATGGAGCATTGTTCCTCCGCTCCGGATGCTCGATGGACCAACCGAGGCTTCACCGGGGGTGCCGCCCATGACATTACTGGATGAGCTCGACAGGGACACGATCTGCAGTATCGAAGCCATGGCCGCCACCAGGGCCTACCCGAAAAACGCCATCATCGTCCACCAGGGTGACGAAAGCGACGCCTTCTACGTGGTGCTCTCGGGCAGCCTCCAGGCCCTCATCGTCCATGAGGACGGGCGTCAGATCGTGCTCGGCACGCTGGTCCCCGGGGACTACTTCGGCGAGATGAGCTGCCTGAACGGGGACACGCGGTCCGCAACCATCATGACCAGGGAGCCCTGCAAATGCCTGGTGCTCTCCAGGGCAGGGTTCCACAACCTCTGCAACGAGCACCCTTCCCTCATCTGGGTCCTCATCCGCGACCTGGTCCGCAAGCTCAGGAGAGCAACCCGCAGGATCGAGGAGCTCGCCTTCACGGATGTGTACGGACGAGTGGCGCGGTTCCTGACCGAAACCCAGGATGAGGACCTTCCGGTCGAAAGAAGGGTGACTCACCAGGACATCGCATACGCCGTCGGGGCTTCGCGGGAGATGGTGAGCCGGATCATGAAGGACCTGGCGGCCCGAGGGTACATCGAGCAGGCCAAGGGCCGCATCACGCTCCTCAAGAACCCTCCCTTCGACAGCGGGGACCTCTGAAACAGGGTCTGCTGCCCGGACAAGCACATGGCGCCCCTGGTGTTCACAACGAAGATTCGAGGCGGCACGAGGGCTTGCAGTTGTTCCCTTTCCCTCGGGGAGAGGATCAGGGTGAGCAAAGACCGGATCTCCGCGCTCCCCCTCCAAAGCTGTTGAATCAATCCCTTTGACTTGAAGGAAGAAGGGTCTGCATCTGATGAAGTGTCTGATTGTAAAAGCGCATCCACTTTCAGAAAGTCTATGTTCGTCCCTCACGGAGCTGGCCATCAGTGTGCTTCAGGCTGTCGGCCACAGGGTTGAAGTAGAAGATCTGTACGCCCAGGACTTCGGTGCCTCCTTAACGGAGGCGGAACGGCGCAGTTATTATGCTGGTCCGTATTGGACACAGCAGGTAATGCCCCAGGTGGAACGATTGCTGGCCGCGGAAGCCATGGTGCTGGTCTTCCCCACGTGGTGGTTCGGGTTTCCCGCCATTCTCAAAGGCTGGTTTGACCGGGTGTGGGCGCCAGGCTTCGCATATGATCATGCGGAGGAATACGGCCCTATCAAGCCCCGCCTGTCGAATCTGCGCCATATGTTGGCTGTCACGTCCCTTGGGGCGCCATGGTGGGTGGATCGGTTTATATTGCGACAGCCGGTTAAGCGAGTTTTGAAGACCGCGATCGTCGGCACCTGCGCGCCTCAGTGCAGGATGCGAATGCTCTCGCTGTACAAGAGCGAACGGCCGGCTGCACCAAGAGTAGAGCGGTTTGGTCTCAAAGTGGCTCGGGAATTGCGCCAGTGGCCGCTCTAAAGAGCTCTTCCAAGCCCCAGGGTGCGGTGGCAGCATGGACGCGCCACCTTGCCATGAGGCTTTCTCTCAATGATTCCGATGTTCGGCTTCACTTCCTGGATCTTCTTTGCTGGTATCCTTCATACTGCAGGCTCTTGGAGTTGACCTTCTGCTTCCTGGCCGCCTCCGCCGGCGGGCCCGCAAAGGAATCCTCCACGGTCCGACGGAGCGCCCCCAGGTCCTTTTCCAGGTTGCCGCTCACCACTTCGGACCCGACCGCCGCGTTGACCGCCTGCTGGGTGGCGGCGTACGCGTCGATCCGCCTCATGGCCTCGTCGCGCCTGCCTCCCTTGACCGCCGCGGCGACATCCTCGCGCAGACGGCTGAAATCCTCCCGGATGACTTTCTGCTCCCACTCCGCTTTGTTGATGGAGGCCAGGGCATCGCTCGCATCGCGCACACACGCCACGCGCAGGGGCGCCGGGAGAGATGCGCTGCAGGGCTGGTCGCCGGCCCGGTAATGCACGCTCGGTGCGCCGATGTCCCAGATCTTTTCGTCGCTCGTGGGGACGCGCAGGGTGAGGAAGAGCTTGCGGGACTGCCCGGCCAGGAGGTCACCGGGGCGGAAGACGGCGGCCCCGTCCCTGACTTCGATGGGGTACCCCGCCGCATGCACGAGGGCGATGCCGGGGGCCAGGGGCACGTGAACCTCGACTGCGGAGGCCACCACGGTCCTGGAGCTTCGGAGCTCCGCTTCAAACACCTGGGCGAAGGCCGCCGCGCTTTCCATGAAGTGATAGTTGCCCGACCCCTTGTCCGCGATGGTGGTCATGAGAAGCTCGTTGAAGTCGAGCCCCACCCCGATGGTGCTGACGGCGAAGCCCCGATCGGTAGCAGCCGACGCCATGCTCCCCAGGGCCGAAGGATCCGTGACGCCCCGGTTGGCCAGCCCGTCCGAAATGAGGATCACGCGGGATATGCGCCCGCCCCGGTCGGCATGTGTGAGCAGCTGAATCCCTTCCTGGAGACCCGCCCCGAGATTGGTCGAGCCGTCGGGCCGGATGGAGCGGACCATTTCCTCCATCATGGCCCGGTTGGCCGCTGTCATGGGGAGGAGCCCCCCGTGCCTTTGCACCTGGTCCGAGTAGGAGACCAGGGCGAACCGGTCCACCTCCGTAAGGCGTGAGAGGAGCCCCAGGATCGCCTCGGTGGCGTGGGTGATCTTGCCCGCCTCGGCCATGGAGCCGCTGCGGTCGAGGACCACCACCATGTCCAGGGGGCGGCGGCTTTCCCCGTCCTTTCGGGCCATTTCGGCGGCACCGAGCGTCAGGGCCACGGTCACGGTTCCATCGCCGCCCACGTGGATTTTCTCCTGGACCAGGTGGGCCGCAAGACTCACGACACCCGCCTGGGCTGGGCGCGGCGCAGCCGGTGCGGGCTCCGTTCCGGCCGGCGGCCTTCCCCCATTGTCTGAATGCGCCATGGCCCAACACGTGAGGGCGATGAGCCCTCCCACCAGCACCAGGGTCCTGCGAGTGCTTCGTCTCATGATCTGCCTCCTTCTGGATGGGGAACAGCGACTGTGCCGTGTCACGGTGCTGAGTATCAAGGGCTCGAAATCAAATGACAATTCAAAGAAATGCAAATGCGGGCAGGGCGAATTTTTGCGTAAGTTTTGCCTTGGCGCTTCCGATTGCCTGCTATACTCCCGGCAGGACGGCAGCCAGGATCCATCCAAAACGCTCAAGGAGGTAGCTTTCCAGGCCATGGCGGCATCCAACCGAAAATCCAGGACCTCCATCCTCGTGGTCGAGGACGATCCGGCCATTCTCCACGGGCTGCTCGACGTCTTCGTGTTCCACGGCTATGCGGCGGAAGGAGTCGATGACGGGGCCGAGGGGCTGAAGCGATCCCTCGAGGGTGACCATGACCTCATCCTCCTCGATATCATGCTCCCGAGCCTGGACGGTCTCTCCATCTGCCGGGAGATACGGCGGGCGAAGCCCGGCCGGGCCGTCATCATGCTCACGGCCAGGGGGAGCGAAGGGGACATCGTGGAGGGCTTCAAGGCGGGAGCGGACGACTACGTGAGCAAGCCTTTCTCGCTGAGGGAGCTCATGGTGCGGGTGGAGGCGGTGCTCCGGCGCGCCGGGAAGTCCGTGGGCGATGAGCGGGTCACTGTGGGAGGCGTGCTCTTCGACGGCCCAAAGCTCCTGGCATCCTGTGAAGGCCGGAGTGCCGAGCTCACCCGCCGCGAGATGGACATCGTCGTTTACCTGCATCGCCACCGCGACCGCATCGTGTCCAAGAAGGAGCTTCTCAAGGAGGTGTGGGACTACGCGGACCCCGACATCGAAACCCGCACCGTCGATATCCACATCCTGAAGCTCCGCAGGAAGATCAACGGTCTGAACCCCGATGTTATCCTGCTTCCGACGGTGCGGGGCGAGGGGTACCGGCTGGAGACTGTTTCATGAAGCGGCTGCGAGCGCTCATCCTGGTCTTCGTCGCGGCCCTCACGGTGCCGCTGGGGGTCCTGGTCCACCGGACCCACGTGAGCCTCGAGCAGGAGGAGACGGCGGAGCTGCGCTTTTTCGCCGACACCCTGTTCGACCGGATGGAGGAGGAGCTGGCCGCGCTGGTGCAGCGGGAGGAGCGCCGCCCCGTCGACGACTACCAGCCCTCGCCGCCCGCCGCGGGCAGCCATCGAGGCGGAGGGGCCCCCTCACCGCTGGCCCGCGCTCCGGCCGAGCCGTACATCCTGGGGTATTTCCAGAACAACCCCGACGGCTCCTTCACCACGCCTCTCTCCGAGGACGGATTCGGGGTTTCGCGGGACCAGGCCACCCTCTTGAGCCGTCTCGAGGAGGTGAGCCGGGTCTTCAGCTCGCGGCGGACCTTGCGGCACGAACGCCAGGATCGGGAGGCGCCGGCCAGGGTCGATAAGAAAGCCCAAGAGGGGGGAAAGGACGCACCGGCCGGCAAGACGGATGGGAGGGGATTTGCCGAGAAGTATCTGAACATTCCCCCGCCGTCCGAACAGAAGGCTCACCTGGGGCAGGCCGAGAAACGGGTGGAGCAGATCTCCCCCCGGCAGGCCATGAGCCTGGCCCAGAGGGAGGAGCGGAAGGACGCCGGCGGGGTGCGGAGCAAGGCGGCGCCGGCCGACAGGACCGGCTCGGACGCTGGAGCCAGGGGAATGCCCGTGCCGGGCGAGCAGGCAGCCATGCCCCGGGAAGCCCTGGAAAGCAGGTCCGGCGGCGCGGCCGGTGCGCCGGCCGGAGCCCGCCCGGATCTCTCGGAGGAAGCGGGTGTCAGCGATGCCTGCAGGGTGGCCGCCTCATCGGCCCCGGTCCGGGATTCGGCGCTCCAGGTTCGCCCGCTCCCGCCCCGGGACTTCGAGGCGGCCGCCGCCGAGGATGGACTCCGGGTCGAAGTGGAACCGCTCCAGTCCGTCCCCATCGATGGCGGCCAGGTTTTCGTGTTTCGCCGCATCGTCATCGGAAACGAAGTCTATCGGCAGGGGATGGTGATCCAGGTGGAGGGGCTCCTCAGGGAGCTCAAGGAGAAGCATTTCAGCGGCCAGCCCCTGGCCCGGTTCGCGACCCTCACCCTGACCGCCGTGAGCGGGGGCCGCGAGACGGCGCGCATCCTGGAAGGGCGGGAGATCGAGCGCCCGCGCTTCGCTCTGGACCGGAGCTTTCCCCGTCCCTTTGCCTTCATACGGGCCAACCTGGCTTGCGAGGCCATCCCGCCCTCGCCCGGGCGCACGACGCTGAACGCCATGGTCGTCGTGCTGGGTGCGGTGATCCTGCTGGGGCTTCTCGCCATCTACCAGAGCGCCCGCGTGGTGACGGATCTTTCGGAGCGCCGAAGCGGTTTTGTGTCATCGGTCACCCACGAGCTCAAGACTCCCCTCACCAACATCCGGTTGTACATCGAGATGCTGGAGCAGGGCATCGCCGCCTCCGATCCCGAGCGGGAGATGGAATACTATCGCATCCTGGAGTCCGAGAGCGCCCGGCTCTCCCGGCTCATCAACAACGTGCTGGAATTCTCGAAGCTGGAAAATCGGCAGCGCCGGCTCGATCTTCGCGAAGGAACCCTGGACGAGGTCTTCGCCGAGGTGCGGGACGCCATGCAGGAGTGGCTCCGGCAGGAAGGGTTCACCCTCAGCGTCGAGAACCTCCTGGAGCGCCCCTTCCGCTATGACCGGGAGGTCATGGTGCAGGTGCTCATGAACCTGATTGAAAACGGTGTCAAATTCGGCAGGCAGGCGGAGCGGCGGGAGATCGCGGTGCGCGTGCGAGCCGAGGGCGACCGGGTGGTGATCCGGGTTTCCGACACCGGTCCCGGCATCCCCCGCCATGCCTTGAAGAAGATCTTCGACGACTTCTATCGCGTGGACAACCAGCTCACCCGCACCACCAAGGGAACGGGAATCGGCCTCGCCCTCGTGAAGCGCTTCGTGGAGGCCATGGGCGGGAGAGTCTCGGCTGCGAACAACGATGGCCCCGGCTGCACCATCACCCTGTCCATGCCGGGATCACGCCCCTCCCTGGCCGCGCCCCGTGCCGGCTGAAACCCCACCCGGTGGGCTGTCTCTTGATTCACTGCACAAAAAGTGAGTCCGTGCACCCCTCGCGCCGACGGTTATCGGTACGTTGGGATTCTGTGTCATTGCGTTTCCTGGAAGTAGATAGATATCGAATTGATTAATCTTATCGAATTGATTACTTTTTGAGCCATGGAGAAGCGCAAGCCTCATTACAACCTATCTGAGGTGCAGGCAATTGTCGCTGATCCGACAAGCCGCCCCTTCACGGTAACCGCGTTGCGAGGCGGCCTTGCTCTGGGTCTGACGGAACCGGAAATGCGTCAGGTAGCGCTCGCGCTCTAAGGCCGCGATTTCTACAAGGCGATGACCACGCTGGCAGACCCTCAGATGTGGCAGGATGTTTATCA
>JALOOX010000052.1 GCA_025454175.1 Syntrophobacteraceae bacterium | reverse complement strand
TCCTGGATGTTCTGACCGCTCAGCTGCATCACCTTCTCGATGAATTCGCTCTTCACCGTCTTCTCGGATATCTCGATCGGCATGGCTTTCCTCGTTTCATCCAAGGGATGGATGCATTTCCATCCTGTTGGGGCCAATGGGGCGGGCCGTTCCGGGGCCCGCCCCTTCAGCGATTCACCGGCCTCGCATCAACCGATCACCGCCAGGACATCGCCCTTCTGAACGGAGTCGCCGTCCTTGAAATTGATCTGCTTCACGGTGCCCGATGTCGGGCTGGTGATGGAGTTCTCCATCTTCATGGCCTCGAGGATCAGCACCACGTCGCCTTCCTTGACCGACGCCCCGACGCTCACTTCGTAGCGGATGATCATGCCCGGCATGGGAGCCTCGATGGTGGAGCCGCCGGCAACGGGAGCGGCGGCTTTTGGAGCGGCGGCGGGGGCGGCAGCCGCAGCCGGTGCAACCGATGGGGCGGCGGGCTTCGGAGGAGGAGGAGGCACCACGGGGGCGGCAGCCGCGGGCTGAGGTGCGGCGACGGGAGCGGCGACAGCCACGGGGGCCGCCATGGGCGTGATGGCCGTGATGGCCGGAGCCCCGCCCACCTGCTCCACGTCCACCGTGAAGAACTCTCCGTCCACGAAGACGTTGAAGGTGCGCGAGCCCGGTCCCTTGTCGGGGGCCTCCTTGACGCATTTTTCAACCAGAAGCCCGGCCTTGGCCTTCTTGACCAGATCCTCCTCGGCCTTCACGTCGTCGAAGGTCTTGGCCTTGACGTCGGCGGGAATCTCCTCGAGGCCGTACTTCCACTTGAGGAAACGCTTCCCCGTGGTGGGATAGAGGGCGTAGGTGATGACGTCGTCCAGGTCCCTGGCCAGCCCTTCCACGTCTTTCCGGGCCTTGTCCAGCTCGGGCTCCAGCACGTCCGCCGGCCGCACCGTGATGGGGGTCTCGCCGCGCGGATAGCCCTTGAGGGCCTTCTTCTGGACTTCCGGGTCGATGGGGATGGCGGTCTTTCCATAAAGGCCGTAGCACAGGTCCTTCACCTGGGCCGTGATCATCTTGTAGCGCTCGTTGGGCGTGTCAAAAAGGACGTTGTTCACGGTCTGGATGCCGACAATCTGGCTGGTCGGAGTCACCAGGGGCACCTGCCCGAGCTCCTTCCGGACGATGGGGAGCTGCCGGAAGACTTCATCGATCTTGTCGAGGGCATCCATCTCGCGGAGCTGGTTGACCAGGTTGGAGAGCATGCCGCCGGGGGTCTGGTGCAGGAGCACGTTGATGTCCACGATGGACATGCGGTCGTCCAGCAGATGCTTGTACTTGGCCGAGATCTTCTCCATGTGGGCGCTGCACCTGGCGAGCAGCTTGATGTCCAGACCCGTGTCGCGGTTCGTTCCCTGGAGAGCCACCACCAGGGGCTCCACGGCGGGGTGCGACGTGCGGTAGGCCCACGGGATGAGGCAGGTGTCCACGATGTCGACGCCGGCCTCGATGGCCTTGAGGAGCGACATGTCGGCCATGCCCGAAGTGAAGTGGCTGTGAAGATGAATGGGGGCCTTGACGGTCTCCTTGAGCTTCTTCACCAGGATGTAGGCGTCGTAGGGGGCGATGAGGCCGGCCATGTCCTTGATGCAGATGGTGTCGGCGCCCATGTCCTCGAGGGCCTTGGCCTTGTTGACGAAGTAGTCCAGGTTGTACACGTCGCCACCCAGACGCGACTGGGTGAGCGAATAGCAGATGCAGCCCTGGAAGTGCTTGCCGTTCTTCTTGATGATGGGGACGACGGTCTCGAAGTTGCGATAATCGTTCAGAGCGTCGAACGTCCGGAAAATGTCGATGCCGTTGGCACATGAGCGCTCGACGAAGGCTTCCGCCAGGTCGTCGGCATAGTTGCGGTAGCCCACCAGGTTCTGGGCCCGGAGCAGCATCGAGAAGGGAGTCTTCTTGATGTACTTCTTCATGGTCCGGATGCGCTCCCACGGATCTTCGGCCAGAAACCGGTGCATGGTGTCGAAGGTGGCCCCGCCCCAGACTTCCATGGAGTAGAAGCCCACCTCGTCCATCTGCTCGGCGATGGGAAGAAAATCCTCGGTGCGGCCGCGGGTGGCGAAAAGGGACTGATGCCCGTCGCGAAAGGTCAGATCCTGGATCTTGACCGGATTGGTCACGGGAGTCTTCTCTTCAAAGAGCCTGGCAACGAGCGTGCCGTGTTCATCTGCCATCGTTCATCTCCTCGATATGTGGAAAACTGGTTTCTAGTTTCTAGTTTCTATTTTCTGGTTTCTGGTTTCTGGTTGCCGTTTTGTGGTCGCGGGCTTCGAGGGAGGGTCCCCCGGTCGTCCCAGACCCCCGTTATTACCGGGCCAGCCGCAATTGCAGGAAGCGGCGCATGTCCATCATGGACTGGCGCCCCGAGATGGCCCATGGACTGTAGCCCTGGGGAGGCGGGGACGGCGCCCGGCTCTCGGCGGCCACCGGCACAGCCACGAATGGCTCGGCCTGCAGGAATTCCCCCACCGCCGCCGCAACGGCTGCAATGATCTTTCGGTTCACAGTCATGACCAGGCCTTTCTATCCTTCCTCGGGGTTCATGCGCCGCGTCTTCGCCTCTCTGTGCGAAAAGCGCGTCTTCTCCCCGGCATGCGATTCATCTACAGTGGAATGTTCCCGTGCTTTTTGGCCGGAAGCGCCTCCCGCTTGGTGCACAGCACCTCGAGGGCCTCGATGAGCCGCGGCCGCGTCTCGCTCGGCAGGATGACCCCGTCGATGTAGCCCCGCGAGGCGGCGATGTACGGGTTGTAGAGCAGGTTTCGATACTCGTCGATCTTCTCCTGCCGTTTGGCCTTCGGGTCCTCGGCTTCCTGGATCTCCTTGCGGAAAATGATGTTGGCGGCCCCTTCGGCGCCCATGACGGCGATTTCGGCCGTGGGCCAGGCCAGCACCAGGTCCGCGCCCAGATCCCTCGAGCACATGGCGAGATAGGACCCGCCGTAGTCCTTGCGCACGATGAGGGTGATCTTGGGGACCGTGGCCTCGGAGTAGCACCAGAGCAGCTTTGCGCCATGGCGAATGATGCCGGCGTGCTCCTGCTGCCTGCCCGGCAGGTAGCCCGGCACGTCCGGCAGGGTCAGGATGGGAATGTTGAATGAATCGCAAAACCGGATGAATCGGGTGGCCTTGTCGGAGGAGTCGATGTCGAGGCACCCGGCCAGCACCTTGGGCTGGTTGGCGATGATGCCGACGGACCGGCCATTGAGCCGCCCGAATCCCGTCAGCATGTTCTGGGCATAGTTTTCATGGACTTCGTAGAAATCGCCCTGGTCCACGATGGAGCGAATGACGTCCTTCATGTCATAGGCGCCCATGGGATTGTCGGGGATGATGGAATCCAGGGCGGGGTCCGTGCGATGGACCGGGTCGCCGTTGGGAATCAACGGAGGATCCTCCATGTTGTTGTCGGGGAGGAAGCTCAGAAGCCGCTTGATTTCCTCGATGCAGTCGACTTCGCTCTCGCTGGCGAAATGGGCGACGCCGCTCTTGGAGGCGTGGGTCATGGCGCCCCCCAGCTCCTCCTGGGTGACCACCTCTCCCAGCACCGACTTGATGACGTCCGGGCCGGTGATGAACATGTAGCTCGTGTTCTTGACCATGAAGACGAAGTCCGTCATGGCCGGCGAATAGACGGCACCGCCTGCGCAGGGACCCATGATGGCCGAGATCTGCGGAATGACTCCCGATGAGATGGCATTGCGATAGAAGATCTGGCCGTAGCCCGAAAGGGCGTCAACCCCCTCCTGGATCCGCGCCCCGCCCGAATCGTTGAACCCCACCAGGGGCTTTCCGGTCTTGAGGGCCAGGTCCATGACCTTGCAGATCTTCTTGGAGTGCATTTCCCCGAGGGTCCCGGCCCGGGCCGTGAAATCCTGGGAGTAGGCGAGCACGTCGCGGCCGTTCACCTTCCCGTAACCGGTGATGACGCCGTCGGCGGCGATGTCCAGCTTGTCGAGGCCAAAGAGCGTGCCCCGGTGCTTCACGAAAATATCGAGCTCCCGGAAAGTCCCGGGATCGAAGAAATGGTCCAACCGCTCGCGGGCGCTCATCTTCCCTCGCTCGTGCTGGGCCGCCACCGCCTTGGCCCCGCCCATCTCCCTGAGCTTGGCTTCCTTCTGCTTGAATGCTGCAATCTTGTCCGCTACAACTCCCATCGATTCCCTCCCTTTTAATAGTAGACGAACACCCGGTGCCTGGAGGGGGCCCTCAGGAGAGCGTCGATCTTCTTCTGAAGCTCAATGCGGTCGGCATCGGCTTCCCATGTCTTCCATTCCTCGAGGCTGTTCCATGTGGAAATGACGATGCACGTGTTGGGCTCGTCCAGTTCACGCAGGGTCTCGCCGGAAATGTAGCCCTTCACCTTCATGGCCCTGGACCGCAGCTCCATGAGCACGCGGTTCAATTCCAGATCGTTGCCCGGAATGGCCTTGCGTTCGATAATGACCTTGATCGCCATGGTTGAAGCTCCTTTCTCGCCCGGGAGCCGGCTTGAGCCGCCCCCGGGGCGCCAGGGCGGAAGGCGCGTGGAGCTTGTCCGGGAAATGTCATTTCGAGTGAAAGCGAGAGCTCTCGCTCATCGAGGAACCGCGATCTTTCGAGGTTTCTCTCTTAGCCGCGCTCCGTTCGAAATGTCAGCGCTCTCGGACAGTCTCCCGGGACCCAGCCTTCCGGCCCCTTGTGGGTCCTCAGATTTTGAGCTCTTTCACCAGGTCCCGCACGGCCTGCACCGACCTGTCGAACGCCGCTTTCTCCTCCGGGGTCATCTGGATCTCTACGACCTTCTCGACGCCGGCGGCGCCCAGGAGCACCGGGACCCCCACGAAGTATCCGCCCACGCCGTACTCCTTGTCGCAGTAGGCGGCGCAGGGCAGGATCCGCTTCTGGTCCTTGAGGATGGCTTCAGCCATCTGGACGGCGGAGGCGGACGGTGCAAAAAAGGCACTGCCCGTCTTGAGGAGGTTCACGATCTCGCCGCCGCCCTTGCGCGTGCGATCCACCAGGGCCTCGATGCGCTCGGCCGACATGAGGTCGGGGATGGGAATGCCGGAGACCGTTGTGTAGCGCGGCAGGGGAACCATGGTGTCGCCGTGTCCCCCCAGAACGAAGGCCTGGATGTCCTTGACGGAAACCCCGAGCTCCATGGCGATGAAGGTGCGGAAGCGGGCCGAGTCGAGCACACCCGCCATGCCGACGATCCGGTTCGTGGGCAGGCCGCTCACCTGGTGAGCCACGTAGACCATGGCGTCCAGGGGGTTGGAGACCACGATGAGAAAGGCGTTGGGGGAATGCTTGACGATGTTGGCGGTGACGTCCTTCACGATGCCCGTGTTGATGCCGATGAGGTCGTCGCGGCTCATGCCGGGCTTGCGGGCGATCCCCGCCGTGATGATGACCAGGTCCGAGTTGGCCGTGTCGGCGTAGTCATTGGTCCCGATGACGTCGACATCGAAGCCCTCCACGGGGCCGGCCTCCAGCAGATCGAGCCCCTTGCCCTGGGGCATCCCCTCGATGATGTCCACCAGGACGACGTCGGCCAGCTCCTTGGCCGCGACCCAATGGGCGCACGTCGCTCCAACGAATCCACCCCCGACCACCGTGATCTTTTTCCGCTTCAGTGACATACCCGCACTCCTTTCTCTTTGAGTGTCAAACGTGATGGATCCAAAACAGTCCAACTCCACGGACTCCGAGTCTCATCGATCTTGAGGTCTAAGCACCCGGGATATTTTTGGTGGTCTCGCCGATCTGGCCCAGATTTCGGACCACCGTGATTCCTGCCGCCTCCATGGCTTCGATCTTGGCCTGGGCCGTGCCACTGCTGCCGCTGATGATGGCGCCGGCGTGCCCCATCCGGCGTCCCGGGGGCGCCGTGAGCCCCGCGATGAAGCCCACCACCGGTTTGGTCACGTGCTCACGGATGAATGCCGACGCATCCTCCTCGGCCGAGCCCCCGATCTCCCCCACCATGACGATGGCCCGGGTTTCGGGGTCCGCCTGGAAGGCGGTGAGCGCATCGATGAAATTGGTCCCGATGATGGGGTCCCCGCCGATGCCGATGCAGGTGGACTGGCCGATGCCGTTCTTGGTCAGCTGATCCACCACCTCGTAGGTGAGGGTCCCGCTCCGCGAGACCACGCCCACGCTGCCCGGCTTGTGGATGGGAGCCGGCATGATGCCCACCTTGCACTTGCCCGGCGAGATGATCCCCGGGCAGTTGGGCCCGATGAGCCGCGCACCGGTCCCCTTCAGAAAATGGAAGGCTTTCATCATGTCCAGCACCGGAATGCCCTCGGTGATGCAGACGATGACCTCCATTCCCGCGTCGGCCGACTCCATGATGGCGTCGGCGGCGAAGGCCGGCGGCACGAAGATCATGGAAGTGTTGGCGCCGGCTTCCCGCCTGGCCTGCGAAACCGTGTTGAAGACCGGGATGTCGTCCACCTTCTGCCCGCCCTTGCCCGGCGTGACACCGGCAACGACCCGGGTCCCGTAGGCCGCGCACTGCCGCGTGTGGAACTGGCCTTCGCGGCCCGTGATGCCCTGAACCACCAACCTCGTGTGATCACCAACAAAAATGCTCATCAGGAGCTCCTCGCTACCACCTGTGCGGATGGCACTGTTTCCCTTCTGCTTTCACCACGAAGAGCAATCCTTTGTGTCCTTCGTGCTCTTGGTGGTGAGAAACGGGCGTTCATCCCCGACCCATTCCCTACGCTCTCGCTCCCGCGATCTCGGCAACCTTGCCCGCGGCGTCCCAGACATCCCTGGCCACAAAAAGGTTCAGTCCCGACTCCTTGAGGATGCGGCGCCCTTCATCGACGTTGGTGCCCTCCATGCGGATGACCACCGGGACCTTTATCCCCACCTTTTTGGCCGCCTCCACCACGCCGCTGGCCAGGACGTCGCAGCGCAAAATGCCGCCGAAGATGTTGATGAGCACCCCTTTGACGTTCTGGTCGCTCAGGATGATCCGGAAGCCGTTTTCCACCATCTCAGCGCTGGCCCCGCCCCCCACGTCCAGGAAGTTGGCCGGCTCGGCCCCCGCCAGCTTGATGATGTCCATGGTGGCCATGGCAAGCCCGGCGCCGTTCACCATGTTGCCGATGTTGCCGTCCAGCTTGATGTAGTTGAGATTGTACCGGGACGCCTCCACCTCCAGGGGATCCTCCTCGTCCAGGTCGCGGTAGGCCAGGAGATCCTTGTGCCGGAAGAGGGCGTTGTCGTCGAAATTGATCTTGGCGTCCAGGGCGATGAGCTGCTTGTCGCCCGTGATGACCAGGGGGTTGATCTCGAGGAGCGAGCAGTCGCGGCGGATGAAGAAGTCGCAGAGCTTTGCGACCAGGCCCACGAACTGCTTGAGCACCTCGGGCTCGAGGTTCAGCTCGTAGGCCAGCGCCCTGGCGTTGAAGGGCTGAAGGCCTTCCATGGGCCTGATGCGCTGCTTGATGATCTTCTCGGGGGTCCTGGCGGCCACCTCCTCGATGTCCATGCCGCCCGCCTCGCTGGCCATGACCACCAGGCTCGCCGTGGCCCGGTCGGGCACGATGCCGAGGTAGAGCTCCCTGGCGATGTTCAGGCCCTCCTCGACGAGGAGCTTCTTCACGACCCTGCCCTGGGGACCCGTCTGGTGGGTGACCAGGGTCATGCCGAGCATCTCCGAAGCCAGCTTCTCGGCCTCGTCCAGGGAATGGGCCAGCTTGACGCCGCCGCCCTTGCCGCGCCCTCCCGCATGGATCTGGGCCTTGACGACCACCGGCAGGGTGCCGAGCCCCTCCGCCGCGGCGCGCCCCTCGGATGCGCTGAAGACCGCGCTGCCGCGGGGAACCGGGATCCCGAATGTCCTGAAAAGCTCCTTGGCCTGGTATTCGTGTATTTTCATGGTTGCCTCCGGTGTCCTGGTCTGCCCTTCCCGGGCGGGGCGCCGCTCCCGGGCCCCATTCCGGCATCGCCGCCGGGCCGCCGGCCGTGCCGACCCTCTCGCCTGATGAAGACTTCACGTCGAAACGCTTATACGGGATTGGGGAAAGGAGGAATATCCGACGGGTTCTGATTTTGATGTCAGGAATACCTTGCACCATTGTAATGGATTTTCTTACAGGGGCACGGGTCAGGCCGAGCTTGCCCATGGGATATGGCCGAGCCGCCGGCAGCCTTCGCCTGGCCCATGGCACCCGAATCCGGAAGGGGCGAAAAACTTGCTCCAAAAATTCTGGCCTCCTCTCGACGGTGCCGCGCAGGGCGACGTCATCAGTCGTTTGACACGCGGGGCATTGTGTTGTCTATTGTCGTGCGTGTTTGAACCGCCGTCACAGCCGAAGGATCTCGAGGCCACAACTTCATCGGGGAACGGAATGATGCCGCCGCGGGGCGCCGGAGACCACCGACTGCGACTGATCCCGCCAGGGGCCGCCCTGTTGCTTCCCGTCCTGTGCGCCGCCTTGCTGTTCGCGACGGAGGTCCCGGCCTACGAGGTTCGGTGGGAGGGAAACGCGGAGAAGTCCATCCTGCAGGACCTCCAGTCCGTCTCGGACAGCCTCAAGTGGAAGGACAGGCCTCCGGCCACGACGGGCCTGCTGCGCCGCCGGGCCGAGGAGGACCTGGAGCAGTTTCTGAAGGTTCTGCGCTCGGCCGGTTATTACGGCGCGGAAGTCTCCCTGGACATCGACGAAAAGGAGGACGTCCCCGTCGTCATCTTCCGCATCGATCCCGGAGAGGTCTTCAAGATCGAATCCGTCCAATGGACGGCCGCGGAAACCGACCGCGCCATTCTGAGGAAGCTCCCGCCCCCCGACGACCTCGGGCTGCGCAAGGGCGATCCAGCCCGCGCCCGGGCCATCCTCGACGCCGAGAGGGGGCTGATCCGGGCCTTCCATCGCCACGCCAGGCCCTTCGCCAGGGTCGAGGACCGCCGGGTCGTGGTCGACCATCGAGACCGCACCGTCCGGGTGACCTTCCACCTGGACCCCGGCCCGCCGGCGAAATTCGGCTCCACCGCCGTCACGGGTCTCAAGACCGTCAGCGAGAGGACCGTTCGA
Source organism: Syntrophobacteraceae bacterium (assembly GCA_025454175.1). Lineage (GTDB taxonomy): Bacteria > Desulfobacterota > Syntrophobacteria > Syntrophobacterales > Syntrophobacteraceae > JALOOX01. The sequence continues at coordinate 18,040 of JALOOX010000052.1, read as the reverse complement.
AACCGGCTCCACTGGAAGGAAGGGGAGCCCTGGAACGCGGACCTCATCGCCGAGACCAGGAAGGAGCTGGCCCGGAGCGAGCTCTTCTCCCTGGTTCAAATCACCCCGGACGAGGACCTCGACGAGGAAGGCCGCCTGCCCCTCTCCCTGGACGTGGGCGAGCGCAAGCACCGAAGCATCAAGCTGGGGGCCAGCTACAAGACCGACGAAGGCCCCGGCGGCCGGTTCAGCTGGGAGCATCGGAATTTGCTCCACCACGGTGAGAAGCTGCAGCTGAGCATCACGGGCTCGACGCTCACCACCGCCTTCGACGCATCCTTCGAGAAGCCCGACTTTCTCACCCCCAGGCAGACCCTGAGGCTGGCCTCGAAGCTGGCCAGCGAGGATACGGACGCCTACAACAGCCGCTACCTGGACTCGGCAATCACCGTCGAGCGAACAGCGGTCAGGGCCTTCAAGTGGAGCGTCGGACCGGGCTTTCGATGGTCCAGGGTGGAGCAGCTGGAAGAAACCGATGAATTCGCCCTCCTCTTCCTGCAGTCCGGTTTGGTCTGGGATCGCAGCGACGATCTGCTGGACCCCACGAGGGGCGGGCGTCTCACACTGCATCTGGCACCCTACTGGGACACCCTCGGAACCGCGTCGACCTTCGTCAGGGGCAGTGCGAGCTACAGCCACTATTTCAGGCTCATGGAAAGGCCCCTCGTCGTCTTTGCGGCCCGGGCCGGCCTGGGATCCATCGCGGGGGCCGAGCGCAGCGCCGTACCGGCGGATCTCCGCTTCTACGCGGGCGGGGGCGGCTCCGTTCGCGGCTACCCGTACCAGACCCTGGGCCCCCTCGCCGACGACAAGGACCCCATCGGCGGCCGGTCCCTCCTTGAAATCAACGCGGAGATGCGCTATCGCGTCACGCGGGATATCGGGCTGGTGGCATTTCTTGACGGGGGGAGCGCCTTCGAATCCAGCACTCCCGATTTCGGCGAGGACGTGCTCTGGGGGGCGGGACTCGGCCTGCGATACCACACGCCCATCGGCCCCCTGCGTCTCGACGTGGCGGTGCCCCTCCAGAAGCGGGACGAAATCGACGACTGGTTCCAGGTCTACGTCAGCATCGGCCAGGCCTTCTGATTCAGGGCTCGCTCAGGAGGCTGCCCCTGTCGTCTCGCTGCACCCATGAGGAACCCGCCACAAAGGTTTCAACTGCCCAAGTCTCGAAATGGGGATGATGCATCAGGGGCAAAGGGATTGCAGATGCGCAGCTGTTGGTCGATCAGCAGTCCCTCTTGCATATCCTCGGAGTATAAGGTCTTGCATCCCGCGAGAAGGGCGGCGGCCACAATCATGGCATCGTAAACGCTCAGGTTGTAGCGCTCGGCGACAAGCCTGCCCCTGTCGTGTGTTTCGATGGTCAGCGGGACGATCGGACATACCGATCGGATGAGGGACAGAAACTCATGGATTTCCTCCCATGGCATCGCGAGCTTGCGCAGCGCCACATTGGCCAGCTCGTTCAACACCTGCACACCTGTGACCCCTCGCGCCCGCAGAACCGCCTCGGCTCGATCCGCCTTGTCATGGTCAGCCGACAGGAGGTAGAGGAGGACATTGGTGTCGATGAACACTTCAGGACCGGGCATGGGCATCGTCACGGTCGAATTTGAAATCAGCCGGCAGCTTCCCCCGGAACTCCCGCAGCCGCGCATAGACCGCTTCGGACCCGGGTTTTGCCCTGATCTGAAAGACCCGTTCGTCCGTGATCACCACCTCGATCTCGTCGCCTTCGCGCAGCTTCAGCGCTTCAACCACGGAGGCCGGCAAACGAACGGCCAGACTGTTGCCCCATTTTGATACCCGCATGATGACTCCCTCCTGGAATCCCTTCGTCCTGGATACACATAATTGAAATGTATATCATCTCCCTGTGATGGAATCAATGCGGAGGCGCCAAATCCATCATTCCCGGAGGGTTCTCGGGACAATGCCGCTGAGCTTGCGCCTTTGACCGGACCCCGTGGGGTTCCACGGGCCAGGCATATCTTCGCCCGTGTCTTCTGAACCGGAGAGCGGCACGGGCAAGCTTCGCTTGGCCCGTGGAACCCCATCGGGTGCGGGTCGTGGGGCCTGATTCAGCCGCCTCGGCGGTACCGGCGAGCCCCCGCCGGCGCTCCGGTCGCTTCCGGGCCGCCGGCTGCACCTCGGCGTCCCGGGCTCCCTCCGCACCGGCCACCGCGGGACAAAAACCAGAGCCGAAATCCAGAGCCAAAATCCAAAACCAATACTGCCGCGGGGTTCCTTCGCAGGGTGGGCAAAAGCGCCAGCGTTGCCCACCAGAACACCCGGATTCACAGCCACGGTGGGCAAGATGGAACCCTTGCCCACGAGGGAACTGGTTCCCCCTTCATTTCTGCTTGCATTACCAAATGCCTGAATCAGAAACCAGGAGCCAAAAACCGGGGCCAAAATCCAAGGGCTCAAGGGCAACGGACCTGGAGAGGCGGAAGCCAACGCCGGGGCTGCGGAGGCCGGGCGCGCTGAGGCTGCGGCGCGCCGACCGGCAGAAGGCCGCGGCGACGCGCCCGCGCCAGCCGCCGCCGCGCATCACCCGGTAGGAGCCCCTCAGGGCGTCGATCCAGGGCCTGCCATCGTCCGGACGGCCAGCCGCGGCATAGCTTCCATTCCAGTCGTCCTCCACCCACTCCCAGACATTGCCGTGCATGTCGTAGAGCCCGAAACCGTTGGACTCCATTTCCCCTACCGGGTGCAGCTTACCACCAGAGTTCCCCTGGTACCAGCCCGCACGACCCAGGTCCTCTTCGGTGTCACCGGTGTGGTAGCGGGTGGTTGTGCCGGCGCGGCAAGCATACTCCCACTCCGCCTCGCTCGGGAGCCTCACCAGTTCGTAGCCCCCTCGTTCAGCATAGACGACATCCTGCCGGCTCCTTACCCCGCGCTCTGCAGCCCAGCGACGGATGTCCGGCGACGGGTGAGCCGCCAGCTGCGGCAGCAGCGTCTCAAGCGCCCGTTCATCGAGGCGCTCCAGGACCCTCAAGGCCACCAGCTGCCGCTCCCAGAGGTCCGGATCAGGTTCCACCAGCGGACGTCCGAGGAGCTTCTGAAACGCAGGGGGCAGGAATCGACGCCAGCCTGACGCCGCTGTAGTACCGGCGGCGGGCCGCAGAAGCTCCACAAAAGCTTGAGGCGAAGTCCGGGCCGCATCGTCCAGGCAACGCTCCACCAAGTCCCGGGAAGCCGCAAAGGCAGGAAGTCGGACGACCTCCCGTATGAACGGCGTGAAGATGGAAGGCTCCTCCTCCAATGCCAGAAGGAGCAGGATCACTTCCTGCCACCACGATTCGCCGAAATGGGACGCCAGATCTCGGAGGGTCCGCGGATCATCGAAAGAGACCTTCCGGATCTCCCAGGCGGCGCCGCAATCCCTGAGGAGCGTCTCCGCGTGGGCCGCATCGTGAAAGCAGCCTTCATCCACCCCCCCCGGAGGCGTCAAACCCTAATGGCTCAATGATATTGAAGGAATCCAAAGGCGAGGCATGACTCGAAAGCGGCATTGGGCTGGGGCACGCTTGTCCCGTCCTGCCGATGAGGGGAGAAGCGGTGCAGTCCGCCGCAGTGGGGAACAAGGGCGTTGAATCAAGGTCCACGGCCCCTATCAGCGGGTGCCACGGGCCAGGCGAAGCCTGCCCGTGCTCGCCCCGGACTCGAATGATACATGGGCAAGCTGCGCTCAGTACAACTCAACACAATGGAGTCTCCACCGCTCGAGTCGTCATTCCGGCAGTCTTTCAGCTAGAATCCACGGAAAGGAACTGGATGCCGGCTTGAGAAATGCCGGCATGACGAGTGACGAAATGGACATTTTATACCGTGGAGCTGTACTCAGCCCGTGGGCACCCCATATTCGAAATCAACGGGTGGGCGGACTGCCTCGGAGGAGCCTTGGAGGAAGACAGGGCGTGTATCGGAATGAGGCGGCTTTCACCAGAAAAAGCTCCTCCCCGGGGCGGGGAGGAGCTTTGGGTTGTTTGGCATCCACTATTTTCGAAGCAGCGCGACGCCGTTCAGCAGCCTTGCGGCGAGTTGCCGCCGGGCGGGGCCACGGTCCTTCGTTCAGGAGGATCGTGGCCCGAAAGGATCAGCTCTTCGGCTTGATATTCCCAGGGTTCAGCACCCGGATGATGCCGGCCATGGCCAATCCGCATTCGACGAACATCCGCATGACGGTGATGAGGGCGATGAAGTTCAGCACCCCGAAGGCCACCCAGGCCTGGGCGTAGGCCGCGCCGGCGGCCAGGGCCGCGAAAACGATGGCGAAGACATATCCCGCCGCCGCGCACCTGGGCCAGGCCCGGAACCTCACCAGCTGCTTTCCGCCCCCGTGCTCTTCCACGGCCATGAGCAGCCGGGCCGACCCCAGCAGTCCCCCGCGCATTTCGAGGTCCCAGCGGTCATAGTCCCCGCCGCGGCTCACCACTCCCCGCAGCCCCTTCAACCCGAGCTCGAGGTTCTCGAGCCAGTCGATGGGTGAGCGCCACTCCTCGCTCCACACGGTGAAGCTCCTCGGAACGGGCCACGGCATGGCGATGCCGGAGACCACGCACTGGCGCCACGGGGTGAGCCCCAGCCTCATGCGGCCCACCAGCCGGGCCAGGGGCTGGAACATGTGCATGGCGGCCGTGAGCAGCCGCATCTTGAGCCTTTCCCGTGGGCTGTAGAGCCTCTCGGAGAATCTCACCCGAAAGGCGCACGCCAGAGCGTGGAGCACGGGAAGGACACCGGCCACGACCAGGAACGGCACGGCCACCAGCAGCGGCTGCCATTCGAGGCCCAGGGCCGAAATCACGGCGAGGGCGGCCACCACCACGTACCACTCGGGCATCATGGGCAGAGCCCAGAGCAGGCTCGGCGCGGGCTGGTAAATGGACTGGAAGAGGGCGCTCCCCCAGGTCCCCTGGTAAACCCGGCCCCGGAAAAAGCCCAGCAACTGCTCGAACCCCTTGAAATAGACGCGCCCGGCCCACGGAACGTGCCCCGCGGCGTTGTACTTCTCGGGCCACTTCCTTTCGAGGTCCGCCTCGGCCTTGCCGTAGTTCATCTGCTGCTTCCAGTAGGTCTTGACGGAATTGCGGCGGTGATGCCAGACCATGGCGGCGGGGTTGAAGCCCAGCGTCCACCCTTTCGCCTGCAGACGCCAGCAGACGTCCACGTCATCGCCCGCGATGCGGAACTGGTGGTCGAAGCCGCCGATGGCCTCGAGGGCCCACCTGCGGAAGGCCATGTTGCAGCCGGGGATGTGCTCGGCCACGGTGTCCGTCAGGAGCACATGGACGGGGCCGCCGGGGGAGTTGGAAACGCACTCGGCGACGGCGCCGTCGTCGGGAGGCGGCAGGTTGGGCCCGCCCACTCCCACGTGGCCCGTCTCGATAAACGTGGCGGCCAGGTAGGTCAGCCAGTGGGGATCGGGGGTGGCGTCGTCGTCGATGTAGGCCACGATCTCGCCCCTGGCGGCCTGCCAGCCCGTGTTGCGGGCGCTGCTCAGCCCCCGGTTTTGCGTCGTGATCACGCGGAAAGGGTATTCCTGAACGATCTCGCCCGTCTTGTCCCTGGAGCCGTCGTTCACGATGATGACTTCATAGTTGGGGTACTCCAGCTTGCGCAGGCCCTCCAGAGTATCCCGGATGGTGCGGGACCCGTTGTAGGTGCAGACCACCACGGAGATGCTCGGCCATTGAAGGTCCGGCTGGAAAGGCACCTCGGCGAAAGCCTTTCGGAGCGACTCGAGGGACTTCTTGGGATTCCGGTCCCGGTCGGTGACGCCAAAGCCCCAGTCCTCGATGTCGAAGCCGCCCCGATGCCACTCGTCGGTCCAGGAGAAGATGAAAACCCCCGAGCAGCCCGTTGCGAAGGTGCTGCGGATCTGCCAGACCAGGGTCTCGGCCTGCCGGTCCTCGCCGTTCCGCATGCTGTCCAGCCCCACTTCGGCCATGAGGAGCGGCCGGTCCCCCGCCAGGTTCTGGAGGCGCGCCAGGTAGCCCTCGAGCTTCTCCCGGGTCTCCAGGTAGACGTTGAAGGACACGAAATCCACGAAGGGCAGCTCCAGGTATTCCGTCGTCGGGAAGTTCACGTAGGTCACGAGAGCATCGGGGTCCTCGGCCTTGCACGCCCGGACCAGCCGCTCCAGGAAAGCCTCGATGCGGTGGCGGCCGAACCAGCGCACGATCGTGGCCGGGATCTCGTTGCCGACGGTGTAGGCGAGGATGGCCGGATGCCCGGCGCAGGCCCGCACTCCCTCGCGCACCCGCCGCTCGATGTCCTGGGCGAGCTTGCGGTTGTCCAGGAAGGTGATGTGCTCCTCCCAGGGAAGGCCCACCATCACCCGCAGGCCGTGCTTCTGGGCGATGTCGAGGAGCCATCGGGGAGGAACGGTATAGGTCCTGACGGAATTGATGCCGTAGCGGGCCATGAGCGAGAAATCCAGCTCCACCTGCTCCGGCGTGTGATACTCGCAGCCTGCCTCGTCGGGACGGAAAGGCCCGTAGGTCACGCCGCGGATGTAGAATTTTTCGTCTCCCACAAAAAGGAACTTCCCGGCCACCCGGGGGCGCACGCCGTCGACCACGGGAATGGCGCGCGGAGGGGTGAGGAAAAACTGGGCGACGTTGCTCGGATTGGAAACCCGCGGAAGCACCGCCGGCAACTCCGCCGGGACCTGGGGCTTGATGCGGTAGAGCTTCGCGGTCCTCTCGCCGGACGGGGCCTCGGCACCCTCCGGGATCAGCTCGGCAAGTTCCTCGGACTTCGTGAAAGCCGCTCTCGCGACGCTTGCGTCCCCGGACCTCGCGGCCACAAGGGTTTCTTCCTGTTCCTCCCCGGCATCCACCTGATCGCGGGCTTCGTCCGTCCGCAGTTCCAGGGCATTTCCACTCACTGGTGGGGTCATGACTTCCCTCGTTCCATTCTATCGATGCGGTTTGCATTCCATGGATCCCGCTCATCGGAATCCGTTATTCTCCAGGCCGTACACGCCAATGCCACGACCCCGCATTGAGCAAGCCCCGTGCCATGCCCTAACCATTGGATATAACTGTTTCTTTTTGGACTTCCGCTGCCGCCGCCCCGTGACGGTTACGATTCTTGCGCGGTCCGGTTACGGTTATTGCACAGCCCATCGAGTCCCAAACCCCGGAACGTTTCAGAGCATTCCCCCATGCCCCCCCGGCCACCCGAAACAATGGAAAGGCTCCCGGCGGCGCCGGTTTTCAACCTGAAGCTTGAAACCTCAAACTTGAAACTTTTCGCGGCACGCGAGCAGAATTGTGAGACGATCACTGGCGGTTCGCGCATGATCATGTTAAAGAGTAAGATCGAGTGAGTCGCGGGGAGTGCGACGAGCGATCCACGGTCACCAACTCTGGGGGAAGCCGACGGCAGTCGCGACGATCCGGATGACATCCCGTGACCTCGGGAAAACAGATGTGCATCAGACCTCGATTTTTGTGCTATTGATCGGGGAGCTGATGATTACAGATAAATAGCACTATACAGGAGCGAGGTAACTAGATGAATATTTACGTTGGCAATTTGCCCTATACTGTAACCGATGAAATCCTTAGAGGTTTATTCGTGGAATATGGGCAGGTTGACAGTTCCAAAGTCATTATGGATAGACACAGCGGGAGAAGCAAGGGTTACGGATTTGTTGAAATGCCGAATAACTCAGAGGCGGACAAAGCCATCAAGGCATTGAACGGAAAGCTCATCGACGGCATGAACATAAAGGTCAACCAGGCCAATCCGGGAGGCAAGAAGGCGAAACGCCCGGCTTTCAGGAACAGGTACTGATAGACACGGTTCGCTCGCAGCCGCCGCCCGCCGTCAATGCTGTTGAATCAAGCCGAGAGATCGGGCGGGCATAAAGCCCGCCCCCACGGAAGATCGTTGGCGGATGGTGTGGGCTGAGCCAAGCTCGCCCATGCATGTTCAGACAAGCACGGGCAGGCTCCACTTCGCCCGTGCCACCCGTTGAGCCAACGGCATTGCGCACCGGGGGCGGGACCCGGCTTTCGAGCCGGCACCTCCGCCCGCTCTTTCGGCCCATGAGCTTTTTGGCATGCCGATTTCCAGCGTATCCACCTTTCTTGGCGCAGGCGTCATCCTGGGGTTGTCGGCCGGATTCGCTCCCGGCCCGCTCCTCACCCTCGTGGTTTCCCAGACACTCCGGCACGGAGCCCGGGAGGGCGTCAAGGTTGCCCTGGCGCCTCTCCTGACGGACCTGCCCATCATCCTGGCCTGCTTTTTCATTCTCAAACGCTTCGCCCACTCGGAGATGCTGCTCGGCCTCACCGCCCTGGTGGGCGGTGCTTTCGTGCTCCACCTGGCCATCGACAGCTTCCGGGCCAGGCCGCTTTCCGGGGAGATTCCCGAACAGGCTCCCCGCTCGTTCGGTCGGGGAGTCCTGGTGAACTTCCTCAGCCCTCACCCCTACCTGTTCTGGATGACCGTGGGGGCTCCCCTGATGGTCAAGGCGTGGAACTTGACTCCCCTGGCCTCCCTGGCGTTCGCGACCGGCTTCTACACTTGCCTGGTGGGCGCCAAGGTGCTCCTCGCGCTTCTCTCCGGCAGGTGCCGGGCGTACACCAGCGGCAGGGTGCACGAGGTGCTCCTTCGCTTCCTGGGTGTCCTGCTGCTGATTTTCGCAGGACTGCTCATCAAGGAAGGCATTCAGCTGCTCGGATGGGCGGCTGAATGAGAATGGTCTGGAAAGTTTCAAGTTTAAGGTTTCAAGTTTCAAGTTGAAGACCAGCCCGGCGCTGGTCCTTTTCATGGTTTCGGGCGCCCCGGGGGCCACGAGGAAGTGCCAAGAAAATTTCCACGTTGAATAGCGGCCCCCGTGAGTCCCTTTTCGTCGTTCAGGGCAAGCCGAATGGGCTTCGGGCATCATCGGGGGAGGGAGTCCGTCACTTCGATCTCGTTGGATACGACTTTTGCCGGCATGTCTTCGAAGGGACGCCGGCAGAAATCCAACCGAACCCTGTAGCGCCCCTTGCCCGGAAGCTCGGGAAGCGTCAAGCGGATGGCGCGGGCCGACTCCCTGTCGGCCACCGTGATGCAGCCTGGATCGCCGGATGCCGCCAGTTGGACCGTTCGGACGGTGTCCTCGCCTTCCCTGTCCCTCACCAGCCGCGCCGTCCCCGACACCCCGAAACCGAAGTCGCTGATGGAAACCAGGGAGAGCCGCACCGGCTCGCCAGCCCTGTAGCGGTCGAAGTCCGTCGAAAGCCACATCCGCCGGTTGTGATCGCTTTCCCCGGTGCGCACCCTGGAGGTGGTCGCCTCCCAGAACCTGGGGCGGGCCGAATCCAGGTGAACGCCGGGACCCCCGTAATGCCCCACCCCGCAACAGTCCGCCTCCTTGATGATCCTCCAGAGCTCCCTGCCGTCGACGCCTTCGATGTTGAAATCCAGAGCCATTCCGTCCTGGTGAAGGCTGGTGGAGGCGACGTTCCCCCCGCCGGTCCTCAGCTTCGAGTTGTATTCCGGGCTGCGATAGCCCGAGGTGAGATGGATGACCTTTCCCGGAGCCACCCGGTCCGAGAAATGGTCGAGCATGAAAAGCAGGCGGGCACAAATGTGGTCGATGCCGCGCCGGGGACTGAAGTCGAAAACCTCGTCAATGCTCCCGAGAGCAATCTCGTCCAGCGATCCGTCCGGGTTCACGAAACGCACATCGGCCTCCCTGACCGTTTTGGCGTTTCGGATGTGAAGCCTGCCGTCACCCTCCAGGAAGAACCTCGACGTCGCGAAACGCTCGTCACCGGCCGGTGCGGAGGAACCCAGCCAGCCAAGGCCAATGAGGATGGCGATCAGGCCCGGCAGCACCCTTCGCCTCATTCGATATGCCATTTCGGGCTCCCTTTCAAACACGGTTTTCCCGCATGCCCCTCGGAGGCGCCTTGACCCATGAAGGCGGATCATATACTCGTTGAGGTTAGAATACTTCATTTTCTCACCGCAAAGGCACAAAGGTCGCAAAGGGTTTCTTTGCATGCTTCGCGCCTTTGCGGTGGACTGAGAATAGAAAGCTCCACTCCTTAATCAGTATAGCTGCCATTCAGGCCGGGGGGGGATGACATGGATGAAACACGAAACATCATGGAATTCACACGTCGCGTGACCAGCAGTCTCAATCCGAAGGATGTGATCGCCGGCGCCGTCTCCCAGATCGGGAAGCTCCTCCAGCCTGACCATGTCTTCTTCTTCCTCGGGGAGGACGAAGCCTATCGACTGGTGAGCAGCTGGCGGCGGCCCGGCACCGAAGCCTCCATCGACGCGAGATCGCCGGCGATGGCGCGGTGGCTCCGCGGAATGACGGCCCGAACCGGGAAAGCGCACTACACGCCGGACATCCTCGCCGACCCCGACCGGGATCCGGGTGAGGCGTCCAAGGCCGGATTGAGGTCCCTGGCCAGTGTCGCGCTGGAGGGACAAGGCCGTATCTTCGGGATCCTCACCGTTGCCTCTGTTGAGCACCGGGACTTCAGCGCCGGCTCCTCCCTCCTTGAGGCCCTGGCCGGTGTTTCAGCCTTGGCCCTGCATTCCGCCCTGCTGAACGAGCAGCTCACCCGGCAAACCTCCGCTCTCAAGCAGGAGGCTGTCGAGCGCGAGAGGACCGAAGCGGTTTCCCGCCGGCTTGGCCGGGCCCTGCGCATGTGGAGCGGCTGCCACCATGCCCTCGCTGGCTCCGCCACCGAGAGGGAGCTTCTGGACCGGGTCTGCCAATCCGTCGTCGAGTCTGGCGGGTATCGGATGGCCTGGGTCGGCTATGCACGGGACGACGAGAACCGCCGCGTGCACCCCATGGCCCGGGCAGGCTTCGAGGACGGATACCTCGAGGGGCTGGACCTCACCTGGTCCGACACCGAGCGCGGCCGCGGCCCCACGGGGACCGCCATCCGTACGGGTCGAACCGTCGTGATCCAGGACATCGAGAGCCATCCCCAGTTCACTCCGTGGATCGAGGCCGCCCGCCGCCGCGGTTACTCCTCGACCATCGCGCTGCCCCTCAGGGTCGAAGGGCGGCTTGTGGGGGTCCTGAGGATCTATTCGGGGGAGCCGTCGGCTTTCGGCGAGGACGAAGTCCCTCTGCTCGAAGAGCTGGCCGAGGACCTGGCCTATGGCATCGAGGCGCTTCGGGCTTTGGCGGATCGCCGGAAGTTCCGGGATTCGCTCAAGGACCTGGCGGAGCTGAACGAGCAGATCGTCTCCTGCTCGAGCGACGGCATCTTCGTGTGCAGCCGGGACATGCGCTACGTGGCCTGGAATCCGGCCATGGAAAGGATCAGCGGCCTCGGGGCGGGAGACGTCCTGGGGAGATCCGTCCGGGAGATCTTCCCACATCTCGGGGAGCAGCGCGTTTCCGACCTCTTTGACAGAGCCATGGCCGAAGGCATCGTCACCACCCCGGACTTCCGCACCATGCCGCGCGGCGCCTCCGAACCGGGATGGGCCCAGGGGCAGCTGATGCCCCTGAAGCGCGCGTCGGGAGACATCATGGGCATCCTGGCGACGATCCACGACATCACCCATCGGAAGCAGGCCGAGGAGGCGCTGAAGGAAAGCGAGTTCCTTTTTCGATCCCAGTTCGACCTGGGCAACATCGGCATCGCCATCTCATCTCCGGACAAGAAATACATACGGGTCAACACAAAGCTCTGCCAAATGCTCGGCTATTCGGAAGCCGGGCTCCTGCAGCTCAACTGGGCCGAGATGACCCACCCGGACGACCTGCCCGAGAATCTCAGCCTGTTCGATCGCATGATCAGCGGCGAAATCCCGAGCTACGAGATGGACAAGCGGTTCTTCCACAAGGACGGCCGCATCGTCCACACGCATGTGACCAGCTCCTGCTACCGCGGCCCGGACGGATCGGCGCGCTTCATCATCGCCTCCATGCTCGACATCAGCGAGCGCAAGGCCATGGAGGACCAGCTGATCGAGAGCGAGGAGCGACTGAGGCTCGCGCTCCAGGCGGCCAACGACGGGCTCTGGGACTGGCACATCCCTTCGGGCGAGGTCTATTTCAGCCCCCGCTACTACACCCTGCTCGGCTACGAGCCGGGAGAGTTCCCGGCCAGCTACGAATCCTGGCGCAGTCTCCTCCATCCGGACGATCTCGCGGCCACCGAGGCGGGTGTCGCACGCGCCCTGCAAAGCGAGGCGGGCGGCTTCACCCTCGAGTTCCGAATGCACGCCAAGCAGGGCGGATGGGTGTGGCTGCTGGCGCGCGCCAAGGTCATGGAAAGGGCGCCGGACGGACGTCCCGTCCGGGTGGTGGGGACTCACACGGAAATCGCCGAGCTCAAGCGCATCAAGGCCGAGCAGGAGCGCTTCTTCCTGCTTTCGGCCGATCTGCTCTGCATCGCGGGGCTCGACGGGTACTTCAAGCTCCTCAGCCCCTCCTGGGCCAAGACCCTGGGCTGGTCGCTGGAGGAGCTCACTTCCGGACCCTTCGTGGAATTCGTCCACCCCGACGACCGACCGGCAACGGAGCGGGCCCGGGGGGAGCTCGCCCACGGCGAGCGGGTCCAGTCCCTTGAAAACCGATACCGGACCAGCAGCGGGGATTATCGCTGGCTCAGCTGGCATTCGCTGGCCGTGGTGGAGGATGGTCTTATCTTCGGGGTGGCCCGTGACATCACCGAGCAGAAGAAGGTCGAGGAAGAGGTGCGGCGACAGCGGGACTTCGCCCGGCGCATCATCGACACCAGCCCCAACGTCATTTATGTCCACGACCTGCTGGAGAATCAAACCATCTTCACAAACCGCCAGGTCGAGGAGCTCCTCGGCTACGGCCCCAGCGAGGTCGGCGGGCTTGCCGCCCGCTGGTTCAAGTCCATCATGCACCCCGAAGACCTCCCCCTGGTGGAGGATCACCTGCGGCGACTCAGCGGGAGCCGGGAAGGGGAGATTCTCGAGGTCGAGTATCGCCTGAGGGACGCGAAAGACCAGTGGCACTGGTTTTCCAGCCGCGACACGGTCTTCATGCGAACCGTCGAAGGCGGTGTCCGGCAGGTTCTCGGATCGGCCCAAGACGTCACGGAGAGGCGGATCGCCGAGGAAAAGCGCCAGCGTCTCGAGGCTCAGGTCCGCCACGTGCAGAAGCTCGAGAGCCTCGGGGTCCTGGCCGGCGGCATCGCCCACGATTTCAACAACCTGCTCATGGGGGTCATGGGCAACGCCGACCTTGCGCTCATGGGACTGCCCCCGGGATCGCCCGTTCGACACAACCTGGATGAAATTCAGAAAGCAGCATCCCGGGCCGCCGATCTGTGCCGGCAGATGCTCGCCTACTCCGGCAAGGGGCGGTTCGTCCTCGATCACGTCAACCTCTCGGAAGCGGTAAGGGACATGTCGAATCTCCTCGAGGTGTCCATCTCCAAGAACGCTGCGCTTCGGTACCGCTTCGCCGCGACCCTCCCCTTCATTGAAGCCGACGTCACCCAGGTGCGCCAGATCATCATGAACCTCATCATCAATGCCTCCGAGGCCATCGGGGACCAGAACGGCGTCATCACCGTTTCCACGGGCTCCATGGAGTGCAGCCGCTCCTATCTCCAGGAGGCTTACATCGATGAGGCCCTGCCCGAAGGGACCTACGTTTACCTGGAGGTGGCCGACACCGGCTGCGGCATGGACGAGGCGACCCGGCTCAAGATGTTCGATCCCTTCTTCTCGACCAAGTTCACGGGGCGCGGACTTGGGCTGGCCGCGGTTCTCGGGATTGTGCGCAGCCACCAGGGGACCGTGAAGATCATTTCCGAGCCCGGCAGGGGCACAACCTTCCGAGTGCTCTTCCCCGCCCTCGCCCATCCGGCGGTGTCGGCGGAGCCTTCAAGGGACGACGCGCCCTCGGGTGGCGCCGGCCTGGTGCTGCTGGTGGACGACGAAGAGACGGTCCGCACCGTTGCCGGCGCCATGCTCGAGAAGCTCGGCTTTCGTGTTCTGACGGCCCGGGACGGCGTCGAGGCCGTCGAAATCTTTCGCCTTCAGAGTCGGAACATCACCTGCGTGGTCCTGGATCTCACCATGCCCCGCATGGAGGGCGAGGAGACCTTCCGCCGCCTGCGGCAGCTCCGCCCCGGAGTCCCCGTGGTCATTTCCAGCGGCTACAACGAACAGGAAGTCATCCAGCGCTTCGCCGGCCAGGGGCTGGCGGGCTTCATCCAGAAGCCATACGACTTCAAATGCCTCCAGGAAACCCTCGGCAAGGTCCTGCAAAGCCGCCAGACTTGACCTGATCCAACGTGCCCATGTCCTCCGGGGCAGTTGATCGGAAATCAGCGCACGGGAGAATTCATCAGTGCCTCTCCTCCACGGACTCTATGCCATGAGACTTCTTCCCATCTCTTTTGCGCGGTCCAGCACATCGATCTGCCGCAAAATGTCGTCCTTCTCCATCGTTCCCGAAGCCACAAGAGTGCCCGCCACCCGGAAATGCAGGAATGCCAGCATCTTCTCCAGGTAATCGAAGTAGGGCTTGAAGGACTGGGGGTCGGGATTCCCTTGAGTGAAACCCAGGAGCAACCGTTTTTCTCCCTGCAGGCGGGTGGAAAAGTCGGGTTTGATGAATGGCACCAGTCGATCCAGAAACATCTTGGTCTGGGCCGATACCTGCCACATGTACACCGGCGATCCGATAACGATGGCATCGGCGGCCTGGATCCCCTCATAGATCTGTGTCATGTCATCCTTGACGACACAATCCCCCGTTTCTCTGCAGCCGATGCAGCCCAGGCAGGGTGATATCCTCATGTCCGCCAACTTGCAGAACTTCCCCTCGTGCCCGTCGTCCATGGCCCCCTGGAGGATGGACCTGACGAGCTTCTCTGTGTTCCCGTTCTTTCTCGGACTGCCTTCGATACCGATTATCTTCATCACGTCTTCTCCACTATGAAAGCAGCATGGCGCGAACCGGAGAGGCTTCTCCGCCCTGGATCCTCAGCGGAAGGGCGATCAGGGTGTACTCTCCCGGCGGCACCAGCGCCAGATCGATCCCCTCCAGGATCAGGATTCCCGCTCTCGACAGCCTCTCGTGCACGGGATACTGCTCGTCCCCATACCTGTCGACGGAAACGGAGTCAAGACCCACCAGGTGGACCCGTTTTTCCACGCAAAGGTCGGCAGCCTCCCGGGACAGATAGACGGGCTCCTCGGAGAAAACCCCACTTCCGCGTTGAGCGCCCGAAGAGCCGCGCGTTTTGAACAACAGCGCTTCGCCCGGCCTGATTTCACAGCCGAGCAGTGCCGAGGCGGGAACGGCTTCGGGATCGTCGATCCGGATCACATGCGCGGGAAGGATGAGCTCCCGCACCTCATACTGATCGATGGTTTTGCCTCCGGAAACGAAATGAGCCGGCGCATCCAGATGGGTCCCCGAGTGGGCACTCATCTCCAGCCGCGCCAGATCGAACTTTGCACCTTCCCCGATGGTGCTGATCATGGTGCGGGCATAGGGTGTGTCACCGGGATAGTCGATGTTTTCAGACCCCAATAGCCTCGTGATGTCGTAAAGGCGCCCGATTTTCATTTTGGCGAACCTCCCGTCCAAATCAGCCATGATGCCGGGACCACCAGAATGCCAAGATATACCGCGTCCAGGCTGAGATGGAACCCTGGCGCTTCTTGTCGACCTCGTCTTCAGGGTATTCACTCTCAACAAGGAAAAGTAAGTTGGCCACGAGGCCCTTCTCATTCATGCCATCGGCAGTGCCGGCTTCGTTTCCAGTATCCTTTACCATCCATCACATTGGGATCAAAGGCGATGCGATCGAGCTCAAACATGGGAAACCTACTGAACTGTGACCATCTGCCCTGTGAATCGAGGACTTCATTCATCATAGCACACTTCGCGAGATGCGACACAGAACATGGCTGCTCATGGGGATGGGGGTAAGCCTCACGGCTCCCCTCCTCCCACACCACCTGGCATACGGGGATCACGTGCCAAGGCGGTTCGGCTGATTGCCTCGGCATTGATGCCGACCGGGGGTTCGATATCCTCCATCCACCAGGGACCGGACCATGAGCTTGAGGATGAACCCCACCTGGGAGAGTTGACCCGCTTTCAGCCCGTCGTGGTATCGGCCGGGCCGTGGATCGGTGTAGCCGTTGATCCAGTCGCCGCATTCGCGGCGAAGCCCACCGAGACTGTAGTACCAGTGCGGCCCGAGACCCAGGACGTCGCCGATGAAGGCCCCCATGATGGCCGCCGACGGCTCGATCGTGCACGGTCATGTCGGACATTTCAGAATCCTTCGCAGGGATGGGATGACGTTTCCCGTTCCACTTTCCGTTTATTCGAGAGGGAACCGCCTCGTCCCGTTTGTTCAACAACCAGGAAGATAGGCATTTCCCTCTCGATGGTGCCCGAGTATTCCTTGCACTCACATCTTCGGTGGGCTTATCCTGACTCCGCTCAGGCGGCAAAAGGGGGGGGCGGCGGCCGCTGACGCTTGTTGTCCGCACCACCCCCGATCGTTCGGACGAGCTGTATGCATTGAACGAGAACGAGGAGAATCCATGCAGGTATCCAGGGAGAAGAAGATCGAGATGCTCCGGTCCATGCTCCTCTCCCGTCGATTCGAGGAGGAGCTGACGGAGCTGTGCAAGGTCCAGGGGAAGATCCCCGGGATGATGATCCTCTGCACGGGCCAGGAAGCCGTGGGCTCGGGAGTTTGCGCCGCCCTTGGGCCCGAGGACGTCATCATCTCGAACCACCGGAGCCACAACCATCTCCTGGCCAAGGGAGCCGACCCCAGAGCCCTCATGGCCGAGATCTACGGCAAGCGCACCGGCTGCAACAAGGGCAAAAGCGGCACGCTGCACCTGGCGGTGCCGGAGGTCAACGCCCCGTGCACGACGACGGTTGTGGGCGGTGGGCTGCCCATTGCCGTCGGCGTGGCCTTCGCTCAGCAGTACAGGCAGGAAAAGGCCGTGACCGTCTGCCTTTTCGGGGACGGAGCGGCGGACGAGGGCTCCTTCCACGAATCCTTGAATCTTGCGAGCCTCTGGAGGCTTCCCGTCATCTTCGTCTGCGAGAACAACCTCTATGCCGGCGCTCAGCGCTATGAAGAGCACGCCCCCATCCAGAACATGGCGGACCGGGCCGTCGCCTACGCCATGCCGGGGGAAGTCGTGGACGGAAATGATGCGCTTGCGGTCCACGGGGCCACCTGCCGCGCCCGCGACCTCGCCGTCGCCGGCGGAGGCCCGACCCTCATCGAGTGCAAGACCTACCGCTGCCGCGGCCACGGAGAGAGCGACCCCCAGCATTATCAGCCCAGGGACGAGATTGTGGCATGGCAGGAGAAGTGCCCCATCCCGAGGCTTCGCGACGAGGCGCTCGCCCGGGCGTGGATCACCGCCGAGGGGCTCCGGGAAATGGAGGCCGAGATCAACGCCGTCGTGGAGGACGCCGTGCGTTTTGCCGAGGAGAGCCCCTACCCCGCTCCGGAAGAGGCCCTCGAAGACGTCCTGGTCCAGTGAATCCATTCGATCGCCCGTCGATCGTCCGGGAAAGGAGTGCAACGCCATGCAGCAACTGGGAATGGGCCAGGCCGTCCACCAGGCCCTCCGCGAGGAGATGATTCGGGACGCCGGCGTCTTCGTTGCCGGGGAAGGGGTCGGGGTGAGCATTCACGACAACCCCATGCTTCCCACGGCGGGTCTGCTGAGGGAATTCGGCCCGAAGCGGGTCAGGGACACCCCCGTCTCCGAGGCCGCCATCGCGGGGCTCGCCGTGGGGGCGGCGGCGGCGGGGCTGAGGCCTGTCGTGGAGATCATGTTCAACCCGTTCTTCACGCTGGCCTCGGACATGATCGTGAACCACGCCGCGAAACTGAGATACCTCTCCGGTGGAAAGTCGACCTTTCCGCTGGTCGTGCGCATGAAGAGCGGCGCCGGCTTCGGAGCCGGCTGTCAGCACGCCCACAACCTGGAAGCCTGGGTGGCCCACTGTCCCGGGCTG
>JALOOX010000001.1 GCA_025454175.1 Syntrophobacteraceae bacterium | reverse complement strand
CTATTCAATGACATCGGTGACGACGCCGGCGCCGACGGTGCGTCCGCCCTCTCGGATGGCGAAGCGCAGCTCCTTTTCGAGAGCGACTGGCGTGATGAGCGCCACTTCCATGCTGACATTGTCGCCCGGCATCACCATCTCAACGCCCTCGGGCAGCGTCACGATCCCCGTCACATCCGTGGTGCGGAAGTAAAACTGGGGCCGATAGCCCGGGAAAAACGGCGTATGTCGTCCACCTTCCTCCTTCTTGAGGATGTAGACCTCGGCCTTGAACTTCGTGTGCGGCGTGATGCTGGCCGGCTTGGCCACCACCTGGCCACGCTCCACCTCGTCCCGCTTGGTGCCTCGGAGCAGAAGACCCACATTGTCGCCCGCCTGACCCGAGTCCAGAACCTTGCGAAACATCTCCACACCCGTGCACACCGTCTTGAAGGTCGGCTTGAAGCCCACGATCTCTACTTCCTCGCCCACCTTCACCTGCCCGCGCTCCACCCGGCCCGTCACCACCGTCCCGCGGCCGCTGATGGAAAACACATCCTCAACCGGCATCAAAAACGGCTTGTCGATCTCCCGCAACGGCTCCGGAATGTAGGCGTCGATCGCGTCCATCAGCTCGAATACACATCCCGCATCCGGGCTCCCAACGTCGTCGGCCTCCAGAGCCTTGAGCGCCGAGCCCTTGACGATCGGCACATCGTCTCCAGGAAATCCGTACTTGCTCAAAAGCTCCCGAAGCTCCAGCTCCACCAGCTCGATGAGCTCAGGGTCATCCACCATGTCCACCTTGTTCAAAAACACCACGATATACGGAACACCCACCTGACGGGCCAGAAGGATGTGCTCCCGCGTCTGGGGCATGGGGCCGTCATCGGCCGCCACCACCAGGATCGCCCCATCCATCTGGGCCGCTCCCGTGATCATGTTCTTGATGTAGTCCGCGTGGCCCGGACAATCCACGTGGGCATAATGGCGCTTCTCGGTCTCGTACTCCACGTGGGCCGTCGCGATGGTGATGCCGCGCTGATGAACTCCGCCTTGCCCTTCTTCGACAGCTGCTTGGTGATGGCCGCCGTCAACGTCGTCTTCCCATGATCGATGTGACCGATCGTCCCCACGTTCACGTGCGGCTTCGTCCGCTCAAACTTCTTCTTGCCCATCGTCTTTCCTCCTCAAGCGTGGTTCACATCAGTGTGATCAGGACCCAAGGTCGATCTGAATATCCCGGGTAGCTGAGCAAAGAGGGAATAATCGCATCACTAATGAAAAAGAAGTTCTTATGAAGAATGGGCCAGCCCTCTCTGATTCTGTGGATCAAACAAGATTTGGAGCCCACGACCGGGATCGAACCGGTGAACCTCTTCCTTACCAAGGAAGTGCTCTACCTACTGAGCTACGTGGGCACGAGAGACGCGGCCATGTGATTTGGAGAGGATTCATCGCGTAATGCAGGACACTCACTCCGGTCTTGAAAAAGGACCAAAGCTTTCTAACGCTGCTCACGTTGTCCTATCCCCTGCATGTAGTCCCAGCGATAATGGCCCGCTCCACGAGTGGCACTATCTCCTACACAGATTTCGGGGTTGGTGGAGAGGGGAGGATTCGAACCTCCGAAGGCTTCGCCGGCAGATTTACAGTCTGCTCCCTTTGGCCGCTCGGGAACCTCTCCACTTCACTGAAACCTCCTGAAGCATCGCTGCCCAGGAAAGCATCACCTCCTAACACAGCCTGCCGAGAACCGCAACAGAAAAATGCGGTCATTTCACACCATCCACGGGATGCTCATGGCTCGGCAGACACTGACGAACAAACACGTCCCCCGCGGCAGCCCAGATTCAGGCACTCCGGAGGGCGAGTATTTTCGTAAAAAAGCCAAATAGCATGGATCGAGGGACAAAAGCAATGCGAAATGTTCAATTGTGCGCCGCCGGATTGCTCCAAGGGAGGAGATGTGCCTGGCTGTGGGGGGGGCGCGTGAACGCCATTTCCGACCGTCACCGTGCGGAAAGCGTCATGCTCTCTCGGTTTCTGAAACGATGGAATGGGGCCTGATCCGCTCGATGCTTGAAGCTTGAACTTCGGAACACGCTGAAACCGGATCCATGATGGTCCGGCTTCAGGAAGACGCTCTCCTGGGAATCACGAGCCTAAACACCGCTCCACAGCCTTCACCCTCACTTTCGGCCCAGATGCGTCCGCCGTGCAGAGCCACGAAGCTTCGACACAGGGACAGCCCCAGCCCCGTTCCCTGAAAAGCGCATGTCGAGGATGAGTCGACCTGTTCGAAAGGGTTGAAGATCCGCTCCAGATCATCCGCCTTGATCCCGATACCCGAGTCCGCCACCGAGAATAGAATGCTCTGGCCGAAGTTCTCGGCCATGACAGCAACCTCGCCGCCTTCAGGAGTAAACTTGATGGCGTTGGAGAGGAGATTGAATAGTATCTGCTTGAGCTTTCTTTCATCGGCAAGAATGAAGTCAGGGGCCACCGTGGAGCCTACCGTAATCCGAATCTGGTGCTTCAGCGCCTTTTCCTTGAGCACAATGAGGCTGTGCTGGAGCAGGCTGCTGACCGATACCTCGGCAGGCTCGAGCTCGAGCCTGCCGGCTTCGACCTTGCTCAAGTCCAGGATGTCGTTGATCACGGAAAGCAGGTGATGCGCGCTGTCACTCACATCGGTCAGGTATTCCTCCTGCGAAGCGTTCAAGTCTCCATAGCTCTTGTCGAGAAGAAGGTCCGTGAATCCGATGATGGTGTTCAGAGGGGTTCGTAGCTCATGGCTCATGTTGGCCAGGAACTCGCTCTTTGCCCGGTTCAATGCATCCGCTCTCAGCTTCTCTCGCCGCAGCTCCTCTTCGACATGCTCCCTGCGCTGGATTTCCGCCTCGAGCGAGTTGATGACATCGCTGAGCTCCTTCGTTCGGTTTTGCACAGCTTCATGCAAGGTCGCCCTGTGCTCGTGAAGCTCCATTTCCGACGCGGTCAGTCGTGCCACCTTGTTTTCCAAGGCCCTTTGGGCATCCTGAAGCTCGCGGCTGTTTCGGATGATGGTGTCCAGCATGGCGTTCATGGCGGATCCCAGCTCGCCGATTTCGTCCCGGTGCCTGGAGGAAAAGCGGGCGAGGGTGTCACCCTCTTCCACACGCTTCATGACGACGCAAAGGCTCCGGAGGGGCCTCGCCATCTTCAAGTCGAGGAGGCGAAGAATGCTCAGCAGAAGAACCAGCCCCAAGCAGGTGGACAGAAGGTGGGCCTGGAGTATCCGGCGACTTCCCGGGCGGGTATTCTCTGACGGGCCGTGGGATGAGCCGTGGGAGTCGTGAACCGAAGTCTCGCCTCGATTCCGTATGGCACTTCGCTCCTGATGCTCAATCGCCAGCGCGATCCAAACCGATTGCCCGACAAAGACCAGAAGGAGGAGAGTGGCGATGAGCCGGAATTTCTGATTGATGCTTTTGGGCATGAGAATCCGCAGTCTCAATGATCCCCGCTGGCGCGCATCTCCCCGAAAAGATCCGGTGTGTCCTGAATCCCGTTCTCATGCAGCACTTCATCCAGCACGGCACTGAGCTCGTTAAGCTTATAGGGTTTGTCGAGGGCCGCGACGAATCCGTAGTCTCTGAAGCGGGACATGACCGGATCCGTGGAATAACCACTGGAAACGATGGCTTTCACTTCGGGGTCGATCTGCAGGAGTCTCTCGATGGTCTCCTTGCCCCCCATCCCATCCACAATGGTCAAGTCCATCAATAGGGTGTCGAAGGGTCTGCCGGAGCTCTTCGACTGCTGATAGAGACTCAAGGCTTCGACTCCATCGCGGGCATATTCCACGGAATAACCGAGGTGCTTGAGCAGTGCGCCCACGACCTCCCGGATGATCTCCTCATCGTCCATCACCAGGATCCTGCCTTTGGCCCGTGCCGGCTTTGGACCTCCAAAGGCTTCCTGCTTCGGTTTCATTTCAGCGGCGGGCAGATAGATGTGGAACGTGGTGCCTTTCCCGGCCTCCGACTCCACAACGATTTCTCCACCGTGCTTCTTGACGATCGAGTAGGCTGTGACCAGCTCCAGCCCTTTCTTTGTCTCATCGATGGTGAAGTAAGGGTCGAATACCCTGGCAATGCTTTCCTCGGGCAGCCCGCCTCCCTGGTCCCGGATGGCGATGGCCACATATCGTCCCGGCTTGAGCGGGAAAAAACGGTTAGTGTCGATGAGGACGTTGGATGCCTTGACCGTTATCACCCCAGAGCCTTTGTTGGCCTGTGCCGCATTGGTCAGAATATTCTGCACAACGGTGCGGATCTGCTGACCATCGGCATCCACAGGCCACACATCATCCGCCAGGCTCAACTCACAGGAAGCTCCGCAGTCCTTGAAAAACAACCCCGTCATGTCCTTCAGGATGGGTTGAAGCTGAATGATCCTTTTGACGGGGGTTCCGCATTTTGAAAACGGCAGAAGCTGCTGAGTGAGGCTCTTGGCTCGAATTGAGGCCTGTTCGGCGGCTTCCAGCTTTGAATAGGCCTTGTCATCGGGGGAGGCATATATCTTGGCCAGGGAGATGTTCCCCATGATTGCCGTCAAAATGTTGTTGAAATCATGGGCGATGCCTCCTGCCAGCTTCCCGACGGCCTCGAGCTTCTGAGCCTGCTGAAGCTGGATTTCGATCTTCTTCTGCTCGGTCACATCGTTGAGGAGGATGATGAAAGTCAAGGCTTCGCCGGAGACCGGCAGGGCCTTGAGGTACACCTGCCTTCCGCGAATGTTGAAAGACGTGCTTTGATGTCCATTACTTGAAAACGCTTTTTTGGACTTCAAAATCTCGCCGACCCTGTCCCGGTCCGGCCCCTCGAACACATCCTCCAGGGATGAAGCGAGGAGCTCCTCCTCCGAAGTGCCCACCAGCCTGACCGCAACGGGATTGGCGTAAACAATGCGGCCATTGGCCGTGACCTCCAGGATCCCCTCGGCCATGCTCTCGAGAACCAGCTCGAAGTGTCTTTTGACTGCCAGCAGTTCCCTGGTGATCTCTCTTGGATGCACCAGGTCGAGCCCGTAGGTGAAGTCAGGGGAGCGTGAAGTCCGGGATCCGTCGACCTGATCGAGAGCCTTGAGGACATTGGATGCCAGGTGATTCATGGGGCCTTTGGCAATGCAGGCGTCGGCTCCGATCTCTCTGTAATCGAACTTCTGGTCCGCCGCGATGGCGGAAAGGATGATGATGTAGACCTCATCGAGCTCAGGGGTCTTCCTGATGATTCGGCAGAGCTTGTCCCCACTGATGTTGGGCATGATGAGATCGATGAAGATCACATCGGGCGTGTAGCTCTTCAATACGTCCAACGCCGAGAGTCCGTCCACGGCGGTGACCACCTGGTGTCCCGCTTCGGCCAAAAGGTTGGCCATGAAGCTCACGATCAGGGGATGATTGTCGACGACCAGGATCTTCTTCTGCATGGCGGTGCCCTCTTGTTCGTGAATCTTGAATGCGTTTCCGAGAACGGCGCACAGCCGCGGACTAAAACCCGACTTCTCGGTTCTCTCGCAGTGCAACGGCAATGGCGCCAAGCTCCGTCTCAATGCGGTGGACAGCCTCCGGCACGGAATCGAGGTCGTTCGCCCTGGCATGCTTTTCAACCGTCAGGGCCGCGGCGTGCATCCGCTCGAACCCGAAGGTAAGGGCCGCGCCCTTGATGGAATGGGCTGTCGCGCTGATCTGTTGAGGCAGGCTGGCCTCCATGGCTGCCTTCAACTGCAGCAGGTCTGATTGCGTTGCTTCAATGAAGCCATGGGCGATCTCCACGAATTCATCGACAGTCAGTCCGACGTTTTCCGCCATTTCACTGAAATTCATGTCAGAATCTCCACCTCATGTGTGACCCACTTCCTGATCATTTCGTACACGTTCTCCCTGCGAACCGGCTTGGCGATGTAATCATTCATGCCGGATTCGATGCATTTCTCTCGATCACCCTTCATGGCGTTGGCGGTCATGGCCACGATGGGGACGTCTTCAAATCCCCGCTTCCTGATGGCGCGGGTTGCACGCAGGCCGTCCATCACAGGCATCTGGACGTCCATGAGGATCATGTCGAAATGGTCGGGCGAATCGCAGAACCTTTGCACCGCCTCGCGCCCGTTGTCCGCCGTCTCCACCTCGTAGCCCGCTTTGTTCAGGATGAGCTGAGCCAGTTTCTGGTTGGCAGGGTTGTCTTCGACAAGCAATATCCGTACCGATCTTTTGGCTTCTTCCCGCAAGGATGATGGGGCTTCAACTCGGATCGAGTGATCGACCACCGACGTGGACCGAGCTTCAAGAATCCGGGAGAGCGCATCCACCAGTCTTCCAGGTCTCGCCGGCTTGGTCAGGAAGCCCGTGAAGCCGGCCTTCTGAAAAAGGTCGCCGTTCTGATTCGCGCAGGAAGTGAGGGCCAGCAGAGGAATACGGCCCATCGGGGGAGGCTGAAGTCGAATCGCCTGGGCCAGGTCAAACCCGTTCATCTCAGGCATCTGCATGTCCAGGATGCAAAGATCGAAGGGCCTTCCTTCCCCGTATGAAGTCGTCAGTGCATTCAAGGCAGCCCGCCCCTCATTGGCAGCCCGGACATCAGCGCCTTCACGTTCAAGCAAAGGCCGCAGGATTTCGAGACTCACCCCGTTGTCATCGACCAGGAGGATTCTTTGACCGCCGAGTGTAACCGGTTTTTGGGCCTTCTCAGTCCCCACGGCTCCATTGCCGAGCCATCCCGTGAAGTGGAAAGTGGCGCCCTGGCCGGGAATGCTTTCGACCCAGACACGACCGTCCATGAGATTGGAGAGCTGGCGGCAGATGGCCAGCCCCAGGCCGGTTCCTCCATATTTCCTGGTGATGAAGCTGCCGGACTGCTGGAAGGCTTCAAAGATGCTGCCCTGCTTTTCAATCGGAATCCCAATCCCTGTGTCCCGAATGGTGGTGTGGATGAGAACCCGTTGATCCTCCTCGCTGTCCACGGTCATGGCGAGCTCGATCTCCCCACTTTCGGTGAATTTCGCGGCATTTCCCATGAGATTCAACAGGACCTGTCGAAAACGGGAGGGATCCCCCAGCAGACAGGATGGAACGCCGTCGGAAATCCTGCAGAGCAGTTCAATGGGCTTGTCATGGATTCTAGGCCTGATCAGGTCGCAGATGTCGTAGGCAATCGTCTCCGGATCGAATTCGACCGATTCCAGCTCCATCTGGCCTGCTTCAATCTTTGAAAAATCGAGGATCTCGTCGATGAGTGTCAGCAGGGTCTCTCCACTCTTCTTGATGATCTCGGCGTATTCGGATTGCTCGTGGTTCAGCGGCGACATGAGCAAAAGGTCGGTGAAGCCGATGATGCCATTCATGGGCGTCCGGATTTCATGGCTCATCCGGGCCAGGAACTCGCTTTTGGCCACATTGGCAATCTGTGCTTCCATGGCCAGGCGCTGTGCATGCCGGATGGTGATCTCGAGCTGTTCGTTCATGTTCTGAAGCTCTTCATTGGCCATCCCGATCTTTTCCTCGGCAGCCTTTCGGTCTGTGATATCCACCTGCATGCAATAGACTTCATGGACTTCATCCTCCTTCAGGATGGGGAAGATCGAGGAGTAAGCCCAGAGGATGGCGCCCTCCCTGCTTCGGATGCACCATTCCTTCGGTGAAGCCGGTTTGCCCGAAGTCCAGACCTCGGCGAGGTCGGCCATGAAGGAGCGGGCGCTCTCGGGGCCGAGCAGGAGCTCCTGGAGCTGGCAGCCGAGAGCCTCGGAGGGGGCAATGCCATAAAGCCTGCTAGATGCGCCGTTCCAGCTCGTGAGCTTGCCGTCTTCGTCGACGCCCTGGATTGCCAGCAAAGGCGTATTGTCAATGAGAGAATGAAAGCGCATCACCGATTCCCGGCGCGCCCGCTGGGAATGGTCCAGGATTTCATAAAGCCGATTGAGCGCATCTCCCAGCTCGGCGAATGCTCTTCGAGGCGTCCACTTGGAGACATCCACTTCCTTCTTGTCATTCAGAGTCTCACTGATTGCGTGGACGATCCGCGCGATGGGTGAAAGAACCGACCTGTTGAAGACGAGCAGCGTGCAGGTGGTGAAGAGGGCTCCCAGTACAACGAACACCGCTGCGTGGCCCGGCATGGCATCAAGCACACCGGCCGTCTGCGCGGCGCCTTTGATTTGAAGCCTGGCCGCGGGCCGGCTCAATGGGCAGGGCAGAAGTGCGTAGGTGTCCTCGGCTGTCTCACCCATGGAGAGGGAGTATGGCGCCGACATCAGCTGCGGAAGCTTCCCCGCGGGACCGGCTCGATGGGCCGCCAGCTGTCCGACGGGCTCTGGAGAGAGGTCGAAGCCTGATGAGCCCGTTATGCGGGCCAGGTCGTCACTCCGAAGGATGCGGCCGACGATGGCCGTCTCCTGGACGGTTCCCTCGCCTGATTCCGTGAGGAGCGGGATCGCGGTGACCATCATGAGTGTGTCATCCAGGGCCGAGAAACCCCTGATTCGCGAGCTGCGCTCTCCTTGCCTGCATTCCGATGCCCAGAGCAGCGAAAGCCTCTTCATCTCATTTCGGGGATGGTGGGGACTGTCGGCGAGCCCCCCCGACCACAATGCGGGCAGGCTCTCGAAGGTGATCTGATCAGGCTCGCGGACGACGAGAATGACGTTGAAAGGAATCGTCTCCGAGCCGTCGATGGCCGGATCCCGGCTCATTCGAAAGCCCTGCTCGCGGGCAGGAAATGATCCTCGTGATTCTGAAGTGAGCCACTGGTACGACTGCTCCGAGAAGACCCACAGCTCCTTCGAGAGAAGAAGCGCTGCGATCTCCAGCTGCTGCTGCCTCGATCGCGATTGCTCCCGGTTCGATGTGCTGATCACCGCGTGGCGTGAAGCCATGAACAGTGCTGCGCAGAGGCTCATCATGGAGAAGGCCAGGAGCATTGCTGTCTTATGGCGTAAAGTCACGGTTCGTGCCTTTCCAGTCCGTTCACGTCGGAAATGCTGACGAGCCTCGACATGATCTCGTTCCAGTTCCAATGAGCCGAGCCTCCGAATGGGATTCTTCTGGCGCCATGAGAGCGTCCTTCGAGACCGTGAGCTGAAAGCGCTCATTGCCCATGAGCTCCCGCACCTCTGAGGTGGCAGGCTCCAAGCTCCCTCCGGCCTCCGTTTCCAGCATGGGGGCTCCGTCTCCATGGTCTTTGGTGGCCGAGGGCAGTGAAATGATGAACTCGGCGCCAGTGGTCCCCGGCGATGCCAACAGGAGGCCCCCCTTGTGCTCCTCGAGGATTTTGCGAGAAATGAACAAACCCAGCCCTGTGCCCTCATCACGGGGTTTTGTCGTGAAGAACGGGTCGAAGATGGAGGAGGCCGCTTCGACTGAGACTCCCGGTCCACTGTCCTTCAGGTGGATTTCCACGGAACCGTTGTTCGTCCGGGATTGGATGGATATCTTCCCGGGTCCGCCATTCATGGCATCAACGGCATTGCTGATCAGGTTCACGAAGACCTGGGAGATCCTCTGAGGGTTGCAGGAAATTTTCATGGCGGGATCGACATCGATCTCGATCTCGATGTTGCGTTTCAACCTGTGGTCGAGAAGCCTGAGGGAATCCTGGATGGGCTGAATCAACGAGCAGGTTTCCGCCAGGGAGTCGTCGCGCCTGGTGTAGGTGCGGAGGCTCTCCATGATCTGCCAGATCCTCTGGCTCCCCTGTTGTATTCCTTTCATGTAAGCGTCAACCTTGTTGAGGCGAGCCGCGCCCTGGCCATCCTTCCCATTATTCCGGAAATGCTCATCGAGCACGGGCCGGGCCACTTCCCAGAAGCTTGCGAGCAGCTCGATGTTGCCCCCGATGAAGGTGAGGGGGCTGCTGATTTCGTGCAGAACCGCGGCTGAAAGGGTCCCGATGGTGGCCAGGCGGTCGGCGTGAATCAGCTGTCGAGTACGCTCTTCGACCATCTGCTCGAGGTGCCGGGCATATCGGCTGAGCTGGCGTTCCTGCTGCCGGAGGGAGATCTGGGTCTTGACCCGCAGCCTGAGCTCGGCTCCATCGAAGGGTTTGTTGATATAGTCGACGGCCCCCAGGGACAGCCCGGTCACCTTGGTTTTTGAATCCTGCAGGGCGGAAAGGAAAATGACCGGTATTTCCCGGGTGGCTTCGTTGTCCTTCAGACGGCGGCAGGTTTCCAGGCCGTCCATTTCAGGCATCAGCACATCGAGCAGGATCAGGTCGGGTCCGAGCCCTGACTTCTCCAACGTCTCCAGCCCTGACCTCGCCTCGATGATTGAGTACCCTGCCGGAGTGAGATAAGCTTTCAAAATCTTGAGGTTTGAAGGCTCATCATCGACGATCAGAATGCTGGGTGGTGAGGCTTCTGTCCACATGGTCATGTAATCGCTCAAGTCAAAGGGGATCGTGCCGGGGTGGCCTACGGAACGAATCCTCCAAGGAATTCGATTCAGGCCTCAAGCCATCGGTAACGGCGGGCGGCTCAAAACGGCTTCATGCTTCAAAGCCTCGCGGAGCACCAAGGTTCCCGGCGCCACCTGATTTATCGGAAGATGTTCCGGGGGTGATTAGGTGGTTTTGGATTGGAGGGATGATGTTCAATGCAGGGAGAAGACGGACGGGGATGGTCCAAAATGTTAACCCTCGGGCAGCGGGGTGGCTCGGAATGCCTGGTCAGACCTTTTCTCCGTAACGGAATCCAGGATGTTTCTCACCGTTCTTGACAGCTCCCCAACCACGTAGGGCTTCATGAGGAAGGCCCTCACGCCCGTCTGGCGGGCCTGTTCCTCGGCAACAGCCTCCATGAGTCCCGTGCAGAGGATGATCGGAATGTCGCTTCTGCGCATCATGACCTCCCTGGCGAAGGTGCAGCCGGTCATGGCGGGCATGGTCTGATCCGTGATGATGAGGTCGAAGGCTCCCGGGTTCTGACTGAAGAGATCGAGGGCTTTCAGGCTGTCCGAAACGCCGGTGACCTGATAACCGAGGTTTTCAAGCAGAGCCTGGGTCATCTCCACGAGCGTCTCCTCGTCGTCCACCAGAAGAATCCTCTCGTGGCCCGTGGGGGTGCGTTCGATGATTTCG
This sequence comes from Syntrophobacteraceae bacterium, assembly GCA_025454175.1. Taxonomy (GTDB): domain Bacteria; phylum Desulfobacterota; class Syntrophobacteria; order Syntrophobacterales; family Syntrophobacteraceae; genus JALOOX01. The sequence continues at coordinate 215,280 of JALOOX010000001.1, read as the reverse complement.
GTTTCGATCACGAATTCGGACTCCACCCGGGGCAGGAAGATCTCAAAGGCCGTTCCCTCTCCAGGCTTACTCGATGCCTTGATGGCCCCTTCAAGGCTCTTGATGATGCCGTAGACCACCGAAAGGCCCAGGCCGGTTCCTTCTCCCTTGCCCTTGGTGGTGAAGAATGGATCGAAAACACGCTCCATGATCTCCGGCGTCATGCCGTGGCCGGTGTCTCTGACCATCAGCTTGACGTAGGGACCGGGCTTCAGGTTGGGGTCGCCTCCCGCGGCACCTGAATCGATCTGCACCTTCGACAGCGATACCTCAAGGATACCGCCGCTTTCGCGCATGGCGTAAGCGGCATTGGTGCAGAGGTTCATGACCACCTGGTGGATCTGAATCGGGTCCGCATGGATCATTGCCAGCGGGTCGAGGATCTGTTGCCGGATATCCACCGTGGTGGGCAGTGACGCTCTTAGAAACTTCAGGGTTTCCTTCAATATGGGCCCGATCTGGACATGCTTCCTTTCCTGCTCCCGCTTGCGGCTGAAGGTGAGGATCTGGTTCACGAGGTCCTTGGCCCTGAAACCGGCCTGGAGAACCTTGCTCAATTGCCGGTGCATCCGGGAGCCGTCCTCGACCTCATGGAGCGCAAGCTCCGTGTACCCGATGATGGCGGCAAGGATGTTGTTGAAATCGTGGGCCACGCCCCCGGCGAGGGTGCCGATGGCTTCCATCTTCTGAGCCTGTCTCAACTGGGCTTCCATCCGCTCGTGCTCTGCCGCGGCCAGCTTTCGCTCGGAGATATCCCTGATGATGCCCATGGCGTGCCACCGGTCCTTCAGGTTGATGACGGAAGTGGACAGTTCGACCGGAAAATGGGAACCGTCCTTTCGCACGGCCGTGAGCTCGACGGTTGCGCCCATGAAGGAGCCTTTGCCGGAGCTTCTGAAGGCACCCAGCCCCCTCTCGATGGCTGAATGGTAATGGGAAGGGGCGATGAGCCCGTGGAGCACCTGCCCCATCACCTCCGGGCTCGTATAGCCGAACATCTTCTCGGCGGCGGGATTCCAGTACGAAATCCTTCCCTCATCATCCATCAATATGATGGCGTTGGCGGCGGTTGTGGTGATGGCGCGGAATCGTTCCTCGCTCTCGCGCAGCGCCTGTTCGGAGAGATTGCGCTGGGTGATGTCGCGACTCACCATGACGGAGCCGATGACACGGCCTTCCTCGTTCAGCAGGGGCGTTCCCGTCACCTCGAATACCCTGCCGCTGTCTCCGTCGGCAATCTCCATGGTCGCTCCTTTTTCTTCCCATCCGTTTGACCCATCAGGGCAAACAAAAGGAAACGGACGACCCGACGCTTCGAATTCCTTGCAGCCCCGCCCGATGACTGACTCGCCATCCACGTTCATGAGGCTTGCCGCGAAACGATTCAGCCGCAGGATCCGGTTCTCGCGATCCAGAATGCAAATGGCATCCGGAACCGAGTCAAAAGTGCGCTCCCATGCCCTTGCGGCTCCCACGAGGAAAGCGAGGGTATCTTCGAGCTTGCCGTACATCTCTTTGAAGGCTTTGGCGAGGTCACCGATTTCATCCCCACCGGGAATCTGGTCCAGCTTGGTGCTGAGGTTGGCTTCCAGCTTGAATTTGAAGTCGATGTCGCTGCCCATGCCCTTCGTGAGCTGCTTGGCGGCATCCCGAAGCTGGGTCAGTGGGCGGGTAATCAGCCGGATCGCCAGCGAGCCGACGGCCGCGGCCAGGGCCAGCGCGGCGAGGATGCCCCAGAAGATGCGCTTCCGGGCGGTTTCTATGGGTGCATAAGCTTCCACCGCGGACTGCTGGGCAGACACCACCCAGTCCACGGACGGGACGAGCTTGGTGGCTACGATGAGCGATCCGTCGAGGTCTCCAGGTTGGAAGTCGGACGGATCATGGGTCTGCAGGATGCGCTCGGATTCCGGATGAAGGATGATCACATTGGACAGGGTATGAACCTGGATAAAACCCGTGCGACCGATCCTGGTCCGGTGAACTCCCCCGAGTGCGCTCGATTGGAGCAGCTTTACGGAGCATCCGAGAACACCAATGAGCTCGCCTGAAGATCCGAAAACGGGGGATGTCATGGTGACAACGGGCTCACCCGTCCTGCGGGATCGGTAGGGAGCGCTCACCAAAGCTCGCCTTTCCTGAACCGTCCTCTGAAAATATTCTCGAAAGGCAAAGGAATTCCCGCGTATTCCCGGATGTGGCGGGTAGTCGACCCAGAGAGCCCCGCTGCTGTCCAGTATGAAAATGCCGTTGGCGAATTCAGGGTTGATCTCCATCAGCCTTTTGAGCTGGCTCTCGACGGCCGCCGTGTTGCGCTGCTCGATGTCCTCGGCGCGTATCGTCGTCGCCATCAACTGCGCGGCGCCCAGCGACTGGTCGATGAATCGGGCGATGAGGTCCGAGCTGGTGCCGGCTATCGTTTCCAAACCCGAAGAGATGGAGTCCCGCAGGGAGATCTCGAGAAAACGCAGATAAAGGAAGCCCATCACACTCAGCGAGAGCACCGCTATCGAAATCAAGAGCGTCAGCAGGCGTTTCCTCAAAGTCATGTACAAACTCCAGCAGTTGGGACCGTAATGGAGCCAGGCAGCGGGAAGGGTTTCCTTCGCGAAAGCACGACGCATGCCGTGCGAGGGGGCATACTATCCCTTGTGCGGGCTAAGTCCATTCAAAAACGCATCTCCCTTCATACTCCGCGGGGCTCCTCCCATCTTTTCCCTTGACCCTGCCGCGAAGGTGCCCTTAAATCCGGGCCGTAAAGATGAATTGACATTTCAAGTACTTCGGCGAAGAGGAATGACGATGACTTCTGAAGCGATGAAAATGGAGTTGAGTGCCTCCCTCGATGAGGAGTCAGCCGATTATGTCATCGATCGCATCGACTGGTACAGGGAGGTGCTGAGAGAAGACCCAGCCTCGGGGCTCTTTTGTGAACTGGCGGAGGAGCTTTGTGCCGAAGGGCTCTGGGAGGAAGCCATCAGAGCGCTGCGCGAGGGGCTTCGTTTCCATCCCGGGCATATCCGCGGCCATGCATTACTTGGGTGGGCGCTTTGGGAGTACGGGGCGGCCGAGCAGGCCGAAGGAGTGCTCGAGCAGGTGAGAAGCGAACTGCGGAAGAGCGCCATCGTTTACAGGGTCCTCGGAGAGATCAGTACTCATCGGGGTGACCTGGATGAAGCCGCCAGCTTGGAAACGATCCATTCCCTGATGCGAAGAGGGATGGAGGCTCCCGAAGCCCCATGGGATGCCGCCGCACCTCCTCCAGCCCGGCCGGTGAGCCGGGCTCCGCGGGGGGATGCCGAGGCACGGGAGCCTGTTCATGCTTGCGAGCCCGCGGAGTCACCCCTCCTGAGCTTTCTCGGTGCTCTGAAGGTTCGAGCTCGAGCCGCGGCACCTTTGGAAGGGCGGGCCGTGGCCGTCTTCACTGCCGAAGATCGCAAGGCCCTGGAGCGGCTGATCCATGCTCACACTGGCGCTCTATAGCCTGAGAAACCTCTGGCTGCGTTGGATGACAACGATCCTCACGGCGGGAGGCATGGGACTGGTGGTCTTCGTTTTCGCCACGGTCCTCATGCTGGCCGAAGGGCTGGAGAGAACCCTGGTCACGACGGGCAGCAGCGAAAACGCCGTATTCATACGGCGAGCCTCGGAAGCCGAGGTTCAGAGCGTGATACCGCGGGAACAGGCCGCCATCATCGAGGATCTCTCGGAGGCGCGGGTGGGACCCGACGGTGTCCGTTGTGCCGCACGGGAGCTCGTGGTGCTGATTGGATTGAAGAAGCAGGGTCTGGAAAGCCCCGCCAATGTCCTGGTCCGGGGCGTCACGCCATCCACCTCCCTCGCTCTCAGACCCCAAACCCGCATCATCGCAGGGCGGATGTTGCGGCCGGGCACCGCCGAGGTCCTGGTCGGCAGGAACATCGTCCGGAGATTTGCGGTGGGTGGGCTCGGTGAGCAGGTCCACTTCGGCGGGAGAGGCTGGACCATCGTCGGGGTCATGGACGGCGGTGGCACGGCTTTCGACTCGGAAATCTGGGGAGACGTGGATCTGCTCATGACGAATTTCAGACGCCCTGTCTACTCGTCGGTCATCGTCGGGCTGAACGACCCGACGCGGTTCCCTTCACTTCGCGAGCGGGTTCTCCGGGATCCCAGGTTGACGGTGGATGTCTGGCGGGAGTCGGAGTATTACGCAGCTCAATCCAGACTCATGGCCAGGTTCGTGCGCGTCCTGGGGATCACCCTCACTTTCATCTTCAGCCTGGGAGCCGTGATCGGATCGATGGTGACCATGTACGCGGCCGTGGCCAACCGGGTTTCGGAAATCGGCACCCTGCGGGCCCTCGGTTTCATGAGAAAAACCATTCTGTCGACATTCATGACGGAATCGGTTGTCCTGAGCCTTCTCGGCGGATGCATGGGGCTTGCGGCGGCCTCCCTGCTGGATCGTTTCACCATTTCCACCATGAACTGGCAAACCTTCTCGGAGCTTGCTTTCCGATTCGTCCTGAACCGGCACATCATTCTATATTCACTGATGTTTGCCGTCGGCATGGGGCTGGTGGGAGGGATTTTCCCGGCAATTCGGGCGGCCAGGATGGAGATCGTGGAGGCCCTTCGGGTCAAATGAGCTCGGCCGGAACCCCGGCGCGGTCTGCCCCTTGGCCTGATTCGGCCTCGAGCCGCAATCGGTGGATCGGCCTGTCCATCATTGACGCTCCAGGGTCTTCGAGCGGATCACTGGCGGGAATCGGGCAGGTGCTCCGGCCTCAGCAGATCATAAACCGTCTTGACGGGATTGAAGGTGATCCGGGGGACTTCGATGAAGACGGTGATCCAGTCCGCCATGGCGCCGTTCCAGAGGCCCGGCAGCTCGAGGGCCTTGAGCTCTCGGCCGTCCTTGGATTTCTTGCTGATGAACACTGCGTTGTGGTCCACGTGCTTGTGGAGATCAAAGGGTTTCCCCTCGTGGTCTCGCATGCCGCACACCAGGTCGACAGGGTTGAAATGGGACGAGGAAGACCAAATGGTCCGCTGCTCCGGGGAGCTCGTGTCGACCTGGGCCTTCTCGACGATCTGCAGCGACAGGGAGCCGCTGCTGTCCCTGACCCAGAAAGGCGCGCCACCGGGCTCACCTTCGTTGGGCACGACGCCACAAACTCGAATGGGTCGATTCAGCTTGGTGTAAAGGAATGAGAGCCTCCGATCGTTGGACCAGCCGGCAAAATCAGTTGGAACATCGATGAGGAGCCTTTCGCGGGCGTAAGTCTCCGCCTTGCTCAAGAGGTTTTCGGAAGGGTCGTGCTTCAGGTGTCGGAGCAGATCGTGGGCGGCTTCCTGCAATTCGACCAGGTATCCGGCCAGAAGCTTCTTCCACAGGGCGGTCTCGCCCTTAAACCGGTCCTGGGCAACGTTGTCGATGTTCTTGATGAAGACCAGATCTCCATTCAGTGCATTCAGGTTGCTCAACAGGGCGCCATGACCGCTGGGCCTGAAGTGCAGTCGGCCCTGCAGATCCCGGAAGGGGCGGTTTTCCAGATTCACGGCGATGGTGTCCGTGGACTTCGATTGATGCGAAAAACCGACGACGTACTCGACGCCGTAACGTTCTGAATGGTGTGGCCTCACCTGGTCGAGAAGCGTCCTGAACCGCGGGTCATGCTCGGGGGAAACCGTGAAGTGAAGGTTGCAGACCGCGGAATCGCTCCGGGCATAATGAATCGACTCCACCAGGTGCTCTTCAAAGGCGGTTCGGCGCTCTGCATGGTAGCGATGGAACTTGATGAGGCCTTTGGGCAGAGATCCGTAGTCGAGCCCCCGACCTGTCAGGAAGTAGTCCAGCAGGAGGTGGAATCGGCCTTCATTCATGAGCCGCCCGAGGGAGAGGCCGTCTTTCAGCAGGCAGCATTCCAGATCCTCCAGGAACGGAAAATCCCGGATCGAATCCAGAAAGCGCACGAAGTCGCAGGCGATGGCCACCCCCTGCTCCACACGCAGGTAAAGCTCGTCGCATTGAAGGTACTGGGGAATGTAGTAGATCTGGAGAAGCGACTGGAACATCCGGCTTGCGGCCCCGGAGGCGGGAACGAACTTCTGGAAACGACCCTCGCGTGAGGCCTGATCATGCTTGCCGAGGTAATGAGGAATCCATTCGGGATGGATCTGGAGAATGCCGTCACCAATCCGCGCGGATCGAGTCAGGGTGAGGAAAGCCGATGCCGCGGTAAAAATCTGCAATTGCTCTCGAACCTGAACTTCACCGATGCCCATGGCTTTCAGCTGTGCGCGGTCCGCATCGGAAAGACGAAGCTCATCCATTACCTCTCCCTCTGATGGCATTGGAGACGTCTGCCTGAGCTGATTCGAGCGGTCCACCGCCCATGGCTTCGACCGCCCGGAAATTGCGCTCCGACTGAGGCATCAAGGGGCGGACATCTCGACCTTGGCCTTGGATTTAAGCTCCTCGATGTAAACGGCGTACTGCTCGTTGACCTTCTGCTGACGCAGATGAGACTCGATATCGCCCTTGATCTCCTCGTAGACGATGACGCCCGATTCCTTCTTATCCACCACCTTGATCAGATGATACCCAAACTGGGTTTCGACGACCCCACTCACCTCACCCGGCTTCAGGCTGAAAGCCGCTTCCTCGAAGGGAGCCACCATCTGACCCCGCTGGAAATAGTCCAGATCCCCGCCCTTGGAGGCGCTGGGGCAGTCGGAGCCCGCCTTGGCCACCGCGGCAAAATCCTCACCCTTTTGAATCCGCTTTTGAATCTCCTCGATCTTCTTGCGAGCGCTCGCCTTGTCGGATTCCGAGGCGTTGGGATCGAGCTTCACGAGGATATGGCTGGCCCGAACCCTTTCGGGAGCCTTGAAGAAATTCGGATTGTTGTCGTAGAAATTCCTGGTCTCCTCCGCGCTGATCTGGACCTTATCGGCGATGACCTGGTCGATCATCTTCTTCACAATCAGTCGCCGGCTGAATTCCTCCCGGAGGTCGCCCTCGGACATCTTGAGACGCTTCAAGGCGTTGGTGAAGTCCTCCTCGCTCGTGAAGCGGCCCTTCAGCTGGGTCATCTGCTCCGAGAGCTCATCGTCGCCGACCTTGATCTCCAGCCGCACGCTTTCCTGAAAGAGGAGCTCGCGCTGGATGAGATTGTCCAGCACCTTCTTCTTGATGGCATCTCGCTGAGCGGGGTCGGGAGGTTGTCCCGAGACACCCATCTGCCCTTCGAAGCGATTCATCTCTTTATCCAGGTCGGCCTGGAAAATGTCCCTGCCGTTCACTGAAGCCAGTTTGCGGTTGTCTGTCGCTGATTCGTCCGCTCCCTGGATTGCCGGTATTCCCGCGAGGAAGACCATGAGTAGACATGATGTGAACGTCAGCGCCCATCTTTTTGGGGTCATTGGAATTGCTCCTTTGAGGAAGTCACGGCACAAATTGAGCGGTTCCATCGGAACCTTTCGGTTTAAAGGGCTGGCATCAGGATGCTTGGGGATACGGGAGTTGCATCGAAGTCGTTGAGCACGGGCAGCGGAATCGTTTGGTGCTTCGTCAATATGAAGGGCTTCAGTCCTTACTCCCTTTCTGTTCATGATGCGCTATCTTATAAATCAACCTGCGATTTGTCAATTCGGCTTTGCAGGTTTGAAGCCAGATCCGGAAAGCTTGAAACGTGAGCCCCAAGGCGATTTACCGTTCAGTGGCGGGTCTTCATGAGCCGGTAAGGATTTCTGGAAGGCCGCGGTCTCGACCTCAATATCTACACCCTTTTGGCATGGAACTGGCGCCTCCATTCCTGGAAGCCATTTGCCTCGATGGCCCGACGCATTTCCTCCATGATTCGAAGGTAGTGACTGAGATTATGAATCGTATTGAGCCGATAGGCCAGGAGCTCCTTCGAAATGAAGAGGTGACGCAGGTAAGCCCTCGAAAAACGCTGGCAGGTGTAGCACGGGCATCCCGGTTCGATGGGGTCGGGATCGTCTGCGAATCGACTGTTTTTGATCTGGATGCTTCCCCAGGTTGTGAAGAGCATTCCGTTCCGGGCGTTGCGCGTCGGCATGACGCAGTCGAACATGTCGACGCCGAGATTGACTCCCTCCACGAGATCTTCCGGCGTTCCCACTCCCATCAGGTATCGAGGTCGTTCGGCCGGCATCCGCGGCAGAGTGCCCTCCAGGACTTCCTGCATCATCTCCTTGGGCTCCCCCACGGAAAGGCTCCCCAGAGCATATCCGTCGAAGCCGATCTCCTGGAGCTCCTCGAGGCAGGCCCGGCGAAGGTCCGGGTAGACACTCCCCTGCACGATCCCAAACACGGCCTGAGGACCCGGGGGGACGCTGTCCCGGCATCTTCCGGCCCATCGAACGGTTCGCTGCATGGACTCCAGGGCGTAGCGATGGTCAACGGGGTAGGGAGTGCATTCGTCAAAGCTCATGGCGATGTCGGAGCCCAACTGGGCCTGCACCTGCATGGCCGTTTCCGGGCGAATGAGATGCCTCGACCCGTCGATGTGAGACTGGAAGACCACCCCGTCTTCCTGAATCCGGTTGATCCGGGCCAGGCTGAACACCTGGAATCCGCCGCTGTCCGTCAGGATGGACCTTGTCCAGTTCATGAACCGGTGCAATCCTCCGAGTCGGCCGATGCGCTCCGCCCCCGGACGCAGAAACAGGTGATAGGTGTTGCCAAGGATGATCTCTGCATCGAGGCTCACCAGTTCGTCCGGCGACAGGCTCTTGACGGTGGCCTGGGTTCCAACCGGCATGAAAACGGGGGTCTCGACGGAGCCATGCCGGGTGATCAGGCGTCCGCGGCGGGCCTGAGAAGTGATATCACGGTGCAAAAGATGGAATTCCAATGGGTTGGGCCTCGAAAGGGGCTGCAAGGGAAGCTCAGTGCAAGCACGGGGGGCCTCCACGCGGATCCCGGAGTATCGTTCAGGCGTCAAAAATTTGTTCGGGATTTCAAAGAATCAACATGGCATCCCCGTAGCTGAAGAAACGATATCGTGATCGAATGGCTTCCAGGTACGCGTCCAGGATCCGCTCCCGTCCCGCAAATGCCGAAACCAGGAGCAGAAGGGAAGAACGAGGCAGATGGAAATTGGTGATCAGGCTGCTCACCACTTTGAACCCATAACCGGGGTATATATAGTGATCGCAGGGGCCGCTGTAGGATGTGATTGCCCCAAAACGGTCGAACACCCATTCGAGAGTGCGCACCACCGTGGTCCCGACGGCGATGATTCTTCGCTTTTCCTTCAAGGCCGACTCGATCCGATCCGCCGCCCATTGGCTCAAACCGATGAGCTCCGAATGCATCTTGTGGCGCCTCACGTCCTCGGTGCGAATGGGTGAAAAGGTTCCATATCCCACGTGAAGCGTAATGGGGACCCTCTCGACCCCCCGCGCCACCAGGGATTCCAGCAGGGGCGCGGTGAAATGGAGGCCGGCCGTGGGAGCCGCCACCGCCCCCGGAGAAGAGGCATACACCGTCTGGTAGGCCGAGCGGTCGTCCATCCACTGAGCCCGCGCTTCCGGGCGGATATAGGGAGGGAGAGGCGTTTCACCCATTCTGTGGAGGATATCCAGCAGTCTCTCGGGAGCTTCGAAACGCAAATGAGCCATCCCGTCGACGACAGGGCTTAAAACCAGGACGCGCAGGGAATCGTTCAGCCAGATGCGGCTCCCCGGGCGAGGGGGTTTGGATGCCTTGATCAGGCAGAGGTATCCTTCGCGCTCTCCCAACCGTGGATCCTTTCCGGGATCCAGAACCAGGATTTCGACCTTGCCTCCGGATTCCTTGGTACCGCGGAGCCTTGCCGGCACGACCCGGGTGTCATTGACCACCAGGACATCTCCGGCCTCGAGGTAACCTCCGAGGTCTTCAAAACGTCGATGCTCCAGGCGGCCCTTCGATCGGTCCAGGACCAGCAGGCGCGAGGTATCACGCCGTTCATCGGGGATGTGGGCGATGAGCTCCTCCGGGAGCTGGTAGTCGTAATGATCCAGTCGATAGGAATCCGGGTCGTCATTGTCCATGCTGCCCCCAGTAGACCAGCAACAGGCCCAGGACCATCATGGCCGCCCCCAGCGCCCTCAGGTGTCTGCTTTCCATGTCCAGGAGCATCCGGAGCCAGCCTTTGAGCTGGTCCGGAGCCGCCATGTAAGGCAGCCCCTCGAAGAAACAGATGAGCCCGATAACGGTGAGCCAGTAGCTTTTTGACATCGCGGCACCTCTGAGAGATGATCGACTTCCCAATCACGACGCGATGCCCTAACATATTTTGCAATGGAAGCAAAGAAATTGGAGAATCGTATGCCCTCAAGCTGGATTGAGATCGATCTGGCCGCCCTGCGTCACAACTGCCGGGAAGCGGCCCGCCGCCTGGGTGAGCGAACGGCCATCGTGGGAGTGGTGAAATCCGATGCCTACGGCCATGGTATGGTGCCGGTGTCCAGGGAGCTCGTGGCATGTGGAGCGAAGTTCCTGGCCGTGAGCAAGTATTGGGAGGCCCGGGAGCTGCGATCGGCCGGCATCGGGGCTCCCATCATCGTTCTGCTGGGTTTGGAGCGCGAGGATGTCGAGGATGCCCTTCTTGAGGAAGTCCGTCCAGTCATCTTCCGGATCGACCATGCGCGTATGATCAGCGAGACGGCTCTCGGCCTGGGGCGGAGGGCGATGGCTCACGTGAAGGTCGATACGGGCATGGGACGTCTGGGAGTGCCATGGGAAGATCTCCCTCGGTTTCTCGATGAAACGTCTACGCTCCCTGGGCTCGAGATCGAGGGAGTGATCTCGCATTTCGCGGTGGCCGACGAGGCCGACAAGGCCTATTGTCACGATCAGGTACGGTGCTTCGAATCGGTGCTCGAGGCCTTCCGCGAGCGGGGGATTCCGGTGCCGTACGCCCACATCTCCAACAGCGCCGGGGTACTCGATCTGCCCCATGCTCACTTTCAGCTGGTGCGACCCGGCATCATGCTTTATGGATCCCAGCCATCCTCGGAGCTTCTGCAACCGGGGGACCTCAGGCCCGTCATGACCTTTAAATCCAGGATCCTTCAGCTCAAGTCGATGTCCGCGGGGCGTCCCGTCGGTTACGGAAGGACCTACGTGACTCCCGGGCTCTCGAAAGTGGCCACCATACCCGTGGGTTACGACGACGGCTATTCGAGAAAGCTCTCCAATCGCGGGGTCGTGCTGGTTCGAGGGCACAGGGCCCCTGTTGTGGGCCGCGTCTCCATGAGCATGATCACCGTGGATGTCACTCGCATTCCGGACGTCCAGCCGGACGACGAGGTGGTCCTTCTGGGGAGCCAGGGGGGCGAGCGGATCACCGCCGAGGAGATCGCCGACCTTTGCGATACCATCAGTTACGAAATCTATTGTAATTTTGGAAAGAATCGGCACAAGTTCTTCATGGGCGGCGTTGAGGGTATCTGATGCCGATGATCCGCCGCCATGGATTCGGGGGGCGGAGTGGATAGGACGCCCTTGATCTGATTCATGCCCCGCGATTCAGAAGGGCCATTTGCGAAAGATACCGACTTCAGTGATGAATTCTCCACGCATGGGGGTTTCCTGTTCCCCGTTCGAGCCTTTGAAGTGAGCAACGGAGAACCCGGCCGCATACAATGAACGCAATGACCTGCAGACTCCAGCGTGAAGCCGAGCGTATCGCGGCGAGGCATCGGACACCCCAGTTTTATGTGCGTTTCAGGGCTCCCATGGCGCTGGCGCGCCGGCTCTATTTCACCCATGAGGAGGTGATCGCCCTCCGGGAGTACGTCACTCCCCTTCTCCAGGAATGCCTGGGACATGGCCTGCTCCACAGCTCGAGAGTGGGCCTCGACGCCGCCACCATCATCTGCGTGGAAATGGAGGCCGCGCGCGTCGAAAGATCGCGGATGGAACGGCTCATGGTGCTTGGCCTCATGGCGGGTCTGCTCCACGACATCAGCCGCGGAGTGGAGAACCACGCCGAGGCGGGAGCCGACGTGGCGGGAAGGGTGTTGAAACGCTTCTCCCTCACGGACGAAGAAATCCTCTCGGTGGTCGGGGCCATCAGGAACCATGAAGCTTTCACGGTCCCCACGCCTTCGCCGAAGCCCGCCTTCCAGCTTCTGAGCGATTCCCTCTACGATGGCGACAAATTCCGCTGGGGGCGCGACACCTTCACCCACACCCTGTGGTACATGATGAGCCACCAGGACCTGACGCCGCGAGAACTGATCGAGAAGTTCCCGTGGGGCATGTCGGGCATCGTCCGCATCCTCGATACATTCAGAAGCACCACGGGCAAGCACTTCGGTCCCGAAATCATCGAGAACGGCGTGGCCATCGGGCGCGAAATCTACCGCTATCTCCTTCAAAACTTTTGAAAGGATCCATGGAAAACGATACGCTGACGGCCGTCGAGGGGATTCGTGTGGGGCATGCGGCGCTTCCGGGTGTGTTGAGCGGTTGCACGGTGATTCTCCCCGTCGGGGGCGCGACAGCCGGTGTGGATGTCCGCGGAGGCGCCCCGGCCACCTGCGGCACGGATACCCTCAATCCGCTCAATCTGGTACACAAGGTTCACGGGATTTTTTTCGCCGGTGGCAGCACATACGGCATGGGTGTCGCCGAGGGGGTCAAACGCTACCTGCGGGAGCGGAGCGTCGGATTCGAGAGCGGGTACGGGCCGATTCCCATCGTGGGGGGCGCCATGATTTTCGACCTGAATTTGAACCGTTCGGACCGGTTTCCCGACGCTGACCTGGGCTACGAGTGCTGCATGTCCGCCACTTCGCAACCGGTTCCGCAGGGCTCCGTGGGAGCGGGCATCGGGGCGAGCGTCGGCAAGATCCACGGGCTTGAGCGAGCCATGAAGGGTGGCGTGGGGTCCTCGTGCGTCGAGGGCGCTTCGGGTCTCAAGGTGGCTGCATTGATGGTGGTGAACGCCTTCGGAAACATTGTCGACCCCGCTGGACACCGCACCATCGCCGGCTGTCGAGAGGACCCCGGCAGTCTGCAACTGGTGGATGCCGACCTGGAGATGAGACGCCTGACTCGCTTGCGCGGATTTCCCGACGGCCGACACACCATCATCGGCGCCGTGGCCACCAATGTGAAGCTCACCAAGCGGGAGCTCACGAAAGTGGCTCAAATGGCCCATGACGGCCTGGCCCGGACCGTCATTCCCGCCCACACCCTCTACGACGGGGACACGATATTCGCTTTGAGCCATGGAACCATCGAGGGAGTCGAGGTCACCATTGTCGGGGCCCTGGCCGCCCAGGCCGTTGCAGATGCCGTTCTGAAAGCCGCCCGCGCCGCGGAGTCGCTGGGCGGTCTTCCTGCCCACCGGAATCTTCCCAAACCCTGAGGAAGGAAATCTCCCATGGAAGAAAGCTTCAACCCGTTCAAAATCGCCCAGCAGCAACTGGGTGAGGCGGCCTCGGCCCTGGGCCTCGATGCGGCCACCCATGAGCTCCTGCGATGGCCCATGCACGAGATCAAGGTCACGCTTCCCGTGCGCATGGACGACGGCTCGACCCGTATCTTTCATGCTTTTCGGGTCCAGTACAACACCGCGAGGGGGCCCGCCAAGGGGGGCATCCGATGGCACCCTCAGGAGACCATCGATACCGTGCGAGCCCTGGCCGCCTGGATGACATGGAAGACCGCCGTGGTGGATATTCCGCTCGGAGGGGGGAAGGGGGGCGTGGTCTGCAATCCCAAGGAATTGTCCGAGACGGAAAAGGAGCGGCTGGCACGAGCCTACATCCGTGCTCTCGCCCGCTCGATGGGGGGAGCCCGGGATGTTCCGGCGCCCGACGTCTATACGACCCCGCAGATCATGGCCTGGATGATGGACGAGTACGAGACCATCGTGGGAGAGAGCCATCCCGGAGTGATCACGGGCAAGCCCGTGGCCCTCGGGGGGTCCCAGGGACGGGGTGATGCCACGGCAAGGGGCGGCATTTACGTGACTCGCGAGGCTGCGACGGCCCACAACGTCGACCTCACGGGAGGCGCCATGGCCGTGATGGGGTTTGGAAACGCAGGGCAGCATGCGGCTCTTCTGGGAGAAGAGATCCTTGGCCTTCGCCTCATTGCAGCGTCCGACTCCAAGGGTGGCGTTCTCAACCCCGGGGGCATCGACACCAAGACGCTCATCGAGTTCAAAAGGAAGACCGGCATGCTCAGGGGATTTCCGGGGGCTGAGCCCATATCCAACGAAGATCTCCTGGAGCAGGAGGTTGCGGTCCTCTTCCCCGCGGCCCTCGAGAATGTCATCACCCGGGAGAATGCTCCGCGCATCCGATGCAGGATCTGCTGTGAGCTGGCCAATGGCCCCACGACCCCCGAAGCCGATGTGATCCTGGCGGAAAAGGGCATCATCGTCCTCCCCGATTTTCTCGCCAATGCCGGCGGAGTCACCGTCTCCTATTTCGAGCAGGTGCAGAATGCGTATAATCTCTATTGGGAGCTCCAGGAAGTGCATTGGCGCCTGGACAAGAAGATGACGAGGGCTTTCGCTTCGGTCCTCGAAATGAGCCGCCGCAGCCGGATCGGATTGAGACAGGCGGCATACCTCGTGGCGGTGGCTCGCGTGGCGGAGGCCTGCAAACTGCGAGGCTGGGTCTGAAGCGTCGATCAATCCCGGGGGCTCAGGGGGAAATTCGGAATCACTGACCGTGGAGCCTGACATCGTCAGGAGAGGGAAAGGAGGAAAGCAGGGGCCATGCAGGTCAACTGGCTTCGAGGATCCATGGAAACCTGGGCGGGTGACGCCGTGATCTTCTTTGATTTTGAGAAGGCGTCGGATCGGCTGCCTGGACTCAAGCGATGGATCGGAGCGCGCGCGAAGGGACTCGAGGATGCATCGGCATGGCTCGATTTCAAGGGGAAGCCTCAGCAGGTGAGCGTGCTCTTCAACCCGGGGGATGCCCTCGCGCCCCGAATTGTCTGTTCAGGACTTGGCCCCGCCGACAAGTTCGAGATGGAAAAGGTCCGCATCGCCACGGCGCTGGCGTTGCGCAAGTGTCGGGAGATGCAGCTCCAAAGGGTCATCCTGCCGCTCATGGCTCTGGATGGGCTTCCGGAAAGCCCGGCTGAGTCTCTGAGAGAGGCCGTCATTGGAGGCTTGCTGGGCCTCCACCGATACTCGGGATACAAGACGCGGGATGTGGACTCCAACGATTTCCCCGAAATCCTCCTCCTCGGTGACGAGGCTCTCCATGGGCCCGATCTCGAGTCGCTGCCGGTCCATGCCCTGGCGGTGACCTCCGGGGTGTGCCTGGCAAGAGATCTCGTATCGGCGCCCGCCAACATCGTGACGCCGAGCTATCTGGCGCAGGTGGGCGGGGAGATTTCCAAGCGGTACGGATGCCTCCTTAAGGTTCTCTCCTTCGAGGAGGCGCGGACCCTGGGCATGGGGGCTTTCACGGCGGTGGCCCAGGGAAGTCGCGAGCCGGCCTGCATGATTATCCTGGAGCACTGCCCCCCCGGCGCCGAATCTCAGCGGCCGCTGGTTTTCGTCGGAAAGGGGATCACCTTCGACACTGGGGGAATCTCCCTCAAGCCGAGTGAGAAGCTGGATGCCATGAAGCAGGACATGGCCGGAGCCGCCGCTGTTCTGGGCGCGTTCGAGGTTCTCGGACGGCTGTCGGTCGGGCGGCGCGTGGTCGGAATCATGCCTTGCACTGAAAACATGCCCGACGGACAGGCTTACAAACCAGGAGACGTCATTAAGTCCCTTTCGGGCCTGACCATCGAGATCATCAGCACCGACGCCGAGGGAAGGGTGATCCTCTGCGATGCCCTCACCCATGCCCGGCAATACAAGCCTGCTATCGTCATCGATGTGGCCACCCTCACCGGAGCGGCTGTCATCGCCCTCGGCAACCAGGTGGCGGCCATCTTGGGAAACCATGAGGGTCTGATCCACAAGGTTCAGGAAATTGGTCGGCGGGTTGGGGAAAGGTTCTGGCCCCTGCCTCTTTACGATTTCTATTTCGAGGGAATCAAGAGCGAAGTAGCCGACTTCAAGAACTTGGGCGACCGGTCGGCCGGGACCATCATCGGAGGCATCTTCCTGAAACAGTTCGTTTCAGAAGACATCCCGTGGGCTCACATGGACATTGCGGGGACCGCCTGGACCACCAAGGATTTGTCCGTCTGCGCCCAGGGGGGAACGGGATTCGGCGTGAGGACCCTGGTGGAGCTGGCGCGCCAGTGGGAGGATTGACGGACGGTGGTCGCAGGTCGGCGGTCAGAAGTCGGAGGTTCGAAGTCAGGGAGCGGGAGCCCGACTCCCAGAACTGGAAAACGTAAGCTCCAAACCCGAAACCCGAAACCGCCGCGGGCGAAGCCATCACTCGTCTTCGGAGGCCAGCCCGTACTTGAGCAGTCGGTAGCGGAACGAGCGAAACGTGATGCCGAGGAGATCCGCCGCTTTCAGCTTCACGCCGTGGGCCATCTGAAGGGCATTCTGAAGCATCTTGATCTCTAGGTCGGCCAGAAACTGATCGAGATTGGTGGTCTGCATGGGAAGGGAGGGGAGGGGGTCGGCGTGGCTGCCGTTCTGCGCCTTGCGCTTGTAGGCGGCCAGAGTCAGGCTTTCGGGCAGGACAATGCTGGAGGATTCCAGGGCCACTCCGCGCTCCACGATGTTCTCGAGCTCCCGGACGTTTCCCGGAAAGTCGTAGTTGTTGAGGAGATCCATGGCATACGAGGAGATCTTGCGGATGTCCTTGCCGAATTCCTTTCTGAACTTGGCCAGGAAGTGCTCGGCCAGCAGTGAGATGTCGCCGCGTCGCTCCCGGAGCGGCGGGAGTCGAATGGGGAGGACGTTCAGTCGATAGTAAAGGTCTTCGCGGAAGGTGCTCTCGATGACCATTTGCTCCAGGTCGCGGTTTGTGGCCGTGATGATGCGCGCGTCCACCGGGATGTCCTCGGTGCCCCCGATCATCTTGATGGTCTTTTCCTGAAGGAGTCGCAGCAGCTTGACCTGCAGCGAGAGGGAGAGCTCCCCTATCTCGTCCAGGAAGAGGGTTCCTCCCTGCGCCGCTTCGACGAGACCCTTCTTGTTGGCGGTGGCTCCCGTGAAAGCTCCCTTCTTGAAGCCGAACAGCTCGCTTTCGATGAGTGTTTCCGGAACACCTCCGCAGTTGACCGCCACGAAGGGTCTGCTGCACCGGGCGCTCTGCCGGTGAATGGCCTTGGCCACGAGCTCCTTGCCGGTTCCGCTCTCGCCGGTGATCAGCACGTTGCTGCTGGTGGCGGCAACCCGGCCGATCAGCTCATAGACTTTGTGCATGGCCGGGCTCTCGCCGATGATGCACCCGAAGTAGAGGGGACCGTCCTGCTCCCTCGGAGCCATTCCCACATCCTCGCGGCTCTCGATGGCGTTCCGGATGACCGTGCACATCTCGTCCACCTTGAACGGCTTGGGCAGATAGTCGTAGGCGCCCTCCTTCATGGCCGAGACGGCGGTCTCGGCGTTGGCGTAGGCCGAGATGATGATCACGATGGTTCCGGGTGATGTGCTCTTGCAGTGTCTGAGGACCGCCAGCCCGTCCACCGGCTTCATCCGGATGTCGGTGATGACCAGGTCGAAGCTCTCACGCTGAAACCGTTCGAGGGCCTCGGTGCCGCTCTCGGCGCACTGGACCGCATAGCCTTCGCTTTGGAGCATGATGTCAAGAAACTCACGCATGCTCTGTTCGTCATCGACAACGAGAATCCTGGCCTGGCTGGATTTGCTGTTGTTCATGGGCTCATTCTGCTGAAAGCCATTCGACCGTCCACGAGGGTCATGAGAACCTGACCCTGCATTCGCCGTCCGTGAAACGGGCAGTTGCGGCTTTTGGATTGGAAGGAGTTGCAGTCGAGGGTGTAGCTCAAATTCGGATCGATCACCGTCACGTGGGCGGGGGCTCCCGCAGTGAGCGTTCCGAAAGGGATCCCCAGGATGCGGGCGGGATTCAGGGAGGCCCTGGCGGCGGCCTGCAGCGGGGACAAAACGCCCTCGCGCACCAGGTCGAGCAGCAGGGGCACGGCGGACTCGAGCCCGATCATGCCGTTGGCGGCCAGGTCGAGCTCGGTGTCCTTCTCGAGAACGCTGTGGGGTGCATGGTCCGTGGCAATGGCGTCAATGGTTCCGTCGGCAAGTCCCTCCTTGATGGCCCGGACATCGTCCGGACGTCTCAGGGGCGGGTTGACCTTGAATACCGTATCGAACGTCATCAATTCGTCATCCGTCAGGGTGAAGTAGTGTGGCGCCGTCTCGGCTGTGACGGGTCTCTGCGAGAAGCAAATCGCGTGCCACCATGACCTCTTCAGCGGCCCTTGGAATTCCACGCAGACCCAGCATGGTCGAAACGGGTCCTTCGTTCATGACTCCGTCGTGGGCAAGATTCAGGTCCTCCGCATGGCTGATCACGGTGAGGTCAAAAACGACGGCGTACTCGAGAGCCCTTCTCATCATCAGGCTGTTCATGACGGGGCGACCATCATCGGTCACCGCCACGGCGCCTGCCTCCCGAAGCTCGCCGAGCTCGGCCAGGTCCTGGCCCTTGAGCCCCCTGCTGATGGCACCCACCGGAAAGACGAAGCATGAACCCTCCTCCTTTGCACGACTCAGGATATAAGTCGTCACGGCGGCGGAATCGTTGACAGGTTTTGTGTTGGGCATGCAGGCCACCGCCGCGAAACCCCCGGCTGCGGCTGCCCGGGTTCCCGATGCGATGGTCTCCTTGTACTCCTCTCCGGGCTCGCGCAGGTGCACGTGCATGTCGACCAGGCCCGGAAGGACCCACTTCCCTTGAAGATCCAGGCTTTGGACCTGGGTGGCAAGCTCGGCGCCCAGCGAGATCCCGGGGCTGCATTCCCGGATCCTTCCCTCCATGATCAGCAGATCAGAATAAAAATCCCTCTCGAGGGAGGGATCAATGACGCGCGCGTTGCGCAGCCAGAAATTCACCGGTTCGCCAATCTTCATACCGATTCCTCCCGTTGAGCGGCGGCCCGCGACGATTCCCCCTGGCCCATGAGATAGAGCAGCGCCATGCGGACGGCCACGCCGTTGGTGACTTGATCGAGGATTACGGATTGGGGCCCGTCGGCCACATCGGGACTGATTTCCACCCCGCGGTTGACGGGGCCGGGATGCATCACGATGGCATCTTCCCGGGCTTTCGCCAGGCGGCTGCGGTTGATCCCGTAACAGATGGAGTACTCTCGCAGAGAGGGCAGCAGCATCTGCTGCTGCCGCTCGGTTTGGAGGCGCAGCACCATGATCACGTCGGCGTCGGGAAGGGCTTCGTCCACTTTGAAGCACACTTCGACGCCCATGAGGCTCAAGTCCGCGGGCAGCAGGGTCGGCGGCGCGCAGGCCACGACGCGGGCCCCCATCTTGTTCAGACCCAGGATGTTGGATCGAGCCACCCTGCTGTGGGCGATGTCTCCGACGATGAGAACCGTCAATCCATCGAGACGCCCCTTCTTTTCCAGGATGGTCATCATGTCGAGCAAACCCTGGCTCGGATGCTCGTGCATTCCGTCGCCGGCGTTGATGACCGAAACGGGAGTGCGGGCCGCCAGCCTGTGGGGGGCGCCCGAGGCCGAGTGACGTATGATGAAAATATCTGGGTTCATGGATTCGAGGTTCTTGAGGGTGTCGAGGAAGGTCTCCCCCTTCACCATGGAGCTGCTGGAGCCCGCAATGCTGTAGGTGTCCGCGCTCAGTCTTTTGGCTGCTATGTCGAACGAGGTTCGCGTGCGCGTGCTTGGCTCATAAAACAAATGGATGACGGTCTTGCCACGGAGGGTAGGAACCTTCTTGATGGAGCGTGTGTTGATTTCCTTCAGTGAAAAGGCGGTGTCGAGGATGTGCTCGATTTCGTCGACCGCCAGGTCGCGAAGCCCCAGGAGATCCTTTCGCTTGAACGGCATACCGAACCTCTTCTTCCCTGAGTTGATCCAATGTCTTCTCAGTTCTTCCAATCAATCAGTATAGCACGGAATCGATGAACGAAGCCACGGAAAACCTCGCGCTTCCGGCCCACGTCCGAGGGCGGGGCCGGCAAGCGACCGAGGGGCAGAGTGCGAAACGGACCAGGTCAGCTCGGGCTCTGGGTGCGGGATTTGTTGATCATGGCGATGGGCTTGGCCAGGCTCAGGATGTGGCGATGGATGGAATGAATGGAATTGCCCGGGATGCCCATCATCAGGTGACACGGGTCCAGCGCCGACTTGATGCGGCAGCCGAGCCCGAGGAAGGTGACGTTGGGGAAGCCTTCGAGCAGGGGCATGGCCGTGATGTCCGCGCAGCCCCCCAGGGCGCCCCCGGACTGGGGGAGCTCCATGCGACCGCCCTTCTCATAGTTGGCTGCGTAGAGCAGCCACATGACCTGCTCGCTGTTGGCCGTGAAGACCACAACCTGGGGCGTCTCGCCGAAAATGCGCAGGGGGGCGATGAATGCGGCGTGGGTCTTTCCCCGCTCGAGATACCAGGACTTCAGCAGCGTTTCGGCGGAAGCCTCCTCACTCTCGAATAGGCCCACTCCATACTTCTCCAGAACCCCATCGTCCAGAAAGGCTTCCGCATCCTCTTCAAAGCCGAGGACTGTCGTGCCCAGCTTGCACCCCATCTGCTCACGGCGCAGGAGCAGCACCTCGCCCTTGCCGGCCAAAGCCAGCGCCTGACAATAGCTCTTATAGCTCTGGGAGGCAAAGGGGATTCCCGAAGGCAAGGGGTCGGACTCTCCGTAGAGGGTCACCCCAACGGGCTCATAAGCCAGGCCAAGCTGAGAAACGAGATCGTTCGCCAGTGACGCGTGCGATTCCATGGGAGCTCTCCTTGGCAGTCGGAGTCATGTTGAATGTCTTGCAGCCAAAACCACGGGTCCTTCCAGGGGGGAACATTTCAACTTTCTCACGGGGTGTCAAGGAGCTTGTCATGTGAACATTTTTGCTCACTCGTTCGCCCCGTGGGCAAAATTCGGTATGCCCCCGGGCTCAAGGGAGCTTCTCATGGATGTCTCGAGAAAGCGGCGCATGACTTGAAGCCCAGGAAATAGTAATGGAAACAACCTATTAGATGTCCATCTCCAATGGCTTGGATGGAGTGGCATGCACATTGCTCTCATTGTAGGCTGAACGAGAAAGCGAAAGCAAAAAATGGATAAAGCTTAAAAAAGCTCGTTCAAATCAGGAGAAGGATTCGCAGTGTCAAAAAGACTCTCTAACGCTACAAGAAGCTCGAAAATGATGAAGGAGGATCTGAGGAATGTAGATCGAAACCTGCAGTTTCAGCCATGGTTGTTCAAGAAGCTGAGCAGTATCGAAAACAGCGTGTTATCCCCGAGGAAAACTCATGGAAATCAGGAGAGAGAACATGAAGAAAGCAATGATGATGGTCGGCACCGGGGTTTTGATGATGGCACTGACAGTGGGCTCTGGTTTTGCTCAACAGGTTTCTCCCAAATCGGCCGCGCCGGACTCGGCTGTGTCCCTGCCCAAGCCCGGCAGCCCCGCTGATCTCGCCAAGGACAAGGCCCCTGTTCCTAAAACGGCCGCACCCGTGGCCGGTGAGGTGGGCAAGTCCACGCTTCCCGCGGGCGTGAATCCGGTCGAGAAGGAGGCTGCGACCAAGGCGATGGAGCCGGCGAAGGCTGACAAGACTGTGCCTGACTCCAAGCCCGTTGACAAACCTGCCACCGACAAGCCGGAGACGCCGATCAGTGCGGACAAGGCCTCAACCTCCACTCCTGCCTCGGCCAAGGATGTGGGACAGGGTGCCCTGGAGAAGAAAAGCCCCGTTCAGCCCGAGGCGAGTCCCGCCGCAGGCAAGCAGATGATGGAGAAGGCGTCCGACGTGAAGGAAACGGTCAAACCTGCTGCAACAAAGTAACTCCTTGATCGATTGAACCGGGGTCGCCGGCTCCACCGGCGGCCCCGGTCGAGGGCACGGGTCAGGTCTTCACATTCCCACCTGCCCGGTACCCTCCCTGCCCGGCACGTCGCCCGGATCTCCAACCTTGGGAAGCGTTTCCAGATCGAAATCGTGGAGCACGAGCCCTCCCTTGCCGTCGTACTTTGCCAGTCCCAGATCCTCCAGATCACTGATGGCCTGGGCCAGGTCCGTTGTATCGTCGATGCACGTTGCCTGCTGCAGAGCCAGAAGACTTCCACGGCTTTCGGGCCGCAGAGCCAATGCCAAAAGAACTTTGCAGCTGTCCCCTGAAAGGTATCCGAGCTTCTTCGAGACATTGCCCATCAGTCTCAAAAATTTCGCGGGATCCATGGTTTCATTCATTTGCAGGCTCCTGGGCTCAATCTCACCCTATTCCACCCTCCGCCCCCCGGTCAGTGAATCAACATCTGTATGAAAGCGGAGGTTCAGATTCACACTTATAAGCCATACGCTAATCATTGAAAAAGCAGGCTGCAGATGAATACCGAGGCGATGACGGCGAAGAGGTCAGCCGTCAGTCCCGCCGCGAGGGCGTGCCGGATGCGCTTGATCTGCACGGCTCCGAAATAGACGGCGAGGACATAGAAAGTGGTTTCCGTAGAGCCCTGAAGCGTCGAGACCAGATAGCCCGTGTAGCTGTCGGGTCCTATGTCGGGATCCCGGATGATGGAGGCCAGAAGGGCATAGGCTCCGGAGCCCGAAAGATTTCTCAGAAGCGCCATGGAGAGCGCTTCGGCTGGCAGTCCGACCAACTGGGTCCAGCGCCCCAGGCCATGGACCAGGACATCCATGGCGCCGCTGGCGCGAAACATGCCTATGGCGCTCAGAATAGCCACCAGATAAGGGATGATCCGGACAGCCACCTGGAATCCCTCCTTGGCTCCCTCCACAAAAGTCTCGTAAACCGGCACTTTTCGAATGATGCCGAAGGCGAGAAATCCGACCATCAGTCCCGGCATGACCCAGGGGGAAACGGCACGTCCAAAGACAACGGTGAAGGGAATGAGGAGGACAATCAGCCCGAAGACGAGTCCGCTCACCCAGACGGGGTAGGGCGCATGTTCCGCAACCGAGGCATCCGGGGAAAGGGCGTCGCCGTCTGGCGTCATCGGCTGGCTCGGCGCCGCGTCGAGGCCACCCGTGGGGTATTGGAAGAACCGCTGCAGGGTTTTGGCCGTGAGCACCGCCACCAGGGTTGAGCACAGTGTCGCAAACAACGTTGTCGGGAGGATCCCGGCGGGATCGGTCGATCCCGCCGCGGCGCGCAGCGCAATGACTCCCGTGGGAAGCAGCGTCACGCTGGACGTGTTGATGGCCAGGAAAAGCACCATCGCATTGGTGGCCGTTCCCTGGTGGGTGTTCAGGCGATTGAGCTCCTGCATGGCTCGGATGCCGAAAGGCGTGGCCGCATTGCCGAGCCCCATGACGTTGGCCGACAGGTTCAGAATCATGGCACCCATGGCGGGGTGGTCCGGGGGAACATCGGGGAAAAGCCGCACCATGAGTGGACGGATGAGCCTGCTGATGATCGTGAGGAGCCCTCCGGCTTCCGCCACTTTCATGAGTCCCAGGAAAAGGGTCATGACCCCGATGAGCCCGATGGCCAGCTCGACGGCGCTTCCGGCCGAATCGACCATGGCCTTCGAAAGCTGCTCCATGGGGCCGGGGTCGCCGGCATCCCGGGCGGACATGAACTGGCGCCAGGCTGCGGAACCGAAGGCTATGAAAACGATCCACGCGAAGATGGCATTCACGGAGGCATGCTCAGCGACAGTACACTCGGGCGGAAATGACCGCCCGGATCAGCTGGCTCCCAGGCTCGAGCTAGGGAGCCAGCGACCGGTTAAGGATTTGCGCCCGGCAGTACGCAGGTCAGAGGAATTGTCACGAAATGGCCGGTGGTCCACCACCTTCCCGGGCTGTTCTCCCCGGGGCGGAATGGCCCGCCCCGTGCCCCATTCCGGGTCATCCAGGTCAAAAGCTTAGCAGCGAAGCGGACATCCCACAAGCTCAAACCCCGCCGTTTTCGAACAGTGCCGGCTTGACAGTACTGGGGATTCCCGTTAAATGGTGGGCCAATGACATCCTGAAGGAGAAGTGAATGCAAAGAACACCCATCACGCGTGAAGGTTACGGCCGCTTGCTGGCCGAGCTGCAGCGGCTTCAAAAGGAAGAAAGGCCCGCAATCATCAAAGCCATAGAAGAGGCACGGGGACACGGAGATCTTTCCGAAAATGCCGAGTATGAGGCGGCCAAGGACAAGCAGGGGCTCATCGAGGGCCGCATCAAGGATCTCACCCAGAAGCTGAGCGAGTGCGAGATCACCGAGCCTTCGGAAAACGACGACGGCAGGGCCATATTCGGCCGAACGGTGGTCATGGAGGATCTCGAGACCGGCGACGTGGCCACGTATCGCCTCGTCGGCCCCTACGAAGCGGATGTTCAGGCGGGCACCATCTCGGTGACCTCACCCCTTGGGAAAGCCCTCATCGGCAAGGAGGAGGGCGCCGAGGTCCAGGTCCAGACCCCCAAGGGAAAGCGTACATTCGAGATTTTGGAGGTCCAGGTGTAGGTTTGCTCAAGGTCCCACGGGCTCCGGCGTGGCCGGGGATCTCGAAATGGCTCTTGACAAAGCCTCGCTCACCCAATATAAACCCGCTTTCGGCTTTTTCGTGAAAGCGGGTTCTTTTGTCGCCGCAATGCGAATGCTTCAAGGCAAACGGGAGGTCACGAGTTGGCAAATCACAAGTCTGCGATAAAACGGGCCAAGCAAAATGAAGCGAGGCGCCTGCGAAACCGGGCGCGGAAGACTCGCATGAAAACGGCCATCAGAGGTCTCGATGAAGCCATTTCCGGCGGTTCCAGGGAAGCCATGCAGGATCAATTGCAGCAGGCGATCTCGATCATCGCCAAGACCGCCAGCAAAGGGGTCATCCACCGGAACACGGCATCCCGAAAAATATCGCGCCTGACCAGGCGTGTGAACGCGGCGGCCCGCTAGCGCCCATCGTATTTTCCGTAACCTGGATTCTCCATCGGATCGTGCCCGCAAGGAGTGCCGCCGGCGGTCTCGCGCCCCATATAAGTCTTCCTGCACTCTCGAGTCATCAGGCCCTGGAAAATGATCTCCGGGGCTCATTTTTCCCGCGGGAGGCACATGGAGACGATGAGGGATTCCAGGATCACCTCGGGGGAGGTCCCGCTGCTCTTCAGGGACACATCGGCGATGCGTATGGCTCCGTGAAACTCCGCCAGCCTTGGCTGTGAAAAGGCTGACGCCTGCTCGACGTATTGGCTCAGCACCTTCGGGTAAAGGTTGAGGCGGCGCCCCAGCTCAGAAACGGTCACTCCCCGCTCCAGTCCGTCCTTCACCTGCCAGATGAGGCGCACCTGCCTGGCCAGCAATCCAAGAATGGCCAGCGGAGCCTCGCCCGCCAGAAGCAGTTTTCGGAGAGCCGCAAGCGCCCTGGACCCATCCTTCCGCCCTACCAGACGCATCAGCTCAAAGGATGTGAAGGTCCGCCGAGCGCTTGCGACCTGCTCGACTTCCGCCACGTCGATGATCGTCGATTCACCGGCATAAAGAATCAGTTTCTCCAGTTCCTGCCCCAGCGCCTGTTCATCCAGCCCCACCCTTTCCGTCAGGAAAGCAGCAGCCTTGGGTGTCAATTTCTTACCTTCCTTCCTCGCTCGGGTCTGCAGCCACCTGGGTGCTTCCCATTCGGTGAGCGGCGTGAATCGCACCACGATCCCCACAGCTTCAACGGCTGCTTCGACCTTTTCCATGCCTTTGGAAAGGCCATGGGTCAGGACAAGACAGGACGAAGTGATGGGCTTCTCAAGGTAGGCGAGGAGCAGCTTCTGCTGATCCTTGGCCCAGTTCTCGGTGTGCTGGACCATCAGCAGTCGCCTGGATCCGAACATGGGCAGGGTCTTCAGGAGCGGCAGAACCTGCGGGACAGAGACTTCGCCGGCTCTCAGCCGCTCGCCGTTGAAGCGTCGGGCGCTGTCGGGCACGAGCTTTCTCGAGAGCAGGGTCCAGGCCTCCTCGATCTGGAGGTCGGCATCACCCGCGAAGAGGTAGACCGGAGCGATGGCTTCCGTCTCGAGATGCCGTTGAAAATCGGCGGCCTTCATAATGCTCAGAAGTTGCTCATGAAGCGGTCATGGAGCTTGATCGCCATGTCACGGGCCAGGAACTCGAGGGCCAGGTGGCGATTGTCGAAAGTGAGAATGGGGTCCAGGTTTGCGGGGTCCGGGTTCTGTGCGAACACCCGCGAATCGGTGAATTTCGGGTCCCGCCAGATGACGGAGCCCGTCCGGGCGTCCTCGCAACGGATGTCCAGGGTGACGTAAAGCCTGGCCTCCAGAGTGAGGCGGGTCTGGAATCGTCTCTCGAAGGCTCGGTGAGCGACAGCATTGGAATATATCTGGGTGACCCTGCCCTTGAAGACCATTTCGGCGTCATCGATGGGGACGACCTGGATGTTTCCCCGTGTCATGAACTGCCTTCGGAGCTCAGCCGCAAACATGCTTCCCAGCTCAGGCTCGGACGTCAGGTTCTCGAAGACCGGGATGGCCACACGCTTGAGACCTGGGCGGGGCCCCTCCCCCTCGCCCGAGAAACGGTAACCGCAGCCGCTCCCCATCAGGAGCGCGAGAAGCGCCGTGGACAGACTGAATAACCGGAAACCCCTTGGCAAGGAGCACTCCTTTGCGAGGCCGCACCCGGACCCCGGGACGTCTTGAGGCCGGACGTCGAGCCCCGCCGGTCTGGAATCAGACGACGATATTGATCAATTTGCCCGGTACCGTCACGATCTTCCTGATGGGCTTGCCACCCAGGAAGTCCTGGACCCGTTTGTCCTCGACGGCCGCCTTCTCCATCTGCTCTTCCGTGGCATCGGCGGCGATGGTGAGGCGACTCCGAAGCTTCCCGTTCACCTGGACCACGACCAGGATTTCCTCCGCCTTCAGGGCCTCCTCCCGCCACGTGGGCCAGGGCGTGCTCATGAGGCTTTCGGAATAGCCGAGCTCCTGCCACAGCTCCTCGGCAATGTGCGGAACGATGGGGGAGATGAGAAGAAGGGCGGCTTCCACGGCCTCCCGGACGACAGGCCAGAAGGCCGGATCGTCGGGCCTGCCGTCGACGGTCAGGTAAAGCTGGTTCACCAGCTCCATCACGGCGGCAATGGCAGTGTTGAAGTGGAATCGGTCCCGTATGTCCTCGGTGACCTTCTTGATGGTCAGGTGAGTCTTGCGATGGAGCCCGGCCAGCTCTCTCCCGATGGAGCCGTTTCCAGCATAGGGAGCGACCCCTCTCAGGGAGTCGTGGTGATCGGCCACCAGGCGCCACACGCGACCGAGGAACCGGGATGCGCCCTCGACACCCTGGGCGCTCCATTCCAGGTCCTTTTCGGGCGGGGCGGCAAAGAGACAGAAGAGCCGCACCGTGTCGGCCCCGTGGGTCTCGACCATCTCGTCGGGGTCCACCACGTTGCCCTTGGATTTGCTCATCTTTGCGCCGTCCTTGATCACCATGCCCTGGGTCAGCAGGTTCAGGAAGGGCTCGTCCACCTCGAGATACCCCAGGTCGCGCAGCACCTTGGTGAAAAACCGCGAGTAGAGCAGGTGGAGCACCGCGTGCTCGATGCCCCCGATGTACTGGTTGACGGGCATCCAGTACTTCACACGCTGGAAGTCCAGCGGGGCCTTGTCGTGGTCGGCGCAGGCGAAGCGGGCGAAGTACCAGGAGGACTCGACGAAGGTGTCCATGGTGTCCGTCTCCCGCCGGCCCGGTCCCTTGCACCTGGGACAGGTGGTCTTCACGAAGGGCTCGTAGGAGGGCAGGGGGGACGCACCGTTTTCCAGCATGGCCACCTCGGTGGGCAGGATCACCGGAAGATCGGCCTCGGGGACCGGCACGGCGCCGCAGTGCTCGCAATAAATGATGGGAATGGGGGCCCCCCAGTAGCGCTGGCGCGAGATCCCCCAGTCCCGGAGCCGATACTGAACCGTCAGCTCCCCCAGTCCTTTTTCGGAGAGAAACCGGGTGATGGCCTCGCGAGCATCGGCCGAGCCCATGCCGCTGAGCTCTCCGGAATTCACCAGCACGCCGTCCTCCTCGTCGGCCCGAGTCAGGTCTTCGGTGCCGACCGGTTCGGCATCCACCGGCCTGATGACCACCCTGACCGGAAGATCGTATTTCCGGGCGAGCTCGAAATCGCGCTGATCATGGGCCGGAACGGCCATCACGGCACCGGTCCCGTACTCCATCACGACGAAGTTGGCGACGTAGACGGGGATCCGTTCCCCGGTCGCGGGGTTGATGCAAAAACTCCCCGTGAAGACACCCTCCTTTTCGAGGATTTCCGTTTCCCGGTCGCTACGCTTGGCCTGCCTGGCCTTCTCCACGAAGGCCATGACGGCGGCCTGCTCGGGCTTTCCGGCGCAAAGCTTTTCGACCAGCGGGTGCTCCGGAGCGATGCTCATGAACGTGGCGCCGAAGAGAGTGTCGGCCCGGGTGGTGAACACGGTGATGCTGCCCTCCAGGTCGGCCAGCGGGAAATGGATCCTGCTCCCGAAGCTCTTCCCGATCCAGTTCTGCTGCATGGTGAGCACCCGCTCGGGCCAACCCGGCAGCTTGTATGTGTGGTCCAGGAGCTCCTCCACGTAGTCCGTGATCCGAAAGAACCACTGCTCCATCTGCTTCTGAACCACCGCCTGGTCGCATCGCCAGCAGGCCCCGTCCTCCACCTGCTCGTTGGCCAGCACCGTCTGACAGGTGTTGCACCAGTTGACGTAGGCGCTGCGCCGGTAGGCCAGATCTTTTTCGAACATCTTCAGGAAGAAGAGCTGCTCCCAGCGGTAGTACGACACGTCGCAGGTCGCAAATTCGCGGGACCAGTCGTAGGAGAACCCGAGCTTCTTGAGCTGGCTGCGCATGTAGTCGATGTTGTCGTACGTCCACCTGGCGGGGTGGGTTTTGGCCTTGATGGCGGCGTTTTCGGCCGGCATTCCAAAGGCGTCCCATCCCATGGGGTGGAGCACGTTGTATCCCCGCATCCTCAGAAACCGGGCCACCACGTCACCGATGGAGTAATTGCGGACGTGCCCCATGTGGATGCGGCCGGACGGGTAAGGGAACATCTCGAGGAGGTAGTACTTCTCTCGCGTGGGATCCTCCCGCACCGCGAATAGACTCTCCTTTTCCCAGTTTCTCTGCCATTTCTCTTCGATGCCGCGCGGCGAATACTTCAGATTCATCGGTTCGACCGGTTTCTTTCATGCTGGAGTTTTGTTGTATTTTCAGCTTGTTGACTGGGCAGACCCCAGGATGCGGAACTTGTAGCACATGCGCTCCCTTTTCGCAACATGGAGGCTGATACGCTGCAAAGCCCGAAGGCCGATGGACCTGGGGTTTGAGTGGGCGGCGACGTGGAGGGACGGGGGTTTGTGAGGGTGATTCCTGCCTGCTCCGAGATGTTGAAACGTAACAGCCGTCTCATCACGGCAAAGGAGCAAGGGGAGACGGGGAATTGTCCCCGTCTCCCCTTGCTCCTTTGCGTTTTCGCGGTGAAATGCCCGGGTCAGGCGATTTTGCGGCTGGAGTCGAGGATTCCCCCGCGGGTGGACACGGTGACCTGCTCGACGGGAACGCTTTTCCCCGCCACCTCGAGGCCCTTCCTCACGATCATCCCGAGGGCAGAACAGCAGGGTACCTCCATGTCCACCACCGTGACGCGCTTCACGTCGGCGGTCTTGAAGATCTCGGCGAACTTCTGAACGTATTCCATCGGGTTGTCGAACTTGGGGCACCCGATGAGGACGACCTTGCCAGCCAGGAAATCCCGGTGGAAATCGGGGTAGGCCACCGGCACGCAGTCCGCCGCAACCAGCAGGTCCGCTGACTTCAGAAATGGGGCGTTGGCCGGCACCAGGCGCAGCTGAACGGGCCAGTGGGAAAGGGCCGAGGGGGAAGTCCCGCCGGTCCCCCGGGAGGTGGATTCATCGCAGACCACCTCAAAGGTCCGGATCCGAGCCGACGGGCATCCGCCGTGAGCCGGCGCCGCCGGCGCGTGGAGAGGTTGCTGATTCCCCATTTGCTTGAGGTACTCCTCGACGGCTTCCGGGTCGAATTCCTCGGACTCGCGCTCGATGACGCGGAGGGCCCCCTGGGGGCATTCCCCGAGGCACGCCCCGAGGCCATCGCAGTAGGATTCGGACACCAGCCGGGCTTTCCCCTCCACGATCTGGATAGCTCCCTCGGCGCAGGACAGCACGCACAGGCCGCACCCGTCACAGCGCTCCTCATCGATTTCAACGATTTTTCTGACGGCTCTCATCGTGTATCTCCATCAAGGTGTCGCAGGTTTTGCCCCAGTACACTCGGGCGGAAATGACTGCCCGGATCAGCCGGCTCCCAGGCTCGAGCTTGGGAGCCGGCAGGCGGTCAAGGATTTACGCCCGGCGGTGTCAGGGCTTCCCTGGCCAGGCGCTTTCCCGTTTCGGTGAGGAAGCCCTTTTCTATGATTCCCTCGACCTTCCGCGGCTCCAGCGGATTCTCCTTGCCGTTCTCCTCGAGGTTCACGATGAGGTCGGCGTCGTAAAGGCATTTGAAGTTCAGCGTTTCCTCATCCCGCGGATGGTGGTGATGAGCGATGATGTCGCAAACCTCTTCGATGAGCTCCGCCCTGGCTCCCAGTCGGTCGAGGATCTCCCGGGCGATGGGAGGCCCTTCCTCCTCCTGGTGCCGGGCCGCCGTGCTCTGGTGCTTCCGCTCGGCCTCCTTGATGCCGATGTCGTGGAGATAGGCGGCCGAAATCACGATGGCCGGGTCTCCCCTTTCGGCCTTGACGATCTGCTCGGCGTAGCGGGCCACCCGCGTGGCATGCCCGATGCGCTTGAAGTCCTGTTTGAAGTATTTCTTCATCTCGATGGCGACGCGGTCCCGAAGCAGGTCCTCACGCCGGGCCATGAGCTCGGGAGGGAGATCCCCCAGGCACTGTGAAGCGAACTTACAGTAGGAGGCACAGCCGAAATCCATTTTGGGGTTCACAAACTTGTGCCCGCATTTCCTGCACTTTCGCGAAGACTCGTCCTTGAAGAACTCCACCTCCTGCCCGCACTCGGGGCACTGGGCTTCGAAGATGGCGCCGGGCTCCCAGAATCGGCTGTCCTGTCCCGGGCATTTCATGGGTACACTCCTTTCGCGTTGATCTCACCGGCCTTTGGCTCGTCGGTCCGCCCTTGAGTGGGCAGGGAGGTGGTCGGTCAAGATGAAGCCACGCTCCCCTCAATCCCCCTTCAAGGGTGGACCTTCAGATGCATTCTCCAGACTCACACCCTCAGCCCAGGATGGCCTTGAGATCCTCGTCCGGGGTGGTGATGGGCTGGATGTTGAAGTTCTTCACCAGGACATCCAGCACGTTGGGCGTCACGAAAGCTGGGAGAGACGGTCCCAGGCGGATGTTCCTGATGCCAAGGTAAAGCAGGGTCAGGAGGATGGCCACCGCCTTCTGCTCGTACCACGAGAGAATGAGCGAGAGGGGCAGCTCGTTCACGCCGACGTTGAAAGCCTTGGAAAGAGCGATGGCGATCTGGATGGCCGAGTAGGCGTCGTTGCACTGGCCCACGTCGAGGAGCCTCGGGATGCCGAGGATTTCTCCCAGGTCCTTGTCGAAGAAGCGGAACTTGCCGCAGGCCAGCGTCAGCACCACGCAATCCTTCGGAACCTTCTCCACGAATTCGGTGTAATAGTTGCGCCCCGGCTTGGCGCCGTCACAGCCGGCCACCAGGAAGAAGTGGCGGATGTCCTTGTTCTTCACGGCGTTGATCACCGTCTCGGCGACGCTCATGACCGTGTTGCGGCCGAATCCCACCATCACCGACTTGCCGTTCCCGTCCTCGGTGAATCCCGGCAGCGCCAGGGCCCTCTCGACGACAGGCGCGAAGTTGCGGTCGGTGATGTGCGGAACGTCGGGCCAGCCCACGAGGCCGCAGGTGAAGATGTTGTCCTTGTAGGCGGCCTGAGGCCTCTGGATGCAGTTGGTCGTCATGAGAATGGCGCCGGGAAACTCGGAGAATTCCCTCGCCTGGTTCTGCCAGGCCGTGCCGTAATGCCCGTGGAGGTGATCGTACTTCTTGAGCCCCGGGTAGGCGTGGGTGGGCAGCATCTCTCCATGGGTGTAGATGGTGATCCCCTTGCCCTGGGTCTGCTTGAGCAGCTCCTCCAGG
Organism: Syntrophobacteraceae bacterium; assembly: GCA_025454175.1. GTDB lineage: Bacteria > Desulfobacterota > Syntrophobacteria > Syntrophobacterales > Syntrophobacteraceae > JALOOX01. The sequence continues at coordinate 183,028 of JALOOX010000001.1, read as the reverse complement.
TCCCTCAGATCGTGGCCGGATACCAGGATGGCCTTGCCTTTCTTTGGTCCCAGGGGGACCCTGGTCGGAGTGGGATGCCCATATGTCCCCGTGTTGGCGGCATCCAGCAGCTCCATGGCCCTCAGGTTCATCTCGCCGCATTTGAGCACCAGGCCCAGCCAGTCGTTCAGCTGCAGCTCACTCTGCAGACCCGCGGCAAGACCCTCCTGGATGAAGGCGTAGACCGCATCGTCCTCCTGCCCCAGGATGGCGGCGTGATCCGCGTAGGCGGAGATGCCCTTGATGCCGAAGAGCAGAATGTGCTCCAGGGAAAGAATGTCGGCGTTGACGGAGGGATCGGACTTCAGCCCCACCTTCTCACCCTGGGCCACCATGGCTTCCAGGGACTTCTCGGGTTGAAAGGCCACCGAGGGCTGGCTCGCATCCACCGTGCCGCCCGCCGCCCGCAACTTCCGGCCCAGCTCATCCCGCAGTTGAGCCGTCTTGACGACCAGGTCCGCCAGGCGCCCCGGGTCAAAGTTGACGTTGGTGAGCGTCGAGAACATGGCCTTGCAGGTGAAGACATTGACTTCATGGTCGCTGACGCCGACCTTTCGGCCCTCCACCGCGTTCAGGGCCAATCCCCTGAGGGCGAAGACGAGCAAATCCTGAAGAGCCGCCACGTCTCCCTGCTTTCCGCATACGCCGATCTTGGTGCAGCCCTCGCCTTTGGCCGTCTGTTCACACTGGTAGCAAAACATGTTGATCTCCTCTCTCACATCTCAGATGGTCGGAATTCCGTTTCAATCAACCCGAAACACCCCGTCGGGCATCTCGGGGTCCGTTTCGTTCGTTGAGCCTATCCTAACGCCCCCAACTCGCCTCCGCCTTGATCCAGGTCAACACTTCTCATCTTTCCCCGAATTGTATCCCTTTTCCCGGCTCACGGCGCCCGGCTCCAGGCCCCTGGAATCGTTGGCGCCGATGACTTCACCATAAATCCGTCGTGGAGCATTCGCTTTGACCTGCGTCAACAGGCGGTGGTATGTTCCGGTGAAAACTCCAGATGAGGATTGAACGGATGAGACTTGCCGACCGGATCGCCACGATTGCCCTGTTCGAGGGGCTCCCCCGGGAGCAGCTGGACGAGCTGAGCCACATCGTCGTGGAGCAGAGATTCAAGAAGGGCCAGTCCCTGTTCTCCGACGGGATGAAGGCCACGGGGATGTACGGCATCATTTCGGGCAAGGTGAAGATCTACAAAATGTCCCTGGACGGGAAGGAGCAGATCCTGCACATCTTTGGGGAAGGGGAGTTTTTCGGGGAAGTCCCGGTATTTGCGGGAGGGAGCTACCCGGCTCACGCCGATGCCCTGGAAGACAGCCGCTTCCTGTTCTTTCCCAGGGCGGAGCTCGTGGCGTTGATCCAGAAGGAGCCGTCCCTGGCCATGAACATGCTCGCCATCCTGTCCCTCAGGCTCCGCCGCTTCACGCATCTCATCGAGGACCTCTCCCTCAAGGATGTGCCGGGGCGACTGGCGGCCTACCTGCTTTACATGAGCGACCGGGAGGGCAGATCCGCGCGGCTGGAGCTCGACATCACCAAGGGGCAGCTGGCCAGCCTCCTCGGGACCATCCCCGAGACCCTTTCACGAATCCTCGGGCGCATGAGCCAGCAGGAGCTCATCCGGGTGGAAGGACGAAAAATCGAGCTTCTGGATCGGGAAGCCCTCGAAAGCCTTGCCGCCGGCGAAAAGCTGGTTTGAGCCCGCCTGACCCTCCGCACCCGTTTTCAACCTGAAACCTGAAACTTGAAACTGTCAATTCCCTCGCCGCTCGGGCCTGCCGACGGGGAGCAGCACGAGGGGTTTTTCGTCCTCGGCGAGCTGGAGCACCCTGGAAACCTCCTCGTCGTGGAATGCGCCGATGTGGACGGTGCCGAGCTGGAGGGCCACGGCCTGGAGACACACGTTCTGGGCCGCATGACCCGCTTCGGCGTGGACATACCGGATGCCCCTCTGCCCGTACTTGCGCGTGGTCCGCTCGTAAACCGCCGAAAGGACGACCACGGCGGACGCCTGTGAAACGCAGCTCTGACGCAGCGCCGCCGCCCCGAGGGCGCTTCCCTTGTCTCCCGAGGCACGCCGCGCCAGGGTGTGGGTTTTGGGGATGTAGCGATAAACGCCGGGCTCCAGGCCGTCCACCCGGACGGCCACCAGGTCCGTTTCCAGGGGGTAGAGGGCCCCGGCCGAGGGCGCGGCCCGCAGGCCCGCTCCCAGGGTGATCCCCTGGGCGGACCAGAGGAGCTGCCCGACGTCCGCCAGGCTGAGGGGGGATCCGGCGAAACTGCGGACGGACCTTCTCAGCTGAATGGCCGTCTCCAGGGGCATGGTCCCCTGGGCTCTGGGCTCGGGAAGCTGGATCGTCGCGGAAGGATCGGCTCCCCGGGCAGGCGTCGCCGCCACCACAGCCCCCAGGCACGCAGCGCAGCCACCAACTCCCAGCAGGAGCCAGAAATAATGCGACATCATCAAGCTTTTCATGACTTCTTCCTCTCGCTTCGCATGGGTTTCCATTCCCAGGAGGGAGATCGGCCGAGGTGACTCTTGATCATTCCCTCATGACGACTTGTACTCGTTGAGGTTGAAAACCTCCATTTTCTCACCGCCAAGGCGCAAAGGCCGCAAACGGGCCGTGTCTGTCGTTCTTTGCGTTCCTGGCGTCTTTGCCGTGAATCGAGATAAGAAATGCCGGCCTGACGAGTGACGAAATGGACATCCTGGCGTGTGAAGCTGCACTCATGTCTCCTGGGGTACCCGAGCCGGTCAAGAGGCCCCCCGAAGGGCTGGTTTTCAACTTGAAGCCTGTTAAACCTGAAACATGAGGCTTTTCGCAGCCGTGTCAAGGGAAGCCGGTCCCATGCCCTCGGGGGCCGTCCCACAAGCCGGCCGGCCCATTTGATCTTGACAGAGCGCGAACGAGCGTGCTAAGCAGCAAAGTCTTTCAAGGTCTGGAGGAAGGGGCCGTTAACTCAGTCGGTAGAGTATCTGCCTTTTAAGCAGAGAGTCGCGCGTTCGAGTCGCGCACGGCCCACCATTATACGGCTCACCCGGTTTTTTGTGTGTGTGAGCTCGGTGTGTGGGTTCAAAAAAATTACACCTTCAAACATCCCCTCCAAACGCTTTATAGCAATCCGGGCGCTTTCGTCTACTGTGTGAAGGCAAATTTCGGAGGTACGCTTGGACTGGTGCTCGAGGATGCCGCCAATGACACCGGTTGGGATTGTTGTCAATGTCCCCCGCGTCGGCTTGGAACCTCTTGAATCTGTGTCCAATGTTATCGATATCATCCTTGCCGGATTTCGACTCACAAGGAGAGGGCAAGCATACCCCCCAGTCCCCCGCTCCATCTTTGCCTCGGCGCCTTACTGAAATCGAGGATGTCGTCACTGAAAGAATACGGACAGGGACAGCGTTCTTCGATACCGACTCGAACCCAGGCGCGCAAGTCAAGCCCTGCAACGAACATCTCTCCAAGATTTACATCTCTCCAAGATTTGAAATCGGACCAAGAGTATTGACCTGACGGACTGGAATGCGACTGATGGTTCTCGCAACAATGGCCCAAAAACCAGAAACCTCATTTGAGGCCAACAAATCTCATTCTGAGCCACTTCTGCCCTCAGGACAATCTCTGGGGTCGGCTTGGGCGCGGATCTCATGAAACAGCTCGCCCCCTCCAACGAAGAATTTCCAGGGAACGCGACCGATCATTCCGTCATGGCCCCGAGGGCACAGAGTTGTTGCATGAGACCACCCCCACAGGATAGACTGAACCTCCACAAGGAACCCACCACACCGTCATCTGCTGGGAGCAACCATGGGCTGGGAAAGCATCGGCAGCACGAGCACGGGCGACATGACCCATGACCGGGCATGGATACTTTTGAGTCTTGAGCAACCGGATGCGTAGGTCCAAAGCTCTTGTATTGATCCAGGCCCACTGGCCGTGCACTGCACATGATCCTTCAGGTGTGACTCGATAGATATGCGCGCTCGGGAGTGCTCGTTGCCGCGGTGCATGGGAGTGACCGGAGTCCGTGCCTTGATATTCAATATCAGGGCGAATCGACCTGATAATCAATGGTTATGCTACTGTAGAGTTGCTATGTTGACTTTCTCAACACTTCAAATTTCAGGGGTCAGGAGAGATCTGTGTACTACGCGCAGGAGAGGGATGAACGATCACGGCTGCCCTTGTTAACCAATATCGTTTCGACCACGAACGGGGAAACATCGAAATGCCGAGCGGCTTCTTCTATATCCTCATCGCTGGGATCTGCCGCACCCAGGTACCCAATCAGATCTGTGTAGGGACACAGAAATTCCTGCGCGAATGCTCTTTGGAATTTCTGACGCTGAGTTTTCGAACGAAGAGCAGCCGGTAGCAATCGCTCACCCTGTGGAGCTGTGAGGTGGTCTCCAACAAGTCGTAATAACGCGAAGCGACGGCTGACCGAAAAGGGCTTATTCAGAAAGACGCCAAAAGTATCCGGTTGCCCATTGCGAAAACCTGCATGCATCGGCCCTTGCACCTCAAGATCATTGAGTAAGGACTCCTTGCTGATTGAGAGGATTTCAGCAAGAATGGATGTTGGGACCGGGCCAGATTCCAAGGACCAAACATCACGAGCCATCCGTGCCGCCTGTGCAGCTCTTTGCCAAGGCAGAAGGGACGACTCTATCTCGCTGATCTGTTTCTTGAGAATATCGAAGTTGGGGATGGCGAGTTGGAAAGCTTTACTGCGGGACTCATCCCAAAGTGTCTTAATATCGAAAATGGCGTTGTCCATGGACTCTGCCGCCACCTCTTCAACGGCACTTGCTCCAAATTCAGATGCCACATTTTGGAGTGCTTCAATAATATCGTCAGGCGCGTCACCGGGATCATACCCCAGTATGGCTTCAAGTTTACGCCATGCGCTCAACTCGGGATCAATCCGCTCTCTTCGGACCTCACTCCAGAGATCATCAAGCCCGGCGGCGCCTACGCGCAGATCGGCCAACCTTCCAATGACTGCTTCGATAAATGAATCGAGCTTGCCTTCAAAATCGAGGATAGGAACCAACACATCGACCATATTCAGATAGCGAACAGGTTGATCTGATGTGGGGGGTGAGGGCCTGCCTTGAATAAGGACCGATTCTCCGTCACTGGTGAAGGTAAGATCGGGCCAGAGGTAACCTTCCCCAGCGGCCCCGACTTTGTGGCTCATATTCCATGATGACGTGTTTCTTGCCGGTTCCCAGAGCAGCCTCCACCAATTTGACGCGAACCATTGTGCCAGAGCATAGGCTGAGATCCGAACGCAAGGTCTGACCGTCTTTGCCGACCTATCCTCTATCTCAGTAACAGTTAACCCATCGGCAGTGATCGTGATTTCGGCTAGGGTGGCGCGGGCGAGGGCATCACCATAGTCTCTGACCAGCCACTGAAAATCGATAGAAAAACGGCTCACGATCTTTTCCATCTCATTAACACTTCTTCGCAGAGTGGATCGGTCTCATACATGGGATATCCATGATAGATTCCGACTTCTGCATTCTCCAGCTGAGCCTCCAAAGGGCACCCATTCTCGGTCACAGCCCAGATGTTCTGAGGAAAGCCATTTCGCATCTGCTCGCTGACCAATCCTTTCTTTACTCCCTCTTTGAGCAGCCTCGTTGCTTCTTTCTTCGAGAAGATACCCACTACGTCGCATAGTGACTTGTCAGCACGTGGCTGAGAAGGTGGCATTAAACCGAAGTCACCGGGGTTCTTCTTGTGCTCTGGATTACCTCCATATTTGACAATGCCTACCAGCCCCTGCATATAATCGGGCTCCATATTCTGCCGTATTCGACGCTTCAGATTGTGCCCCGACTTCCTTCGCATGAGGCATTCCATTCTCAATGTTTCACCTATTTGCTTCCCCAAGCAAGCGCTGTGGATCGAAAATGTTGCACTTGCCAACTGGATTTCGAGCTGCTCGGGGTCGGATAACCAATAATTCCCAACGAACATGCGCGAATGTTCCAAGGAGAATACTACACAATCATCGGATCATTCAACAGAATCAGCCATTCTTGCCAATGCTTGGATTTCTTCGAATTCCATGAAATGATCTGGGCACGCTGAACTGCAGCAATTAGCGGTCACAGCATCATCCCTGGGGGTGCCCGAGCTCGGGACGCAGTAGACCTCGGCGTAGCGGCACGTGGCAAAACCAACCGGTTAGAATCCTCTTGCGCCCGTCTGACATATAGAGGACTTGGTTCGAAATGGGCTGCGCGGGGGGTAGGTTCGATGGCTGTGTATCAGATGTCGATCATCCCCAAACACTCGCCTGTGTTTCACTATGATGACAACAAGTTGCATGGAGACTTCGGGTTCAGCTGCTGCACTCCTTTTATCTTTTCCCAAAACCGCTGCTTTTCTCGACCGCTTGGGTGGGGCAAAAATACGCTCGGCGCGCGACTAAAAACCTCCTATGCACTGGTGGTTGATCCGGGCACACCGCACAGACGAAGTGCCACATTCGAAATCGGATCCATGCATGCGAGCCGAAAATTTCGCCTGGGGCGAAAAGTTGTTGGTGCCTGGTGTGTGGTTTTGACTCAAACACAAGTGATTCCATGTCATTCCATGGAATCAAGTCGGCGCTGAATATAGCAAGCGAAGCCATCTTCCGGGCCGACTCGCTGCCTTCTAAGCAGAGAGTCGCGCACGGCCCACCAACAATGTTCTTGACAATACACGGGTCGTTCGTTAAAAGCCAGCTTACTTTGCGTCCCCATCGTCTAGCCCGGTCCAGGACACCGGCCTTTCACGCCGGCAACACCGGTTCAAATCCGGTTGGGGACGCCAGCAAATTCAAGGGGTTAGCCTGACAAGGGTTGACCCCTTTTTCATTTTGCCCACCTCCTTGCGTACCTTTCGTGCTGACATCACTAAGCGGAGAGTGGGACGCTCTGCCGCTTGAGGTGGCGTTGGGGGTGAGGATGCCGGTCTGCAAGTCGGCAAATCCGAGCCTAGCATTAGACCGGCGCCTGAATCCCTGAATCGATCCCACGCTCAGTCTTCCGCTCTTCACATCTCAGTATGGGATTCCCGGAGGCCCGGATTCGGGATAATCCCAGCCAAAACCCCAGCGAAAAGGCGTTGGGAGCCACCAGACACCACCCAGGCGAACGCCAAGGAACATGACTGCGCCAATTATTGGATGACCTTTCTCGGAAACGCATTCCCTCAACCGTAAATCGGCATCCTTTCTTGCTTCCCGCGTGCCGCCCTTCCAGTACGGCAGATCGTGCTCCACACAACATTCCACCCAGTCACCATCAGGCCAGCATGAACAACCGTCTGATCTGAAAGGGTTCGGTGGCAGAGGATCACCTGGGGGTTGTGTGTTGTAGATCTCGTCTGCTATTTTGTTAACATCGGCTGAATGTATGAGACAGCTTGAAGATGTCAAGGATAGAAGCAAAATGAGAAGATATATTGCATGTTTTCTCATCGAGAGCGCAACTTGTTTTCCTTGGTCGTTATCAATGACGATTGATTGGGAGCCGGCCGCCAGTGTGTTTACGGAAACGCCACTTCTTAACCCTACAACGCAAGATCTCGATCTCAGCTGTGTCATCCCGAGCGAATGCGAGGGATCTCGAGATTTCTCCCTTCTACAACGCAAGATCTCGATCTCAGCTGTGTCATCCCGAGCGAATGCGAGGGATCTCGAGATTTCTCCCTTCGGTCGAAATGACAGAATAGGCTGAAGTAGCGTTGTAGGGTTAAAACAGCCGCAATCGACGGCCATGCTCTCATCATTTCGCCTTCATCATTTCCTTCACATAGATGGCTTGAACCCCCCCACGCCTGGCCAGCAAGCCTTTGACCGTGACCTTCTCGCTCAAGAGGTCCATTCTCTCGGGCGTCATCAGGGGTACTTCATGTTCACCGGTCAGGAGGATGTAGAGATTGCCCTGGGCATCCTCAAGGAGGGGGGGGTCGCCGGCCTTGATGCAATTCTGACAACATTCCTTGGCTCCGTTCGCCGGAGCCGGCAGGTTGCAGAAGGTGCAGGTCATCTTGCCGGTAATGGCTACTTCTTCGCCCTTGGGGGCTGCCGCCAAAGAGATGGAGACCAACAGCAATACCGCCATGAGTGCCAACAGTGTCCTTTTCATTGCAGACTCTCCTTTTCTGGTTGGGGTTGTCCATTGCGGAAGGTGCACCATTGAATTTCGGCCTGTATATTTTCATGGAGCATCACTTGTCAACAGGTTTGATATTTGATCACTCAATCTTGCGCCGGCTTGAATTTGGCTTTTTGTCATCCCGAACGCATGTGAGGGATCTCTTTAGATTTCTCCCTTCGGTCGAAATGACAGAAAGTCCAGTTTTCAGCCGTCTGCGATATATACTGTGAGCGGTTCGGAGCTGGACCTTTTTCATCCTCAACGGATGTGAGGGATTTTGAGAACACCTGGTGCGACTTTCGCTTTTTTTGTGGATTTTTTCCATCGCATGATGTCGAGTGCATGGTCGAGTCTACTTCTGCTGGGTCATGCATGAGGAGTGTGGAATGATGAATGGAAAGCGGTTGCTGATCGTCGGCGGAGTGGCGGGAGGGGCGTCCTGCGCGGCCCGGGCTCGAAGGCTCTCCGAGGAGGCTGAAATCGTCCTTTTTGAGCGTGGACCTTACGTTTCGTTTGCGAACTGCGGTCTGCCGTATCACGTGGGCCAGGTGATCAAGCGCGAGGAGAGCCTCCTCGTGGCCACCCCCGAGCTCTTCGAGAAACGGTTCAACATCCGGGTTCGCCTCAACACCGAGGTCACGCGAATCGACCGCGCGGCTCGAACGCTGGAGGTGAAGGACCTGGCGACGGGGGAGGTCCGCCTCGAGGGCTACGACTGCCTGGTGCTCTCGCCGGGGGCCCAGCCGGTCAAGCCACCGGTTCCGGGTGTGGATCTGCCGGGGGTCTTCACCCTGAGGACCATTCCCGATACCCGCCGCATCATGGAGTGGATGGCGGCTAGGGATGCGCGGAGCGCGGTCATCGTCGGGGGCGGATTCATCGGGCTCGAGATGGCCGAGAACCTCGTGAAGCTGGGGCTCCAGGTCACCATCGTCGAGATGCAGCCCCACGTGATGCCCGTTCTGGACCCGGAGATCGCCGTGGGAATTCATGACGAGCTGGCCCGCCATCACGTGAGGCTGCGCCTCAACGACGCCCTGGCGGGCTTCGAGGAGGGGGGCGGCGGCAGGCTCGCCGTGAAGCTTTCCTCGGGGGACGTTGAAGTAGCGGATCTCGGCATAATGGCCGTGGGGATCCGCCCCGAGACCGGGCTGGCGAAGGAGGCCGGGCTCGAGGTGGGCGATCTGGGAGGCATCCTGGTGGACGAACGCATGCGAACCAGCGACCCGAACATCTGGGCCGTGGGGGATGCCGTCCAGGTGCGTGACGCCGTGACCGGGATGTGGACGCTGCTGCCCCTGGCCGGGCCCGCCAATCGACAGGGCCGCGTCGCGGCCGATGTGATCATGGGCCGGGACGCCCGGTTCCGGGGCGTGCAGGGCACGGCCGTCGTCGGCGTCTTCAACCTCGCCGTGGCCTCCACGGGACCCAGCGAGAAGACCCTCAGGCGGCTGGGCCTCTGGGACGGGCCGCCGCAATTGGAAAAGGTCTACCTGCACCCGGGGCATCATGCCGGCTACTACCCTGGGGCCGCCCCCATCACCCTCAAGCTGATCTTTTCAAAGGTCGACGGCAGGATCATCGGGGCCCAGGCCATCGGAAAGCACGGGGTCGAGAAGCGCATCGACGTGATTTCCATGGCCATCCAGAAGGGTGGGACGGTCTTCGACCTCGAGGAGGCCGAGCTCTGCTACGCGCCCCAGTTCGGGTCGGCGAAGGATCCCGTCAACATGGCCGGGATGATCGCGGCCAACGTGGTGCGCGGGGACGCCCACATCTTTCACTGGGAGGACCTCGAAGGCGGCGACGGTCTTTTCGTGGACGTGCGCGAGCCCGCCGAGCTCAAAATCGGACGGATCGAGGGCGCCGTGAACATTCCACTGGGCGATCTGCGCGCCAGGATGGCGGACCTGCCGCGGGACCGGGAGATCTGGGCCTACTGCTTCGTCGGCCAGAGATCGTACTATGCCGCCAGGGCGCTGGCGCAGCTTGGCTTCAAGGTCAGGAGCCTGAGCGGAGGCTACAAGCTCTACGCTCTGGGGAAGGCGCTCCGGAGGGATTAGGTCACGCGGCAGGTGAGCTTCCCGAGATCCTTGATTTCGAAAAGGAAGCGGGACGGGCCTCCAAATGAGCTGTAAAAGTTGTTGCTCTGGAGGATCGGGGCCACCAGGTAGAGGTTCCGCTTGGCCCGGGTGGCGGCCACGTAGAAGAGGCGACGCTCCTCCTCGATGTTGTCCTCTCGGACCATGGAGTACGAGGACGGCAGACAGCCGTCCACCAGGTGAATGAGGAAGACCGTGTCCCACTCCAGCCCCTTGGCGGAGTGGATGGTGGAAAGGACCAGCCGCTTGTCCCGCAGACCGTCGGCGCTCTCGTCCAGGCCGCTCTTCTCGGGCGATTCGAGGGTCAGGTCGGACAGGAGCTTCTCCAGGCTCGTGTAGCGCTCGGCGATGTGGAGGAGCGAGACCAGGTCGTTGGCGCGGTCCCTGTAATCCTCGAACTGGTCCCGAAAATAGGGCTTGTAGAATTCGAGCACCTTCCCCACAAGCCCCGCAACGTCCGACGGGTCGGCCCTGATGTCGGCCACGAGATCGTAAAGTCCGCGCAGGTCTCCTGCGTACTTCTTCTTGGAGACTTCCTTCGCGATGAGGGCGTTGTAGCCCAGCCCCTCGTCCACCGCCATCTTGACGATCTTTGCCGCCGTGACCCCGCCGATGCCGCTCGCAAGCTTCAGCACCCGGTGCCACGCCACCGAGTCCATGGGATTCATGGCGATGCGGAGCAGGGCCAGCACGTCCTTGATGTGGGCCGCCTCCACGAACTTGATGCCTCCGTGCTTCACGAAGGGAATGCCGTGGGCCGAGAGCTCGACTTCGAGGGCATTGGAGTGCCAGCCCGACCGGAACAGCACGGCGATGTCCCCGAGGCGGACCCCCTTTTTCATCATGCCCATGATCTCGCGGCAGACGAACCGGGCCTGGTGGTGCTCGCTCTTGGGTCGGAAGTAGAAGGGCTTTTCGCCGGCTGCTATGTCGGAGAAGAGGTGCTTGCTGTACTTCTCACGGGCCTGGGCAATGATGGCGTTGGTGAGGGACAGGATGGCCTGGCCGCTCCGGTAATTCTGCTCAAGGGTCGTGACGGCGCATCCGGGGAAGAGCTTGGGGAAATCCATGATATTTCTGAAGTCCGCGCCTCGGAAGCTGTAAATGCTCTGGGAGTCGTCTCCCACCACCATGACGTTGCCGTGGTCGGAGGCCAGGAGCCGGACGATTTCGGCCTGGATCCGGTTCGTGTCCTGGTACTCGTCCACCATGATGTACCGGTAGGTTTCCGAAAGCCGTGCCCGCAGCAGCTCCTGCTCATCCAGGAGCCGTTTGAGGTTCACCAGAAGGTCGTCGTAGTCCATGAGGGACCGGTCGAGCTTGTAGCGGCCGTATTCCTCCGAAACCTTGAAAATCCCGTCGGTTTCGGGGACGAACTGCGGGTATTCCCCCTTGATGATTTGCGGGATGGGCCTGCCGGTGTTCACCGAGCGCGACACGATGGTCATGAGGGCCTCTTTGCGGGGAAACTGGGTCTTCAGCCGGTGGTAGCCCAGCTCCGTTCGCAGCAGGCCGAGGATCTCCTCGGCATCGGGCCGGTCCAGGATGGTGAAGCTCGGCGAGTAGCCAAGAAGTCTCCCGTGGCGTCTCAGGATCATGTTCCCGAAGGAGTGGAACGTGCCTCCGAAGACGTTGCCGCAGCGTTCATCCAGGATCTCGCTCGCCCGGTGCATCATCTCCTGGGCGGACTTGCGGGTGAAGGTGAGCAGCAGGATGGAGTGCGGCGGAATGCCGTGCTCGACCAGGTAGGCCAGCCGGTACACCAGCGTGCGCGTCTTCCCGGTCCCGGCACCGGCGATGACGAGATGCGGGCCGTCGCGGTGCATGACGGCCTTGAGCTGGGCTGCGTTGAGCAGGGCCGCGTAGTCGATGGTCTGCCGAACCGGCGGCTCCCCCTGGGTTTTGGGCTTTCTTGGCGACATCATTCACCCCGCGCAATGATCACTCCACAGTGTCCGGCCGAGCCGTGAAAATGAGCGGCTCCAGCGATGTAACGCGCACATGTTAACGCATACATATCACCGGGGGTGCGGCCGGCACAAGAACGGTGTGCCCGCCATGGCTGATTCAGGGGCGGGCGATGGTCAGACGCCGGCGCGATCCTGAAGTCTGAGGATTTCCTGGCAGCACGCGTTCTTGAAGGTGTAATCGAGGCCGTTGATGGAGACGAGGCTCCTGTCGCCGATGAATTCGGCGGTGGGGTAATCCCGGATCACCCTGCCCTGGTGCATGACGATGGTCCGCCGGCAGAGGAGGGCGATGATGTCGATGTCGTGGCTCACGAGAATCCTTGTTGAAGCGACTTCCCCGAGGATCCGGCAGAGGAGCTCCTCACTTTGAGGATCAAGGTTGGCCGTGGGCTCGTCGAGGATCAGGAGCCGCGGCTGCATGCCGAGGACCGCTGCCAGGGCGATGCGCTTGCGCTCACCGGCGCTCAGGTGGTGGGGGACTCTATCCTGGAGACTGTCGAGTCGCACGCGACGCAAGGATTCCTCCACACAGCTGTCGACCTCGTCGGGTGAAAGCCCGAGACGCCTGGGGCCGAACGCCACCTCCTCCCTGCAGGTGGGACAGAAGAGCTGGTCGGCGGGGTCCTGGAAAACCAGGCCGATCTTCCTCCAGAGGCCTTCCTTGAGCTCTCCCTCGACCGGATTTCCCTCGAACCGGTAGCTGCCTTCCCCCTCCAGGATGCCCGCGATGCACGAGATCAGCGTTGACTTGCCGGCTCCGTTCTCCCCCACGATGGCGACGCTCTCCCCCTCGTGGAGCATGAAGTCGATGTTCCGTATGCCCCAGGACCCGTCGGGGTAACGCAGGGAGTAACCCTCCAGGCGAATGAGCGGCTCGGACTCCGGCCGGACCCCCTCGCCCGCCGTCCAGGCCGGCCGGGCGTCCGGATGCGGATGCCGATGCTCAGAGGACCCGATGTGAACGTGGCCATGGGGATGGGAATGGTCGCTGCTGTCCCGGCAGCAGCTGAATCGAAAGGTGAAATCGAGGCCGTGCTCCCGCAGGTACTCCTTCTGGGAGACCAGGTCCTGCATGGAGAAATCGTGGTGCAGCCTGCCCCTTTCCAGGACGACCGCCCGGGAGCAGATCTCGTAGAGAAAGATGAGGTCGTGGCTGATGCAGATGAGGGTCCCCTGGAAGCTCTTGAGCAGGTCCAGGAAGAGCCTTTCCTGTTTGGGGTCCAGGTTGGCCGTGGGCTCGTCCAGGATGAGGATGCGGGGCTCCATGGAGAGGATGGTGGCCAGGGCGGCCCGTTTCTTCTGACCGTAGCTGAGATGATGCGGAGCCTTGTAGCGCAGCGCCTCCAGGCCTACGGCCTCGATGGCCCGGCGAGACCGCCCCTCGATTTCCCGCGGGCTCAACCCCTGGTGATAGGGACCGAAGGCAATGTCCTCGTCCAGGGTATTGCAGAAGAGCTGGTCGTCGGGGTCCTGGCAGAGGAGACCGATCTTGCGGCGGGCCTTGAAGAGATGCTCCCCCTGGAGCGGTTCGCCCTCGAAGAGGACCGTGCCGCTTGCCGGTCTGAGGAGTCCGTTCAGATGCCTGACGAGCGTGGTTTTGCCGGCGCCGTTGTGGCCCACCAGGGCCACACGGTCGCCGGCCTGGATGCTCAGGTCGATGGAGTCCAGGGCGGCTCTCCCGCCCGGGTACTTATACGACAGTCCTTGGACCTCGATGAGGGGAGCAGCCCCGATGCCGGCTGACGGAGTAATGGCTGTCCGCCGGGAGGACTGGCTCTCACGATTCTCCGTTCCCGATAGCACAGCCGATTCCTCCTGATTGAGCCCCGATCATATCAGAAATGAAAGCACATGCCAGCCATCAGCGCATAATCAGCCTCGGGTCGGGTCAGGCCCCCCTTGATCCCCACGTCGAGGTCGAGCCATTCCGTCACCGGAAAGATCAGCCCCCCCAGGATGAACGCGGCGGGAGTGTCGGAGGACCTGTCGGTGTTGGCTTCCGTTCCGACATTGCCCACGATCGTGACCCATTCGGCCACCTCCCATTCGGCGGCCAGGGAGACGTGGTAGAGGTCCTTCCTTTCATCCACCTTGTTCTCGTTGCGGATGTAGCCGAGGTTGAAGTGAAGAGCCCAGGGCTCCCACTCCTGGGTAGCGATGAAGTATGCACTGGCCCCCACCCGTCCGGTGCCGAGACCCCGGTTTTCCTCCCCCGTGGGAAAGCTGATTCCGGGCTTGAATGCCAGGCTCAGCCCACTGGCTTCGTAGAATCGCCATTTGACCTCGAATGACATGTCCCCGATGCCTTCCTCCCGGTCCCGGGAGCCTCCCTCCTCGGATCTCGTGAACAGGAAGGGCAACGCGATGACCAGGTCCAGCGGATCGATGAGACCATAGGTCAGGACCGTCTCGATCTCGTGCTCGTCCTCCTTGACCCCTTCGTTCCTGTCGTGGCTGTATTGATAGTTCAGCTCGATCTGTACGCTTCCCTTTCCGACGGTTCCGGCGTCGTCGGTGATGAGCGGGTGGGCCGCGCGCGCGGCATCCACCGCTGAAAATGCGATGAGCAGCATCAGGGAAATCTTAGTTATGGTTCTTCTCATTTCGACTCTCCTTGTCTTGGAATTCCTGAGCTCGATGCTCCTCCGGGCCGGCGTCATGAGTGATCAGTCGGCGCGGGACTTCTGATCCCGGTGTTGCGATGGCGTTGAGGGCGGTGGGTTGGATCCGGAGGTGTGCAGTCCGAAAAGAGACCACCCAGGCCCTGACTCCTCTGGGAGTCTTCAAGACGGCATCCCAAAACCCGTGGCCGGACACTTGTCGTCATTGTCCCGCAAGCGGGAATCCGGGCGCTGCAGGAATCCCGGGAGCTTACGCCTGGGCGGATGCGACAACTGTCGGGACTTGTTCGAAGCCGTCTTGGAGCCTTCGTGGCTCGAATGTGGGAGTAGACTGGTTTTGCAGGCAGATTCGGAGACACCCAATCACGATCCAGGGACCTTGTCAAGCGCGGAATCATGGCGGAACAATGGCGCGGAATAGGGCCGCAATCCCGCTCCAGGGCTGCCGTCGTCGAGTACAGCCCCACAGAATGAGTTGTCCATTTCGTCATCTGTCATGCCGGCGTTTTTTATACCGCAGACGGCTGATAACTGGACTTTCCGTCATTTCGACCGAAGGGAGGAATCTAAAGAGATCCCTCACATGCGTTCGGGATGACAAAAGGCCAATTTCAAGCCGTTCGAAGGTTAAGCCGGCATCCAGTTTTTTCCGTGGGTTCCGGCTGCAAGACTGCCGGAATGACGACTGGAGAGGTGGACACCCCATTGTGCCGGCTTGTACTGAGTCGGCTTCGACGGTGTCTGCAATTCTGCGTTGACAGATGATGTGTCCTGATCTACTAAGGTGTCTAACGGAGGGCTGAAGCCCTCAAGCTCGGAAGAACCGGGCATGACAGGCAGATTGATTTCACGGCCCTTCAAATTCAAACACTATACTTGCGTCCATTCAAAGTGGTCATGAAGGCCGGCGTCCAGCGCTGGCTTTTTTTGTGCGAACGACGCCGTTCGGGGGCAAATCCGGGCACCGTCGAGCGCAAGGCCGAGGAGGGTTCCATGCTGCGTCTTTTAACTGGCTTGATCTTTCTTTTCTCCACGGTGGTCGGATTCAGTCCCGAAGCGAGGGCTCACTTCGGAGTGGTCCTTCCGTCTCATGACATCGTCACCCAGGAAGACTCAAAAACCGTGTCTCTCGAGGTGAAGTTCATTCATCCCTTGGAGATGCATTACATGGAAATGGAGAAGCCCAAACGCTTCGGGGTCTTTCACAAGGGGAAGGTCCAGGATCTCCTGGGCAGTCTCGAAAAGACCCAGGGGAAGGGCGGGGACCAGCAGGAGGTTTTCACTTTCTGGAAGACTCAGTATTCCATCAAGAGACCCGGCGACTACATTTTCTTTGTGGAGCCCACTCCCTACTGGGAGCCCGCCGAAAACAAGTTCATCGTGCATTTCACCAAGGTTTGTGTGAATGCGCTGGGGCTCGAGGAGGGCTGGGACGATCCCGTGGGACTGGAGATGGAGATCATCCCCATGACTCGTCCTTACGGTCTGTGGACGGGGAACGTGCTCACGGGGCAGGTCCTTCACAAGGGCAAGCCGGTGCCCAACGCCGAAGTCGAGGTGGAGTACCTCAACGAGTCTCCTGGGAATCCGAGCGTGGTCAAGGCTCCCTCGGATCCGTTCGTGACCCAGGTGGTCAAGGCCGACCGCAACGGGGTCTTCTCCTATGCGATGCCGAGGGCCGGATGGTGGGGGTTCGCGGCGCTCAAGGACGCGACCTGGAAGCTCAAGAAGGATGGAAAGCCCAGGGATGTCGAGATCGGGGCGGTCCTCTGGGTTCGTACGGTGGACATGAAGTGAGAGGTCGAGGAGCTTTTCTGATGGCATCGAGATTTTACTATTTTCTGTTGGGGACTGTGATTTTGGCCCTGTTCTGGGCTGTGCCGGTGTCGGCCCACAAAGTTAATGTTTTCGCGTATGTCGAAGGCGGCAAAATTTATACCGAAAGCTTTTTCCCCGATGGGAAGCCCGTGGAGGGCGGGACCATCGAAATCCTGGACAGCCAGGACCAGAAGGTCGCCGAAGGCGTCACGGACAAGGACGGCAAGTGCGTGCTGCCGGTCCCCAGGAAGGACGATCTCACGGTGGTGATCAATGCGTCCATGGGCCACAGGAATACGTTCAAGCTGAAAAAGAGCGAGATGGGGGAGTAAGGGATGTTCCCGAGGCGATGGCTGCCGGTGACGGTTGCCCTGGCTGCTTTCATTGGAGCCTGCTGCGCGGTGGGGATTCCCGGCAGCCTGGCCGCGGAAGAGACCTCCGCCGTTGCTTCCGAAGGATCGATGGAGCCGGGAAGCCCGGCATCGGATCCGGCGGTCGACTGCCGCGAGCTGCTGAGGCTCCTGGAACAGCAGAGAGCGCAGCTGGCTCGCGAGCTCGGCCAGATCAAGCGGGAAATGGGCCTCCTGAGAGAAGAGCTTGGAAAGCCCGGCCTCAAGGAGGTCTTTGCGGGCATAGGCTATATCCTGGGGCTGGCGGGCATCGGGCTTTATGTTCATTCTCGAAGGAGGTCCGGGCCCCATTGAAGAGATCCCGAGCCCTGGCCAGTCCGGTTTATTCCGCTTTCGCCCCATTGGCGAACCGATCGAACAAGGCACTTCATCATGCATATCTCTGACGGGGTTCTTCCGGCATCCGTTTCCATTGCGGGCTTTGCCGCGAGTTTTGTCATCACGGCCTGGAGCGTTCGAAAGACCGACCCGGAGGAGCTTCCCAAGGTGGCGGTGGTCACCTCCGCCTTCTTCGTGGCATCCCTGATCCACGTGCCCATGGGCCCCACGAGCGTTCATCTGCTCCTGCCGGGCCTTGTGGGCATCCTCCTGGGCCATGCGGCCTTTGTCTCGATCCTGCTGGGAATCGCCCTGCAGAGCTTCCTGTTTCAATTCGGCGGGATCACGGCCATAGGGGCCAACTCCCTCATGATGGGGGTGCCGGCCCTCGCGGCGGGAGTGGCGTTTCGCTGGCTCAGGGGAACAACGCTGGTCCGCCACATGATGGCGGCCGCCTTTTCGGGCGGGGCGTGCGTCATCCTGGCCGTGGGCGTTCTGGCCGGGCTGCTTTACACCGGCGGGGAGGACTTCCTCGGAGTAGCCAGGATCGCCGCTCTGGCCCACCTGCCGGTCGTCGGCATCGAAGGCGCCATATCGGCTTTCACGGTGTCGTTCCTGTTCAAGGTGAAGCCGGAGCTCCTGGGGATGGATCCCGCCGCGACCTAACCCAGATGGGAATGGAGCCAGCACCGTTGACGACCTTGGCACCTCTGGAGCTTCCCGTGTATTTCCTGCTCCTCCTCCTCGGAGGACTCGGGGGGCTCTGGCTGCTCAGCGCCCGCGCCTTCAGGCGCCCGGCCCGGCGAGCTGACGCCGCGGATGACGATTCCGAGCGGGACTGGTCCGTTCCCGCCCTGGATGCCGAGGGAACCGGCCGGTCGCCGTTTCATCGCTGGGACCCGCGCATCAAGATCCTGGCCCTGTTTTTCTTCATCCTCTGCCTTTCGGGTCTTTCCCGGCTTGAAACAGCATGTCTGGCCCTTGCCATCGGCATCGGCTCCGTCGCTGCAACCGGTCTGCCCCTCCACCGCTCACTCCGCCGCATCTCGGCCATGGCTGCTTTCCTGGGCATGTTTCTTGTCGTGATGCCCTTGACGGTGCCCGTCAAGGCAGGGGACCTGGTCGTCGTCTTCGAGCATCTGCCCTGGATTCCCTTCAATGTGCGAGGTCTGCAGGTGGCGGGGCTCATCGTGCTCAAGGCGTGCGCCATTGCCCTGCTGGTGGAGCCTCTCCTGGCCACGGCCCCATTCTCAGTCACGGTGCAGGCCATGGCTCGGCTGGCGATTCCCGAAACCATCTGCCAGATGCTGCTCCTGGCCCATCGCTACATTTACGTGTTCCAGCACGAGGCTCAGCGCATGAACCGCGGGATGCGGGTGCGGGGGTTCAGGAAGCGGTTGGACGTGGAAACCCTCCGGACGCTCGGCAACTTCCTGGGGATGCTCCTGGTGCGCAGCTTCGAGAGGACCCAGAGGGTCCATGACGCCATGCTTTCCCGCGGCTACGACGGGAGGCTGCCCCGGACGGTGGAATTTCAGGCCACCGGCGCTGACTGGCTGAAGGGCGTCTCCTGGATGGTGGCCGGGATAGGCATCCTGGCTTTGGATCGCTTCTGGCTTCCATGACCCGGCGGATAGGGCGCGGTTCTATCCCGCTTTTTGCGCTATGGGGACGATGCTGAACGGCATGATGTCCTCGCGGACGAAGATGCGCCGCTTCTGAAGCGCCCGGAAGACGTCCATGGGGCGGAAGGCCCTTTCCGGGCTGACCACGCCCCGGCCCTCGACCAGCCCCCGGGCGATCAGGTCCGCTCCAATGGCCATGGGGATGCCCACACAGCGCGTGTAGGCCCGAAGCTTTTCCCAGCCGGGCTCGCTGCCGTCGGAGGCGGGGTGGGTGTGGGTCATCACGTGGCGAGCCTTCTGCCCCCTCCGCCTCCCGATGACCTCCACGTGAAGGGCGTACCCGTAGAGGTCCGTCGTCCTGCCTTCGGGACACTGGAGCAGGTAGGCGGCGACGGCGTCCATGATGCCGATCTCGGCGCCGGCGATGTGGACCGGGTCGTTGCGCATGAATCCCCAGTCGTGGAGGGCCCGGATGAGCTGCATGTTACGGGGCGGCCAGGTACCCCGCACCTCGATGAGGGTCACCCCCTTGTCCTGTAGGTACTCCGCGAGGGTCAAGGTTTCGGAGTGGGGAATGATGTACTGAGTGTGGGTGCCGTAGGGGGCGGGCAGCTCGATCTCGCGCGGTCTCGAGAACGGCGGCACCTGCACGAAGCTGCCGTTCTCGTAGACCACTCTTCCCGGAAGGTCCGGGTCATACTCGTACACCGTTGTCGCGGCGATGGCCTCGGAAAAGGCGATGGGACGGAAAGCGCCATGGCTGATCCGGACGGTCTCGACGGATTCCATGGCGTCGGCGGCATGCCGGGCCATCATGTTGGTGACCCCGGGGGTCATGCCGAAGCCCGGCACGAAGACCCGGTTCCGATCCTTGAAGTGCCGGTCCTGCTCCGCTTCCTCGCCGAAACCGTTCAGGTTGAGGCCGTGCAGGCCCGCTCGGGCGATGCACGCCGCCGCGCGGCCGTTCAGGGCGATGGTGGTTCCGTCGAGGGCGACGTCATAGTCCTGGAGGATCGAGACGGCCCCATCCAGGTCGTTCACATCGATGACACAATGATCCACGCGCGGGTCATCCAGCCACCGGGCCACTTCCCCGGCTGCGGAGGGATCGATGTCCGCAATGGTGATCCGCTCGAAATCCGAGTGCTCGACCAGGTCCAGGGCCGCCTCCCGGCAGATCCTTCCGGCACCGCCGATGCATATGGCTTTCATGGCTTCAGTCTCCTTGTCCGCGGCTGTGCCGCGGTCTGTTTCCCTCCTCATCCTGCTGGAGCATTCCCGGGGGATGCCGCCTCACTTCCAGGTCATGGCGCTTTCCACCGCCCGCACGAGCCGCTTCATGTCGTCCGGAAAGACGTGTCCGATGTTTCCGATGCGGAAGGTGTCGGCGCTGGTCACCTTGCCCGGATAGATGACGAATCCCTCCGACTTGAGCCTGGAATAAAAGGGCTTGAACGCGAACGCCGGATGCGGTGGATTGAAGAATGCCGTGATGATGGGGGAGCGGCAGGGCTCCGGGAGCAGACACCGGAAGCCCAGCTCCTCCATGCCTTCCACCAGGACCCGGTGATTGGCCGCGTAGCGGGCATGCCGGGCCGCGATGCCTCCCTCACCCTCGAGCTCGCTCAAGGCTTGGGCAAAGGCGCGCACCACGTGCGTGGGCGAGGTGAATCGCCACTTGCCGCCCCTGGTCTCCATCTCCCTCCATTGGTCGTGGAGGTCGAGGCTCAGGGAGCGGGCCCGCCCCTCGCACTCCTCCAGCTCCCGGCGCCGGGCGATAACGAAGCCAAACCCGGGCACCCCCTGGATGCACTTGTTGGCGCTAGAAATGACGTAGTCGGCTCCCATGGCGGCAGCATCCATGGGGATGCCGCCGAAGCTGCTCATGGCATCCACGATGGTCGTCTTGTTGAAGGACCGGGCCAGTCGGCAGATGTCGGCCACGGGGTTGAGCATTCCCGTGGTGGTCTCGCAGTGGACCACGGCCACGTGGGTCAGGTCGGGATGAGTCGTCAGGGCCGATTCGACGCGGTGCAGGTCGGGATAGCCCACCTCGCCGAAGTCCAGCAGAATCGTGGGAATTCCGAGCACACGGGTGATGCGGCCGATGCGCGCGCCGTAGTGGCCGTTGGCGATGACCAGGACCTTCCCGTCCTCCGGCACGACGCTTCCCAGGGTGGCCTCCACGGTGAAGGTCCCGCTCCCCTGCATGAGCACCGCCGTGTAACCTGGCGCCTCGGTTGCCATGGCCACCAGCCTGGACCGGATGTCCTGAACGATGCCGTTGTAATCGTCGTCCCAGGTGCACCAGTCCCGAAGCATGGCGGCCTTGACCGTCTTGGTCGTGGAAAGCGGCCCGGGTGTGAGCAGCAGATAGGGGTTTTCCGGGAGCTGATCGAAATCCATGGAAATCCTTTCCGGGTTTGAAGGAGTGGGGGTTGTCAGCAAGGAGTGATGGCCCAGGAGCTTGTCCGAGAATAGGCTCCGGGCTCGTGATTTCTCGGACAGCCTCCTCGTCTCGACTTCCGTGAGGGCGGATTCGATGATCCGCATGGCGGCATGCAATTCCGCTTCTGAAACGGTGAGGGGAGGAGTCAGGGTGAGGATGTTCCCCGACGAAATCTTGAAGCTCAGGCCCCGCGCGAGGCACTGGTAGAGGATCTCGTCCGCTTCCCGGCTCGCGGGACCCCCATCGGGCCGGATGAGCTCCACGGCCAGCAGAAGCCCCATTCCCCGCACGTCTCCCACAAGAGGGTGGGCCCGACGCATGGCGACAAGTCCCTGGAGGGCCTTTTCGCCGAGGCTCCTGGATCGCTCCAGGAGCCCCTCCTCCTCGATGCACTCCATGGCGGCCAGGGCGGCGGCGCAGGCCACCGGGCTCTTTTCGTGGGTGTAATGGCCGAGGGCCATGTGCCCCGCCACATTGAAAGCCTCCCGGGCGACGATGGCGGCCAGCGGAAGCACCCCCCCTCCCAGGCCTTTTCCCAGGATCAGGATGTCGGGCACCACGTCGAAATGCTCACAGGCGAGCATGCGGCCGGTCCGCCCCAGGCAGACCGCCGTTTCGTCGAAGATGAGGAGGGCGCCGTGGAGGTCGCAGGCGCTCCGCACCCGCTGCCAGTAGCCCGGCGGGGGAAGGTCCACCGTCGTGCACCGGATGGGCTCCGCAATGACGGCCGCCACATCCCCCTCTTTTTCGAGGGCGTATTCCACGAATTCCGCGCACTTGAGGCCGCATCCGCCGCATCCGCCGCGTGGGGCGAAACGGCATCGAAAGGGCTCGGCGGGAGGCACGTGCTCGGTTCCCGGCAGGAGTGGGCCGATCCCCGCCCGGAACTGGGCTTCTCCCCCGACGGAAACCGCGTCCAGGGAGGCCCCGTGAAAGGCGCCCCACATGGAGAGCGTCTTGAATCGACCCGTCACCACCCGGGCCAGCTTCAGGGCCATCCCCACGGCGGAGGTGCCTCCGGGGGCCAGCAGGACCCGGTTCAGGTCGCCGGGGGCCAGTCGGGCGAGCTTGGAGGCCAGGGCGACGGCGGGAAGGTTGGTGTATCTGCGGGGGCAGAAGGACAGGGTGTCCAGCTGGTTCTTGACGGCCTCGATGACCCGGGGGTTGGCATGGCCCACCTGATGCAGGCTGTTGCCGTGGAAATCCAGGAAGGCTCTGCCCTCCAGGTCCGTGATGGTGGTCCCTTCCGCATGCTCGAGCACATTGAGACAGGGTGTCGAAAGGGACTGATGAAGGAAGAATCGGGCATCCTCCTCGAGAACGCGTCTGGTGGCTTCGGGGAGGTGATGCTCGCTCCACCATTCCCGCCCCGGGGATTGGTTGACATCACCCTCGGTTACCCTGGGCTCCTTTTTGGAATTCATGCCCCTTGCTCCTGGAAATGCGCAATATCCGACATATGTCCGCAAGCCGATGATTCTGCGGGCCCTGGTGGCCTGGTCGCGAGAGCAGGCCCGCGATGGAGCCCGCTTTCGATGCTTCTCTCAAGGCCTTTCGCCCGAGGAGAGCCTGGCCTCGATCTCCTCGAGCACGGTCCAGCAGTGTCCGATGTCGGGTGCCACGTAGTGAGCCCCCTCGGTGCGAAAGCGGGTGGCAATGGCGTCGATTCGGCCCTGGACCTCGTCCGTCCGCAGGGAGGCCAGCTCCTCCCCGCTCAACCCCAGCTCGCTGCCGGAAAGAGTCAGGGCTATGGTCCACATCCCGGCGTTGAGGCCCTCCTGGATGTCGCTCACCGTGTCCCCGATCTTCACCATGGCTTCCATGGGGTACACTTCCAGTTCAATGGCATTGCGATAACACATGAACGGACTGGGTCTCCCCTCGGGGACGTCGCTCGACGTCACGACACAGTCGGGCCGGTAGCCTTTTCTCGCGGCCTGCTCCATGAGGACTTCCATGATGGGCCGAGTGTAGCCGGTGGTGGACCCGATGCGGATGTTGCGACCTCGGCAGCGGGAGAGGAATTCCATGAGGCCGGGCACGGGGTCCGAATGACCGGCGATGGTCTCGATCATGAGCGGCTCCAGCCTGCCGTACATCCTCTGAATGTCCCCTTCATCGATCTCTCGCCCCCTGGAAGCCTTCCAGCGTTCCCGGATCGATTCCATGCCGCACAAGGCCCGCAGGTGGTCGATCTTCCTCAGGCCCATGGATTGACGCGCCTCCGCAGCCGTGATCCGCACGCCCTCCCCGTGGAGCACTTCGATGAATGCTCCGACGGGACCCATGCATCCGAAATCGACGGCGGTTCCGGCCCAGTCCAGGATTACGGCCCGGACCGGGCCTGTGTAAAGTCTTCTTCGAACAGGTGCTTCCATGGACTGCTTCTCCCGTGTTGGGGCCGGATCACCTCCCGGCCCAGGTCTGGGTTCTTCTGAGAACCCATCGGTTGAGGAGGCTGTAAAGACCGCGGACCAGGATGTTGATGCCCACGATGAGCATGGCCATGGCCGCGGCCGGCGCGATGTCCCCCGCATCGTCCATGTTGGCCACCGCCACCGAAGCCAGGGGGAGGTCCGCGTTGTACAGAAAGATGACCGCCGAAACCGTGGCCATGGAGTTGACGAAGTAATACACGCCGATTTCGAGGGCAGCGGGAAGGCAGACCGGTACGGTCACCCGGACGAAAGTCCTGTAAAAAGGGACTCCCAGGGATTCCGAGACGGTCTCGAACTCCTTGTCCAGCTGCTTGAGGGCGGTCGTGGCCGTGAGGAAGCTCACCGTGTAAAAGTGGACCACATTGCTCAGCACCAGGATCCCCATGGTCCCATAGAGGACGTTGAACGGGTTGGCGACGCTCCATCCGAAAAGCGACCATGAGGGTGCGTTGAAAAAGAAGATGTAGCTCAGGCCGATGACCATGCCGGGAAGAGCCAGGGGTAGGAGGGAGAGCATGTAGGAAATCTGTCGCAGCGTCTGCATGCCGCGGCTCTTTTCGATGAGGTACGCCGACCCGAAGGCCGTCGCCGTTCCCAGCACCGCGGAATACAGGCTCATGCGGATGCTGTTCGCGAGGGAATCGATGCCGCCTCCGCCCATTTTGCTGAAATCGTAATGACTGAATCCCAGGGAGAGATCGTAAGGCCAGACCTTGACCAGTGAGGCGAAAAGGGCGGTCCCGTAGAAGCCCAGGATGCCGACGGTCACGGCCGTGCACAGGGCGAAGGCCAGGATGTCCCTCATCCCGGACGGTCTGGGGACCAGGGGAACGGAGCGAGCCGTGAGGGCCGAGAACTGCCGTCGCTGGCAGATCCGGTCGGCCACGAAGGCAATGACGGTCGGTACCAGGAGCACCGAGCTCACCACGGCCCCCATGACGAAATTCTGCTGGCCGATGACCTGTTTGTATATGTCGGTTGCCAGGACGTTGAATTGGCCGCCGACCACTTTCGGGGCGCCGAAGTCGGTGAAAGCCAGGATGAAACAGACGAAAAAGGTGCTGATGAGACCGAATTTGATCCCGGGGAGCGTGATGTTCAGGAAGGTTCGGAAATGGCCGGCCCCGAGGGACTCGGAGGCTTCATAAAGGCGGGCGTCCGTCATCCGGAGTGCCACCGAAAGAATGAGGACTGCCTGGGGGAAGGTATAAAGGACTTCGGCGAAGACGATCCCGAAAGGTCCGTAAAGCTCGATGGGGACGCCCGGAATCTTCCCGAAGAAGCCCTGAGAGATGAGCCCCTTCCTTCCGAACAGGTAGACCAGGGCGATTCCGTTGAGCAGGGTGGGGGCGAACAGGGGCATCATGACGACACCCTGGAAGAATCCCTTGAAGGGGACGCAGGTGCGGGTCAGAGCATAGGCGAAAGCGAAGCCCAGTGTGGTGGAAATCAAGGTGGTGAGCACCGAAACGTAAAGGCTGTTGGACAGGGAGGCGGAAAGAGCCGGGTTATTGAAGTAGGCCACGTAATTGGCCAGGCCCGAAAACTCCCCCTCGGGGCTCAGGAAGCTCTTCCAAAGGAGTTGAGTCACAGGAAGGAGGACGCAGCAGACCATCCAGAGGCAGGCGAGGATGATCAGAGTCCGGCGGATCCAGGTTTCCACGTCAGCTCACCGAGGTGATAAGGGTCAGTCGCACGGACTGTCCGCATCAGGGCGTCCGGGATTGGCAATGGATCCAGCGGCTCGGTCCGTTCATGCTGCGTAGACAAGCAGCCGGTTGGTCGGCAGGTCGACGTGTATGCGGGTCTTTTCGCCGATCCTGAGCCCGCGGACTCGCTCGGCGGTCACATCGGCCTCGATGAGGGCGGTTTCGGTGTCTTCGAGGATCAGGTTCATTTCCACACGGTAGTTGGCGCCGCGGTATTCGAGCCGTCGCACCTCGGCCGGGAGCAGGTTCCCGGAGCCTTCCCCGTTCCCGCCGATCAGAATGTCCTCGGGGCGAATGGCCAGGATGGCCTGTGAACCTTCGGGAACGGGGTCATATTCCTCCACCACGAGCCTGAGATTGCCCTTGCGGAAAACGCGGGGCGCCTCCTTGACGGCGTCTCGAATGAAGTTCATGGAGCCGATGAAGGAGGCCACGAAGGGGCAGGCCGGCCTGCTGTAGATCTCGTCGGGCGTGCCCGCCTGAAGGACCCGCCCTTTGTCCATGACCAGGATGCGGTCCGCCATGGCGAGAGCCTCCTCCTGGTCATGGGTGACCATGAGCGTGGTGACTCCGAGCCGCTGCTGCAGGCTCCGAATCTCCATGCGCAGCCTGGCGCGAACCTGGGCGTCCAGGGCCGAAAGGGGCTCATCCAGGAGGAGCAGCGAAGGCGAGGGGGCAATGGCGCGGGCCAGGGCGACCCTCTGCTGCTGGCCGCCCGACAGCTGCGCGGGGTACTTGCGGTCATGTCCCTGGAGACCCACCAGGGTGAGCAGTTCTTCCACGCGCTCGGTCACCCGGCTTTTACCGAGGCCCCTGGTCCGCAGTCCATAGGCGATATTCCGGGATGCGGTCAGGTTCGGAAACAGTGCATAGGACTGGAAGACAATCCCCACATTACGCCTGGAAACGGGCAGGTGGGAGACGTCGCACCCGTCGAGCAGGACTCGGCCTCCATCCTGACGATCCAGCCCCGCCACGGCCCGCAGCAAAGTGGTCTTGCCGCACCCGCTGGGTCCGAGAATGCACAGGAGCTCACCACGGTTCGAGGTGAAGGAGACGTTGTCCAGCGCCTTGAAACGGCCAAAGCGCTTGGACACGTTCTCAACCTTCAGGTATCCCTCCGGGGAACGGGACGATTCCGGCTCGCTCAGGCTCATCGGCTCGGGCTCCCTCAAGTCCTATTTCCTGGCTTCGCTCTTGCCGTCGTAGCGTTTGGACCACTCGGCCAGAATCGCCTCCCGGTTTTGGGCGGCCCAGCTCAGGTCGTTTTTGATGAGCTGCTGGAACGGGTCCGAGGGATAGCCTTCGGGAATCGGCTCCCCCGTCGGATAGGCCGTGACGGGATAGACCCTGGCATAGGCTTTCATGACCTCGGGGCTCAGGGCCCAGTCCAGGAAGACCCTCGAG
Source organism: Syntrophobacteraceae bacterium (assembly GCA_025454175.1). GTDB lineage: Bacteria > Desulfobacterota > Syntrophobacteria > Syntrophobacterales > Syntrophobacteraceae > JALOOX01. Next base: position 155,946 of record JALOOX010000001.1, on the reverse strand, counting down.
GCGTTCTTGACGGCGGCCTTCTTGACGAGGGCGTTGGCTTCCACGTCCCAGCCGCATCCTTCCTTGGGAAAGACCGTCTCGACGGGCTCCCCCTTCTTCTTCTGGATGATGCCGCGATACCCGAAGGAAATCCCGATGGGGAACTCGCCTGCTCCGGCCATCTTGCAGGGCTTGGAGCCCGAATGGGTGTACTGGGCGATATTCTGATGCAGCCGGTCCAGGAATTCCCAGCCCTTCTGCTCCCCCATGGTCTGAAGAACGGCGGATACCGTCAAAAAGCCCGTGCCAGAGGACGCGGGATTGGGCATCACGATCTTGCCCTGGTACACAGGTTTGACCAAATCGGCGAGGGAGCTCGGAATGGGCAGGTTCTGGGCTTTGGCTTCCACCGTGTTCACGCAGAATCCCGTTTCCCAGGCCTTGATCCCCACCCAGCGGGGTGGGTTGGCGGAATCCCGAAGGGTCGGGTTCACCTTCTCCAGGCCTTGGGGAGCGTATGGGGTCAGCATTCCGGCCTGATCGCAGACGAGAAGACTCGTGGCGGCGAGTCCCCAGATCACGTCGGCCTGCGGATTATCCTTTTCAGCCAGGAGCTTCGCGGTGACGATGCCGGTGGAATCGCGCACCACCTTCACGGTGATCTCGGGATGAGCCTTCTTGAAAAGCTCGAGATAGCCGGGGTATTCATCATCTTCCAGCGCGGTGTAGACGACCAGCTCTTCCGCCTGTGCGGTCGGCAGTGCCGGAAACGACGTAAGAAGACCGAGGATCATCAGCAAGAGTCCCGTAATTATGCCCTTCCGGCGCATGGCTCACTCCTTTGTTTGATGGAAGCTCAACGATCCGGGATTACACGCGTCAGGTGTACTCTGGAGTGTTCTAAACTTGCAGGTTTACGTTACGAGCCGAAGGCGTTTGCGTTACGATTGCGTGACGAGGGGGGTGGGTACGACCGTTTTCATGAAGGCGCCTCCCCGGGAGATTCACGATTCCCCAGGGGAGGTTCAGTCTTGTGGGTTTGGTCCGGCTGCTTCCGGACAGCTCAACATAGCCGGGCGGAAGGCCGAACGACCCGGCAGGTCAATCGTCGAAGCCATTTCGGTTGGATGCGGGCTCCATCCAGCATCGGCTCCCATCATTCCCGGGAATGGACCTCCCCGACGTGCTTTCTTGGAGGTGAAAGCCGACGGGGCATTGGAGCGGATTCGATGGCCCGATGCGCCCCGGAGTCCGGTCGGGGTGGCCCTCCCCAGGCGTCTTCCCTGCCGGCATGGGAGTCCGCCGAGGCGATCATAACCTCCTCTTCCGACGCCTGCCGTCTTCCTCGAAAGGATCTCCAACCAGGCTTCCGGGTTGCTCCGCGTCCGTTTTCAGACGTGCCCACCAGCCCGGTGAGCTCCTGGATGGACAGCCGCATCCGTCGGGCCTGGGCGCTCATGGTTTCGGAAGCCGCGGCCGACTGCTCGGCGCTCGCCGCGTTGCGCTGGGTGATGCCGTCCACGTCCGTCAACGCCCGGTTCACCTGCTCGATTCCCGAGGCCTGCTCCCCCGTTGCGGCCGCGATCTCCTTGACGAGACCGCCAACCCTCGATGAGCGCTGGCTCACGTCCTGAAAGGCAAGCTGGGCACTCTCGACGATGGAGCCTCCCTCCTTCACCTTCTTGATGGTCGTTTCGATGAGGTCCGCCGTATTCCTGGCCGCTTCCGCGGCGCGCAAGGCCAGGTTTCTCACCTCGTCCGAAACGACGGCGAAGCCCGCCCCGGCCTCGCCGGCCCGGGCCGCCTCCACCGCGGCGTTGAGGGCCAGGAGATTGGTCTGGAAGGCGATCTCGTCGATGGTCTTGATGATCTTGGAGGTCTGGTCGCTGGCCCTGGAAATATCTTCCATGGACCCGCTCAAGGCTTTCATGGACTCGTCCGCGTTCGCCATGGCCTGGTCCACGTCATTCATGAGATGGTCCGCCTCCCGCGCGTTCTCGGCATTCATCCGGGTCATGGACGACATTTCCTCAAGGGACGAGGAGGTCTCCTCGATGGCCGCCGCCTGCTGCGAAGCGCCGTCGGCCACCTCCTGGCTGGAGGATGCCATCTCGGAGGACGCGCCGGTCAGTTGGTCCGAAACCCTGGTCAGAACATGAATGACCCGCTGGAGGGGGCGGGAGATGGAGCGCACGATGAATACCAGGCCGAGGACGAGCAGGACGGCCGTGCCCGCGATGCAGGCCGCTACCGTGAGGGAGCTTCGCTTGATCGTTTTCACGAGACTGTCGCGGTTGTAGCCCAACTTGAGCTTCCCGATCTCTTTTCCCCCTGCATCCTTGATGGTCCTTTCGTACACCATGAGGCTGGAAAGGTCCGTGGGCTCGACGCTCCTGGTGGTGACGGCTTTTCCCTTGTGATCGAAAAAGACCAGGAAGCTCACATCCGGGTCTTCGGTGGCCTCCTGCACGAAGCCATCCAGGGAGGGGTAATCATAGTTGTCGAGATAGGGGATGCTGATTTTCTGCATGAGGTTGGCGAACGACTGGGCTCGATGGTCGATCATGGTCGAGATCGTCTTCTGGTAATCCATGACCATCAGGGTCCCCGTGGCTCCCAGAAGCACAACGGTGAGCAGGACCGTGGGAACCATGATGCGAAAGCCGATCTTTCTCGTTTTCAGCAAGCTCACTTTTCACTCCTGTCGGTCTCCGGCTTCGGATCGCCCGTTCCTTGAACCGAGGCGTCGGGAGACCGGAGACCGCCCGTCGATTTCCGGGGGTTCATTTCGAGATGTGCTGCTTTCCCTCGCCGTTGATGTAGTCTACGAGCCTGGCGACCGCAGGGGAGGGCTCACCGCGGGTGACGAGGGTGATGGGTCTTCCCACCTCGGGGATTTCAGGGCTCGAGATGGCTCCATCCACCAGGGAGATGGGGCCCAGGCCGACGGCCCCCGGCGTGGCCTGAACCTTTTCCTTTACGTCGGCCGCCGTGGTGGCTTCCATGACCTTCTGAACATAAGGCTCATCATCCATCATCTGTTTCTGGAACACGGACTGGGTCCCCGGGATCTTGCTTCCGAGCACCACCACGATGGGCAGGTCCGGACCGCCGACGTCCTTCCAGTTGGCTGCCTTGCCGGTGAAAATGGCCTTGAGCTGATCCTTGGAGAGCGCGCCCACGGTGACTCCCTTGTGCGCCATCAATTTGACGATGTCCTTGCCGATGACCCGATGCTTGTACACGCTGGGATCGGCCACGGAGGAGCCTTCCTTTTCCATCATCTTCATCCAGTCGCCGAAGGTGATTCCTCCGGTTGCGGCATCCACCTTCTTCTCATCGAGGTCTTTCAGGGCCTGGACGGGGCCGCTGCTGATGAGATTGAGCTTGAGTCCGATGGACTTCTCCATGGGGTCCTTGATCTTGGCGAAGATGTTTTCGGTTGGCGCCGCCCCGGCGCCCACGGTGACTTCCTCGGCTCGAACGAAACCCGTGAAGGGCAGGGTGATGAGACAGGCCAGGGAAAGGGCGATGATGGAAGCTTTTTTCATGGTTTCATTTCCTCCTGAATCTCGGTATGTTGAAATGAATTCCCCCGAAGGGACCGACGCCACCCGCGGCAATGGGCCGAATGGCGCATCCCCATCGAGTCCGGGCCGTGCCTCCCGCGACGACCGTCGTCAGCGGGTTTCGATTCACACTTTTGCAGGCGGCTGCGGGGTCGGTTATGCAATTTGCGTGCAATCCTCTCGGAGCTCCCCCCGGACACGCCGGTTGCCCGGTGCGCCGGAACACCTGATGGATTGGAGGATGGGCGATGCCATTGAACCCCTGGAAAGTGGCCACTTTCAACGTGAACGGCATCCGGGCGCGCCTGCCCCTGGTCCTGGAATGGCTCTCCCGAGAGCGTCCCGATGTGCTCTGCCTTCAGGAGATCAAGTGCCTCGAGGAGAGCTTCCCCGCGCATCCATTCATGGAATTGGGCTACTCCCTCAGGGTCCGGGGCCAGAAGTCGTTCAACGGCGTGGCTGTCCTGAGCCTTCGGGAGCCCGAGGATGAATTCCGCGGTTTCGGGGACGGAGGTGAGGATGCGGAGGCCCGTTTGCTGGCGATCCGGGTGGACGGAGTCTGGGTGGTCAACACCTACGTGCCGCAGGGTCGGGATCCGCTGGACCCCGCCTTTCAATACAAACTGGACTTTCTGTCGCGACTGAAGCGGTTCTTCGAGAGCCGCTTCCATCCATCGATGCCCGTGATCTGGACCGGAGACGTCAATGTGGCTCCGGAGCCGCTGGATGTGTTCGATCCCGAGCGACTGGACGGCGAGGTGGGATTTCACCCCGACGAGCGCGCGACGCTGCGGGAGACCATGTCCTGGGGCTTTGTGGATCTTTTCCGTCGGCTTCACCCCGGTCGAAAGCAGTTCACTTTCTGGGATTACAGGCTCCGGGGCGGGTTCACAAGAAACCTCGGATGGAGGATCGACCACGTGCTGGCGACGGAATCGCTGAGCTCCGTCTGCCTGGGCTGCGACGTCGACACTGAGCCGCGGGTCGCCTCGAAGCCGAGCGATCATACGCCGGTCTGGGCAGCCTTCGACCTGTCGCGGCTGCCCTGAGGGTCAAGAGAAGACTGAATGACGACCGCGGTTTTCAGCTTGAAGCTTGGAGCGTTAAACTTGAAGCTCATGGCGGCAGGTTTCAGGATCAATTCATCAGGGACACCAGGGACATCTGCGATATCAGGGACCTCAGGGACGGCCCGGCATGAATGATACCCCCCTCCCGAGCAACTCAGCGCCAGCTGGGAGCAGTTCCACCATGGACTCCGGCTTGCGCCTTTGGAGCCAGCAGGTCCGGCATCTGTTTACACACGCGCCGGTGAACATGCTGGCGACTCTGGTCAATTCCCTGGCTCTCGGGGCGGTCTTCTGGAGCGTCGCCCATCGCAGCCTGTTGCTCATTTGGGTATTGGTCAACGCCGGACTTCTCATTCCCCGAATGATCGTGGTGCGCCGATACCGGCGCGAGGATCCCGAATCCCCGCGCTCGCTTCGCTGGTATCGACCCTTCATCGTCCTGCTGGCGTGCTCCGGGGCCGCCATGGGCTCGGCTGGAGCCCTGCTGTTTCCGGTGGATTCCCCGATGCACCAGGTCTTTTTGATCTTCGTTCTGGGTGGGATGGTCGCCGGAGCCACGGGGGCCTTTTCCATCACCCTCGGGGCGTTCCTGGCCTACACCGTTCCGACTGTGCTTCCCCTTCTCCTTCGATTGTTCACCATCGGAGACGCGCTGCATGCCCTCATGGGAGGCATGCTGCTGCTGTTTTGCGTGCTCATGATGCTCAATGCGCTGTCCCTGGGACGGGCAACCCGCGGCTCCTTTGCGGCCAGAATCGATCATCTCGGGCTCATCGAATCGTTGCAGGCCGAGAAGTCGAAGGCGGAGGGGGCCGTCAGGGCCCTGGAGCGCGAGATGGGCGAGCGACTGGAGGCTCAGAAGGCCCTGCTGGCGAGCGAGCATCAGTTCCGGATGCTGGTCGAGACCCTGAACGAAGGGCTCGGTGTGGTCAACGAAGGGGGCACCATCGAATATGTGAATCAGCGGCTGTGCGAGATTGTCGGCTACCCGGAAGAGGGGCTCCTCGGCAAGCCCGTTGGGGATCTTTTCGAGGAGCCGTTCCGTCCCCGGTTCGAGGAAGCCTCCTTCCAGCGAAGGATCAAGCGGCGAATGACCTCCGAGATGGAGATCGTGACCCCCAGGGGGGAGCGGGTTTCCATCCTGGTTTCGGCATCCCCGATCTTCGACGAAGCGGAGAGCTTTCGCGGCGTCATCGCGGCCATAACCGATATCACCTATCTCAAGCAGGCTGAAAGGGGTCTCCGGGAGTCCGAGGAGAAATACAGGATGATATTCCAGAAGTCCCCCTTGGGCATCATCCACTTCGATCGCCATGGAATGGTCACGGCCTGCAACACGGCCATGGAGAAGATCGCGGGCTCGGGCCCCCGCGGCCTGGTCGGGACCCATCTGCCGGGACTCATCGAGGAGGATGCCATGAGAGGGGCCATCGAATCCTGCCTGAATGGGGAGACCGGCCACTTTGAGGGCCACTACCAGTTCGCGGTGGGAGGCCGTTGGAGCCACCTCAAGGCGAACTTTGGGCCTATCCTGTCCGAGGACGGAAGCACTCTCGGGGGAATCGGGATCATCGAGGATGTGACCGACCGCAAGCGGGCCGAAAGGGAAACCCAGGACCAGCTCCGCCTTCTCCAGACCCTCATCAACACCATCCCCAACCCCGTCTTCTTCAAGGACGTCAACGGCATCTATTTCGGCTGCAACCGCGCCTTCGAGGAGCGTATGGGGCTCACGAGGGAGGAGATCATCGGCAAGACGGTTTTCGATATCCTGCCCCGGGAACTGGCGGAGCCCTACGCCGCCAAGGATCGGCATCTACTGGCCAACCCCGGGGAGCATACCTCGGAAGGCTTGCTGCTCTATGCGGACGGCTCCCTTCACAATGTCATCGTCAACAAGGCGACTTTCTCGGATGCGGAGGGCAATGTGGCGGGCCTGGTGGGTGTCGACGTGGACATCACCGAGAGGAAACGGGCCGAGGAGGAGCTGAGACGGGCCCACGACGAGCTCGAGCGGCGCGTCGCCCAGCGCACCTCCGAGCTGGCCTGGGCCAACGAAGAGCTCAAGCTCGAAATCGCCGAGCGTGAAAAGGCCGAACAGGCGCTCCGGGAGAGCTCCGAAAAGCTCAAGCTCTTTGCCTATTCCGTGGCCCATGACCTCAAAAGTCCGGCCATCGGCATCTTCGGGCTGACCCGGCTGCTCCACAAATACTACAGCGATGTCATGGACGAGAGGGGAAGGAGTTACTGCGATCAGATCCTCAAATCGTCGGAACATCTGGCGGCCCTGGTGGACGAGATCAACGCCTACGTTGCTGCCAAGGAAGCGCCCCTCAGGGTGGAAGAGGTTCACCTGAAGGAGGTCCTCCAAATGGTGCAGGATGAGTTTTCAGCAAGACTCAGGCTTCGCCGGATCCAGTGGTCCACGGCCGTGGACGCCGAGGAGGTGCGGGCCGACCGCCTGGCCCTGCTGCGCCTGTTCCGCAACCTGGTGGACAACGCCCTGAAGTACGGGGGGGAACCTCTGAGCGAGATTCGAGTGGGCTACAAGGAGCTTGAGGACGCTCACCTCTTTTCGGTGAGCGACAACGGCGTCGGCATCAGCAGGGACGACGCCGAGAAGATATTCGGGCTTTTTCAGCGCAACAGCGATTCCTGGGTGACGGAGGGCGCGGGTCTCGGGCTGGCCATCGTGAAGGAGCTGGTGGAGCGGCACCGGGGGGCGGTCTGGGTCGAGGCCGGCGCCGGCGGGGGGACCACCTTCTTTTTCACCATCTCGAAGAAGCTCTGATTCAGGTCGAGGTCATGGAGCACGGAAATTGCCCATGCACTGGGCCCCAGGGGGATTCAGGGGGACCGCGCCGTTGCGCTGCGCCCGCCCCCCTGGCCCCCTCAATGCTGCCGAGAGTCCATTAAACCACGTTGGCCTGCTGCCACTCCTTGAGCTTCTCCTTACCGACGCCCAGGTATCTCATGAAGATGTATTCATTGTCACCGCCAACGGGGCGGCACAGCCACTTGACCCTGGCCGGGGTCAGGGTCATCTTCCAGGGCGGGCACTGAAAAGCCACGTCTCCGTAATAAGGATCCGTGCCCTTGTCGAACACCCCTCGATCCCACCACGCTTCGTCGTCGAAGGTTTCCTTGATATCCGTCATCTTGGCCGTGGCCACAATGCCCGGGCCGCGGCGGTTGAGCACGTAATCCTGAACCATGTCCAGGACTTCGTCACTGGTGTAGTTGACGGACCATTTTTCGATTTCCCTGTGGATGAGGGGCTGGTTGGCCTTGTTCAGCCGATCGAAGATGGTCGGGAACTGGGCGCGCAGCTCAGGGTTCTTCATGATGTTGGTGAGGCCTTCCCAGTTGGGATCGCTGAAGCCGGCGATGAAGCTGAAGCCGTCCTTGGTCTTGATGATGGTGTAAGGGAAGACGGCACTGTCGTAGGCGCCCACCAGGCCGCGGATCTGCTGGACGGTGTGGTAGTATTGAATATGGTAGTCGCAGAATCGCAGCTCGGCATCCGGAGGCGCCACATCCACCATCTGTCCCTCGCCGCTGATCTGCCGGTAATGGAGCGCCGTCAGGATGCCGAAAGCCGTCCAGGCTCCGCCGGCATACCAGCCCATCCAATTGCCTTCCTTGGTGGGAACGGTCCAGGGCTGTGGGCCCTCCTCCTCAACGGGCTCGCCGGTGACCGCCATCACGCCGGATCGTGCCTGGTTGATGATGTCGTAGTCCGGTTTGCCGCATCCGGCTTCGGGACCGAAATGGCCGTAGGTGTAAACGCTCGCGTAAACGAGGCGCGGGTTGATCTCCCGCAGAAACCGGTAGCTCAGTCCCCACTCATCCATGACGCCGGGCTTGAAGGCCTCGATGACGACATCGGCCTGGGCCGCAAGGCGTCTGAAAGCCTCCTGACCCTCGGGCTTCTCGAGGTTCAGGGTGATGTGAAACTTGTTCCGTCCTTCCATGAGATAGCCCAGCCCGGTCCCCTTGAGCTGGTAGCCGAAAGGCGAAAACTTTCGGGCGATGTCCCCCTCGGGCGGCTCGACGCGGATGACGTCGGCCCCGAACTCGGCCAGGATCGAGGAGCCAAAGAGGGCTCCGATGTGTCCCTCGCTCACATCCAGAACCAGGATGTCATCCAGGGCCTCGGGCTTCAGATGGTTCTTCTTGGGATCGTCCGCATCGTGGACCCAGTCGACCCAGGTTCGATCGGCTTCCACTGGAAAATCTTCAAAAGGCAGCACTGTCGTGATCTTGGGTAATGTCATGAACGGTCTCTCCTCATTCTAAGTTCGAATGTATGCGCTCTCGGATGCTAGAAGATGATGCCGGATTTGCCGTCCCAGTCCGCGGGGGGCTTTCTCCCCGGAGGATTCTCCACCCATTTGCCGATGATCTTCTTTTCAGCAAGGGCCTGGATCTGGTAGGTGCGAAGTCCCAGGAACTTTCGCAGGATGAATTCGTTGTCCATGCCCACCGGCTTGTTGGCCCATTTGTGCCGAGCGGGGGTCTTTGAGAGCTTGGCCGGCGAGCAGACTTCGACCATCTTGCCGTAAATGGGGTCTTCATACTCGAAAACCGAGGCGCGTGCCCTGAAGTGCGCCGACTCGTACTGGTCCTTGGCATTGAGGATGGGAGAGGAGGCAAAGCCATACTGCTCTCCCAGCTGGTCCACCTCGGAGACGGTCTTCCCCTTGGCCCATTCCCGGATGATATCCAGGAGAGCGGTGGCGTTCTCGTCCTTCAGGCGGGTGAGGAGATCCTTGAACCTCGGATCCTCCGCCACCTCGGGCTTGCCCATGGCCTGGCACAGCCCCTTGAGCTCCTCATCCCTGGCCGCTGCCAGCGCCACCGGACCGTCCTGGCACATGAAGACGTCGGAGGGGCAGATGGCCAGGTCACGGTTCCCGGTTCGCGGTCGGTTGTATTTCTCGAGGTAATAGTAGATCCAGCTCCAATCCAGCAGCCGCATCAGGCCTTCTCCCTGGGAGAATTCGATGAACTGCCCCTCGCCCGTTCGATCACGGTAGTGCAGCGCCGCCAGGACCGCCGTGGCCCCCATTTGGGCCCCGAAATAGTCTCCGATGAACACCCCCGTCTTGAGCGGCAGACGACCGGGAAACCCGGTGGTGGCCAGGAGCCCGCTGATGGTCTGCGCCACGGCGTCATAGGAGGCGCGGCCTTCGGCGTATGCTCCCCACTGACCGAAGCCGTTGAGGGCGATATAGATGATGCCGGGGTTGACCTCCTTCAACTGCTGATAACCGATGCCCCAGCGATCCATGGTGCCTGCCCGGAGGTTCTCCACGACGACGTCGCAGCGCTGGGCCAATCGCCGAAAAATCTCAGCACCCATGGAGACGCGCACGTCCAGCGCCATGTGATACTTGTTGTGGTTCTGAGGCAACTGGCCGAGGCAGGCGTTCTTCCAGAACGTGCCGTAAGGCGTGACCGATCTCATGGTGTCGCCCCCACCCGGCAGCTCGACCTTGATCACCTCCGCTCCGAATTCCCCCAGGTAGTCGGGGACGGCGGGGCCCAGAATGAGGGTGGCTAACTCCAGAACACGAATACCGCGCAGAGCTTCCGGCTTGGCGAAGATTTTGGACGCATCGAATTCTTGATTGGTCCAGGCAAGGTAATCCTCTCGACTCATGTGACCTCCTGATTCTTAGGACTTGTAAAAGGGAAAGAAAGAGCTCTGACGGGTGAGCAAGATCCGGATCCCGCATTGCTGCAGAGCGTGGGCGAACTGGAGAAGTCGAAGAGTCGGTCGCGACAGCCGTTCCAACGGGAGAGACGGAAATGCCGATGGTGCCCGTCGTGTTCCCCATTAGCAAAAAAGTTTGACCTAGTCAATAAATGCTGACGGTTGCGACGGGCAATCAGGATTTGGCGGAGCGCATGGCCTTGCAGGCGTTGATGAGTCCGTTGGTCGAAGCGTCGTGGGTCGAGACGGGAGCGTCGTCCGCAAGCTCGGGCAGGATGCGGCCCGCCAACTGCTTGCCGAGCTCGACACCCCACTGGTCGAAGCTGTAGATGTTCCAGATGACGCCCTGGACAAAGATTTTGTGCTCGTACATGGCGATGAGACTTCCCAGCGTGCGCGGCGTCAGTTTCTTGAAGAGGATGGAGTTGGTGGGCCGGTTTCCCTCGAAAACCCGGTAGGGCCACAAACGTCGGATTTCCTCCTCCGATTTCCCCTCGTGCCTGAGCTCGCTCATGACCTCATCCCGGGTCTTGCCATTCATCAGCGCCTCGGTCTGGGCGAAGAAATTGGAGAGCAGGATCCGGTGGTGGTCCCCGATGGGGTTGTGGCTGACGGCCGGGGCAAGAAAATCGCAAGGGATCAGGTGGGTTCCCTGGTGGATCAGCTGATAGAAGGCATGCTGGCCGTTGGTCCCCGGCTCTCCCCAGATGATGGGGCCCGTCGCGTAGCTCACGGGATCCCCGCAACGGTCCACGGACTTCCCGTTGCTTTCCATGCTGCCCTGCTGGAAATAGGCGGCAAAGCGATGCATGTACTGGTCGTAGGGGAGGATGGCCTCGGTTCTGCTTCCGAAGAAGTTCGTATACCAGATGCCGATCAGCGCCAGCAGGACCGGCAGATTGCGCTCGAAAGGCTCGGACCGGAAGTGGATGTCCATCTCGTAAGCGCCCTGGAGGAGCTCCTCGAAGCACTCGAAGCCGACAGTGCAGGCGATGGAGAGGCCGATGGCCGACCAGAGGGAGTAGCGGCCACCCACCCAGTCCCAAAAAGCGAACATGTTGTCGGGATCGATCCCGAACTGGGCCACTTTCTCCCGGTTGGTCGAAAGGGCCACGAAATGCCTGGCGACACGGTCGGGATTTCCAGCTCGATCCAGGAACCAGCCGCGGGCCGAGAACGCGTTGGTCATGGTCTCCTGGGTGGTGAAAGTCTTGGAGGCGATCAGGAACAGCGTGGTCTCCGGCCTCAAACCCTTCAGAGCTTCACTCAGATGAGTCCCATCCACGTTGGAGACGAAATGGGGCCGAAGCCCCTTTTTCCAATAAGGCCGCAGGGCTTCCGTGACCATAAAGGGTCCCAGGTCGGAGCCGCCGATGCCGATGTTGACGATGTCCCGGATTTCCTCGCCCGTGTAGCCCTTCCAGCTGCCGGAGATGACCCGATCCGAAAAGCTCCGCATCTTTTCAAGCACTGCGCGCACATCGGGCATGACGTCCCGACCGTCCACGAGAAACCCGAGATTTCCCCGGTTCCTCAGCGCCACATGGAGGACCGCCCGACCTTCGGTCTCGTTGATGCGCTCTCCGGAGAACATCCTCTCCACGGCATCTCCAAGCGCCGTTTCCCGGGCCAGCCGGATGAGCAGCTCCACGGTCTCTTCGGTGACGAGGTTCTTGGAGTAATCCACAAGAATATCGTTGAAGCGGATCGAGAGCTTTTCGAAGCGGCGGGGATCCCCGGCGAAGAGGTCCCGCAAGGAAACATTCCCCGCTCGGGAGTGATGGTCCCTGAGATCAGCCCAGCTCCTGGCGGAAGTCGGATTGATCTTTTCAAGCATTTGCGGGTCCCCCTTCCTTGCGCCAAGCGTTCATCAATCGAGTGCCTTCAGTGCATTGGCCACTCGATCGAAACCCTCACTAAGATCGTCCATGGACAAAGCATAGGAAAAGCGCAGGCACCGGTCCTCGCCGAAAGCCCCCCCCGGAACGACCGCCACATGCGCCGATTCCATCAAATAATCCGCCAGGTCCAGCGAGGTTTCAATGGTCCGTTCTCCCGCTTTCCGCCCATAATAGTGGCTGAAGTTGGGGAACACGTAGAAGGCTCCGGCGGGCTTCGGACAGGTGACACCCTCCATTCCGGCCAACCGGTCCATCACATAGTGGCATCGCTCCTCAAAGACCTTCACCATTTCCCGCACCACGCCGGTGCGCTCACGCAGTGCCGCCACACTGGCATACTGTGCGATGGAGGAGGGATTGCTCGTGGACTGGCTCTGTATCTTGGTGGCTGCCTTGATGGCCGCCGCATCCCCCAGCAGGTAACCGATGCGCCATCCCGTCATGCAGTAAGTTTTGCTCACCCCATTCAGGATGAACGTGCGGTCCTTCAGCCTGGGCTCCACCATGGCGATGTTGGCCCACTCCATTCCGTCGAACAAAATACGGTAATAAATATCGTCCGAAACCACGAGAACATTTTCCCTCGGGATCAGGACTTGCGCAAGGGCCGCCAGCTCGGACGGCGTATAATGCGCCCCCGTGGGATTCGAGGGGCTGTTCAGAATCAGCATCCTCGTGTGATCCGTGATGGCCCCTCGAAGGTCTTCGGCCCTGAGCTTGAAGCCCGCCTCCTCGGAACAGGGCACGATGACCGGCCGAGCACCCGTAAGGACCACCATGTCCGGGTAGGACACCCAGAAGGGGGAGGGGATGATCACCTCGTCACCCGGGTCGAGAAGAGCCTGAAAGATGTTGTACAGGGCGTGCTTGCCGCCGCAGGACACCAGGACTTCGTCCCGCTGGTAGGCCAGGCCGTAATCCTCCCGTATGACGCCGCGAACGGCATCCTTCAGCTCATCGATGCCCCCCACGGCCGTGTAGCGCGTATGGCCGTCCCTGATGGCCTGGATGGCCGCCTCCCGGATGTGGTCCGGCGTGTCGAAGTCCGGCTCGCCCACTCCAAAATTAACAATGTGCACCCCCTTGGCTTTCAACGCCTTGGCCTTCGCATTGATGGCCAGTGTTGCCGACGGCTGGATGCGTGTCACTCTCTCGGCAAGTCTCATCTTCAATCCCCTCCCTGCGTGTCCCGAACGGCATTGGAATCATAGGCCACATCCACCAGAAAAAGCCCGTGAGCCGGCGCCGTCATTCCGGCGCGGCGTCGATCCCCGCTTTCCATGATATTCATGAAATCCTCCGGGCTCAGCTTCCCTTTGCCCACATCCACCAAGGTACCCACCAGGTTCCTCACCATATGCCTGAGGAAACCGTTGGCCTCAAAAAGGAGCACCCAATGCTCGGGATCCGGGCAGGACATCTCGGCCCGATAAATGGTCCGCTCTGTCGATTTGACCGAAGAACCCGCAGCCATGAAGGCCGCGAAATCATGAGTGCCGATCACTCCGCCGAGACACTCCAGCACCGGGGGCGCGCTGAGCCGCCGGCGAACGTGCCATGCACTCCTTCTCTCGAGCGCAGACGGCGTCTCACGGCTGAGAATCCTGTACTCGTATGTCTTGCTGACGGCTGAGAACCGGGCGTGAAAGGAGTCCTCCACCTCCTCGGCCTCGAGCACGACGATGTCGGCCGGAAGGAGACCGTTCAGCCCCCTCTGGATCTCCCGGGGCTCCAACCGCGTTCTGGCGTAAAAGTTCGCCACCTGCCTCCTGGCGTGAACTCCGGCGTCAGTCCTCCCCGAGCCACGCACACGGATAGGTCCCCCCAGCATGACTTCGATGCGGGACTCCAGGACCTCCTGAATGGTGAGTACCCCCTCCTGCCTCTGCCATCCATGGTATCCCGAGCCGTCGTATTCCAGGACCAGCCTGAAGTTCCGCTTCTGCTGAACATCATGATGGGCCATGCTGAATCAAGGCTGCCAGGGCGGCGCCGCAAGTCCCGCTGCTTCCGGGAGACCGCACATGAGATTCATGTTGCAGACGGCCTGCCCCGAGGCTCCACGCGTCAGATTGTCAATGACCGACACGACGATCACGCGCCGGGTGCGCGGATCAAAGCGCCAGCCGAGATCGCAGTGGTTGCTGCCCCGCACCTGCAGAGTGGAGGGGAATTCGCCCTTCTTGCACAATCGCACGAAAGGCGCGCCTGAGTAGAAGTTGTGAAAGGCGTCGTCAATCCCTTCGGCGGTGGCGCCCGCCGCGACGGTGGCATACACCGTGCTCAGGATCCCCCGGCTCATGGGAACCAGGTGAGGCGTGAAATTGATGCTGACGGGCTTACCGGCCAGCAGGCCAAGCTCCTGTTCGATTTCAGGCGTGTGTCGATGCTCGCCCACCTTGTAAGCCTTGAAACCCTCGTTGACTTCGCAAAAATGGACGGCGAGGGAAGCTCCGCGGCCGGCTCCCGATACCCCGGACTTGGAATCGGCAATGATGGTCTCGGGCCGCACCAGACCCCGAGCCAGCAGTGGTGCCGCAGCCAGGATGATGCTGGTGGGGTAGCAGCCGGGATTGCCCACGAGGCGGGCCCTGCGGATGGCCTCCCGATGAAGCTCAGGCAGACCGTAGACGGCCTGGGACGAGAGCTCGGGGGTTTTATGGGGCTGATACCAGGCTTCATAGACGGCCGGATCGCGAAAACGGTAGTCCGCACTCAGGTCCACGACCTTTACCCCTCGATCCAGCAGGGCTGGGACCATGTCCATGGCTGCCTGGTGTGGGAGGGCTGTGAAGACCACATCGGCATCCCGGGTCAGGACCGCGGGATCAGGCTCTTCAAAGACCAGCTCACAGTGCCCCCTGAAAGCGGGATAGAAGTCATCGAGTCGCTGCCCCATCTGGGCCCTAGAGGTGATGGCCGTGAGTCGAACCTCGGGGTGCTGAACCATGATGCGGATCAGCTCGAACCCCGTGTATCCCGATGCTCCCGCAATGGCGACGCGTATCATACCTTCCCTCTCATGCCACAGAAAGGCATCAAGGGCACCGCGCTCGGAGCAGGGTGCCCTTGATGTCGAATTCGAAGTCGCTGACGGATGGATCCATGAAAACGAGATGGTGCTTCCGTCGGCTTGCAGCATCCATCAGCCGCGATGGCCCACCGGTGATTCAATGAGCCGCTCAGCCAACCCTGTCCCACGCCGGCGCCATTCACGCCGGAGACGGCTCGCTTCGGCACCGCATGACACAAGGTGAGCCACGCGCCGAATTATCGTTTCGAATACTGGAACCGGGCCCGCGCGCTTCGCCTGCCGTATTTCTTTCTTTCCTTCACACGGGAATCGCGCGTGATGAAGCCCGCTCGCTTGAGCACTTCCCGGAACTCGGGATTGAACTCGAGCAGAGCCTTGGAGATCCCGTGGCGAATGGCTCCCGCCTGTCCGGACCCGCCACCCCCGAAAACGTTGACCATGACATCCAGCTTGCCGTAGGTGCCCGTCATGACCAGGGGCTGCGTAATGACCATTTTACTGGTTTCCCGGTCGATGTACTCGTCCAGGGTCCTCTTGTTGATGGTGACCACTCCAGTTCCGGGTTGAAGCCAGACGCGCGCCACCGCCGTCTTTCGTTTTCCTGTTCCGTAGAAACGCTGTTCGGCCATCAGAATTCAGTCTCCTCATGCATCCGGTTGAAGCCCGGCGATCGGCTGGAAATGAGTCGCCACGGGTTGCTGAGCTTCATGGGGATGCTCGGTTCCGCGATATACCTTCAACTTCTTTATAAGCTTCCGTCCCAGTCTGTTCTTGGGTAGCATTCCCCACACAGCCAGTCGAATCATCCTTTCGGGTTTCTCCTGGTTCAGCTTTCGGGCCGCTGTCTCCTTGACTCCGCCCATGTAGCCGCTGTGCCGGTAATATACCTTCTGATCCCACTTGTTGCCCGTCAGGCGGACCTTGTCGGCATTGACCACCACGACGAAGTCGCCCACGTCCACATGGGGAGTGAAGTGAGGAAGATGCTTTCCGCGCAGTCTTATGGCGATCTGAGTTGCCAATCGCCCCAGAACCTGGTTTTCGGCGTCCACCATGATCCATTTTCGCTGATTCGGTTGAAACTTGGCGCTGCTCGTTTTCATCGGTTGCTCTCCGCAGTGAATAGGTCTAGCCTGAAGCCCGTAAGCTATAAAGGAAGAGCCCAGCGTTGTCAAGATCGTAATCGCAGATCGTAATCGCAAGCTCGCATGTCACTGGAGGTCCACGTCGACTTCTTTCTTGCCGTAACTGCGACTTCCTCCGAAAGCCCCGAGCCCCAGCAGGTTCACGGTGAAGGCAATCCGCTGATCCTTCTCCTCCCTTTCATAAGATACGCCAATGGCCCAGCACCCGTGGTCATACCGGAACCCATAGCCGTGGGCGTAGAGATCGTCCTGATCGATGGAATAATCGTGATAGGTGAGGAGATAGAAGTTCTTGAAAAGCTTGATGTTGGTCGTGGCGATGATCTCGTCCACCAGGGACTCACGCCGGTACTGGTAATCCAGTCGCAACCGGTGTCCCATTCCGCTGCTCAGGACCATGTACAGGTCATGAAGCTGCACGTTCCCGCGGTCGGGATCGAGCTCTGCGTCGTAGGAGAGGGTCAGGTAGGGCTTCGGCTTGACATCCAGCCGCAGCCCGATGTCGGTCAGACCCTTTTCGCGACTGCTCTCCAGTCTGACGTCGGGGACGTTCGCCGGAACCCGCTCGAAGTTGTAGCCGTGCGACAGCTGCAGCCTGACCACTTCGTCATAAGAGACCCGTTCGATGCCCTGGGCATCGGTCTTGACGGATTTTCCCGTGAGAAAAGTCGTGAAGCCGTATCGAATGTCATGGCGGGAGGGATCCTCGTCCAAGCGGTCGAAAAAGGGAATGGTCCCCTCAACGGGCTCGGGAACATACTGGTAGACCACTTCAGGGCGGATCGAATGCTGAAAGGCGCTGAACGACCCGATCCGCCACGGGTGAACCTTGTTGACACGGCTGCTCATCTCCATGCGCAAATCGGTGAAAAACCGCCCCTGGCTCTCGTTGGGCTGATTGGGCAGGTCCTCCTCCCAGTCGACCCAGTAGGAGGTGGCGCGCAGGCCGATGGATGGCTCCAAATCGAGATAGTTCTTCCACTGCATCGGCAGGCTCAGCCTTGGGAAAACGTCCAGGCGGTTGGCCCGGTCCCCCTCACGCCTCCAGTAGTTCGTGTAACTGGTGCTGAAGGTGTAGTAGGCGGGCAGTCTGTCGATCCATGTGGGAACGACGTTGAAGGCAAGGGTGGGCAGTCGCTGGAGCGTGAATTCATCGATCTCCTTGTCCTGCTGGTCCCAGTACCTGGTATCCATGCTGACAAGGCTCGATTCCTGACGCCGCTCCAGGTAGAGACTGGACTCCCGGGCCAGCGTGTTCTCGTCGTTGATGACTCCGCGTCCGAAATGCTCCCGGAACGTCTTGTCGGAGTAGTCGATGGAGGCCGACCCCCGCTCGAACTCCCGCAGGAAGTTCCGGTCGCTGACGAAGTCGAGGTCCATCTTGGCGTCGATCTCCCAGGGAAGCTCGAAGGAGTGCCTCGACCTCAGCCAGAACCTATCGCTCCGGATGAAGGGATACTCCTGGGACGCCAGGTGATCCTTGTCGGCGTGGTCATTCATGTAGTTGAAGAGCCAGATTCCCTCGCCCCACTTCTCATTGGCGATTCGATACTCGACGCCGCTCATCCAGCCCCGCTTCGACATGTACCGGCCAAAGAACGTGGCATCCATGTCCTGCCGAATGGCCCAATAAAAGGGGATCTCTCCCTGGATTCCGTTGAGGTCCGAGTATCCTCCCCAGGGAAGCAGGAAGCCGGATTGGCGCTTCCGGCTCACCGGAACCGCCACCACGGGCAGATAGAACACGGGGACGTCTCCGATCCAGAAGGAAGTATTCCTCGCCCAGGCGACGCCCTCCACGTTGACCTTCATGGTTTCATAGCGGATCCTCCAGTCCGGACCTTCGGGGTCGCAGCCGGTGACAAACCCACCCTTCAGCTCGTATTGAGTCGCACTGGTCTTCTGGATGTTCTCTCCCGTGGCATAAAGCTGGTTGGCGGCGAAATAGGTCAACCCCCCGTCCACCCAGCCCGTCTCCTCATCCAGGTTCCAGATCACGTGCTCGCCCCGGAGCCAGTCGCTCCCGTATTTCAAAATCACGTTGCCTTTGAGCTCCGCAATGCGCCTGGCGGTGTCGAGCTCAGCCCAATCTGATTCGATGTGGCGCTTTCCGGAAACGATGCGAACATTCCCCACGGCCTCGTAGACCTTCCTCTCCTGATCATAGGAGAGCTGGTCGGCATCAATGGTCCAGGTTCCCCGCAACTGGTCCGCGAGGGTCCCGTTCTGAACCAGGTCCTTCAACTCAGCTTCCGCACGAGCGAGCTCGATCACAGTGCCCGGGAATGGCAACAGCAAACCGCTCAGGCAGAGTGAAATCACCATCAGGTGTCGAAGACGGGTGAGACTGACAGGAAACATGGCGTTGCTGCCCCTTTCTTCGAAAGCGGCCTTGGATCTGGAATCCGGGCATCTCGATTCTGGCGCGGTCTTGCCGGACTCCCATATGCGCCCCTCGAGGGGACGCCGCGAGCAGGCTCGTCGGTGACGCCGCCGAAAAAATGGTGGACGCCCGAGCGGTCCCCGGGAAACTGTCGGGTGATCAGATGGAGATCGTATGCTCTCCTAAAAGCTCTTTCACTTCACCGGCAAAATACAGGGAGCCCGCGATACAGATGGCATCGTTGGGAGATGCCATGGCCCTGGCCTCGGCGATGGCCGCCGCGGGATCCGGGATGACATAGTGCTTCTGGACGTATGGGCGCGCAAGGCGTTTCAATGTCTCGGGCTTTTCCGCGCGCGCGTACCTGGGCTTCGTGAAAATGGCAGTCTCCGCAAGGGGAAGCAACCTCCTGAGGATCCCCCGGGTGTCCTTGTCGGCCATGATACCCAGGACCAGGTGGAGCTTCTCATAGTCGAAACAGGATTTGAGCGCATCTCTCAGGCTTTCCGCGCCATGAGGATTGTGTGCGCCGTCCAGGATGACGAGGGGGCTTTCCTGCAGGACCTCCAGGCGACAGGGCCAGCGAACATCCAGCAGAGCCTCCCTGATGACTTCCGCATCCAGAGGCACAGCGTTCTCCTCCTTGACAACCTCGAGGGCAGCCAACGCCAGGGCAGCATTCTGAAACTGATGAGCCCCCTTCAGGTTCAGCTCCAGGGACCGCCATTTCCGCTTTATGCCATGGTACTGGAAGGTCCCGTCAGGATTTCGTCGCACGCGGAACTGGGAGCCCAGGCAGAAAACGGGGGCGTGATGACTGAAGCACGTGGCTTTCAGAATACCTTTGACAACCGGCTGCCTGGCGCCGGTGACCAGCGGCACCTCCTCCTTGATGATCCCGGCCTTCTCGCGGGCGATGGCCGCCAGGCTGTTGCCGAGAAACTCCTGGTGATCATAGGATACGTTCGTGATGATACTGACTTCGGGGCGGATGACATTGGTCGCATCCAGCCGGCCCCCCATTCCAACCTCGATGACGGCCCAGTCCACCTGCTCCTCCAGGAAGTACTGAAAGGCCATGGCCGTCACCATCTCGAAGAACGTGGGGGGCTCGCTGTCGTCCAGCACCGACCGAACACGCTCGAAAACCTCCAGAATGCGCTCGACATCGGCCTCCCGCTCGTCTACCCGGAACCTTTCGGTGAATCGAACGAGATGCGGCGAAGTGTAAAGACCCACCCTGAGCCCGTGGGCCCGGAGAACGCTCGACAGCATGGCGGCCGTGGAGCCCTTGCCGTTGGTGCCGCCCACATGAATGCACCTGAGTCTCCTTTCGGGATTCCCCAGGCGCTCCAGGATCCTCTCCGTCGAGTTGAGGCCAAACTTGATGCCGTATTTCTGCAGGCCATAGAGGTAGTCGATGGACGTCTTGTAGCGGTTCAGGGCCGAGCTCTCCATCATTTTCACCCATGATTCATGCCGCGATGATGATGCCGTACTGCTCAATATGGACAGTCCTCTTAGCACATTTCAGAGCGATGCGAAATGTCAATGTGTCGGAGTAAACCGTGGCGGATGGTCTGAAAGGCGGGGTGCTCGACCCCGTGCGTCAGAGGAGAGGTCGATTGCCGAAAGGTCCGAGAAACGGAGCCCATGGCCGTTAAAGGGGAGATGCCCGCAGAGTACGCCATGCCGGCGGGATGGAGCGGTCCGGAGACCCGGTCCCTCAAGCAATGTGCAGAATGGACCTTGGGGCGGGAGACTCCTTGGTGGAGGGGCTAAGCAGCTCGGCCACGGTCTCGAGGAGCCTGTCCCAGCTCAGAGGTTTTGATAGAACATGGTCGACGCCGCTGGTTGTGAGATCGTCTTCCTCGTACTGGGCTCCCCAGCCGGTGATCAGGATGACGGGAAGCTTCGAGCTCTTTGCCTTGGCGCGTTTGGCGATGTCCCACCCGCTCACCGACGGCATCCCCAGGTCCGTCAATACCAGGTTGAAATCCTCGGACTCGATGAGCCTCAAGGCCTCGTGACCATCGCCCGTTGCAGTGACCCGGTGCCCCTTCAACCGGAGCATGTCTCTCAATATCTCCAGGATCTCGGGATCGTCGTCGACGACCAGGAGCCTGAACGACTCGGGTGTCGATTTTGACTTGCCGGGTTGGGATGCTCCATGGGGAGGAGACGACTTGGGCAGCGAAATCTCGAAAACCGACCCCTTGCCGGGTGTGCTGCGAACCCGAATTTCTCCGCCGCTGCGGGCAATCAGGCTCCAGGAAACACTCAGACCGAGGCCCGAATTGCCAACACCCTTGGTGGTATAGAAGGGGTCGAAAATCTTGGTCGACACCTCCTTGCTCATTCCGATGCCCGTGTCCGAAATCTCCAGAAGGGTCTGGTCCTCCAAAGCCCTGCACGAAATCTTGATGACTCCCCCTTCAGGCATGGCTTCAACGGCATTGAAAACCAGGTTCGCGAGCACCTCCCTCAGATCCGATGCGCTCATGGAGGCAAAGCACGCCGGGGACAAGTCCAGTTCAAAGCGAATACTCCTTCCCGAACGTTCCATGGCATTCTTCCAGCGGGGTCGCGTCAGCTCGATGACATCGTTGATGGCCTCGCCGACATCAACGACCGCAGGCGGCACATGGGAGTCCTTGCTCCGTTCGGTGAACTTCTGCAGCCTCCGGACCGTGTTGGCGCCGTCCTGCACAGCCTTCTCGATGTTCTGAAGCCGCCTCTGGATCTCGTCGTCGGCGACGGTGGGCAGCATCAACTGAATGTTGCCCAGGATCGCCATCAGGAGGTTGTTGAAATCATGAGCCACTCCGCCGGCCATGATGCCCAGGGCCGCCAGCTTTTCGGTCTGAATGAGCTTTTCGGCCAGGGAATTCCGCTTGGTCATGTCATGGATGACAAGCAGGAAGCCACTGGTTGTCCCTGACCCACCCGAAAGGCGCACCAGGTTGACGTCCGCCTGGTAGCCTTCTCCGTCCCGGCCCATCATGGACACGTTGGTCAGTTCCTGGGCCTGAGACGCCGAAACCTCCCCGAACAGCTTTTTGAATTCTTCAGGGTTGGCGAAGAGGATTGCCGGCGAACGACCCTTGAACTGGGAAGCACTGAGACCGTGTCTCCTTTCGATGCTCTGGTTCACCTGCACGATGGAGCCCATCGCATCGAGAAGACAGATTCCCTGGGGCGTGCTCTCCATGACCTGCTGGGGCAGCGGAAGATCCTCGGCTGCCGCCGGCTGCTCCGGATGGCAATGGGTCTTCCCATTGGAGATGTCGGGGGGCACCAGGCTTCCGGATTGGAGGGGCTCCCTGGGCGCCAGCGCTCCACTCAACAAGAAGCTGATGATCCTGCTGATAAGCTCCCAGTGTCGCCTGGCCTGGCTGGAGAAATGACGGGGCTGGGCCGAGCTGATGTTCATGACGCCAAGATCGGTGAGGGGCAGGCAGACCATGGAAGTGAGGGATACCGTCGCACCGTTTTTGGGCGGTACCGGCTCGCTCATGGCGTTTTCCAGGAAGAAGGGGGACTGCATCTGGAAAACCCGGCCGGCAATTCCTTCATCAGGATCGAAAGTGAGGTCCCGATGGTGGTCTTTCGCGGAGCCGCCGCCCAGCAGGTCGTCCAGGCCGTATGCCGCTTTGAGGCTCAGCTGCTGTGAGCCGGAGTCCCAGAGGACGATGGAGCAGTTCTCGAAATCCGTCTCCTCGATAATGATGCGAACGAGCTTCTCCAGCACACGATCGAGGGCCGGTTCGTCAGATTTGAAGGAAAAGAGCTCGGCGAACCTCCCGATGATGCCGAGGAACCGACTGGACTCCTCGTCCCGCTCCTGGGAATGCATGAGACCATTCCGAACGATCCTGCCAAACTTTTCGTCCATGGGCGCAACCTTATTTCAACAGAGTCCAGAGCTGATCGACTTCAGACCAGATGTTTTGCAACCTCATGCGGCACAAGTCCCATTCACTCTCGGGTATAAACAAGTCCTTGCGGTAGCCCGAGGTCACTTCATCATCGAGGAGGTCGGGATCTACCCTGCTGTTGACCAGCGTATTGGCAAGGGCGACAAGCTTAACCTCGGCTTTGAATGCCGGGCTCTTTTCCGGATAATGGTGAAACTCCATGACCATCTGGAATACTTCGGGCAAGTTCCATCGGGTTGCCAGCCACCTTCCCACAACGGTGTGAGTGAGCCCGTACTGAAGCTCCGCGGACCAGAGAGACGTCTTTCCTCTCCGAGACAACTTCCAGATGGCCTGATAATGATCCTGGAGGGAAAAGGCCATCGCCACCCGGCCCAGGTCATGAAAAAACGCGAGGATGTAGGCTTTCTCGGGGCTGACCCACGGTCTCGCACGGGCCATCTCGCTGGCCACCCGGGCCGTGGCGA
This sequence comes from Syntrophobacteraceae bacterium, assembly GCA_025454175.1. GTDB lineage: Bacteria > Desulfobacterota > Syntrophobacteria > Syntrophobacterales > Syntrophobacteraceae > JALOOX01. Next base: position 132,741 of record JALOOX010000001.1, on the reverse strand, counting down.
AGGAATGCTTCCAGAGCCTCTCCCGCTCAGCCGGCTCAATGGAGTCCTGATGGGAGCACATGTCCATCAACAGTGCGCAGAGGCAAAGGGATTTGACCTGCTCGAAGCCCATCACGATCATGGCTTTGGAGAGTGTCGGCACGTTGCCTCGCATGCCATAATAGGTGGAATTGGCGACTCGCAGAATCCTCGCCGAAAGAGCCTGGTCGTAGCGAATCAGGCCTTCGAGCTCTTCGGGCGAGACAACCTCGTCGTGAATGATCTCCACCAATCGCTGGAGGGACCCGGAAAGGGTGGGAAGGTCGCGAATTCGAGCTATTCTATGTCGAACTTCCTGCTCATTGGGAGAACATGTGGACATGGATGTCAACGGCCCCTCGAGGACATGCCTCAGCAGTTCAACATTTCAACCCCTCAGAATCCCTTCTGATTCATCATGCAATTCGGTACCCTGTTAAGTCGGCAGGACGGGTACAAACATCAAAGTCTTTCTAAGGCGAATTTGTTACAGTCCTGTGAAACCAGGCATCGAAATTCAACGTTTCAGCAGAAATGCCTTGGGCACCTCGGCACGTCCCACCACATGAGTCGGCGCAGAATCAGCAATTGGTCAGAGGATCCTGAAACGAATCGATTCAGCCGTTTGATATCACACGCCAAACACCATGCTTCATCGGAGACCGGGCTCTCCTGAAACCCATTGCGGCAAGCTCCGCAGCAGCGTCGGCATCTTGTGATGAATGTCCGGATTGACCGGTGCTCGGCTCAATCGATTGGAACGAACCGTGTCACTACTTGCAGCCCCAATGGAAAGCTAGCACAAGGATGGAATCAAGTCGATAAACTTTTGACACTCGAATGGCATTTCGAAATCAGAAGGAGAGCTGCAATCCCCGGAGCCTTTCCATGACCCTACCGCAGGTCCTCGATGCGGTCCAATGGCATCCCAGGCTCAAAGGACCTCGGTTCCCTGAACTGAATGCGCACCGGCACCCCCAGTTCCACGGCCAGCTCCGATCCCAGCCGCAGCGAGGTCTGCTCCATCTCCTTGATCTCGTCGGAGAAAATGCTTTCATCCACCCCAAGCCAAACCACCAGATGGTCCCGTCTTCGAGTCTCACACACCTGGAATCGGACCATTTGCGGCTCATGCCCCAGGATGCGCCGAAGAAAAGTCCTGATCTGCTGATGGTGCACCTTGACGCCACGAATCACCACGGTCTCGTCGGTGCGCTCGCGCAGCCATTCCATCCGCCTCAGTGTGCGTCCGCACGGGCACAGGCCCTCGATGAGACGCACCTTGTCTCCCGTCCGGTAACGGATGAGCGGAAATGCCCGGGTGGTGAGGGTCGTGAGCACCAGCTCACCGGGCTCCCCATCCCGGACAGCGACGCCGCGCCCGGGATCGATGACCTCGGCCAGGAAATGATCCTCGCTCAGGTGCAGACCAGCGCGCTCGTCACACTCAAAGGCCAGAGCGGGGCCAGGCACTTCACTCAGCCCATAGTGAGCCCAGGTTCGGACGTGCAGCCGCTCCTCGAGCTGCCCAGCCATTTCGCGAGTCGGAGCCTCCCCCACCAGGACCAGGGTTTTTAGCGCCAGTTCATTAGGGTTCAGGTTGGACTGAAACAGCAGGTCCATCAGCTCCGCCGCAGCCGAAGCCGTGGTGACGAGGACGGAAGTCCTGTAATCCTTCAGGATCATGAGCTGCTTCTCGGGAGGCAGGATTGTCAAGGGAATAACGCTTGCCTCGATGGCCTCGGCCCCGTCCTTGTATTCGCGTCCCCAGTTGGTCAGACCGACATCCAGGTGAATCTGGAGTATATCCAGCCCGGACACCCCGGCGGCGACAAGTGCCCTGGCAACCATTTCACGCCATACCGCGAGATCCTGTTTGGTGTATCCGCTGACCACGGGGTTGAGTGAGGTTCCTCGAGCCGTGTGAATGCGAACCACATCACGAAGCGGAACGGCGAACAGGCCGTAGGGATAGTGCTCGCTGAAGTGTCGCCGGTCAGTGAAGGGAACTTCCGCCAGGTCCGATAAATTCTCGATCTGGAGGGGGTCGACGTGGTGCTCCGCCAGTTGATTGCGGTAAAAGGGAACGTTTTTGTATGCACGATTCAGGGTGCTCTGGAGCCGTTCCAGCTGCAGCTGGGATCTCTCCTCCAAATCGAGGCACTCGACGTCAGGATTCCTCATGGGCATCGGCTAGGCCCTCCCTTCACAAAACTCCCGATAGTCACGACCCAGATACGCGCGCTTCACATCCTGATCGGCCAGAAGATCCACCGCGGCACCCTCCAGGACGATTCGCCCGTTTTCCAGCACATAACCCCTGTCGGCGATCTGAAGGGCCGCCCTGGCATTCTGCTCCACCAGGAGCACCGTGATCCCGCGCTCCTTCAACTGGACCAGGGTGTCAAGAATCATGCGGACCAGGAAAGGAGCCAGTCCCATGGTCGGCTCGTCAAGGAGCAGAAGCCGGGGTCGCGCCATCAGGGCCCGCGCGATGGCGATCATCTGCTGTTCACCGCCTGAAAGCGTACCCGCGGCTTGTTTCGCCCTCTCCCTCAGGATGGGAAACAGCTCCAGGACGGTCTCCAGATCCTCAAGGATCGCCTCGTCTTCACGACGCCTGTACCGCAGATATGCCCCCAGCTTCAGGTTCTCGAGGACGGACATGGGGGGGAAAAGCAGACGTCCTTCCGGCACCAGGCACATGCCGCGCTTGACAATGGCCTGAGGCTTCAGCCCGCTCAGGGATTCCTTTTCAAAAAGGATCTCCCCTTCCCACCGGGGAATCAGGCCGCACAAGGTCTGGAGGAGGGTGCTCTTTCCAGCGCCGTTTGCGCCGATGAGAGCGATGATCTCTCCAGTTCGGACCGAGAGACTCACGCCGTTTATGGCTCGAATCTTCCCATAATAGCACTTCACGTTGCGCATGCGCAGCATGGCTCACCCCGAAAAAAAACCTCCCATGGAGGCTCCGCACCTTTGCCCCCGGCTCATTCCCTTCCCAGATAGGCGCCGATGACCGCATCGTTGGACTGAATCTCCCTCGGAGTGCCTTCAGCCAGCCTCCTCCCCTGATGCAGCACCAGGATGCGGTCCGAGACCCCCATGGTCAGACTCATGTCGTGCTCGACCAAAAGGAGCGTCACGCCCCGGTCGCGTATCTTGAGGAGCAGCTCACCGAGCTGGCTCGTCTCGACGGCGTTCAACCCCGATGCCGGCTCGTCCAGCAGCAGTAAATTGGGCTCCGATGCCAGGGCCCGCGCAATTTCGAGAAAACGCTGCCAGCCGAAAGGGAGGTCGGAGCTTTTCTGGTCCGCCTGCTCCTCGAGTCCAGTGAACCGCAGCAGCTCCCGAGCCTGTTCCACGGCGCCGGACTCCTCATCGGTCACCCGCCTCCAGCGCCCGATGGCTCCCCAGAAACCCGACCGCATGCGGGAATGGCGCCCCACCAGGACATTCTCCAGGACGCTCATGCTGCCGAAGAGCTCCACATTCTGGAAGGTGCGGGCGATCCCGAGCCGCACAATGTCGTGTATCGCCATGCCCTGAATGGCCTGGCCCTCGAAGCGCACCTCCCCCTCGTCGGGTGCGACCATGCCCGTGATGATGTTGAAAAGGGTGGTCTTGCCCGCTCCGTTGGGGCCAATGATGGCATGAATGCACCCGGGCTCAACCTGAAACGAGATGTCATAGAGGGCCTGGATCCCCCCGAATGATTTCGAAATGAGCTCGAGCTCGATGATGGAATTCAGCACGGAGTCACCTGGCTCTCGATCGTTCGTATAGGTCCACGAGACCCCGCACGAGCCCCTGGGGAAGGAAAATCATGATCAACATGAGGATCAGCCCGTACACCACCATTTCATAATCCATGAAAACATGGAGCCATTGGGGGAGCAGAGTGATGACGGACGCCCCCAGCAAAGCTCCCCAGATGCTGGCCATTCCCCCAATGACCACCATGGTGACCATGCGCACCGATGTCATGAAATCGAAGGAGCTCGGGCTGATGAACTGGACCATGTGAGCGTACAGATAACCGGCGATGCCGGCAAAGACGGCGCTCAGGACGAACACGTGCACCTTGACACGACTCGTGTCAATGCCCATGGCCGATGCTGCATGCTCACTGTCGTGAATGGCCCTCAGCGCCCGCCCCACCCGCGAATTCACGATGCGGCGGCACACCTCGAAACCGACGAGAACCGTTGCCCAGACCAGGAAGTAAAAAGATGTGCGCGAGCTCAGGTCCAATGGGCCCAGGGCCAGGGGGGGAATCCCGACCAGGCCGGAGTCGCCTCCGGTGAATCGACTCCACTCGCGAAAACAGATGAAAACGATGATCCCAAAGCCCAGGGTGCCCATGCCCAGGTAATATCCCTGGAGCTTCAGGATGGGGAGAGCCACCAGGTAAGCCACGCCTGCCGTCAGCAGTATCGAGACCGGGAGGGTCATCCAGGGGGACCATCCGAAGTGCACGGTCAGGATGCCCGTCGAGTAGGCTCCCAAGCCGTAAAAGGCGGCGTGTCCCAGGGAGATCTGGCCGGCGTACCCCATGAGCATGTTCAAGCCGAGGGTCAGGAGGGTGTAAATGCCTATGAAGGTCAGCAATTGCAGGTGATAAGGATTGCTGATGAGCAGGCCGGCCCCCGCAACGGCTCCCGCGAGCCAGAGGATCTTCATGTCAACGCTCTGAAGAGTTTCAAGTTTAAGGTTTCAGGCTTCAAGTTGAAAACCAATCGCCACGGGAGCCTCTTCATTCTCCAAAGACCCGAGTGGCGCCGGTTCTCAGAAACGGTGAACGGCTTTCTTCCCCAGTATTCCGCTGGGCCGCAGGTAAAGGATCACGAGCAGGAGAAGGAACGCGATGGCATCCTTGATGCTCGAAGAGACATACCCCACACCCAGGGCTTCCAGTATTCCCAGCAGCAGACCTCCCAGGATGGCCCCCCAGGAAGTGCCCAAACCACCGAGCATGGCGGCGCAAAAGCCCTTGAGCCCCAGCATGGTCCCCATATCGTAGCTGCTCATGGTGACCGGGGCTATCAAAACACCCCCCAAAGCCCCCATGGCGGCGCTCACCGCGAAGGCAAGAAGCGTCATGCGCTCGGTGCCGATGCCGAGCAGAGCGGCCGCCTTCTTGTTGATGGCACACGCCTCCATGGCTTTTCCAGTCAAGGTCTTCCGATAGAAAAACTGCAGCCACACCACGACCAGCAGGACGATGGCCAGGATCCAGAGGCTCTGGGGGAGAAGCGACGCTCCACCGACCTCGATGGGGGCGTGTCTCGAAAAGGCCCTGACACTGTGGGCATCCTTGCCCCAGATCATCATGCCGATTCCTCGAAACAGGATCGAGGCTCCAACGGTGATAATGACCAGAACGATGGGGTGCGGCTTGCGCACCGTGCCAATGGCCAGCCGCTCCAGCAGGATGCCGACGGCCGCCACCGCCAGAACCGCCCCGGCAAACGCCACGGCCAGGGGCAGCTCGAAGCCTTTCCACAGGGAAATGAGGCTCAACGCTCCCAGCATCACGAACTCGCCCTGTGCGAAGTTGATGAGGCCCGTTGCGTTGTAGAGCATGGTGAAGCCCAGGGCAATCACGGCGTAGACGGCCCCGCTGGTCAAACCCGAAAAGAGATATTGAAGGAGCTCCTGCATGGTCCCGTTCTTGGTGAAGGCTGAGATGAAGACTGTTCGAATAAGGCGCCGCGGCATCCACCCGTGGATGTTCCCGGGTCCGGGCATTCGTCCATGGTCTTTGGCGGATTGCGGATGACAACCCCTTCATGAGGGGTTGTCATCCATGCGCCTTGCTCAGGGGGCCAGCAGCTTCCACTTGCCGTCCTTGATCTGAACCATCACGAAAGCATCCTTGCCCAGCCCGTTGTGGTCCGTCGGCGAGAAATTGAACGTGCCGGTGACTCCCACATGTCCATTGATCTTTTCCAGGGCCGCCCGAATCTTCTCGCGGTCGCCGCCGGAGCCTTCAAGGGCCTTGGCCAGCAGTTGCATCGCATCGTAGGCGTAGCCTCCGAAGCCCGAGACCGGCATCTTGAACTGTCCCTCGAACTGCTGGATGTAGCTCTTGATCACGGGTTTCTGGGGGTCGGAATCGGGGAGCTGGTCAGCAACCAGGATCTTGCCGGTCGGCAAAAGGATGCCCTCGGCGGCATCCTGGGCCAGCTCGATGAACTTGGGCGAGGCCACCCCGTGGCTCTGGTACAGAGGGATCTTGATGTTCAACTGCTGAGCATTTCGGGCGACCACCGCGGGCCCCGGATTCGTTCCCCAGCAGATGATGGCATCGGGCTGGGCCGCCCTGATCTTGGTGAGCTGAGCCGTCATGTCGGTATCCTTCCCTCCGAAGGATTCCGCCTGTACCACTTCGATTCCGGATTGAGGCGCCTGGCTGGTCAGCTGCCTTTTGCCGCTCTCGCCGAAGCTGTTCTCGACGGTGAGAATGCCCACCTTCTTGATATTCTGCTTCTTCATGTGCTCGTAGATGGTCGCCACCGCCAGAACGTCGCTCTGCGCAGTCTTGAACACCCATGGCTTCACCGGCTCGGTGATCTCGATGCCCGCCGCACAGCTGATGAGGGGTATCTTGTTGCTTTCCACGAGCGGGACCAGCGGAAGCGTCGTCGGGGTCAGGCTGGGCCCGATGATGGCCACCACTTTTTCACTGCTGATGAGCTCATTGGCTGCAAGAACGGCCTTGTCCGGCACACCTTCCGTGTCGCGGATCACCGCCTCCAGTCGATGGCCGTCAATGCCTCCCCGGGCATTGATCTCGTCGATGGCCATCTGAAGGCTCTTCTTTTCGGGATCCCCCAGAAAAGAATTGGGGCCGGTCACCGCGAACAGACCTCCGATCTTGTAAGTCTCGGCAGCGAGACAGCTGGACAACGAGAAGCTCACGATGGCTGCGAGCTGCATCATCACCACGGCCAGAACCTTCATCCTGCACTTCATGCTTCTCCCCCTTCCTGGTGAATGGAAATCACATGGCGTAAAGCCGCTCCCCCTCGATGACCGTGACTCCATTGGCCTGCAGAACCTTCACGGCTTCATCCAGGTGGTCGAACCTGAAGATGATCACCGCATTGTTGCCGCTCTGCTGCACAAAGGCGTACATGTACTCGACATTCACGTTGCCCCGGTTGAGGATGTCCAGGATCTTGTGCAAGCCCCCCGGCCTGTCCTCCACCTCCACGGCCACCACGTCGGTCCTGCCGACGGTGAACCCCTGCTGCTTGAGAGCCTCCTTGGCCCGCGCGTTGTCGTTGACGATCAGGCGCAGGATGCCGAAATCCGAGGTGTCCGCCAGGGAAAGCGCCCTGATGTTGATGCCGGCGTCCGAGAGTATTCTGGCCACCTCGGCCAGTCGCCCCGCCTTGTTCTCGAGAAAAACCGAAATCTGTTCGACCCGCATGTTCTCCTCCTGTCCTTCGACGAGCTAAATCTTGCGGTTGTCGATCACCCGCTGAGCCTTGCCCTCGCTCCTGGCAATGGTCTTGGGCTCGACCAGCCTGGTCTTCACGGATACACCAAGGTATTCCTTGATGTTTTTCGAGATCTTCTTCTCGAGGCCTTGCAGCACGCGCACCTCGTCCGAAAACGCCTGCTCGCCAACCTCCACCAGGACCGTGAGCATGTCGAGATTGCCCTCCCGATCGACAATGAGCTGGTAGTGCGGCTCCACTTCCTCGATTTCCATGAGCACGCTTTCGATCTGCGACGGGAACACGTTAACCCCGCGGATGATCAGCATGTCGTCGGTGCGTCCGCTGACCCGGTTCATGCGGACATGAGTCCGACCGCAAATGCAGGGCTCCGGATTGAGGGAGGTGATGTCGCGGGTGCGATAGCGGATCACCGGAAAGGCTTCCTTGGTGAGCGACGTGAAAACGAGCTCCCCCGTGGACCCCGAAGGAAGCACCTCGCCCGTTTCCGGGTTGATGATCTCGGGGATGAAATGGTCCTCGAAAACATGGAGCCCCTTCTTGGCCTCGATGCACTCGACGGATACACCCGGCCCCATGACCTCGCTCAGGCCATAAATGTCCATGGCCTGGAGGTTGAGCTTCTCCTCGATCTCGAGGCGCATCTGCTCGGACCAAGGCTCAGCTCCAAAAATGCCGGCCTTGAACCGCAGCCCCTTGAAGTCCACTCCCATTTCAACGGCCACCTCGGCGAGATGCAGGGCGTAGGATGGCGTGCAGGTGATGATGGTCGGTCCGAAATCCGCCATGATCATGATCTGTCGTTTGGTATTTCCGCCGGAAATGGGAATGACCGAAGCTCCCAGCCGCTCAGCCCCGTAATGAACGCCCAGACCTCCGGTGAAGAGACCGTATCCGTAAGCGTTGTGGATGATATCGCCGCGGGTCGCGCCGCCGGCTGCCAGTGCCCGGGCCATGAGCTCCGACCAGGTTGCGATGTCGCGAGAGGTGTAACCGACCACGGTGGGCTTGCCGGTGGTGCCCGAGGACGCGTGAATGCGAACCACGTTGTCCATGGGAACGGCGAACATGCCAAAGGGATAATTGTCACGCAGGTCCTGCTTGGTGGTGAAGGGGACCCGGGCCAGATCGGCCAGATCCCTGATGTCCGAAGGCGCAACACCTGCCTCGTCAAATTTCCTTCGGTAAAAGGGCACCGTGGCGTAGACCCGTTCCAGAACAGCCTGCAGACGCCGCAGTTGAATGGCTTCCAACGCCTCCCGGGGAAGCGTCTCGAACTCGACATTGAACATCATGGCCCAACAAACCTCCCTATGCAGAAGCTGTGTCCAAAGCAAAAAAAAAGCTGTGGGCGGAATCCACAGCCTCGAAACATCACACCATGGGCTCCGCTGCTTCGGCCCCCCCATGGTTCTGTCTGCTCGCGTATTAGCTCGGGCTAATTCACCATCCCATGAGCGGGCCCCGGAAAAATGAACCCGCCGCTAAAGCGAAAGCCGCTGAAATAAAAAAATCCTGTCACTGAGGCACCTTGCGTGAATGAATGAATAAGGTCAAGTGTCCGCTGAATAGCCAAATCCCGGGGCGGTGTCAAGGGAATTGTCCTCGCGGAAATGGGCTCCAGGCATTCACCCGCGTGTGTCGCTCACGAACCCTGGGGTGCTGAAGCTCTCAAGCCGGCCAGCTGATCCTCGATCAGCTGATTGGTCGGATAATCCCCGCCGGCCTTGAGTGCGGCCTCGAGGTGCTCGATGGCTTTGGGATATTCCTGTCGAGCGGTGTGGAGAGTGGCGAGCTTCCAGTTGATCTCCCTTTCGGAAACCAGGGACAATTCATTCTTCATGGCCGTCCAGTGGGTGATGGCCTCTTCGGATCGGCCCATGGCCTGCAAAGTGACCGCGGCCTGATAGCGGGCCATGCCCTTCAGGGAGGGATCCCCTGCTCCATCCAGCACTCTCCGATTCTGTCCGAGGGCATCCTCCTGACGCCGCAGCTGGTAGAACACCCGGGCCAGGTCCAAGCGCGCCAGCCAGGCCGCCCGCCTTCCTTCATGCTCCCGTATGAACTGCTCCAGGTCGGGTATCAACTTCTCCATGGCCTGATCATCGGCGGCGCCGAAATCCGCGGGCCACTGCCGCAGCAGTTGGGCGTAACGTTCCTCGGCCCGCGACTCCTGGCTGCTCAGATAGCCCTGGACTCCCAAAACGATCAAAAAAACAACGAGCACGCCGGCAACGATGCCGCCCAAGAGATTCCTGTTATGCTCGAGCCACTCTTGCGCGCGCTGAGCCCTGCTCAGGTCGAGGGGCCCGGCCTGAGCCGCCTGCTTGCCTGTTCTGACTTTGGGTAGAGCCAATGGGTTCACTCCCGTCCATTGATCCACGATGGATGATTCAGACCTGATCCGAGCCGTTAGCATTTAGCCATTGGCTTTTAGCAAAAGAATTCAGTTTCTTGCACTTTTGAGCTGCTCGCCGGCCAGGTTCAGGTGCGTGATGCGATAGCCGTCAAACCTTGTTAAGCTAAAGGACCTCGCCCATACCGCTCAATCACCCTCTCGACGATGGAGGTGGTCGACTGCAGGGGAATCAAAGGGATTCTCGCCACGCGCCCTCCACCTGTTTTGACCATCTCGGCCCCGACAATCCCATCCTCGGGCCAGTCGGCGCCTTTCACCAGTATGTCGGGCTGAATCAGTTCGATCAATGGCAGAGGATCCGGAGTATCGAAGATCACCACGTAATCGACGCAGTGGAGACCCGCCAGGAGCTCACACCGCTCCTCCTCCGTCTGAATGGGGCGCCGAGGTCCCTTGATCTTCCGAACAGACGCGTCGCTGTTCACCCCGACAACGAGCAGGTCCCCGAGCTCCCGGGCCTCCTCGAGGTACCGGAGATGGCCGAGGTGGAGCAAGTCGAAGCAACCGTTGGTGAACGCCACCCGAAACGGCCGCTCCTGTCGCAGCAACCGACAGATCCGGGCCACCTCCGCGGCCTTCTTGACCTTGTCCCTGGCTCTCATTGCATGTAAGAAGACGGATTCACGTCGGCCGGCGTCCCGCGGATTTCGGATTCCAGCTTCAAGAGCTCCTGGTCGCTCATGTGGGGGTGGAGCTCCATGGATTCCGCGTCGAGCGCATCGATGAGTCCTTCCCTGAACATGCTCAACCAGAAGAGCAGGCTCTCCCGGTTGGCGCCTTTCACCATGATGAAACCGGGATCCTCCACGAACAGATCCCCCTTGAAAACGCTCCTGAGCCACTGAAGGGCCGCTCGCCCAGTTCCGGCTCTCTTCTTCCCCAGCACCTCGAGATGGTACAGCGTGATCTGCTTCTGCCCTTCGCCGGTCAGGGAGACGCTGATCTCTCCACTGCAGCAGCCCGGCTTTTCAAATGAAAGTGTTTCCATGGGGCCGAAGCCCTTGAGGATCGTCAACAATTCCTTGACGGAAAGGCTACCGAAAGCAGCTCTCCATACGGCTCCCTTCCATTCGATCTCTGCCACTTACTCCATCTCCGTTTTCGCTGTTCACCTTATGCTTTGGAGAAGGCCTCTTGCCCGTTCTCCCCGCACATGACATCTTCCTCCTGGCTTCCCCGACAGCGCTATGCAAGTCTTGCTCCCAAAGGGAGGGTGATGAAAAAAAATCCAGATCTTCCTCTCTCAGTCGGATGCGGAAGGAGCTCAAGGGCGGTTTCTTTTGAGAGCAGTCCCGGCTCTCGAAAAGCACCACTCAGTATCGGTGGCCCTTGCCGAGAACAACGGGATAAATGCCCATCGATTCCAGATCCGGACACAATTCGTGAACCCTTGCCTTTACCGATTCCCGAGTGACTCTTTTCTCCATGAATTTTTCCGGGCGGGTCAGGAGGTTGAATGCCACAGAGAATAGTGATTGTCTCGGTCCGTTCCCTGGATGTCACGGTCACCCATCCACGGGAAAACGCGGGAGGAGGCTGCGCCGCCTCACCATCAGCTGTCGAATCGCCTCAAACAGGGCTACGCCTACGGTCGTCGCCAGGTTGAGGCTTCTCACCCTGGAGCGGTCCATGGGAATCTTCACCACGGCTTCCCCTGCTCCGTTCAGCAATGAGGATGGCAAACCCGAGGTCTCGGACCCGAAGACCAGGCAGTCCCCGGGCTCGAAATGAAAATCGAAAAGCGACGTTGCCGCATGGGCCGAAAAATAAACGCACCGGCAGGGCGCCACTGAGCGGCGAAGACTTTCCATATCACGGTGAACCCTCATGGTGACGGAAGGCCAGTAGTCCAGGCCCGCCCGCTTCAGGTAGCGGTCCTCGAGCCTGAACCCGAGGGGCTCGACGAGGTGAAGGGGCGACCCGGTTGCAGCACACGTCCTGGCGATGTTTCCCGTGTTCTGGGGAATCTCCGGCTGATAGAGCACCACCTGATAAGCTGAATCCTCGCCCGTTCCAGGAGAAGCCACGGGTAGGGCGCGGGGCGCCGAAAAATCTCCCTCAGTGCTGGGTGCGCACCGCTCGTATGTAATGGTTGGCATAATTCTCTTCGATGATGTACACGTCGCCGTAGTAGAAGTCAACGTAGCAGGCCTTGTGGTGGCCGGCTTCGGTGGCCGTCCAGCAATTCCTGTGACTGCTGAAGAAAGGATGAATGTAAAGCCCACTGTTGCGGTCTTCCTCGGGCAAAATCAGGGCGGCCAGCTCTTCCCTGGACGGATATCGCCAGTCGTCGAAACCCGCAAACCTGGACTCGTTCAAACGATCAATATACCCAAGGCCATCGTGCCAAACCATGGGCTCTTCAGATGCCCCGCGCTGCCACGCCAGACCACTCTGACGATCCAAAACCACAACTTCTCCCTTTACCACAAAACGATCTTCCATTGCACCTCCTTTGCCGAAGGATGGCGAATTGCCGCGATGCCAAAAGGCGGAACCCACTTTGCACAGCTCAGTTGACCCTGCACAGGGTCCCGATATTTAGCACAGAATTCCCGAGAAACGAACATGAAAATGGAATCTGGCGGGTGGTGTTTGTGCAATCTTTCTCTAAATGCGTGGAGCCACCATGCTGGCGCTTCACCTGAAACGCCGTGGGCAAAACCTTTTCGCCCCGCTCCATCCGCAGGTCTTTCACCCGGGACCGAGGAGGACGTGAAAGGAGGCACACTGTCATTTGCATCGTGCCCTCTGGCGCGGACCAGGACGCAACCCGTCGCATGGGTCTTCAACGGGCGGGATCGCACGGGACTGAACCTGTCCGAGATGATGCGGCTCAGCTCAGCCGATGCCGGAACATCCAGACGGCCACGGACAGCGTGACAACGGCGATGAAGGTGAGGGGCCAGAGGTCGGAAACGATGTCCCGCAGGGGAGCCCCTTCCAGGAAGACCCGGTGCACGATCGATATGGCGTACCGCAAAGGATTGGCCAGCGTGATCACCTGGACCTCGCGCGGCATGTTGGCAATGGGGGTGCTCAGCCCCGACAGCAGGGCGAAGGGCATGATGGTCAGAAAGCTTCCCAGCAGAGCCTGCTGCATCGTGGCCGCCACCGACGAGATCATCAGCCCGACGCCGACGGCAGCGATGAGAAACACGAGCACTCCCAGGTAGAGCGTCCAGAAAGAGCCCTGAAATGGTATCTTAAACCAGAAGAGGGCGACGCAAAGGACGAGGGTCGTCTGGATGAGGCCGATGAGAATGCTGGGAACGCTCTTCCCAACCATGATCTCCGACGGCCGGAAGGGGGTCACCAGCAGCTGATCGAAAGTTCCCTGCTCCCGCTCCCGGGCGACCGACATGGCCGTGAGGATGACCATCTGAACGAGGGTCAGCATGCCGATGAGGCCGGGTATCATGAACCAGCGCGTTTCTATGTTCGGGTTGAACCAGGATCTCGAAACGGCCTGAACCGGTGGCGGCTGCCCCCCGTGCGTTCGACTCCAGGCCTCGTTGAACCTTTCCGCAACGGCGGCGACATAATTGAGGGCGGTTCCGGCCGTGTTGGAGTTGCGGCCGTCAGCTATGACCTGGACGTCGACCGGCTGGCCGGAGAGGAGTCGCCGCTCGAAGTCGGGTCCAATCTGGATCACCAGGAGCGCGTGCTTGTCGTCGATGAAGGTCCGGATGCGGCTCTGGTCGTGCAGGGTGGCGACCCGCCTGAAGGTTCCCGACCCATCCAGCTCGCCCAGAAACTGCCTGGATGCGCTGCTCCTGTCCTGATCGTAGACGGCGTAGCTCACCCGATTCAGATCGTAGGTCGCGGCGTATCCGAAGATCAAGGTCTGGAGGAGCGGGGGGCCGAAGACCGTGAAGCGGCTCCTGGGATCCTTCAGAATGGCCAGCAGCTCCTTCCAGATGAGGGCCATGATCCGGCGTAATGCATCCATGGGTCAGTCCAGTCTCTTTCTGGTCTTTCGGAGCGTCAGGCTGAAAAGGAGCACCGCCATCAGCAGCATGGCCGCCGAATTGGCCAGGATGATGCTCCAGACGTTGCCCGCCAGAAACAGGGTCTGGAGGGCGGACACGTAGTATCGCGCCGGCAGCAGGTAGCTCACCGCCTGGACCGCCGTGGGGACGCTGGCCAGGTCGAAAATGAAGCCCGAAAGAAACAGGGCGGGCAAAAACGTGGCGATGAGCGCAATCTGCGAGGCGACGAACTGGCTTCGAGTGGCGGATGAAATCAAGAGGCCCAGTCCCAGGGCGACCATCAGGTAAAGCATCGAGACGCCCACCACGAGGACCAGGGAGCCCCTGAGGGGAACATGAAAGAGGTACCGGCCCGCGCCGACGGTGAGCAGGAGTCCGCCCATTCCCAGGAGGAAGTAGGGAACGGTTTTGCCGATCAGGATCTCGCCCGCCCGAACGGGGGTCACAAAAAGTGACTCGATCGTCCCCCGCTCCCACTCCCGGGCCATGACCAAAGCCGTGAGCAGCGCGCCGGTGAGGGTCATGATGAGCACCACCAGGCCAGGAACCAGGAAATAATGACTGTCCACGGCTTCGTTGAACCACATGCGGCTCTGGATTCTCACGGCTGCCCGGCCCGCCTCGCCCTGGCCGGCGGCCCGCCGGGAGACCCAGGAACCGAGCGCGCCCTGGACGTAACCCTCGATGATCCGGGCTCGATTGGCATCGACCCCGTGGACGATCACCTGGATCTGTGCCTGACTCGATGCGAGATCGCGGGCGAAGTCCCGGGACAGGCGAACGATGCCGTCCACCTTGCGGTCCCGCAGGAGATCCGTCGCGTCCTTCATGGATGTCACCGTTGCCACCCGGAAATAGTCGGAGAGCATGAACGCTCCCGCAACTTCGGTGGATTCGGGCGTCGGGCTTTCGAGGACCAGCGCAACGGGAACCTCCCGGACATCCAGGGAGAGGGCGTAACCGAAAAGCAGGATGAGGAAGACGGGCAGAACCAGGGCGATGGCGATGCTGCTCGGATCCCGGATCACCTGCAGGATTTCCTTGCGGATCAGGGAACGGACCCGGCGGAAGCTCATGCGTGATCGGGTGCCGTCGTTTCGGCGCTCGGGATGGCTTGACATCCGCCGGACCTCAAGCCGCCCGGCTTTCAGAGGCCTGTCGATGCGCCTCGACTATGGCGATGAAAGCCTCTTCGATGGTAGGCTCCCGATCGATCGAGCCCCGCACGCCCTCCCGGATTTCCGTCGGTGTCCCACTGGCGAGGATACGACCTTCCACCATGATCACCATGCGGTCGCAATACTCCGCTTCCTCCATGAAATGCGTGGTGACGATGATGGTGACCCCCTGGTCGGCGAGCCCGCCGATCCTTTGCCAGAACTCGCGGCGGGCGAGGGGGTCGGCGCCGGAAGTGGGCTCGTCCAAAAAGAGAATTTCAGGCTCGTGCATCAGAGCGCAGGCCATGGCCAGTCGCTGCCGGTAACCGCCGGGCAGCTCACCGCTGGCTGAGCCGATATAGCGCCCCAGGTCGAACTGCCGGACGGCCCATTGAATGCGCTCCCTTTTTCGAGGACCAGGCAGTCCATAGGCGCTTGCGAAAAAATCAAGATTCTCCATGACGGTCAGCTGGCCGTAGAGGGAAAACTTCTGGGCCACATACCCAATGCGCTGTCGCGCCGAGGCACGCGCGCGCCGGAGATCCACTCCCGCAACGCTCAGGCTTCCGCTGGTGGCCGGCAGCAGACCGCAAAGCATGCGAAACGTCGTGCTCTTGCCCGCCCCGTTGGGCCCCAGAAGACCAAAGATCTCTCCCCTGTGAACCTGAAACGAGACGTCCCTGACGGCATAAAACCGTCCAAACTGCCTGACCAGGTCGCGCACCTCCACCACCACTTCCCTCGAGTCAGGCGAGTCAGGTGATTCAGGCGGGCCCGATTCGGCTTCGGGATGCGGGGGAACGGAAGCGTCAGCTCTTTTGAATCCAGCGGGCGATTCGGAGAAATCCCCGCGTTCCAGCTCAGTCCCGGCCATCACCTCCGGTCCGTTTCCGGTCTCCGACGCACGATCCGCGGCCTGGCGAACGAGAATCATGAAACCATCCTCGAACCGCGGCTTCACCGAATGAGCGGCCCTGCCCTCGAAGAGTGAATCCATGTCGCGAAGCCCTTCACCCGCGATGAATCGCA
Organism: Syntrophobacteraceae bacterium; assembly: GCA_025454175.1. GTDB lineage: Bacteria > Desulfobacterota > Syntrophobacteria > Syntrophobacterales > Syntrophobacteraceae > JALOOX01. The sequence goes on along the minus strand of JALOOX010000001.1, from coordinate 116,657 downwards.
CCCGGTTGCCCTCGAGGGTAGCATCCGTGACCCAGCCCTCACGGGCCATCCGGGACTGAAGCTGGCGAGGCTTGAGGTTCGCGGGCGCCTCGACGCGAAAGGATCTGCCCTCCGCGACGTCGACGATTTCGGACGGAGGTCCGGACGCCAGCACTCTGCCCTGCAGCAGGAGCAAGGTCCCGTCGCAGCGTTCGGCCTCTTCGAGGTAGGATGTGCTGAGAATCACCGTTACCCTCTGCTCATGCACCAGATGGTGGACGATTTCCCACAGCTCCCGACGCGAGAGGGGATCGACGCCCACCGTGGGCTCATCGAGCAAAAGGAGCTCCGGGGTGCTCACGAGGGTGCAGGCCAGGCCGAGCTTCTGCTTCATGCCGCCGGAGAGTCGCCCCGCCAGCCGGGCCATGAAGTCTCCCAAACCCGTCATGCGCATGAGCCGTGGAAAGCGGTCGGCGCGCGTTTCGGGCGATATTCCATGGAGGTCCGCGTAGAGATCGAGGTTCTCGCGAACGGTCAGGTCCTCGTAAAGCCCGAATTTCTGGGGCATGTAGCCGATCCTGGACTGGACGGCCTGAGGATCCTTACCCACGTCGATGCCCAGGACGTGGAGATCGCCGCCTAGAGGGGTCAGAAGACCCGCCGCCAGGCGGATGAAGGTGGTCTTGCCCGACCCATCGGGGCCCACCAGACCGGTGACGGCTCCGCGCCCCACCGTGAGGGTCACGTCTTCCAGGGCCTTCACGCGCTCGCCGCGGGGTCCCGCAAACTCCATGTGGAGCCCCTCGCTGATCAGGACGGGGGACTCGGCGGTCACCTTTTCCATCATGAGCCCCTATAGCCTCCCCCGCTGCCGATGGCGATTCCTGAAGTGGCTCCCCCTTCCTGGCTCAAGGGAATGTGCACCGTTGCGGGCATTCCCAGTCGGAGCTCATCGGAGGGGTCCTTCACGAAGATGCGGACTTCGTACACCAGGGAGGTCCGGAGCTCGGTGGTCTCGACGGACTTGGGGGTGAAGGATGCCGAGGGTGAAATGAATCCGACCCAGCCCTCGTAATTTCGACCGGGAAAACTGTCCGTCGCCACGACGGCCTTCATCCCGGGACGGATCCTTCCCAGGTCGGGACCCGGAACGTAAGCGCGGACCCATTTGGGATCCAGGATGGCCACGGTCAACACGGGTCTCTGGGGTGAAGCCATGTCCCCCGGCTCCAGGAGCCTGTTCTGAACCACGCCGTTGGTGGGGGACACGAGGGTGGCATTGGCGAGATCACGCCTGAGGAGGGCCAGATTGGCCTCGTTGGCGCGGAGGGCGGCTCGGGCCTCGGCGATGTCTTCCTGCCGCGGTCCCAGAAGAGCCAGCTCCAGCGCCTTCTCACTCACGCGCAGCCTGGCACGCGCCACTTCAAAGGCAGCCTGTGCGTTGTCCAGGTTCTGGCGGCTCGTGGCGCCTGCAAGAGCCGTCTCCTTCAATCGCTCATAGGTCCGACGGCTGTTGTTCAGATCCGTCTGAGCCGCCTGGAGATTGGCGCGGGCCTGTTCAATCTCCTCCGGCCGGGTCCCGTTCTCCAACCTTCGAACCACCTGGCTCTGGGCTTCAAGGCGAGCCTCGGCCTGTGCCACCGCCGCCTCGAGCCGCTCCATCTCGAGGGTGCCCAGCACCTGATCCTGCTTCACCCGATCCCCCTCCTGCACCAGCAGGCTCGTGATCCTCTCACTCGCATTGAAGGCCAGGTTGACCTGACGCAAGTCGACATTCCCGTAAATCAGGAGCTCATGCAGGTGGATTTTCGTCTGGCGGGTGATCCACCACGCGGCGGCAGCCGCGATCATGCATGCGGCCAAGAGGATCCATGCGACGGCCTTCTTCATATTCCCATTTCCTCCCGTCCCCAGAATACCACTCAGGAGAGAGGAGTCAAAAGCCGATTCACCGCACTCCCGTAACCCATGAGCACCCTGATCCAAAAAATACGCTGGAAAAACTCGTCAATTTGGTATGCTTGGCCGAGGTGAGGCCCCGCGGGCGGAGTGGCAGCCCGGGTGTTGAGGCGCCCGGACCTTCCTGAACAGCTCGCGTCATTCAATGTAACTCTTTCTGGTAGGGTGCGATGAAACTGCTGGTTGGACTTGCGGTGTTTTTCATGATGTCGGGGCTTACATTTTACCTGGCCGGAACGCAGCGAATACATGCCCTGGTCACGGCGGTCCTCTTCACCTTCTCGCTCCTTTCGGGATTTGTCATCGCCAACCATGACTGGCTGGAAGGGTTGCGCTTCGAGGTGCCTGGACTGCAGGCTTACCAGGACCGGGTGACCGGGATTCGGGACGAGGCGGTTCGAGGACTGCGGGAGGATGTGGAGGAGCGGAGAAAGGAGCTCTCAGCCCTGCTGGCCGACCACGGCGAGTTGACTTCGCAGCTCGATTCCCAGAAAAGAAACATCGAAACGGTCCTGGAAACCCTGCGCAGCCTGGAAAACGATCTCAAGGAGAAGGAGAAGGCCCTCAAGGACCTGGTTGCTCGGGCCGAGCAGTCCCGGGACCAGATGGTGGCCATCCAGAGCCAGTCTTCCGAGCTGGCCCTGATGCTCACCAGGACCATCTGGCTTCAGTTTCAGGCCTCCAATCAGCAGAATCCAGAGCTTGCGGAAGCCGCGGTCCGGGAGGTCATGGACGGGCTGGATGCCATCGTCGGGCTGGTCATTGCGGATCCGCAGGCGAGAAGCGAGTTCGTGTCGGGAGTGATGAGATCGATGCAGCCTGCGCGACCTTAAGGAGGCCAGGCGAGGAATACCAAGGGGGGCAGCCCGAAATCCAAAATCAGGAACCAGGAACCAGGAACCAGAAACCCAAAGCTATGCGCTCTTCAGGTCACTGGGTGCCGCAATGGCCCATTCCGCCTGGACCGCCGTTCCCTCGCCGACGGTGGATCTCAGCGTGAAACGCCCTCCCGAGAGCTCCGTGCGCTCCCTCATGCTCGTCAGTCCCAGGCCTTTCATCGAGGACTCCTCGCCCAGAACATCTTGAACCGGGAATCCATTCCCATTGTCTTCCACCGTGAGTCTGATCCCGTCGCCGGCTCCATCGAGGGTCAAGGTGACGTACTCGGCCTCGCTGTGCTTGGATATGTTATGGAATGCCTCCTGGACCAGCCTGAAGATGATGATCTTCAAGGGATCGGGGATGTCCTCTTCCCCGATCCGGATGGCCTTTTCGATGTGGATGTCCGGGTGGAGCTGCTGGAATTCCCTGCAGAGCCAATCGAGGGTCTTCAAGACCCCGAGGTCATCCAGCATGGATGGGCGAAGATCCGACATGATCCTGCGGGCTTCCCGGATGGTATTTTCCGTCACGGATATGAGCTGTCGGATGGGCTCCACGAGAGGCGAGCCTTCTTCGACGCGGAGCAGGATCGTCTGGAGAAAGACCGTGATCCCGGTGAGCGACGAGCCAATGCCGTCATGGAGCTCGGTGGCGATGCGCTGCCGCTCCTCTTCCTGGGCGGTGAGCAGCCGGCTCGAGAGCTCGCGCAGCCGGGATTCCGACTGTCGCAGCTCCGTTTCGTTGCGTTTCTGGTCGGTAATGTCGATGCCCAGCTGCAGGACGAGGGGCGTTTCATCCATATCGGTGAAAGGATAACTGTACATCTGAAACGTGCGGCCGTTGCGATCGGCGGTCCATTCCCAGCTCTGCGCGCGCCCGTCCAGAAGGACCGCTCTGGATCGGCACTCCTCGCACGGCTCGGAGCGAACCTGCAGCACGGAATAACAGCGGCGACCGGCGCCATCCCCGAAATTGCGAACAAAGCAGCGGTTGGCAAATCGAATCGTGTAGTCGGCCGAATGGAGGAACACAAACACCGGGAGACTGTCCAGCACCGAGTACAGCCGTGACCGCTCGGACGCAAGGGCCTGCTCCACGCGCTTTCGCTCGGTGATGTCGCGTCCGACGGCCTGCAGCTCGACGACGCGCCCCTCATGGTCCAGGATGGCCCGGTCCGTCCACTGCTGCCAGCGGATGCCCTCAGGCGTCTTCACCGGGTGCTCGATGGTGGAGACAGGGTTGTCTCGGGTCATGCAGGTGATGTGGCTCTTCAGTCGCTCCTGCTCGTGCTTCGGCACGTGGTGCCAGAATTTATTGCCGATGAGCTGTTCCGGCTCCTCCCCGAAATAGCGGCAGTAGGCGCCGTTGACGAAGGTGAGGGTCCCGTCGGGCTTGAAGCGCGAAATGAGCTCCGTCTGGTCCTCGACGATGGCGCGGTAGCGCTCCTCGCTCTTCCTCAGGGCGTCCTCCATGCCGTCCCTCTCGGTCAGATCCATGCCCATGCCCAGCACGGCGCTCACCGTTGTGCTGGAATCCCTGAGGGCCTTCCATCTCCAGCTGAACTGCCGGACGGAGCCACCGCGGGTGGTCAGGGGGCTTATACATTCCATGGCCTGGGAACCTCCCAGTGCCTCCTGGAATACTCCCCGGACATGCTCCCGAAAGGCTTCGGGAATGACGGTGTCAAACCAATCCTTGCCCTGCAGCTCCGAGGATCGGTAGCCGGATATCTCCTCGAAAAAACGGTTGACCAGCCGCACCTTTCCGGAAGGACCCAGGATGAGGACAATGGCCTGAGCCGTCTCGATAAGGGTGTGCACGAAATCCTTTTCACTTCCGAGGATGTCGGCGATGCAGCCGTTGACCTTGCCTTGCCGTTGATCGGCGGAGCCGCCCGCGCCAGGCCCGGCAAAAGCATGCACCCCCTCCGGCGTCCGGTTCGGACGGACGCTCCCGTTCAAGACAGCCTCCGGCCTTCCTTTTCGCATGAAGCGATTGCAGCCAAGCACTCCCAGCAACAAGCCCGACAAAATGAAAAGGACGGCCAGGGGCCAGTTCCGCGAGCTGAGCACGGCGGCTTCCGACCTGAAGAATAAAAGCGACAGGAAGACAGCCACTGCCAGAATCCAAAGCATGGAAACCCCTGCTCCGCGCCCCCTGCGCGTTTGAGCGCCCGTGGCTTGCAGCCGGTCTTCCGAAATGCCCGGGCAGTCCGTGGTCTGCTTCATCCGCACGACTCGACAGCTCTTGTCCGCCTCCCAGAGGCGTGGACTCCGCCTCCGGGAGCATCAGCCATTGTGCTTTCCCTGTCTGACTGGGGGGTGCATCCGGGCGCTTTCGCTCAAGGTCAACGGAATTGCACAACCGAGTCAATATAATTGCTCCATCAAGCACAATACCTCATCTTGAAACCATCGTCCAGACCGCGGTTCCCTCCTACGGAACGCCTTCCCGTCAGCAGTTCAGGGCCTCCTTGAGCCAGCGTTTCAGGGGGTTGTTGATGGCATACACGCCGACGCCGGGCTTTCGACCGCCCTCCTGAACAGCCGACCGAATGAGATCCTCGGGGACCAGGAGCTTGGCCTTTTCCTCCATATCCCGTACATCCCTTCGAACCAGGGTGACCTGCGGAGGGACTTCCCAGTCATAAATAACGAAATAGTAAGACTCCTGCTCGGTATGGCTCATGTAGCTGTCCTTGCGGGACCATCCCGTGCCCCACTCGAGATAGGTTTCAATGGCCGTTTCCGGGGTCATCTCCCAGTTGATGGCTGCGACGATATCCCTGTGGCTTTTCAGTTCATCCAGGTCCCACACAGCACCCTCCTGCTTTCCTGCATTTAACTTCGGATCCATGAAGCCATGGTGAGCGGCCCCGCGGTGCGAGGCTGCCGGGCCAATAGGAGGGATTCGATGGCGCTCACGGCTCGAGATCGCCTCCTGTCCTGCCTTGAAACGACGAATGTACATCGCACAGCTAGTGAAATTAACCATCCATCCTTTATTGGAAAAGACCCGACTCTCAATCCATCACCATCCCACCATTCCCTGTTGCGAGGGCTTTGTGCTTCCGATCACATCAGGCCGTATTGCGACATCCCGAAGGGGTTCTTAAAAATAAATCAAATGACCCTGTCGCGGGGTCGTCGCTTGTGAGCAGAATAGTCACGGAATGACGAACGGATGCAATATCATCGACCTGAATGGTATTCATCCGGTTCCGCAACCGAAGAGCTGAAGGAATCCAACAATGAAAAAGACAGCCACTTTCTTTATCGGAGCCCTCATTCTGGGCCTTCCGTTGATGTTATTCGCAGGAAGTGCGAGAGCCGGTGATATCCTCGACAGGAGAAAGGTGAGAAGATGAGGCTCAAAGGCAAGCGCGTCGCCGTCTTGATCGAGAACCTTTATGAAGACCTGGAGGGCTGGTACCCCGCACTGCGACTCAGGGAGGAAGGCGCCGAGGTGGTCATCGTGGGTCCCGAGAAGGACAAAGTGTACCATGGAAAGCACGGGTATCCCATGCGATCGGACGCATCCTCACGGGAAACGTCCTCTGACGCCTTCGATGCCGTGGTCGTTCCGGGAGGATATGCCCCTGACATGATGCGGCGCGAACCGTCCATGGTGGATCTTGTCGCATCCGCATGTGCGAAAAACAAGGTCATTGCCGGAATATGCCACGCGGGCTGGATGCTCATTTCGGCGGGAGCCGTTCGCGGCAGGACCGTCACCGGCTTCTTTGCCATCAAGGACGACCTGGTGAACGCGGGGGCAAATTTCGTGGACCGTGAGGTGGTGGTGGACGGGAACCTCGTCACTTCGCGCAATCCAAACGATCTACCTGCTTTCATGCGCGCCATCATCGAGCTCATGGAGAAAGGGCCCGAGTGAGCCAACCCGGGGACTGAGCCCGATGGTGTCGACATGAGATCACGGGGTCCTGTTCTGAAAAGTTTCACGTTTAAGGTTTCAAGTCTAAAGTTAAAGACAAGTCCCGGTAGGCCTTCTTCATCGTTTAGGGTGCCCCGGAGGGGGCATGAGGAACTGCTCGGAAGAGTGTCATTGGCCAACCATCAGGGCAACAGCGTCGGCGTTTGAGCCGGGGCTGGATAGAATGGATGCGCGCCCATTCACTGCCTGGTTGATCAATTCCGGAGTGATTGTCACCGATGAGACTCGCGGAGTGCCGACCCTGCTTCATGAGCTCAGGTTTGCGCCGCTTTGCTGGCCTCGCACACCGATCTTTGCGAAGATCCGCTGTTTGATCTGGGCGTCGAAGACCTCCCACTTCCGTTTGCGGAATTCCTCGCTTTCTCCGCCCGAGAGGAATCCCATGGGAATCTGAAAGCCGCCCGCGGACATCTTTCCCCCTCCATAGAAGCCCCCCGAGGTGTCCTTTCCGAGCACCTCCTTGATGAAGTCGTCGGGGTCCAGCGTGAGCTTCAAGGTGCGCATGGAGCCCACGAGGGCTTCTTCCCGATCCGGACCGGCCACGATCCCGTACACGATGGCGGTGTGAACGTTCTCTTCCGTCACCAGGAAATCGGCCGCCTGGGGAATGGCATCCCGGTCCTCGGTCCGCAGGTAGCCGATGCCCGCCACGGAAAAGCTCTCGACGGTAACGCGGTTTCCAAGAGCCCGGTGAATGACCTCCATGGTCTGCTTGGATCGCGCCTGGTTCATGATCTGCTCAAGCAGGTCCGCGTCGCGAAAGCGGCTGAGGAACCCGGCGGCGTGAAAGTCCTCGGGGCAGGCCCTGATGAGGCCCATGGTGTCCGTCAGGATGCCATGGGTGAGGGCGGTGGCCACCATGACATGCTCCCTCTTGGTTTTCTCCATGTGAACCAGCCCCAGCTCCAGGTACTCGGCATAAATGGTGGCGGTGGCTCCAAGATTCCGGCGGATATCCGCGGCGAGGGGCGCCAGCCGCTGCTGGGGCTCGTGGTGGTCCACCACCAGGAGCGGCGGGGTCCCGATCCTCTCCAGTTCCCGCACGATCTCCTCCGCCGTCGTCCCCTGGTTGTCCACGAAGATGGAGCCTGCGTACTTCCTGAAATCCAGGGACCTGTCGTAGCGCAGCAGCTCGATCCCCAGCAGCTTGACCAGGGCCATGTTCTGCTGATGACTGATTTTTCCACTGTAGACGATGTCGCACTTGATGTCGTAGGCGGCGCTGATGAGCTGATGAGCTACGGCCGAGGAGATGGCGTCGGGGTCCGGAAAGTCCTGAAGCACAATGACATGAGCTTCGCCACGATGATCGTCCAAGACCTTGGCGATTGCCAAACCTGTCTGATCCTCATCGTTGTGCATGATCCGCTCCTCTGAATGTAACCCCGACCCGCCCGCCTTTATATCATAAGGTGGTTTTCAGCATCATGCATCGGCTGGTTTCCTTCTTCCGCTCAGGCCGGAAGCCGCGCGAGGGTCCATGAAGCCCTTGACGGGCCGCAATCCCGAGGGGACGCCGTGAAACAGCCCCCATGAGCTCAACGGCGCGGCTCCGGAGGACGCCGATAAAGCTGAAAGACGTTCTCGCGCAGCATGAACTCGCATCGATCGCAAAACGCAAGCACGATTTGGTCCAGTGTGGCGACCTTGGGACTGAAGCGCATGAGGCACCGCGGATCGTCGCAATGGTACAGAACGAAAGTATGGGCCACTTCGTGCAAAGCCACCTTGGCGAGTCTCTCATAATAGCGCTCCTTGGTGGTCGGGCTGCCGTCCTCGTTCTGGGAGAGCCGAAAGGTGGAGACCACCGCGACCGTTCCGCCGACCTCCGCCTCTCCATAGACATAAGTCAGGATTGGGCTGCAGAGGTCCGCCGTGACAAGGCCCAGGATTCGGCCCTGCTGGACGTCCACCATCTCCTTCAGGTGTTTGATGACCAGCCCGGCGTCATACTGCTGCCGATGGTGCTGAAAGGCATCCGGCGGAATCTCCATGGAGGGCAGGATGTCCACGGGGATGCCGATCATGGCCTGTATGTTGGCGGCAACAACACGGACCGCGAATTCGCCGATGCGGCCCATTTCAACCAGCCCGAGATGAAATTTCGCTCCGCCATGCTCGGCTTCCGGGGGCTTCGAGTCCCTGGCTTCCCGCGGGGGCTCGGCGGGGCCGGGCGCAGTGCGCACAGCCGCCGGGCGGGCCTGGCCCGGTGGTGTCGGGAGTTTCGAGCCCGTTCCTTTTGATGTCTTTCTGCTCATTTCGTCGAGGGCTGGAGAACGTATTTCTTGATTTTACTGTGAAGGGTGATCCGACTGATCTCCAGGACATTGGCGGCCTTGGATATGTTCCACCCGCACAGCTTGAGGATGCGATCAATGTGCTGTCTTTCATTTTCCTTGAGAGACTGCGGAACCACCGGTGTCGTCGGGGACCTGAAGAGGAAGGCGAAGTCGTCCCGGGTGAGATACCGCCCCCTGGCGAGGACCACGGCTCGCTCGATGGCATTCTCAAGCTCACGGACATTGCCGGGCCAGTCATAGGTCACAAGCAGGTCCAGGGCCTGCTGCTGAATGCCGAGAATGGGCTTGTTGGTCTCCCTCCGAAAGCGCTCCATGAAATGCTGGGCCAGGACCGGCACGTCCTCGTCCCTTTGGCGCAGGGGCGGCACCTCAATTTCGATCACGTTCAGGCGGTAATAGAAATCCTGCCTGAAATTGCCCCGCTCGATTTCATTCAGCAGGTCCCGATGGGTCGCCGAGATGAGCCGGAAGTCCACCCGGACTTCCTTCGTGCCCCCCACGCGGTGCAGGGCTCGCTGCTCGAGAACGCGAAGCAGGTCCACCTGCATCTTCAGAGGTATCTCCCCGATTTCGTCTAAAAAGAGCGTCCCTTCGTGGGCCATTTCGATTCGGCCCTTCCTGGCCCGCACGGCCCCGGTGAACGCTCCGCTCTCATGGCCGAACAGCTCGCCCTCCAGGAGGGTTTCCGTGAACGCGCCGCAGTTGATCGGAATGAATGGTCCGAAGCAGCGGGTGCTCCTGGAGTGAATGGCCTTGGCCACAAGCTCCTTTCCCGTCCCGGTCTCGCCTCGAATCAGTATCGGGGACTCGACCTTCGCCACCTCTTCGATGAGCCCGAAAAGCTGGCACATGCACTTGGACGCCCCGATGAGGTCATCACAGCGTACCCGGGTTTGGACCTGCTCGCGCAGCAGGAGATTTTCGTCCAGGAGCTTCTTCTGGTTCAAGAGCTTTTCGACGAGCAGTGCGAGTCCCTCGGGCTCGAAGGGCTTCATGAGGTAGTCGTGGGCCCCGAGCTTCATGGCTTCAACAGCTATCTGGATGGATCCGTAGGCCGTGATCATGACCACCATGGTCTGGGGGTAGTTGGCCTTGATCTGCTCCAGTACCTCGATGCCGCTCATTTCAGGCATCTTGAAGTCCAGGAACACCAGGTCGTAGTCATTTTCGGCCAGGATGGCGAGGGCCTGGCGTCCGCCGTCGGCGCCCGCCACTTCATATCCTGATTTGCGGAGCCACCCGATGAGCGACTCACGCACGATCAGCTCGTCGTCGACGACAAGGATCTTGATACGACCTGTCATGACTCGGCGTCTCCTGTGCTCTCCAGTTCGGGATAGGCGAAGAAACGGATGATGAAATTGGCCCCTTTACCCCTCTCGCTTCTGACGTAAATCGTTCCCTGGTGCTCCTTGATGATTCCGTACACGACCGAAAGTCCCAGCCCCACGCCTTTTTCCTGGTTCTTGGTCGAGAAGAAGGGCTCGAAAATACGACTCATCATCTCCTGAGGAATCCCGACGCCCGTGTCCTCCACCTCGATGCGAATCATGTTGCTCGATTTCTCCCAGTCGGTGCGGATGGTGAGGGTCCCCCCCTCCGGCATGGATTCCATGGCATTGAACACCAGGTTGACCAGGCACTGCTGAATCTGACCCGGGTCCCCAAGCATCCGGGGAAGCTTCTCGTGCAGCTGAAGCAGCAGCTCTATCTTCTGCAGCCCCATCTTGTGACCGAACAGAACCGCAATCCTGTGAATCAGCTCGTTCAGGTCGAAGTGCTTCATTTCGGTCTTCTGCTGACGCGCAAAAGAGAGAAGATTGCTCACGATGGCGCTGCAGCGGGCGGATTCCGTGTCGATGAGATGCAGATAATACCGGTATTGCTTGAGGTCCTCCTCGCTGGGGGTGCCCGCTTCGAGACCCTGCTCAACCAGCCGCGCCAGGGCATGGATGCCCGACAGCGGATTGTTGATCTCGTGCACCGAGCTCGCCACGAGCTTTCCGAGGGCGATCATCTTGTCCTCGTGGATGAGGCGCGCCAGGTTGTCCGTGAGGAACCGGGTCCGCTGCTCCACCCTGCGCTCCAGCTCATCCGTGATATCTCTCATGATCTCGATGAACAGCTCGACATCGCCATCACTGTTCTTGAGGGGGACCACCGTGACCTCGCAGGTCCTGGCCTGGTTGTTCACATCGAAGTGCTCATGGATGGCATAGGCGGGACGCCCGGTCTCGCGGCTTTCGATGAGCGGACAATTGTGCCCTTTCTCGTTGCATGGAGCCACGGACCAGTGGGTGACCTGGTAGCAGAATCTGTCGAGGATTTCTTCCTTGGTCAGTCCAAGGGTGTCGAGCATGGCATCGTTGACGTCCAGGATCTTCATGCCGGGACTGAGGACCAGCACACGGTCCTGGATGCTCGAGAATATGCTCTCGACGACCCTCTGAATCAACTCCAGCTGGTGCTTGTCGAAAAGGTACTCCTCCATGAAGCGTATGGTGTCGCTGAACAACCTCGAGATGGTGGCCTCCAGGACCCGCACGTGGGGAGGCTTGAGGCGCAAAAAATCCTCGAGAAGCTCCTCGTTGCCCGTGAGCTCGATGACCAGGTCAAGATCGGGGATCTTAAAGAAATCGAGAAAATCATCGGTGATGGTGATTCCCTTCCGGCGAGCCAGCTGCATGCCCGCAGCCTCCGGGTTCAGGTCCGCCACGGCCACGATCTGGGCCCTGAGGCGGGGAAACCTCATGGAGTCCAACATCTTGAGGAAAGCCTCGCAGCGCCTCCCCCCCCCAATGACGGCAATCTTCATGTTCTTGTCTTTGTGCATGGCCGAAGATCCCGCAAAACGTCGGAGTGTACAGTTTCTGAACAAGGGGTGAAAAATCTTAACAGATCGGCGAATCTTTCGTCGCTGCCGCCATGAAGAGTCAGTTCCAGGCAGGAGTGTTCAGAATCTTAACAGTTCGGATGCTCTCGAGAAGAAGACTTGCGGCTCATGCCCATGGTTGCACACCCCCTCGTCACCTGAACCGAGAATATACAAATCATCAGAGTATCTTTTTGTCAATGAGGATGTAGGACGGCACCTCGCGGTGACGCCGGGGCTCGCGGGGCGGGAAAAGCTCCGGGCCGCGAGCCCTTGGCCGCGCATTTCAAACCCCCGGGCGATGCCCGCTCCAATGCTGATTGCCTGGGTCCACGGCGCGGCGGGGTCTGCATCCTTCCGGAAGCTCCATGGATTGGCACGGAAGTTGATCATGAAGAGGATCAGCAGTTGAGATGAAGCCCAAAACGCAGGAGGCGGTCATGAAAGCGAAAGTCAATACCAGTAAGAAAAGAGGTCCCCAGGTCTTCTCATTGACGGACAACCAGTGCATCTGGATGAAGGCCGGGATTATCAATCTCAAACTTTGCGACAACGCCTACGACTGCCTCAGCTGCCCCTTCGACAAGGCCATGGTTCGCAGCCTCGAGCGGAAAGGCGACGGCGGCGGATGGCAGCAGCTCATGAGGAACAGGGAGCTGCATCAGCGGGAATGCCGTCACATGCTGACGGGACGAGTCCAGTACCATTACTGCGCCAACGGTTATCGCTGCAACGTGTGCGAGTTCGACCAGTACCTGGAGGAATCCGACCTGGCGGCAGCGGCGGGCGCGGTGCATACGAGCAAGGTTTCGGGCTTTCAGGTTGCCGATAGCTACTACTATCACCGGGGACACAGCTGGGCCCGGGTCGAGCACGGCGGGTTCGTCCGCGTCGGAATGGATGATTTCGCCCTCAAGCTGGTGGGACGGCCCACGGAGATCGACCTGCCGAAAATCGGGGCCCAGGTGGCTCAGACCGAGGTCGGGTGGCGCATCCACAAGGGCGGGAAAGAGGCCGACGTCCTTTCGCCCATGAAGGGCGTCGTTGTGGCGACCAACCAGCGGGTCGCCAGCCGTCCCGAGCTGGCTCACCATGACCCCTACGGCCTGGGATGGCTGATGGTGGTTGAACCCCTGGAGCTCCGATCCAACCTCAAGAACCTCCTCTTTGAGCGCGAGGCGGCAGCCTGGGTGAACGCCGAAGCCGGGCGGCTCGAGGCGAAGGTCGCCGAGACCTACGGCATGTCCTTGGCCGCGACCGGTGGCGAGATCGTGGACGATATCATGGGAAACCTCCACGATCTGAAGTGGGAGGAGATGATCCATGAGTTCCTCCTGACCTGACGACGGCGGGAAGACGCGCTCCCTGTAATGGCCTGGGAGGGGCTCGGCCCCTCCCAGGCGTCGTTCTATTGCGGTCTTCCCATCCACGATTCCCGACTCTCCCCATCTCCCCATCTCCCCATCTCCCCATCTCCCCATCTCCCCATCTCCTCGTCTCTCAAGTCGGAGCGGCGCTTGACAGGGGTGTTGCCAGTGGATATGAAATTTCAAACCAGGGTTCACTGGAGTTGGCTCTCAAAGAGGAGGTTCTTATGCCGATTCAGACGGTCGAAGGGGAGATCAGCCGAAGGAATTTCATTTTGAGTGCGGCGGGGGGCATCGTCTTGCTCGGGGCGGGGATGGCCGGCCTGAGCGGGTGCGATTCAAGGACCGGAGGCGCCGCCACCGTGGCGCTTCCCGAGCTTCCCTACAAGGAGAACGCCCTCGAGCCCTACATTTCGAGGAAAACCATCGGGTTCCATCACGGGAAGCATCACGGGGCGTACGTTGACAGAACCCTTGAGCTCATCAAGGGCACCCCTCTTGCCGGACTGTCGCTCAAGGATATTGTGCAGAAGACCTCGGGTTTTGCGGATAAAGCCTCCACTTTCAACAACGCAGCCCAGTCCTGGAATCATGATTTCTACTGGAAGAGCCTGGCTCCCGGGGGCGGCGGAAAGCCCGAGGGGGAAATGGCCAGACGCCTGGATGCCGCTTTCGGAAGCTACGAGAATTTCAAGAAGGAGCTGACCAGCGCCGCCATGTCACAGTTTGGCAGCGGCTGGGCGTGGCTCGTGGTGGAAGAGGACCGGCTGAAGGTGGTGAATACGTCCAACGCCGAAACTCCCATCATCCATGGCCAGGTCCCCCTTCTGACCATCGACGTGTGGGAGCACGCCTACTACCTGGACTACCAGAACCTCCGCTCGGACTATGTCAAGAACGTGATCGAGCACCTCATCAACTGGAAGTTCGCGGAATCCAACCTTCCCGTGGCCTGACCCGTCGATGGTCCAGCGCATGGGAGACGGACTGATCCCTGTACCCGGGCTTCGGGGCCGCACTCTCGGCCGGAGGGCAATGCTGTTGAATCAAGAGGTGGCGCGGGCTAAGCGGAGCTTGCCCGTGCTCAGACAAGCTCGCATGGGCAAGCTCCGCTTGGCCCATGGCATCCACCCCGCCAGATGAATGAGCTTGTTTCAACAGCATTGCGGCCGGAAGAGCCCGGGCCGCTACTCAGCACGCAGATTTCAGAAAGTGATGATCTCGAAACCCTGCCTGCGATAGCTTTCAATGGACGGGTGCCCGCTCATGTCGTCCAGGAGACGCAATCCCTCCTGCCGTGCCGCCTCCAGGGTCCCCATCTTGTTCGAGCAGGCCCGGCAGGCTCCTTCCATGAGCCCGCGGGACTTCGCCTTTTCATAGAGCTTCACCAGGGGGCCGTCCTCCCGGGTGAGCTCGGGTATGAGCTGTGTGGATGCGCCCTCCAGTATGATCCTTGCCGTGGCGCCTTTATCGTCCATGTCCAGGGCGTTGAGCAGCACATGCATGAAGCACATGGGGTCTCCATTGAAGGCGAGCAAAACGGCCTGACTCATGATGCTCCTTTGCGTGTTGGGAGTTTCTGGATTCAGTCCTTCTCGGGAGGACAGGGCGGGGGATGCCACTCGTGGTGAACGCGCTCGCGCATGCGCTCCACGAGTCGCTCCAGCGCGGGGAATTTCTCTTGAATCCAGCAGAAAATGCGGGCGAATAACGGAATCTGGGACGCCAGCAAAAATACGCCGATGATGAGGAACAGCACCCCCTGAAGGACGGGAAGAAACAGTCCCAGTATTCCCAGAACAATGAAAACCACGCCAAGGGTAATCCGAATGATTCGTCTCATGCGTCGACTATACCGAGGATCGCCTCTCTTGGCAAGAAGCAGGAGCGCTCACGCCCGCGTCCGAAGTGACACGGCGGCCAGATCTCGACCGGTACGCATTGTCTGAATCCGCGCCGCCACCCGCGACCAGCCCCCCAATGTTGCCGAGAGAGGGGGGCAAGGGCCAGGCAAAGCTCGACCCTGCTCACCCCCTTCCGCTCCCCCGAGCCTCGAACCTCAACTCACGAATCCTGCCAAGGCTTTTGAGCTCAAACCTGAAACCTGAAACCTGAAACCGGTACCTCGCCCTTTATCCCTCAATGTGAGTTGGCGAAAAATCGGTTGAAGGCATTGAGGTAAGCCCGGCCGCTGGCCTCGATGACGTCCGGGCTGGTGCCGATGCCCGAGTACACGGATCCTTCGATTTCCACCCTCACCATGGCTTCGCCCAGGGCGTCCTTTCCCATGGTGACGGCTTTGAGGTCATAGTCCCGGAGGATGCCCTGCTGCCCGATGATCCGCTCGATGCAGTTGAACACCGCGTCGACCGGGCCGTTGCCCGTGGCGGCGTCGGTGATGGTTTCGCCCTCCCGCGTGAGACACACCGAGGCGAGGGGAGTCATGGTGTTGCCGCTCATGATCTGGAGGCTGTGGAAGGAGAAGGTTTCCGGCACTTTGGTGAGCTCGATCTCGACGATGGTGCTGAGGTCTCGGCTGCTGATCTCCTTTTTGCGGTCGGCCACGTTGATGAATCGCTGGTAGACCCTTTCGAACTGCTCCGGGGTGGGCTCGTAGCCGAGGTCTCCCAGCCGATGGCGCAGCGCCGCCCGCCCGGAGCGCGCCGTGAGGACGATGGCGTGCTCCTTGATTCCCACGTCCTCGGGCTTCATGATCTCGTAGGTCGTGCGGTCCTTGAGGATTCCGTCCTGGTGGATGCCGGACGAGTGGGCGAAGGCATTGGCCCCGACGACGGCCTTGTTGGGCTGCACGGGGATGTTCATGAGGCGGCTCACCATGCGGCTCGTGCGGTAGATTTCCGTGGTCTTGATGTCCGTATGGGCCTGGTAAACGGCGTGGCGGGTCTTGATCGCCATGACGATCTCCTCCAGCGAGGCATTGCCGGCCCGCTCTCCCACACCGTTGATGGTGCACTCCACCTGCTGGGCGCCGTTCCGAACGGCCGACAGGCTGTTGGCCACCGCCAGTCCCAGGTCGTTGTGGCAGTGGACGCTGAGGGTCACCTTGTCGAGGGCGGGCACCCCCTCGCGAAGTCTCCTGATGAGGTCACCGAACTCGTCCGGCGTGGCATAACCGACGGTGTCCGGGACATTGACGACCGTGGCGCCGTTGGCGATGACGGCGTCGATGACGCGGCACAGGTATTCGAAGTCCGTTCGGGATGCGTCCTCGGTGGAATACTCCACGTCCTCGCAGTATTTCTTGGCATACTTGACGGCGTCGACGGCTCGCTGGAGGGCCGAATCACGGTCCTGGCGCAGCTTCTTCTGGAGGTGAATGTCCGAGGAGCCCAGAAAAACGTGGATCCGCGGTCGCTCCGCGTTCCGGACGGCGTCCCAGGCGATGTCGATGTCCTGCTGCACGGCCCTGGCGAGGCCCGCGATGACGGGACCCTTCACCTGCTCCGAGACGGCCTGGATGGCCTTGAGATCCTCGGGAGACGAGCAGGGAAAGCCGGCTTCGATGACGTCAACTCCCAGCTTGGCCAGCTGTTCGGCAATCTCGATTTTCTGTCTCTTGTTGAGCTTGGCTCCTGGAACCTGCTCACCGTCTCTCAGGGTGGTGTCGAAAACAATGATCTTGCGGCTCATGGGGACTCCTTTGCCGTGGCTGAATTCTTGACATGACTCGCTGCATGGCCTGGCGCATGGAAAATTCGCGCCCCTTGTACTCCGATTCTCTCCGATCTCTAGATAAACCCACTGGGCCAGTAAGCCCCATGCTCCTCACCTCCTTCCGGTCTCCCGCGACCTCCGTCATCTTTCGGGGTCGATGATTCATGAAGCAAAAACAAAAAGGCCATGGGCGGGAACCCATGGCCTTTTGCACTCTGTCTGGCTGCGGGAGTCAGCTCATTGGGAGCTGCTCCGGTCGGAAGGCGCTGGGTTCCCGCGTCCTGGCCATAAGGCTGAGGAGGAGTAGAAGGAGGAGAAGATTCAACGCCATTCCAGACACCATATGATTTCGCCGTTCCTTGCTGTTGACTGCCGGCTCACCCCAAACGGGAATGCTGAAGCTTCCGGTTGCCGATCGAAGCATCAGAGAAGCTTGAGGCCAACCCAGAAACAGAGGCCGATCTGAATGGAATATAATACGATATACAAGGCAAACTGACCCGGAGTGAAATCCTCGATGATCTTGTTCGCCTCTTCCATGACTTTGACCGCTTCCATCACTTCCCCCCTTATCCATCTCTTCATGTGGGCTCAAGACAGGATCATGGATGTCCAACCAGCTTAGAATCATCATATAGAGAAGAAAAAGCCAAAGATCAAGCGCAAAATGACGGGCAAGCCTGGCTTCGCCCGTGGCACCAGTCAAGTCAATGGCATTGCGTTGCGCATCCCGTGCCCATGAGCTATTCTCATCAACCTGGTGCGCTCAGCATCAGCAGCGCCTCCTGCCCCCCCCGGGGCACCCTGAACGATGAAAGGGGCTCACGAGGGCTGGTTTTTAACTTTAGACTTGAAACCTTAAACATGAAACTTTTCAGAGCAGGAATCCTGCCATGTCTCCGGAAAACCTGACCCTCCGGAACATCCCCGACGACGTCCTCGCGGCCATGGAGCGCATCCATGAAGCGGGCCACTCCGTCTGGATCGTCGGGGGAGCCATTCGGGATTCCTTCCGCGATCTCGAGGCGAAGGACTGGGACCTGGCTACCGACGCCCCTTCCGACCTGCTGCTGACGCTATTCCCACGAGTGGCTCCCATTGGCCTGCGGCATGGGACCATCCAGGTCCTGACTCCGGTCCGCGCCATTGAGGTGACGACGGTGCCGGCGCCGGGAGAGCCGGGGATCCTGGCCGATCTGGGGCGCCGGGACTTCACCGTCAACGCCATGGCATGGTCTTTCCCGGCGGGCGTCTTCCTGGATCCCCACGGGGGACTGCGGGATCTTCATCGGGGTCTGCTGAGGGGGGTGGGGGATTCCGCCCTGCGATTTCGGGAGGACCCGCTCCGAGCGCTGCGGGCAGGCCGTTTCATCTCGACCTGCGGGTTTCGCCTGGAGGAGGCCACCTTCGAGGCCCTCCGCCGTGAGGTGTCGGGTCTGAGCCGGGTGGCGCCCGAGCGGGTCCGGGACGAATGGCTGCGACTGCTTGCGGGGAATGCGGTGCCGGAAGGGGTGGAGTGCATGTGGCGCGGCGGGGTGATTCGAGAGACCATCCCCGAAATGTTGGGTGGAGACCGGGGGGATCGTCCGGCTGACGACGCTGAGCAGGCCGTTCGCCATGCTGCCCGAACGGTCCATGAGTGTCCCGCCGGCACGACGGTTCGGCTGGCCGCGTACTTTCACAACCTGGGTGTTCCGAGCAGCCGGGATGCCCCCGGTCCCGCGGCACGGGGCTGCATGGCCGATCCCGCCGGCAGCTCTGGGATGGCCGAAGGCATCCTGCAGCGATGGCGGGCCTCGACGCGCCATCGTCGGGAAGTGGCTTCCCTGGTCGAGCATCAGATCACGGCCGATTCGCACGACCGGTCCGGGGCGGAGCTCCGCCGAGCCATGTCCCGCGTGGGCCGAGACCTGCTTCGGGACTGGATCGATCTGGCCGAAGCCCATGCCCGGGTGCTCGCTCACGATTTCCCGGAGCTTCACGGGCAGTGGCCGGACCTCCGTCGCCGAATCCTGGCCGAGCTGGCCGATGGTTTTCCCATGGAGGTTCGTGAGCTGGCCCTGAAGGGATCCGACGTCATGCAGGCCCTGGGAATCCGCCCCGGCGAGGCCGTGGGCCGGGTGCTCCGCGCCCTCCATGAGCGGGCCATCGAGGACCCATCCTTGAACCGGCGGGACCTGCTCATGGACTTCCTGTTGAAGGCATTCCATGAGTAATGCTATCTCTTCAGTGCGCGGTAGATGATCAGAAGGAGCACCGCTCCGCCGGTAGCCACCAGGAAGCTCCCCAGGTTGAAACCGGTGAATGTCCCAATTCCCATGGTGGAAGCAACGAATCCGCCCACGAAAGCCCCTGCGATGCCCAGGAGTATCGTGATGATGAATCCGCCCGGGTCTTTGCCCGGCATGATGAATTTCGCGACTGCG
Source organism: Syntrophobacteraceae bacterium (assembly GCA_025454175.1). Classification (GTDB taxonomy): domain Bacteria; phylum Desulfobacterota; class Syntrophobacteria; order Syntrophobacterales; family Syntrophobacteraceae; genus JALOOX01. The sequence continues at coordinate 97,243 of JALOOX010000001.1, read as the reverse complement.
CCGACCATCAAACCCATGACGATCCACGAAATGAATCCCATTTCCGACCCCCTTTTGAATTGAAGCGATTGGCGCCCTGAGCGGTGATGCTGACCCCCTCAATGCTGTTGAATCAGCATCCGGTGACTGCGCAGTGTGGGAGACAAGGAGGCGGGGAGACGGATGGTGGGGCTGCAAGCGGCTGAGGCTCCCGTCATGCCCATGGTCAGAGTATGGCTTCCCTTGGCATTCCGACTTGCGGCACTGCGCATCAAGCAGAATCGAACCGTGTAACCAAACCTTGATGACCGCGAATCGCCGCAGCCATGAATTGTTCAGGCATTTAATCATGCCGTTTGGAGAATCAAGCCCGCAAGCTCTATAATTGGCGGGGCGGCATCGTAATCTTTCGAAAAAGGAGGTCATTCCATGCTTGTCAGGGACTGGATGAGCAAGGACGTCGTCACCATCGGAGACGACGAATCCATGCAGCGCGCGACGGCCATGATGAAGGAGCACAACGTCCGGATGCTCCCGGTCACCGGGAAGGGAAAGCTGGTGGGGGTCGTCTCGGACACGGATCTCAAGCGTGCATCGGCCTCGGACGCGACGACCCTCGATGTGCACGAGCTCCTCTACCTGCTCTCCAAGATCAAGATCAAGGACGTCATGACCAGGAGTCCCGTCACCGTCCCGGTGGACTGGACGGTGGAGGAAACCGCCGAGCTGCTTCTGAAGCACAGGATCTCGGGGGCGCCTGTCGTGGACGCGAGTGGGGATGTTGTCGGCATGATCACCCGGGACGACCTCTTCAAGGTGCTCATCGCCTTGAGCGGTCTCGGCAGGAAGGGAGTGCAGTTCGCCTTCAAGATCGAGGATCGCCCCGGCACCATCAAGGAGCTGACGGACATCATCCGGGACCACGGGGGGCGCATCGCCAGCATCCTGGGAAGCTACGAGCCCATGCCCGCCGGCTATCGCATGGTATACATCCGGGCCTACGACATCGACCGCGAGACCCTCGGGCAACTTCAGAAAGAGCTCCAGCGGAAAGCCGCCCTGTACTACGTGGTGGACCACCGCGAGAACCGGCGGGAAGTCTTCCTGGATTCCCCCGAATAAAGCTTTCAATCCTCAATATGCATGTTTCCGGGAGCTGTTTTCATGCTTCGCCTGGTTTCCCTTGGAATGCTGGCCGCCCTGTTTTTCAGCAGCACCTTCGTCCTGAACCGGGCCATGAGCCTCGAGGGCGGCCACTGGGTCTGGACCGCGAGTCTGAGATTCGGATACATGACGGCGTTTCTTTGCGCCTGGGTTCTCGTCACCCGGGGCGCCGGACGCCTGGTGCAGATCGCCGTCGCCTTTCTGAGCCACTGGGTCTTCTGGATTGCGGCGGGCAGCATCGGCTTCGGAGTCTTTTACTCGCTGCTCTGTTTCAGTGCATCGTTCGCCCCCGGATGGATCGTCGCCACCACGTGGCAGACCACCATCCTGGCCACTCCCGTGGTTCTGATGGTCTTCGGAAGAAGGGTCCCGAGCCGGGGGCTCCTGCTCACGACACTCATCTTCGCGGGTATTCTCCTGGTGAACGTTGAGCACGGTTCATCGGTGCCCATTCGCGAGGTGCTCGGCGGCGCTCTTCCCGTCATTGTCGCCGCCTTCGCTTACCCCGTGGGAAATCAGATGGTGTGGGAGGCGAAACGGGGCGCCGGCAGGCTCATACCGCACATCGACCACGACGTCATCGAGGACAGCTTCGCCCGGGTGCTGCTCCTGACCCTGGGATCGGTGCCATTCTGGGTCGCTCTCGTGCTCCTGGCGGCGCCACCTCCGCCTTCGCCGGGTCAATGGGTCAACACGGCCATGGTGGCGCTGTTTTCCGGCGTTGTCGCCACGGCCATTTTTCTCCACGCGAGGCATCTTTGCTCGCATCCCTATGAAATCGCCGCCGTCGATGCCACACAGTCCATGGAGGTGGTCTTTTCGCTCATGGGCGAGATGATCTTTCTGCACGGGAGCTTCCCGGGTGCCATGGGGGCCACGGGGGTCGGGCTCACCGTCCTCGGCCTGTTGGCCTACACGCGCTGGCAGTTCAAATCCTGAGGGTGCTTTCCAATCCCGGGGAGGTGACTTCGATAATGGATCACCAAACGCTCCCCTTTCGGCGATTTTCGCGCTATGATAACTTCCGCAACACGCCCTTTGTCCCCATGGCTCCACCCCCTGCGATCATGCTGCAGCTCGCCTCGCTCTCGAAACCAGTGAATGCGACCGCCGAAACGGCAAACCGCGTCCCGTCCCCTTGCTGAACACCGACATGCCGCTCCCGGGGGGCTCCCGGCGCAATACCGGATCCGTGGTTGCTCCGGTTGTGCGGAAGACCGGAGCCATCGGACTGTGAGCAGGGAAGACACTCCTTAACGGCCCTGTGGATGGAATGGACTCATGCGCTTTCTCAGGCGGCTCAGCTTTCAAAACAAAATCCTGCTCATAACGCTCGCCATGGTGGCTCTGGTGGTCGTCACCGGCGCCATAGCCATCGACCGGGTCATCCTGCCGGCCATGGAGGCCGACGTCACCGACGGGGCGTGGAAGATCGCCCGTGGGGTGGTGGACCAGGTCCGGGAGCTTCCGGATGGAGACGGGGAGGCTCAATTGAGGGCCAGCCTCAAGCCTCTCTTTGCCGTGATGCCCAAGCTGCTCCATGTTGAGCTTCTGGATCGAAACGACAGCCCGACATTCTGGATGGGGGATGATGAATGCCGCACCGGAACGGGGGCGGATGGGTTCGACGTCGTGGGCGGAATGGAGAATGTGCTCGTTAAGCGCCCGACTTCCGGGAATCCCGTCTACCAGGTCCTGCTTAGGGACCCAGGCCCTTCGCCACCCGAGACCGAGCTGACGGTGCGGGTCGGTGTCTGCGCCAGGTCCCTGGAGCAGATCAGCGTCCAGCTCTTTCGAGTGCTCTTCACGGTGACCCTGCTGGTTCTCGCCATAAGCTTCTTCCTGACAAGGGGCTTCACGCGCATGATCACCCGTCCCGTCGACCGGCTCATGCGCATGACCGCCTCCCTGGCCAGGGGCGAGCTTGAGGACGTGGTCCGGGAAGTGGAGCGGGAGCTCCCCTGCCGTGAGAAGCTCCAGGACGATCTTCTGCTGAGGGACCTGGGCGATTCCCCCGGCCTCTGCCCCCTTCTGATCGGCGAGCAGGAAAAGGGTGCGGCACGGGAGAAGGAGCCGCCGCATCCCTCCTGCGGCCAATGCGACTTTTTCAGATATTCATCGGGCGACGAGCTGTCGAGTCTCACCCTCGGGTTCAAGGTCATGGCGGCCAGGCTCAGGGCTTACCAGAAACAGCTCCAGCAGCATTATGAGTTCGAGGAGCGACTCCTCGACGCCTGCCCCGACGGCATCATGGCCAACGACCGGGACGGTCTCGTCATTTTGTACAACAAAGGGGCCCAGCGCCTCCTGGACTACACCCCGGAGGAAGTGCTCCACAAGCTGCCCGTGCAGGATTTATACGCGGCTGGAGAGGCGCAGGCCATCAAGAAGGCCCTTCTGAGCGATGAATACGGAGGACCCGGGACCCTCCTGGATTACACGACCAGCATTGTCGGCAAGGACGGACGGACCATTCCCATACGGCTTTCGGCGGCTCTGCTTTTCAAGGACGGAGAGGAGCTCGCCGTCGTGGGCTATTTCCAGGACCTCACGGAGCTCCGCAGGCACATGAGCAAGCTCGTGGAAGCCAACATACGGCTCAACGAGGCCAATGAGCGGTTTTCGCGACTGAACCGGCGGTACCTGGAGATGCTCAGCTTCGTCACCCACGAGCTCAAGTCGCCCATCGCCAACAGCTACATGAGCGCCAATGCGCTGCGCCAGGAAGTCTTCGGCGAGCTGGCCCGGGAGCAGAGCCTTATGGTGGAAGCCATATGCCGAAACCTGGAGCAGTCCATGGAGATGATCAAGCATTACCTGGACCTGTCCAGGATCGAAAAGGACGAACTGCCCGTCCAGCCCCGTCCCGCCCGTATCATGGACGAGGTCGTGCAGCCGGTCATCGAAGGTCTCGGGGGAACCATCGTGGAGCGAAGGGTTTCCATTTGCGTGGATGTCCCTCCCGAGCTCCAGTGGAACCTCGATCCAGAGCTCTTCCGGAGTGTTCTCGGCAACCTGGTGAACAACGCCTTGAAGTACGGCGACGAGTCGGGAAGGATTCGCATCACCGTTGCCGACCTGGGAGACCGTTGCCGCATGGAGGTATGGAATTCCGGTCCCGGCATCAGCGCGGAGGACAGGGGCAGGTTGTTCAGGAAGTTCGAGCGGTTGCACACCTCCCGTCAACTTTCGACTCGAGGAACGGGACTCGGGCTTTTCATCACGAAGACCATCGTGGAGCGCCATGGCGGGAGGATATGGGTCGAGAGCCTGGAGGGCGAATGGACGGCATTCATCATCGAGGTGCCGAGGGATTGAAGTGCCTGTTTGCCGAAACTCGAGCACGGGAGGAGTGATGCATGAAGAAGCACAAAATCATGATCGTTGACGACGATCCCAGTTTCCTGGAGATCACGGCCGCCATCCTGAGACGCTTCGGCTACGATGTGACCACGGCCAACAGCACCGCCGGAGTCCCGAGGAGCATCGAGGTCGAAAAACCGGATCTCCTGATTCTGGACATCATGATGGCCACCATGGACGAAGGGCTCGAGCTCGCCGTGAAGCTGAGGCAGAAGAAGGGGCTGGAGCGGTTTCCCATCATCATCGTCTCGGCCCAACCCGACACCGAAAAGGGTTACGGCCGTTCGGTGGAGGAAGACATGGACTGGATTGCCGCGGATATCTTCATGGAAAAGCCCGTCGATCCGCAGGCCTTGAACCATAACATCCAGCTTCTCCTGGAAAAGCGGACATCATGATCCCATGGAGCCGGCGCTCGATCATGACCGTTCAGTGAACTGGTGGCCAGAGTCTGGAGGGACCCATGAACGATAAGGTCAGGATTCTTATGGACGGCAGGACGGCGGAAGTCCCCGCCGGAAGCACCATTCTCGATGCGGCGGGCCTTTTGGGCATTCACATCCCCGTCCTCTGTTACAGTCCGCTGCTGCACCCCCTCGAAAACTGCCGCCTGTGCGTCGTGCGCGTTGCGGGAGAGCAAAGGTTCAAGGCGGCGTGCAGCACCCGTGTTGCCGAGGGGATGGAGATCACCACCGAAGACGAAGACCTCCGGAGGACCCGTAAGCTCCTCCTCGACCTGCTGCTGGACACCCACTACGGGGACTGCGTCGCGCCGTGCTCGGCAACCTGTCCCGCCGGCGTGGACATCCAGGGTTACCTGGCCCTGATACGGCACGGGGAGTACCGTGAAGCCGTCCGGCTCATCAAGGAGAAGATTCCCATGCCGGCCACCATCGGGCGGGTGTGTCCCCACCCGTGCGAGACCGCCTGCAGGCGCCACCTGGTGGATGATGCCGTGGCCATCAACTGGTGCAAGCGGTTTCTGGCCGACTGGGAGATGAACGCGGGAGAGCGCGTGCTTCCGCCCGTACCGCCTGCAACGGGACACCGGGTGGCCATCGTCGGCGGGGGGCCGGCCGGGCTCAGTGCCGCCTACTATCTCAGGAGCATGGGGCACGGGGCGACGATCTTCGAGGCCAGGGAGAAGCTGGGTGGGATGCTCAGGTACGGAATTCCCGCCTACAGGCTCCCGAGGGAGGTGCTGGACTGGGAAATCGAGGGCATCATCGGTCTTGGGGTGGAGGTGAAAACGGGGGTCCAGTGGGGGCGGGATTTCACCCTTGGCGAGCTCAAGCGGGACGGCTTCGACGCCGTCTTCGTGGCCATAGGCGCCTGGGCCACCCGCAGGTTGGGCATTGAAGGAGAGGACCTCAAGGGCGTCGAGCGCGGCATCGAGCTCCTGGAAAAGATGGCCCAGCCAAAGCGCCGCGGGTTAAAGGTGGGCAAACGGGTGGCGGTCATCGGCGGAGGCAATGTGGCCATCGATGCCGCCCGCACCGCCCTTCGCCTCGGGGCCGAAAAGGTCACGATCCTCTATCGCCGCTCGCGCAACGAGATGCCCGCGAGCCCCGAGGAGGTCGAAGCCGTCCAGGAGGAGGGAGTGGACATCCAGTTCCTGGTGGCCCCCACCCAGCTCATGGGGAAGAAGGGAGTCCTGCGCCGCATCGAGTTCATCCGCATGGAGCTTGGAGCCCCAGATGCCGGCGGCAGGCGCCGTCCCGTGCCCATCGAAGGCTCCGAGGTGATGATGGAAGTCGACCAGGTGATCAGCGCCATCGGGCAGTACCCGCAAATCCCCATGGAGGATGCCACCGGGGGCAGCGGATACGACCTGCCCGTCACCCGGTGGAGCACCATCGGAGGTGACCCCGCCAGCATGCACACCGGCCGCGGGGTGGTGTTCGTGGGAGGGGACGTCTTTCGAGGACCGGCCACCGTGGTGGCCGCCCTCGCCGACGGCCGAAAGGCCGCTCATTCGCTCGATCGGTACTTCGTCACGGGCAGGGTGGAATCCGAGCCCGTGGAGTTCAACATCAGCAAGGGGGACCTCCAAACCATAGACCGCGAGCCTTTCAGCGTGCTTCGAACCATGTCGCGGGAGTCGATGGCCCACCTGGAGCCGACTGAGCGTGTCAGTCACTTCCAGCAGGTGGAGCTCGGTTTCAGCCTCGAGCAGGCCAGGCGGGAAGCAGTGCGATGCCTTTCGTGCGGCTGCTCCGCCGCCTTCGACTGCCGGCTGCGCCAGCTCATGAACGAATTCCAGGTGAACTGGAGGGATCAACCGGGCAACAAGGTTCATCACCAGCGCGTGACGGCCGTGGACACGCATCGGCTCATCGCTCTCGATCCCAACAAGTGCATCCGTTGCGAACGATGCTACGTGGCGTGCGCGGCTTTCCAGGTGTCGGACGCCATCAACCTCAAGGAATGGCCCCGGTTCAACGAGCGATGCGTCAACTGCGGTCTGTGCGTGGATCTTTGCCCGACGGGGGCCCTCATGGAGAAGCAGGAAGGGAAAGCCGTCGACCGGCTGGACTGGCGGGGGGCGTCGACCCACTGCATCCACTGCGGGCTCGGCTGCGAGCTGGAGTTGAAGTTCAAAGAGGAAAGCCTGGTCTGGATTGCCGATGGAGCCCTCCGGCCCCCCAGCTGGGCTTCGACCTGCCGGCGGGGCAGGTTCCGCGTTTTCGACGGCGTTTGGCTCGGAGAGCGTGTCCTCAAACCCATGGTGCGCCGGGGAGGAGCCCTCCGGGAGGTCTCGTGGCGGGAAGCGGTGGAGGCCGTCATCTCGGGCTTCCAGAGCATTCACGAGGGCAAGGGCGCGGCAGCCCTTGGCGCCCTCGCGTCCCCCCGCGCCACCAATGAATCCCTTTACCTCCTCCAGAAATGGATGCGCGCGGGATGGCAGAGCCACAACGTGGATTTCCCGGGCCGGGAGCCGTGGGAGAAGCTCCGCGCCGTGATGGACGAGCACGCCGCCGGCGGCGGGGTGCAGCAGGATTTGGCCGGCCTGCGGACGGCCCGGGCCTTTTTCGTGTGCGGAGACAACCTGGAGGAGCTCTCCCCCGTGGTGGCCACGGTGATCCGGAGGTCCGTGAAAAACAGGGATGTCCCCGTCTGGCAGATCAGCTCCCGGCCCGATGAGCTCACACCTTTCGCGACGGTGGCCCTTCACGCCGAACCGGCCCGGTGGAGCCGCATGCTGAAGGACCTCCTGGATGCCGTTATCCAATCCCGGGGCGCATCGGGAAGCCCGTTGCACCGGGCCCATGCCGCGTCAAGCCCATCCCGGGGGAAGCCGGTGCACCACGACTGCCGCCAGGGCGAGCTGCCCGGGGAAGTCTGGGAGGCCCTGAAGGAGGCTGTCTCAAGCACTCCTTCCATAGCTTTCGTTTTCCCCGACAGCCTGGCCGAAACGGCGGAGACCATGCCGGTGCTGGAGACCCTGGTCCGGCTCGCCGCCGCCAGGACTGCTTCCCAGGGTGAGGCGGGTGCATGGCTCTATCCGCTCACAGCGGAGATCAACACCTTCGGAGGTCTCCTCATGGGGGTGTCGCCCAGGCGCCTCCCCGGGATGATGGATGTGGCCGACCCGGCGGCTTCCAGGCTTTTCTCCGAGGCGTGGCACTCTCCTGAGCTTCCCCTGGAGCACTGGGTCGCCGTGGAAGAGCTTCTGGAAGCCGGCCTCATCCGGGGGCTCTTCGTGCAGGAGGCCCATCTTCTGTGGGAAAAGGACCCCGGGAAGTGGAAGGACCTCTTGGGCCGAGTGGAGCTCCTGGCCGTGGCCGACTGCTCTCCGGGTCCCGCCCTGGACCTGGCCCACGTCGTGCTCCCCATGGCTGGCTTCGGCGAGCAGCAGGGAACGGTCATCAACCAGGAGGGAACGATCCTCGATCTCAGGCGGGTGTTCGAGCCCCAGGGGGAATCCCTCGGCGACTGGGAGATCCCGCGGCGCCTTCTGGCGGCCCAGGGGCTCCATGCCCCCGACGGCCTGGAATCCATTCAAAAGGAGATGAGGAACCTCGTGCCCCAACTGGCAGGCATGGCCCGCCTCGATCCTTGATTTCACTCTGGAGGAACCGTTTCATCTCCCAGGCTCTGTTTTGCCTGCAAAGACGATTTCATCTCCACCGCGGTGAAGCGCGAGGCCATGCGGTGGAGGTCGTCCAGGTAGCTCCGCCAGCGGGCCAGGTAGAACGCCAGTGCCCTGGAAAAGTTCTTGCCCACCAATCCGTCCAGGAAGAGCTGGGAAATCTCACGCTCCCGCTGCAGCACGACCTGGGAGAGCAGAAAGACCTTGCGCTCTTCGGGGCTCATATGGCGCATCATTCTTTTGAGGACGTGCCTGGCCCGGGGCTGATACATCCAGAAATACATCAAATCCAAAGCATTGACGATGACAGCCATGTTGAGGCTCTCCTCCCTGCGGGACACCGCACAGACGAGTCGCTCCGAGGATTCCAGGACGCCCAGGATCTCTTCTTGGGGATGCTGGAGCTCCAGATGCGCATAGGTGTCATAGACCTGTTTGATTTTGGCCCTGTAATCCAGGTAACGTTCGCGAAAGTTCACACCCCGGTCTGCATATCCCTCGATGAATGCAGCCACGATGTCCGAGGCCAGCTTAGAGATGATGGCTGCCCACTTCTGCAGCAGGGCGGCGACGGCGGGAACACCGGCGGCGCCAAGGGCGGCTCCGATGGAGAAGTTGAACAACAGGGCCAGCGGAATGGAGAGTACCGTCCGCCCCAGGTTAGCCAGGGCCGCGATCCTGGGAAGCCCCCTGAACAGATTGTGGCCGGCGAGGTAGAAGCCGTTGACCACGGCCATGGTGCTGTAGAGAGCAAGGGGGTTTGTCTCGGCGGTTATGTGGAGGCCTCGGTCCAGAACCAGTGTTTTGACCAGGTAATCCAGCAGCGGTACGGAAAAGCCCGTGTACATGAGGGAGTCAGCCAGTCGATTCCAGCTGACGTATTCGGTCCAACGCAGCAATGGAGTGCGGCGAAAGCCTCCGGCGCCCAGCACGGACTGGATGATGTTTCTCAGCCCCGTGATGCCGAACCAGATGAATGCTCCCATGTAAGCGAGTACCCACCAGTCCTTGGTCAGGGCGAACGTGGCGAAGGCGGGTCCGAAGCCGAGCAGAATTTTGAGGCAGTTCTTGATGTGAGTGTTCACGTAACGCAGGTGCGGAATACTCCCATCGCGCGCCTTCTCCGGGCAGTTCAGGCGCAGGTTGTTCCCTGCCTGGCCGGATACGCCGCCCAGGGCGCGCAGATTGCTGCGTGCCGGGGCCACGGCCTTATAGTCACCGACCACCCAGTCTTCCTTGTGTCTGGGGAAGAAGATACCCCGGAAGTCGGACCAGGCTCCATTGCCATTGTTTTCATGCCGGGTACCATGGAAATACGTGCGTCGGCGAAAGACCTGAATACGGACCGGAATTCCCGCCTGAAAATAAGAACCCCTGTTCATGGCCCTGCGGCATTTGGCGGGAAGTGTGTCGACCACCACCAGGCCCATGCCCGGCACCTTGGAGGAGCCGCCCGTGGAATCGGTGCCAATCCTGGATTTGAGCGGAGCATTCCGGTAATAGTCGCGCAGATCATTGAGATGGTCGAGAATGAGCGACAATTTCTCCCTCTGCTCATTCCGGACTTCTTCCAGGCTCTGAACGATGCCTCTCACGCAGCGTTTGAGCTGGACCGCGTTTCCGGAGTTTATGGCAGCCTGCAGGTCCATGATGCGGGACGTGTCTGCAAGGTTGCCGAATATCGCATCCTTGAAATTGAAGACCTCGAGACGAGAGATGCCCCCCTCGCAGTCGTAGAGCAGCTCCAGAACGTCCTCGGCTTTCAATCCGCTCAGGTTGAGGGTGATGCGGTACCCCACGTGGAGGGACTCCAGGCGCTGCAGAAGGTCGCGGGGCGCGAGCTTCAGGAGTGCAGGGGCGCCGTCGTCTTCCGATGGGACGAAGGGGTTGTGGATGTTCGGGTTTCTGGCAGGGCGCAGATATCGATCGGAGATCGTCTCGATGTCCAGTTCGTTCATCCGTTCAACGAGCTTCAGGGCATCCCGATGCTCCCCTTCATTGCCCTGGAGGCAGCATTCCCGCAGGTCTGCCAGCTTCTGGTGGAAAAGTCTCAGCAGATGATCGTGGATGAGCTTGGACAGGTGGTGGAGCGAGGGCTGCCCCATCCCCACCAGGGCCATCAGGTCGGACGTTGTCAGAATGGGCAGCTCGATTCCAAACTCGCGGTTGATGGCCTCCCGGTGGACGTTGTTGAACGCCTCCAGCACGGAAATGGTGTAGGCTTGCTGGTATCGGGAAACCTCGCGGCCCTCCGCCATGAGCTCACTGATTTCGGGCTCGTTGAGAAACTCCACAAAATCCCTGGCGTCGTTGAATCCGCGCGGGGTCCAGATGAATCGGACGTAGCGTCCCCGGAAGCGGGGACAGTATTCGATGCCCACACGGACATTGACGTCCATGATTTCCGCTGCTTCAGACAGCTCCTGGACCACCTCCGGAGTCACGTAGTTGTAATAGATCACCCTCAGGCGCCGGATGCCCTTGATCCATGCGTCCATGATCAGGTGTGTCGCCGATTTGCGGCCTTTGGTGTTGGCGTCGTGAACGTGGTCGTCAAAGGCGATCTGGTTCCATTCCTCGGGCATTTCCACGAGGTGATACTTCCGCAGCTGGCGGGCGATGGCCCTGGGCCTGCCCGTGGCCGCCTCCCTGAAATCCCGCGCCAGCTGCAGCTGCACTTCTTCATCCTTGGCTCGAACCAGGTCCTTCATGATCTGGAGGAGCACCCTTGCCCTGTTCTTGCGCAATTCCGTCCCGGAGCCGACGAACACTTCGTCGCGCAGGGCCCTCAATGTGCGCAGGCGATCCTCGGCGCTCTCCCGTTCCAGGGAGCGGAACAGCTTGACCACGGCGTATGCGATGCGCAGACCAGTCGTGGCAGCCATTTCCTTGATTCCATGAGGATGCAGATATGGGATCAGCAGCTTTTTCAGACTCCGGGGATCCTCATAGCCAAGGACATCAGTGACGATCTTCAGGAGCTCATGGTCTTTGCGATCAAAAAAGAGGCGTTTCCGCAAATCAAACCTGTCCATGCGCCTCAACTTCTCTGTCGATCGGTTCATATTCTTGGGTTCGGTATCGTCGGGTACAATAGGTAGTCGTTTACATTGTAAAAAAAATCAAACGGAATAACCAGCTCAGGCTTGTCTCCGGTCCACTCGGTCTCAGTGCTTCCCATGGCTGTCTGAGCCGGAGCGTTCGGCGGCCAACGCGGCACCCAGTGAGTCCGGTTCTCTGGCCTTGGCCGCCTCGTATTTCGGCATGTTCGCGGTGTTCAAGGCATCGGCCCGCTCCATAATATACTAATAGTATTGGTTTAATGCTTGAGGGCGCCTGGGGCTGCATCCTTCGCTTTGCGCAGAAACATTTGGTGAGGCAGGGGGAATCGTGCTAGATTTCGCCCGGTTCTCATGTGGACGGACGGGGCGATGACTCCTATGACTCCTTCATACAACCTGAATCGCAGCGAGGCTTCCATTGAAAGTCAATTCTCCCCTCAAGGCGGTCATTTTCGATTGCGACGGCATACTGGTCGACACGGAGCCCCTCCACTATGCGGCATTCCAGGAGATCCTCCAGCCGCTAGGCCTGGGCTTCGACTATGAGCACTATATGAAGCACTACATCGGCTTCGATGACCGGGACGCCTTCCGGGAGGCCTTTCGGGAGAGGGGACGGCCCCTGGACGGGAACCGCCTGTCGGCTTTCATGGAGGCTAAGGAGGATGCCCTGCAACGGATCATTGCCCGGGGAGTTCCCACTTTTCCCGGGGTGGTCGAGCTGGTTCGAGAGCTCGCCGCGGAGGGCGTCCCCATGGCGGTGGCGTCCGGCGCCCTCCGCCATGAAGTGGAGACGTTTGTTCGGGGCCTGGAGCTCCAGGATGCTTTCCCGGTCATTGTGGCGGCGGATGAGGTCCAGCACAGCAAACCGGATCCCGAGACCTATCTCAAGGCCCTGTCGAGGGTGCGCGAGCACTTCGGATTCTCGGAATTGCCGGCGCGCTGCTGCGTGGCCATCGAGGACACTCCCACGGGGATGCGGTCGGCCCGGCAGGCCGGTCTGTTTGTGGTGGGAGTGGCACATTCTTATGCCCTGGAACAGCTGAGGGATGAAGCCGACCATGTGGTGCAGGGGCTTCCGGAGTTGAGCCTCCCCCTCATGATGCGACTCCTGGAGCGAGCGTGATGGGCATCCTGTCATAAGGTCGGAGGACAACACTCATGTTTGTCATGCCGGGGAGTTTTTCCCGGCATGCCTCAAGCCGGGAGCCGGCATCCGAGGGGGTGTTTGCGAAAATGTCACTTCTAGAGCCTCACGGGATCAAGAGTCGTGGGTTTGGCGTCCTGGTCGGCATGTCAAGAAGGCAGGGCGTCCTGCTTGCGCTGGCACTCCTGGTGTCGTTTTCAGCACCGAGCGCCTGGGCCCAGAGCTCTCCCAGACCGTTGCCGCCGCAGCCGCTCACCGTGGCTCAGGCTGTCGAATACGGCCTGGAAAACAACCGCCTGTTGAAGGCTGCGGGTCAGGACTTGGCCGCGGCGGGCCAGCGGATGCGGCAAACCCGGGCGGACTTCCTTCCCAGGCTGGACGGCGGCTACCGGTTTCAGCACCTCAAGGACGAGCCCTTCGCCTCGCTGGGCAGAGAGGGGAGCGCGACTCAGCCCGGGGGCTCGGCAACATTCCAGACGGGCTATTTGAACCAGAACCGGTGGGAAGTCGAGCTGTCCCAGCCGCTTTTCACGGGGTTCGGTCTCACGGCACAGCACAATATTTCCAGGTTGGACCGCCGCATCGCCGAGCACCGGCAGGACGGCACGCGACTCGACGTTCAGAGGGACATCCAGAGGGCGTTCTTCCAGGTGCTGCTTGGAGAGAAGCTGGTGCAGGTCGCCAGGGACAACGTGAAGAGCCTGGAAGTGCAGAAAAGGAATGCGGAAGCCAGCTTTGAGCAGGGCCTGACCGCCCGGAACGACGTGCTGAAAGCCGACGTGGCCGTCGCCCAGGCCCTTCAGCGGGAGCGCGCGGCCATCAAGGACGTGACGATCCTGCGCTCGAGGCTCAACCAACTCCTGGATCTCGCAGCCTCAACCCGCCTGGACCTGGCCGAGGAAGAGATCGTCATTCACCGGACGCCGGACCTCGATCATCATTATGTCCTGGCTGAGCAGCAGCGGCCGGAGGTCCAGGAGCTGGAGGAGGCCATACTCCAGGCCCGGGAAGGGATGGTGGCGGCCAGAAGTCGCTATTATCCCCAGGTTTCGGCCTTTGCTCAATACTATCGGGACGGCAATGACTTCCTTGCCACCAACAACGAGTTCACCAACGAGCACAATGCCGCCGTGGGAGTCCGCGTGAACTTGAATCTTTACGAGGGCGGCAAGACGGATGCGTCCGTTAAGGAGCACATGCACCGACAGCTGGCCCTGGAGGAGCGCAGGCGGGACCTGCTGCAGCAGATTCGCCTCCAGGTCGAGGATGCTTACGAGCAGCTCCAGGTGGCGAAGGCGAACATTGAAACAGCCCGGGCAGCCCTCAAACAGGCCGAGGAAAACGATCGCATGACAACGCTCCAGTACAAGGAGCAGCTGGTGATCTTTCTGGAAGTCCTGAACGCCCAGGTGTTTCTCGCCCAAACCCGTGCGGACTATTTTCAGGCCCTTTACGGTTATCGCATTTCCTGGGCCGATCTCGAGCGGGCCGTGGGAGGACCTTTGACGGGAGGCGACCTGAAACCGCGCACGCAGCCCGTCAATCGCTGAGCCGGTGACAGGTGGGCGCGGGTTTTTTCCATGAATATGCTCGGATGCGATGAATTGCATCGAGCTTTCCGAGGGGGACGAGCACCATGCCCGGTTCTTTTCTCGACGATCTTCGCCGCCCCCGGCCCGACCCCGGGGGGGGATCGGCCGCGGCCCACGGAGCGTTGCTCGGAATGGCCCTGGCGGAAAAAATCGTTCTGCTCGAACAAAAGCGTACCCTTCGAAGAGTCTCGGAATTCGAGCTCTGGGAGGGGCTGAGGATGGAAGCCAGCCGGCTGAGGGACCTGTTCACCTGGCTCAGGACCGAGGATATGCTGGTTTATCAGCAACTTGCCGAGGTTTTGCGGGACGGAGTGGATGGCTTGCGGCTGCAGGGCGCCCTGGTCGAGGCCATCCAGTGCCCCCTCGGCATCATGCGGGGCTCGTGGGAAGCCCTCGAACTGATCGAGGCTGCCGGAATGCGCTGCAGGCCGCTCCTCGTCGCCGACGTTCTCGTCGCCTGCGAGTTTCTCGGGGCCGCGCTTTTTTCAGCACATCACATCGCGCGGGCCAACCTTCCTCTGATGCGGGATCCTTCAACTCGTGAAAGGTGGCTCGCCGAGCTCACCGCCGAGCTGGATCGGGGTAGGGAGCGACTGCAGAGGGTGAGAACCGCACTCGAGGTGCGTCATGCGGCTGGCAGCGGATAACCTGCACGCCCTCAATCCGAGTGTGGCCGAGGCCCTCCGGAATCTGGACCCGGCGCCGCTGCGGCGGCTCGCCAGCCAGTGCGAGCTGCCCGGAGTCGAGCTCATCGACATCAATCCGGGCTTCCTCTCCAGGAGAAACGAAGATCGAATGGCGTTCATGGTGGAGGCGGTCCAGGAGTCCACACGGCGACGACTCATCCTGGACAGTCCCATCGCCCGCGTGCTGGCCAGGGGCCTCGCCGCGTGCCGCGAGAAGCCCATCCTGAGCGCGCTTTCCCTCGAGCCCCAAAAGATCGAGGAAATCCTGCCCCTCGCCGTCGAGCACCGGACCGGGCTGGTCCTGCTGTTGATGGATGAGCGTTCCATGGTTCCGCCGTCCATGGAGGAGCGCCTGGCTGTTGCCTCCGAGCTCAGGGAGCGGGCCCTTGCGGCGGGCCTGGAGGATGCGGACCTGATCTATGATCCCGTTCTCCCGAACCTGAGCTGGCCCGATGCCGCTTTTCAGGTTCGCGAAGTGATTCGGACCGTTCGCATGCTGTCCGGCTGGTCTTTTCTTCCCGAACCGGCCCATACCATGGTGGGCCTCTCGAACCTGCGCAGCGGTCTGAGACACAGGGTCCCGCTGGCTCTGGAAACAACGTGCATGGCCATGCTTGCCGGAGCAGGCCTGGGTTTGGCGTTGGCGGACGTGCTGCGTCAGGGGTTCATGGCGGCCTTTGAATCCTTGAGACCCTACGCGGTTTGAATACGGGAGGTCCGCTGCGGGCTGCTGCCTGGTCAAGCGACAGGGCTCAGAGATTGTATCTCTGAATCTTCTTGATGAGGCCGAACCGGCTCAGGCCGAGCTCCCTGGCCGCCAGCGTCTTGTTGCCCGAGTGCCTCGCGAGCGCATCCCGCAGTGCTTTCACCTCCATGAGCCCGATCTTCTGCTTCAGGGTGGTTTGAGCCGCCGGTTCGAAACCGGTGGCGCAGATCCCGGCTGAACGGATGGTCTGGGAGAGGTGCTCCAGCTCGATGATCCCTTTTTCCGTCACCAGTGCGACGGCTCGCTCGATTTCGTTTTCGAGCTCGCGCACATTTCCCGGAAAGGAATAGCCGCAAAGGCATTCCATGGCCATTCGACTGATCCCTCTCACACTCTTTCGATTCCTTTCCGAGTGCTTTCTCACGAAGTGCCGGACCAGGATCGGGATGTCTCCCGAACGTTCGCGCAGCGCCGGAAGCGAGATGGGAAAGACGTTCAACCGGTAGTACAGGTCCTCTCGAAACAGGCCTTTCTTGACATCCGCGGCGAGGTCCCGGTTGGTGGCGGAGATCACCCGCACATCCACCTTCCTGGTTTGACCGGCCCCAACGGGGCGGATTTCCCCGTCCTGCAGGACACGCAGAAGAGCGACCTGCATGGACATGGGCATGTCGCCCACTTCGTCCAGGAAAATGGTGCCGCTGTCCGCCTCCTCGAAGAGCCCCCGCTTGTCGGCCACCGCGCCCGTGAAAGCCCCCCGGCGATGGCCGAAGAGCTCGCTGGCCAGAAGGCCTTCGGGAATTCCCCCGCAGTTCTGGGATACAAAAGGGTGCCGGCTTCGCCGACTGTTCTGGTGGATGGAACGGGCCACGAGCTCTTTTCCCGTTCCCGTCTCGCCGAGGATGAGCACGGTGATTTCCGACTCGATGGCCTTCTCGCAAAGTTGCAGCACTTCAAGGAGCTGGGGGCTGTTGCCCTTGATGAGGCTAAAGCGATATCTGCCTTCAAGCTCTCTTCTCAGGCGGAAGTTCTCGTGCTGGGAATGCTCGATGAGCAAATCCTTTTCACGGTCCACATGCTGAAGGTCGCGGTAGGCGCTCTGCAGCTCCTCGTACATCCTGGCATTGTCGAGAGCCATGCCGATGGTGCCCGCGATGGTGGAGAGGAAATTCAGGTCCGTCTGGGTGAATGCGTCCGGGTGCTGATGGCAGCCTTCAATGACGCCCGTGATCCTTCCCTTGGCCTGAATCGGGGCCGCGATCATCGAGTGCGTCACAAAGCCGGTCAGCTGGTCCACCTGCTTGAAGTGCTGACTATCCCTGGACACATCCCTGATCAGCTCGGGCCTTCCAGTGGCGAGCACCCTTCCGGCGATGCCGTGGCTTGCAGGGAAGCGCACTTCCCTGAGCTTCTCGGACTCCGGGGCTTCGTTCCCCACTTCGACGCGGAAGTAGAGCTCGTCCGTCGAGGGGTCGTGGAGAAGGATTGACACCGTCTCGGCATTGATGAGACCCTTGGTGCGGTCGATGACCTTCTTGAGGAGCTCATCAGTGTCGAGGGAGCCGTGGAGGGACTGGCTCACCTCGAGCAATGCCTTGAGTCGCTCGCTGTCCGTCGTCAGCCGGACGATATCGCCGGCTCTTTCCAGGAGAGTTTGGGACATAAGGTTTCATCCATGAGTGTGGACTACGGTATTCCAGAACGGCGACGGGCGGCTGCCCCGTGCGACCCCGGCAGGAGCACGCCAGGGGCGGAAGCCTGAATCCAAGGGGTGGCAAAGGGCCGGCTGGCAAAAAAAATCCCCCGCGGGGGGGCCTGGAGACCCCGCGGAGGCCCAAACAATTGAAGAAGTGTGAGAGAAGTGGCATACGCCCTGACTGTCTTTAAGGCAACGGTTGTGCCAGTCGCTGTGCCAGGCCCGGGGTCAGCACGAAATCCCAGGTATGAGCTTGTCCAACGCGCTTCTCTTCCAATCTTTCCTATCCGTATGCCCTGGTTTGGCTGAGGAAGAGTGCGTTACAGGATTCACAAATTGTCAACCCTGTTGTCGAAATGCGGCACTTCTTCTACGAATAGATTAATCAAATCCATTGGATACTTTGAATATCAATCATGTTGACAGTTGTCAATCCTGTTGTCATGGAGTGGAGCATTAACGAACCGTCAACGGCGGTTCAGAGCAGCGACTCCAGAAGGCGCGTGGTTGCGGGGCCTCTTTCAAGAACACCGCTTCTCAACGTCAATGCGCATGACTGGCGGGAACAGCCTTAATTCCCCTTTGAAAGTATCGGGGATCTGTGGAATCTTCATTTCGGAGTCAAGGGCGGGATGAAGTGCCCGGTTGAGCGCGGGTCTTCCCTGCCGGGATTGGATACTGCGTGGATCAGCTATGATGAGGGTTTCCACGGGTTTTGAGGCAGTGTCGCGGACCTTGAAAGGCAGTGGTTATGCCCCGACCGGGGACTGGCGCTTTTGCGGGCATTCTGATTGGGGCATTGGGGATCCTCCTGAGCTTTTCTCCCTGGGGGCAGGCCCTCGAGGAGCATTACGGCCTGAAGCTTCTGTTCCATCTTCGGGGAAAGGTGGAGCCGCCGTCGGAGGTGGTTGTCGTCTCCCTGGACAGCGCATCGGCCAAGGCTCTGAACCTCCCGGAACAGCCCTGGAAATGGCCCCGGTCGCTCCACGCCCGCCTGGTGGACCGGCTGGCAGCCGAAGGGGCGCTGGCCATCGGTTTCGACCTGGTTTTCGAGGATCCGCGCGACGACGGCCAGGACGTTCTGTTCGCCATGGCCATGGAGAGCGCCGGCAACGTGGTCCTCTGTGAGCTCATGAGGAAGGAGACGCTTCACCTCGAGGACGCCGGAGGAAACAGGCTGGGCGGGGCCAGCGTGGAGCGACTGGTGAAGCCGACGCCCCAGCTGGCCGAGGCTGCCCTGGCTCGTGCGCCGTTTCCTCTGCCAAAAGTGCCCATCCAGGTCAGCCGGTTCTGGACTTTCAAGACCAGTGCGGGCGATGTGCCCACATTGCCCGTGGTGATGCTGCAGGTCTACGGTCTGCAGGTCTACGAGCCGTGGATGGCGCTTTTGGAAAGGGTGGCTCCGCATTGGTCGTCGGGCCTGCCGCGAACTGCTCGGGACGTTGTGAATGGAAAGGGGGCGGAGACCCTGACAGCCCGGCTGCGTGCCCTCTTCCTGAGGGAGCCGCGGGCGGCGCAGGCCTTTGCGGCCCAGTTCGGGGCAGGGGGAGGAAGCCACTCCGACAGTCGGCAGGTCCGCGTCATGGAATCCCTCGCCCGGATGTACGCGCATTCGGGTGACAGCCTGTATCTCAACTATTACGGGCCTCCGGGAACCATCGTCACCATCCCTTACCATCAAATGGTGAAGGATGTCGATGGGGGGGCCCCCGGGCAGTCTGCCGTGGATTTCCGGGGAAAGGCCGTTTTCGTGGGGCTTTCCGAGCTGGACCACCCGCAGCAGATGGATGCCTTTCACACGGTTTTTTCCCAGCCAGACGGGATCGATATCTGCGGGGTGGAGATTGCCGCAACGGCTTTCGGAAACCTTCTTCAAGGCAGCTGGCTCCGCCCAGTCGGCCCGCTCTGCCAGGCGCTCCTGGTCATATTTTGGGGACTTCTTGCAGGTCTCCTCTGCTGGGGACTTCCGACCCCTGCCGCAGTGCTGGGCGCCACGACCCTTGGGCTGTTCCATGTCGCCGCGGCCTGGGTCGCCTTCAGCTATCATGCGCTATGGATTCCGTTGGTGGCTCCCGTTTTCATGCAGATTCCCCTGGCGCTGGTGGCCTCCATCAGCTGGAAGTATCGTGAGTCGAACCGGGAGCGTCGAAATGTCGAACGAGCCCTGGAACATTATCTCCCGCCGCGGTTCGTTGAAATGGTGGGCAAGAACCTGGATCTGGCCGGGGGCAGCCATGCCGTGTACGGTGTCTGTCTCTTTTCGGACATCAGTCGGTTCACGGCCTTTTCGGAGGGTCTCGATCCGGCGGAGCTTCGTGATCTCCTCAATCGATATTACCATCGGGTGTTCGAGCCGGTGGGGCGTTACCGGGGCACCGTCTCCGACCTCGTGGGCGATTCCATGCTGGCCCTCTGGGCCGGCTCCACATCGGAGCCCCGCATGAGAACGGATGCCTGCCGGGCTGCCCTGGATATGCTGCGGATGGTGGTGGAGTTCAACCGGGAATCCGCACCCGTTAACCTGTCCCTGCGCATGGGAATCCATGCGGGAGAACTGGTTCTGGGAACCCTCGGCGCCAGGGGGCATTATGAGTACAGGCCCGTGGGCGACGTGGTCAACACGGCCTCACGCATCGAGGAGCTCAACAAGCACCTGAACACCAGGATCCTGGCCACGGGTGATGTGGTGATGGGTCTCGAAGGGCTCGTGAGCCGGGAGCTTGGCGAATTCGTGCTGCTGGGAAAGAAGAGAGCTGTGAGCGTTTTCGAACTGGTGGGGCTCAAAGGGAGCGAGACCTCATTTCCCGAGGGTTTTCTCGATGCCTTTTCCGAAGGGCTTGCCCACTTCAGGGCGGCATCCTGGACGAAGGCCCTGGAAAGATTCCAGCAGTGCCGCAAGTTGCTTCCCGATGACGGCCCGTCCCGGTTCTACGCAGAGCTCTGTCAAGGCTTTCTGGTTCAGGCGCCTGAAGCTCCATGGAGGGGCTGGGTCCACATGACCAGCAAATGAGGGGAGCGCGCAGGCTCGCCCTCCCGGGCAATGGCCGCCGTCGAGGATGTTTGCCTTGAACCGCGGCCCAGACGAGGTTATTTGGACGGAGCCGGGATGAGTTTGTTCTTGTCTTGCTTTTCCACCAGGAAGGAGTGGGACCCCCATGGACCATGCAGAGGATTTCGCTGCTTATCTTGCACCCACATCCATCATCGACAGCGACCATCCCGATGTACGGGCTTTCGCCCTCGAGATCGCCGGGGATTCTCCAGAGCCCGTGGATCGGGCCGTCAAGCTCTATCTGGCGGTCAGGGACTCCATTCGCTACGATCCTTACACGCCGTTTCACCTGCCCGAGCACTACCGGGCCAGCCAGGTGCTGAAGAGGGGTCGGGGCTTCTGCATCCCCAAGGCCTCGCTCCTCTGCGCCTGCGCGCGCGTCATGGGGATACCCTGCCGCCTGGGCTTCGCCAATGTCAGAAACCATCTGGCTACACGGCAATTGCTGGATTTTCTGGGAATGAATCTTTTCGTATACCACGCTTTTGTGGAAATGCACCTCGAGGGAAAATGGGTCAAGGCGACGCCCGCCTTCAACCGGGAGCTTTGCGAGAGGCACCGCGTGCCGCCCCTGGATTTCGATGGTCGAGGGGACTCGGTGTTCCAGCCCTACAACCTCGAGAACCGGAAGTTCATGGAATACGTGAGCTTCCTGGGCACCCACGCGGACGTTCCCGTTGCGGAGATCGTGGCTGCATGGGAGGCGACCTATGGGAAAGCCCGCGTTTCCAGCTGGATAAGTGAATTTGGGGGATCGAACGGCGCGGCGGAATCCGGCTTCGAGACCGAAGACGTCTTTCAGGGTTAGATCGAGAGGAGCTGAACGAACAATGCGGGGAGATCCACCATGGTGGGCAAGGATATGAACGGAGACGGTTCAATCCTGGACCAGGTTCGAAGGGTGAGACAACTCCACGAGAAGCATGGTGAGGGCCTGATGGCGGACGAAAACGTCCGGGCACTGGTCCTGAGCTACGGGGCCGGCATCGAGGAGACCGGAGCCGCCATGACCCGCGAGGGGATTGGTGCGGCGTGCTCGGCGTGTGCCCGACAGCATCCGTCCGGGTGCTGTTTTTCAGACATCGAATCGGGCTATGACGACATTCTTCTTCTGCTCAACCTGCTTCTCGGCTGTCCGTTGCCGGAGGAGCGCAAGGAGAGTGGAAGCTGCTTCTTCGTGGGAGAGCGGGGCTGCCGGCTTGTCGCCCGGTATTACTTCTGCCTCCATTATTTCTGTCCCGAGCTGGAACGCTCCCTGGGTGAAGGCCGGATAAGGGCCCTGCAACAGCAGGTGGACCAGCAGCTCCAGACGGGATGGAGGGCGGAGGAGGCGGTCCGGTCCTGGCTCAGAGCCCGGTCGACGGCGAAGCGGGAGGACGAATTGCCATGACGGCTTTGGATACCGCGGCGAGGGCGAGCCTGGTTCGAGAACGGCTGGGCGGGGCGCAACGGGTGGTGGTGCTGACCGGGGCGGGGATCTCGGCCGAATCAGGGGTTCCCACTTTCAGGGGAGAAGGGGGGCTCTGGCGCGAGTACCGGGCCGTGGACCTCGCCACGCCAGAAGCCTTCGGCCGAAATCCGCAGCTGGTCTGGGAGTTTTACAACTGGCGGCGGGAAGTCCTGGCTCCCCTTGCACCCAACCCGGGCCACGAGGCTTTGGTCAAGATGGAGCAAAGCGTTCCACATTTCACCCTCATCACGCAAAATATCGATGGCCTGCACGAGAAGGCCGGAAGCCGGAACATTATCGAGCTGCACGGCAACATCTGGCATGTACGCTGCCTCGGCTGCGGCGAGGTCAGCGAGGATCGCTCGGTCCTGGCGCCCATGCCCCGGTGCGCCGGGTGCGGGCAGTTGTTGCGGCCCCACGTGGTGTGGTTTGGGGAGGCCCTGGATCCCTCGGTCCTGAGGCGGGCCTACGAAGCGGTGCAGAAGGCCGGTGTGATGATGGTCATCGGCACCTCGGGCACCGTGGAGCCGGCCGCATCCATGGGGATCCTGGCGAAGCGGAAGGGGGCGTTCCTGGTCGAGATCAACCTCGAGCCCACACCCTACACCAGTTTCTATGATGCCAGCATCTTCGGCAAGTCTGGGGAAATCCTCCCCCTGATCTCTGAATCCTTGTGAAGCATGGGAACGGTCCCGCAGCAGCCCTCATGAATCCACTCCCCTCACGCCTCCTTTCGAAGATGGACCGACTCAGGTCGCTGCTGGCGGAGCTGGGCTCCGCGGCGGTCGCCCTTTCCGGCGGTGTGGACAGCAGTGTTTTGTTGCACGTCGCCCGGGAATGCCTGGGTGATCGGGTGGTGGCCGTCACGGCCCGGTCGGAAGTGATGCCGCGGAGCGATCTTGAGCAATCGGCCCGACTGGCTGCGAAGCTTTCGGTGGCCCACTGGGTTCTCGAATCCGGCGAGATGGCCCTGGAGGAATTCGTGAACAATGGACCGGATCGGTGCTATGTCTGCAAGCGGGCGAGGTACGCTTCCCTGCTCGATCTGCTGAAACCTCGCGGAATCCCCCATCTCTTGGATGGCTCCAACGCCGACGACGAGTCGGACTATCGGCCCGGAGCCAGGGCTGTGAGGGAGCTGGGCATCCGGACGCCCCTCCACGAGGTCGGGTTGACCAAGGAGGAAATACGGCTCATGGCCAGGCACCTCGGTCTGGACTGCTGGGACAAGCCGGCTTCGGCCTGCCTGGCCTCCCGGATCCCCTACGGCAGCCGAATCACCCCGGAGAAGCTCGAACAGGTGGAGAAGGCCGAGGAGTTTCTCGGCAGTCTGAAAATAGCGCGGCAGCTCCGGGTTCGGCATCATGGGGATTTGGCTCGGATCGAGGTGGACGAATCCTCGCTGGCCCCGATGATGGAGGAGAGCGTGCGGAGACGGATCGTCGAGCACATGGCCGGTCTCGGATTCACTTATATCACGCTGGACCTGCGAGGCTACCGCATGGGCAGTCTGAACGTCGCCATCGGACGGAGGAATGGTTTTGGATAAGAATCATCTGGTCGATTTGCTCAGCCGGGTTCGCGATGGGGAAATGAGCATCGAGGGAGCATTGGAGCGTTTGAGGAAGCTTCCCTTCGAGAACCTCGGATATGCGAGGGTGGACAGTCACCGGTGCGTGCGGACGGGTGTGCCCGAGGTCATCTTCTGCAACGGCAAGAGCCTGGAGCAGATCCAGGGAATCGTGCAAAGCCTGTCGAGGCATCATGTGAACGTCCTGGCCACCTGGGCCACGCCGGAGGCGTTCGACGCCATCCGACGGACGGGGGTGGAATGCCGTTACCACGACATGGCCAGAATCGCCGTCATCAACCCGAGGCCCGTCGAGGCCGTCGGGAGCGTTGTCGTCGTGAGCGCCGGCACGGCTGACCTGCGCGTTGCCGAGGAGGCCGCGGTGACGGCCGAAGTCCTGGGCAGCCGGGTGAAGCGGCTCTATGACGTGGGGGTGGCCGGAATTCATCGGCTGCTGGATGTGATGGGGGAGCTCCTGAACGCCAATGCCATCGTGGTCGTGGCGGGGATGGAGGGAGCTTTGGCCAGCGTTGTGGGGGGGCTGGTTCCTTGCCCCGTCATCGGCGTGCCGACGAGCATCGGCTACGGGGCGAGCTTCGGCGGAGTGGCGGCCCTCTTGAGCATGCTCAACAGCTGCGCGGCCGGCGTCTCGGTCGTGAACATCGACAACGGTTTCGGGGCGGGTTACCAGGCCACTCTCATCAATCGCATCGCCACCGGCGCCCGCGGAGGCGATGCAACGTCAGAGGGGGGCATCAGCCCGACGGTGGAGGACCGATGAGAACCGCCTATTTCGACTGCTTTTCCGGAGCCAGCGGAGACATGATCCTCGGAGCCATGCTGGATGCCGGCCTCGACCTCGAGACGCTGAGATGCGAGCTGGCGAAGCTCCCCATTCACGACTTCTCCATTGAAGTCCAGCCTGTGAACAGGGCCGGCATCGGCGGGAGCCTGGCCACGGTGGTCTGCGGAGAGTCGCATCATCATGCGCATCGCCATCTCAGGGACCTGGAGGCCATCGTGCAGGGTAGCGGCCTGGCTCCAGTCATCCAGGAAAAGTGTCTGAGCATCTTCCGCCGACTGGCCGAGTCCGAAGCCAGGGTGCACCGCACCAGCGTCGATGCAGTCCATTTTCACGAGGTGGGCGCCCTGGACACCATCGTGGACGTTGTGGGAGCCGTGGCTGGGCTTGAATTGCTGGGCATCGAGCGCATCTGCTGCTCGCCCCTGAATGTCGGGGGCGGGACCGTGCGATGCGCGCACGGGGAGCTTCCGGTTCCCGCGCCGGCCACGGCCGAGCTCACCAAGGGGATTCCCGTCTACTCGTCGGGGCTGCGGGCGGAGCTTCTGACGCCCACCGGCGCCGCCATTCTGACTTCGCTGGCCATCGACTTTGGACCGCTGCCGACCATGGTCGTCGAGCGCATCGGCTATGGGGCCGGGCGCAAGGAACTGCCCGTCCCGAACCTCCTGCGCCTCCTGATCGGGGAGAGCCAGCCCGGGATGGCGGGTCTCGAGCACGATTCGGTGGCGTTCTTGGAAGCCAATATCGACGACATGAACCCGGAGCTCTATGACTTCGTTATGGAACGACTCTTCGGAGCCGGCGCCCTCGACGTTACCCTCACACCGGTACAAATGAAGAAGAACCGTCCCGCAACCCTCATCTCGGCCATGTGCCCCGTCTACAAGAAGGAGGACTGCATCCAGGTCCTGCTCTGTGAGACCACCACCATCGGGGTGCGCTGGTCCCTGAGTCATCGACTGAAGGCCCGCCGCGAAATCCACGAGGTGCGGACGTCTTACGGTGTGGTGCGGTGCAAGGTGGCCTGGGGCCCGGGAGAAATGCTCAACGTGGCTCCGGAGTACGAGGACTGCGTTCGACTGGCCCGTGAAACGAAGATCCCCCTCAAGCGCATCATGGAAGAGGCGCGGCATCTGGCCCAACAGGAGCGGAGCCGGGTTACTCCTTCGGCCTGAAAGCCGCCGGGTGACCGTCAGGTGATGTGGTTTGAGTGCTGCTCCGAGAAGTTTCAAGTTTAAGGTTTCAAGTTTAAGGTTGAAACCCAGCTCACGCGAGCCTCTTTTCATTGCTTCGGGTGGCCCGGATGGGCATGAGGAACTGCACAGGAAGATTCTTTACACTCGGGCGGAAATGACCGCCCGGATAAGCTGGCTCCCAAGCTCGAGCTTGGGAGCCAGCTTATCCGGCGGCTGAGAGCCTCTGAAGTATAACTTGCTGATTTCTTTTGCTAAAAGCTAACCGCCAAAAGCTAACCACTCGGATGAGATCCTAGTTTGAGCCGGCTCCTCTCTGGCGGGCACGTTTGTCAATAAGCCAATCGATGAGGTCTCCAGGGTCTGGCGCCTCCTTTTTCTCGGAAGGCTTCCCCTTGGCGGCTGGTGATGCGGCAGTGGCTGCGGGAGCGGGGCTCTCGGGTTTTGCGGCGGGGGGCTTTTCCGGCGCCGTCGCAACCGGTTGTGGAGGAAGGGGAGGGGCCTGGGCCGGCTCTGACCTGGGCGCTGGTCGAGCATCCCCCGCTGCCCCCTGTGAAGCCGGGGCCGATGCGGCATCGGTTCGAGGAGGTGTGGACTCCCGCGTCGCCGGGGGCTTTTCGGATGGAGGCGGAATCTCAGTGGCCTGAGCCGCCTGGGGCTGGGGCTGGGGTGCAGGCGGCGGCTCCCTGGCTTCCACGCGATCCGCGGTTGCCGAAGTCGATGCAGCAGAGGGCCTGGAAGGCTCTTCGGCGGCCGCGGGCCCCCGCGAGCTCGGAGTGGCGACCGGAGCGGCAGCCGGCGCGGCGACGGGAGCGTCAGTGCTCATCGGAGCCTTGGTGGCGGCTCCCGACCTTTCAGCTCCCTCCTTGACGTCTTTGGCAGGCCTGCCCTCGGGAGCGGTCGATGCAACGCTCTTCTTCTCCGCATTCGGAGGCTGAGCAGTGGGTGAAGCGGCTTCGAGGGCCTTTTGCGGGGCCGTTGCCGGCCCAACGGCTACCCTCTGGGAAAGTATCCTGCCGGTCATGAAGAGGTAGAGGAGCGCGGCCACCAGCACCAGGGCAGCGGGAGCCCAAGCCCACTTCCTCCAGCTGGTCCCGACCCGTCCTTCGAGATCATCGATCACTTCCTGCACAAGCTTCGGGCCGATGGGGTTCTGCCCCGATCCATACCCCGAGACCAGGGCGTTGCTGCAGATGATGTTGATGCAGCGCGGCACGCCGTCGCAATGGCTCACGATCTTGTTGATGGCCTGCTTCGACAACGGCCCTGACTTCACCCCCAACGCGATGTCGAGCCTGTGCCGGATATAATCCGCGCTCTCCTTGGGGGTCAGCTTGATCAGCGTGGCCCGGTGGGCGATCCTCTGCTTGAGCTGGCGAAGTGCCTCGGTATTGAGCAGGTTTTCAAGCTCGGGCTGCTGGCCCACCAGGATGATCTGCAGCAGCTTGTCCTTGCTGGTCTCCAGGTTGGAGAGCATCCTCAGGTTTTCGAGGGTCTCGACGGGCATGTTCTGGGCCTCGTCGATGACCAGAACGACATTGTTGCCCTTTTTGTACTCCTCGATAAGCGCCAGGTGAAGCCTCTGGATGAGCTGAAACTGGTCCTCGCCCTCCGGAACGTCCAGACCAAGCTCCTCATAGATCAGTCTGACCAGATCCCGGTAGGAGAGGCAGGGGTTGAAGACAAGGACGGTCTTGACGCGCTCGCGGTCGAACTGCTGCAGGGCCGACCGCAGGATCGTGGTCTTGCCGAGGCCGACCCCACCGGTGATCATCATGAAGCCGGCCCGGTTTTCGACTCCGAAGAGAATCACCCCGAGCGCCTCCTTGTGACTGGGGCTCAGGTAGAGAAACTCGGGGTCGGGGGTGATGTGGAACGGCTCCTTGAGCAGTCCATAGAATTCGAGGTACATGACGTCATCCATGCCTGGTCGCATGTCCCGGAAGCTACTCGAGGATTTCTCGAATGGCATCCAGCACCGGGTTGAGCTGCGAAGGATCCTTGGCTCTAGGTTTTTGCCTGGGCGGAGCATACTTCTGCACGCAGTCGTACTGCTCCCATCCCTTGAGCGTGTAATCCAGGTCAACCGCCTTCCACTTGGGGTGGCCGTTTTGCCTCAGCCAGTCTATATTTTCGGAGAGTATGCCCGCAAACTTCCCTACATTCTCACAGTTTGCCGTGCGAAAATCAAAGGAAACCAGCACAGCCTTGACCGCGATGGTGGGAACGGCTTCCTGCTGCCAGGGGTAAGTGCCCGCGGGGATCTCGGCCGTGGGATAGAATTGCTGAAGGTCCCGATTGGTGATGGGAATGATCTGCAGGTTGTCGCTTTCCGTGATCCCCTCGGTGAACAGTTTCACGGGCACCCCGGCCACATAGAACATGGCGTCGATGGCGCCGGCCTTGAGCTTTGCGAGGGCCTGATCGGTGCCGATGAGCACCATTTCCTTCGGATTCACTTTCGAGACCTCGAAGAGCAGCTTCGACGTGAGATAGGTGCCGCTGCCTTCTTCGCCCAATGCAACGCGCTTCCCCGCCAGGTCGTCAAAGCTCGCTATCCCCTTGCGACCGACCAGGTGCACCTCCTCATTATAAAGAGGATATACCATCTTGATCTTCCTGGCGACGTTCTTGAGGAGCTGACTCGTCTGAACCTTGGCCACGAAAGCGAGAACATCGGATTGAACAATCCCCATCGGAACCCCCGGCCTCTTGTAGACCGCATAGATGTTCTCAATGGACCCTTCGGAGGGGATGACGTTCAGCTGAATGCCGTGCTGCTGCACCAACTGCTGGAGGTTCAACCCGAATTGAAAGTAAGTCCCCTTCTCCTTGCCGGTGATGATCCCCATCTCCACGGCGGATGCGTTGCTCCAGGGAGCCAGGCAGAAAATACAGACCAGTGAGATGAATGCTTTTTTCATCGTCATCCCCTTTTTGAGTGGATCCATTGGAAAGCTGGAAATAGGCGAGAAAGGTTGTCCCTTCGAGACTACCATGATTGATGCAGCTCACAAAGAGCAAATGCACGCGCGTGCTCATCCCGCGTGTCATCCGGCCCGCCAGGTCAGCCCCAGGCGACGGTAGAGTGTCTCGATGCGGCTCACCGATCGGTCATGCAGGGCTGCCAGCTCAGGGCTGCGACCCAGCCAGCCGGTGAGCTCCAGAGCGAATGGGCCGATGTTCTCCGGATTCTGGCATAGGAGAAAGAAGTCGATGGTGGCGAGGATTCCCTGGCGTGCAACGGTCTCCCAGGTAAACCGCCGGGCTACCGCGGCCATGTCCAGGTCATCGCTGAGGAGGACCCCGTCGAAGCCCAGGCGATGGCGCAGCCATTGGGAGCACAGGGTCGGCGAAAGGGTCGCGGGCCATTCAGCGTCCACGGCCGGGTAGAGAGAGTGTGAGGTCATGACGCAGTGCACCCCATGGGCGACGGCCTGACGGAAAGGCTCCAGGTCTCTCTCCGTCGATGCTTCGTTCGCCCACTGAATGACGGTCGCGTAGTGGTGGGGATCCGACTGGGCATGACCCAAACCGGGGAAATGCTTGGCGGTGGCCGAAACGCCCTCCTGCTGGAGGGCCTCGATCCACGCGCATCCGAGCTCCGCGACCTGCAGCGGGTCCGAGCCCAGACATCGCTCCGCCATGAAGTGCTCGGAATGATCCTCCGGAAGCACGTCGAGAACGGGGGCGAGGTTGATATGCATGCCGAAGCTCTTGAGCTCGCGGGCCGCGGTGGCAGCCCATCCTCGAACTGACTCCCGCCCCTCGTTTGCCAGTGCCCTGGCCGAGGGCAGCCTCTCGAAAGGCGGCGATTTCAGCCGCTGAACCGGCCCGCCCTCCTGGTCGACGGCCAGGAGAATCGGCCTGCCGAGGTGACGCCTCGCGCATTCCCGCGCGGAACGGACGAGCTCCCGAAGCTGCTCCGGGTTTTCAATGTTTCGTCTGAAAAGGACGGCTCCGCCAATGTGGTGGTCGCGGATAAGCCCCTCCAGTTCCTCTTCCAACCGCACTCCCCGGAATCCGACCATCAGGTGGATTCCGGCCCGCCTTTTCCATTCCGAGCCCTCTGCCAATGGTGCCCCCTTTGAGCTCCCGTCGACTCATCCGATATGGGTCAGGGCGTCGACGATCTTGATTCGCGTGGCGCGCCAGACCGGAAAGAGCGCTGCAAGCAGGCCGATGGCGCAGCACATGACCGCCGCAAGCAACAGCGTTTTGCCTTGAATACGGAAGACGGGAAGAATGGTTCCGAGTCTTTCCGAAAAAACCTGTGCGGCGGGAAACGAAAGTCCCATGCCGAGGAGTCCCCCGAGCAGCGCGAGTGTCAGGGATTCTCCACCGATGAGCTTGGCGATGAACAGGTTTCCGAAGCCCAGCGTTTTGAGCGTCGCGTATTCCGACATGCGCTCGCGGGCCGTCATGGCCATGGTGTTGGCCAGAATGACCAGGATCACGCCGATGACCACGAAAGACACGATGCGTATGGCCACGACCAGCGCCTCCGTCATGGCCACGAATCCCATCTGAAAGGCCTTTTCCGTCTCCGTCAGCGTTTCGGCCAGGGAATTCTTGAACAGGCCGTCCACGTTCTGGGACACCGCCCCGGCGTTCTGGGGATTGTCGATCTGGATGATGTACCAGCCCACCTGCCCACTCTCCATGGGGGTCTTCTTCACGGCCTCGTCCAGGTAGTCCCAGCGGAAGAACATCTGGGTCTCGTCGGTGGATCGGGTGGCGCCCCGATAGACTCCGACCAGCACCAGCCGCCATTCGCCGGGATAGATGTTTCCGGTCAGGGTGATGGTGTCCCCCAGCTCCCACCCGTGTTGTTTGATGAGCTTCTGTCCCACAATGCACCCATTGCGCTGGGTCCAGAATGCCCGGAGGTGCTCCCGTGGAATGATGAGCTCGGGAAAGAGATCGAAGAAATTGGGAGGCCCAACGGCCATCCTCGGGAAGAAATGACGCTCATCGATGTACACCCCGCCAAACCAGTTGGCGTAAGCCACCTGGTTCACTTCGGGAACCTGCAGGATGCGCTGTCGATAGGTGATGGGCAGTGTGAAAATCAAGGAGACGGCGTTTCGGGAGATCAGACGGTTTGGAGATGCTGCGGCGACTCCGCCGTACCAGGCCTCAACCGTGGTCTGAAGCAGGCAGAAGGCCAGAATGGCGACGGCCATGCCCACCACCGTGAGGGAAGCCCGCAGGCGGTGGCGCAGGCTGTTTCGGATGATGATCTTGAATAGCTCCATGACTGCTTCAGCTCTTCTCGAAGGTCCCACGGTTTCGCCGCGGTCCCTGGAAGCCTGGTCCCGTTTCTCCGGTGGGCTCGAGCTTTCAGCTCATGCCCCCCGCGTCTTCAATTCCTATGTGCCCGGATTGTTCAACACGCCCTTGTCCAGATGATGGATGGTGAGAGCCCGTTCAGCAGCCCTGGGATCATGGGTCACCATGATGACGGTTTTGCCGGAGCCGCGATTGAGCTCCTCGATGAGGTCCAGGACGTCCGTCGCGGACTGCTTGTCCAGGTCTCCCGTGGGCTCGTCGGCCATGATGAGAAGGGGATCCGTCACGAGGGCCCGCGCAATGGCCACACGCTGCTGCTGCCCCCCCGAAAGCTCCCTCGGATAGTGATGGAGCCGGTCGGTCAGCCCCACGAGCTCCAGGGCCAGGAGGGCATGCTCACGGCGCTCGCGGCGGTTCAGACGATGGAGCAGCAGGGGAAGCTCCACGTTCTCGAGGGCCGTCAGGACCGGCATCAGGTTGTAGAATTGAAAGATGAAGCCAATGTGGTTGGCTCTCCAGCGGGCCATCTCCGTATCATCCAGCTGGGTGATGTCCGTGGAAGCGATGGTCAGACGGCCGGAGTCCGGTCGGTCGATGCCTGCGATGAGGTTGAGGAGAGTCGTCTTGCCGGAGCCCGACGGCCCCATCAGGGCGACAAAGCTTCCCTGCTCGATGTTCAGGCTGATTCCGCGCAGAACCGGGACTTCCTGGGCCCCCCGGCGATAGGATTTGTACACCTCTTCGATCACCACCATCAGCTGCTAAGAAAAGTCTCAAGTTTAAGGTTTAAGGTTCCAGGTTGAAAACCAGCTCCCCGTGACTCCCTTTTCATCGTTTCGGGTGCCGCAGGGGGGCATGAGGAACCGTTCTGACAAGTTTCGACTTTCGGGTTTCGAGTTGAAAACCAGCCACGCCCCGAGGCTGCCTGGGGAAATGATCAAGCCTGCGGACCTTCCCGGTCCAGCGGCTAATCCGGCAGGGACACGCGTGCACCATCCCGGAGGGTGGGGGGAGGTTTGCGAACGATGCGGTCTCCCGCCTTCCACGGGGCTTCGAGGCGAACATAATCGCCCATCACGTTCACCTGCGCCAGGGGAGCCCATCTCGCCTGCGTCTCCTCGACCCTGAACATCCCCATACCCTGGTCGCGCTGAGTCAACGCGTCACGGTGGACGCCCAGAAAGGGCCTCAACTCGTGGTCTTCCAGTCTCCGCGACAGAAACGACACGCGGGCGCTCATTTCCGGAAGCACCCTTGGATCGAGATGGTCGAACTGGATCTTGACGAGAACGGTTCCCCGCGTGCGATCCGCCGTGGGAACCACGGTGCGAACACTGCCGTAAAGGCGGGCTTCGGGAAGGGCGTCCAGCTGGATCTCGCAGGGCTGCCCCTCGCGGACCCTGGGGAGCGAGGACTCCGAAACATCCACCTGAACCATGAGGGACGACATGTCCGCCATGGTGACCACTGCCGCCTTTGCATTGAGGGAGGAGCCAAAGGGAGCCACCACCTCTCCCACATCGGCATCCTTGGTGAGCACCACTCCGTCGAAGGGCGCCCGGATCACCGTGTACTCGATGAGGATCTGGGCCCGTTTCAGGCCGGCCTCAAGGGCCCTGATGTTGCCTTTGGCCGATTCAACAGCTGCCCTGGCTCTTTGATGCTGGTCTCTCGCGTTCTCGAAGTCCACCTTGGCCGCGACCCTTTGGTCCCACAGGTGCTTCAACCTCGTGTGCTGGCGCTGGGCCATGCCAAGGTCGGTTTCGGCCCGGGCCAGCTCGGCCCGCGCCGCGGCGATCTGAGAGAGGACCTGCTCCTTCTCGGCCCTGAGGTCATCGTTTTCGAGCCTGGCCAGCACATCGCCTTCCTTCACGCGGCTTCCTTCGCGGACGGTGAGCTGGTCCAGGCGGCCCGTGCCCTTGGATGCCACCGCGGCCCGTCGTTGCGCCACCACATAGCCGCTCGCGTTGAATTCCGTGACCACCTGCGACGGGTAGACCGGATTCACGGTGACCAATTCCACGGATGTGGCCCGTGTGAGGAAGCCCTGTCCATGAAGCACGAAAGCTCCCGCCAGGGCAACAACGATAAGAAGCAATCCGCCAGCGTAGGCTCCGATCCTCCCGCGGGCGGGGCGGACCCTGTCCTTGTGCGTGATTTTCAAGCCGGAGATCTTGTCAACATCCATGCGTTTTGGGTTCCTGTCGTTGGCTCGAGTGACAACGGAACGGGAAAACGGCTCGGCCATCGCCCGGGCTCATGCATCAAGGGCTTCGGAAACGGCCGGGCTTCGCAAGCGGTTGGGGTTCAGCGCACAAGGAACGTCACGGGCGCGGTCTCCACGGCTTCGCGGTCCTCATTGAACCAGAGGCGGGCCTGTACCGTATGGAAGCCCTTCGTCATGCTCCAGTCGAAACGATTGGCGCCCGGGCCGGTCGTGCCCGCGAGGCCGCCATCCATCAGCCATTCGACCTTCCTGTAAGGCAATCCCCTGGGAAGGATCAATGAAAAAGCCTGCAGGGAGTCAGGCACCCTGGGATCCATGGCCAGCTCAAGGCCCGCCACGGGCTGAACCAGCTGGATGCCCGAACGGGGAGCCCTCGAGCCTCCCGGCGCGGTGTTGGTCCCGGCGCGGACATCGTGGGACAGGTCACACGTCTGCGTCGGTTCGGAGCCCGGCACAAAAAGCTCATGGGCCAGGGGACAATCCTGACCGGGGAGTCGCCCGCTCCTCCGGCAGATCGCTTTTCGGACGAGACGCGGGCTGATGGCCAGGGGACCGGGTGCGACCCTGCCGTTGAGCTCCGCGAAAACAGCTCTCAGTACCAGTCCCGGACCCGTGGTTCCGGTCAGCCTGCGGGTGGGTCTCCGGTCGAGGTTCCCCATCCAGACGCCCACCACGAGGCTACGAGAGAAGCCGACAGCCCAGGCGTCCCGATGATCGCTGGATGTGCCCGTCTTGACGGCGGTCTCAACGGGGAGACTCAGCAGATGTCCCTCTCCGAACTCCAGCTTCCGAGCCTGGGGGTCCGCAAGGATATGGGCGATGAGGGAGGCGATCTCGTCGTCGATGACCTGTCGCGGCTGCTGTTGCGGACCGCCAGGGGATGAGGCCCTCCACGCCAGAGGCAGGAATCGTCCCCCGCGGGCAAGACAGGCATAAGCCTGAACCAGCTCCAGAAGGCTGACTTCGCCGTCTCCCAGGGCCAGGCCCTGGCCATAATGGTCGGGACCTCGGTCCAGGGTCGTGAAGCCAAGCTCCCGGAGGCGATCGAGAAAAGCACGAACCCCCGTGAATTGAATGGCGCGAACGGCCGGGATGTTGAGGGAGTTGCCCAGAGCCTCCCTCAGGCGCAGGGGGCCATAGTGAATGCGGCTGTAGTTGCGGAATGCATGCAGCCCCGACCTCAGGGGCTCCGAAAGGGGCGAGTCGTCGAGGATTGTCGCCGGCGTCCAGCCCTTTTCGAGTGCCAGCGAATAAAGAAAAGGCTTCAGAGTTGAACCCGGCTGCCTGGGTAAAGTGACGGCATCGATCCATGAGCCGGACCTGGCATGCCACGAGCCGCCGCCATTCACCCAAGCCAGAATCTCGTTGGCCCGATGATCCGCCACCAGTATGGCCCCGTTGGCGGTATCCCGATCCCCCATATCCTTGAGGCTCCTGTCCAGGATATCCTGAAGCTTCATCTGAAGCATGGCGTCCAGGGTTGTGCGCCGTTTTGGCTCCCCGGCGTCCGACTGTCGCGCTTCGGCCAGAACATGCCGGACGTAGTGGCCGGCATGGACGGTCAGCTCGGCGGGTTGAAGCAGCAGGGTCGAGCTTCCGACAAGCTCGAGATCCCTTTCGGAAATCAGCCCTGCCTCAAACAGCCGCTGACTCAGCCCATCGATCCTCCGATCCAGAGCCGACGGGTCTCCGAAAAGATCCAGGCGGCCGGGGGACCGGACCAGGACGACCAGGGCGAGTACCTCTCGCTGATTCAGGAG
The DNA here is from genome assembly GCA_025454175.1 of Syntrophobacteraceae bacterium. Taxonomy (GTDB): domain Bacteria; phylum Desulfobacterota; class Syntrophobacteria; order Syntrophobacterales; family Syntrophobacteraceae; genus JALOOX01. The sequence goes on along the minus strand of JALOOX010000001.1, from coordinate 62,406 downwards.
GGGAAGGTCCCGATCGAAGTAGAGCCGCGCGGCCTGGGCAACTCCCCTGCGCTGGCGAGCATAGGGAACCTGGTTCAGGTAGATCTCGAGGATTTCGGCCTTGGAAAACCGGGACTCGAGGTCGTACGCCTCGAAACCTTCCACCCAGCGGGACCATACGGTTCTGGGTCGCGGATGCAGCATGCGCACGACCTGCTCTGAAATGGTACTGGCACCCCGCACCACGCGGCCCGCCGCCAGATTCAGGGCGAGGGCATGGAATCTGGCGGGCCAATCGACGCCGCCGTGCCAAAGGTAACGCCTGTCCTCGGAGAGGATGAATGCCTGCCGCAGGAGGGGCGGGATGCGATGCAGGGGAGTACAATCGTGAACGTTCCAGGGATTCACATAGGTTGTGGAAAGCGGTATTTCATGGCGATCCAGGACCTGGGGCTGGACGATCCTCAGGGTCTCCGCGGTCAGGTCGTCAGGGAATGGGAGCATGTCCCGGTCGGTCTTCCAGGCCGCCAGCGATATTCCCAGGGCAACGGTCAGGCCCAGGATCCAGGCTCTCTTGAAAGGCCGCTTGGTCACCTTCAACCATCCGAGTCGATGCCCACCTTATTCCTCCTGCTTCCGGTCGGAAAGGAGGAGCTCGGGTTTGAGATCGGGCACCTGGGCGCCGACCAGAGTGTCCTTCAACGTCCAGAATACGCTTCGAAACTGCTGGTCGAAGTTGCTGGGCGAGACCCTGCCCAGTTCGATGAATTTGATCACGATCTCCTTGCTCATGCGAAGAAGCTTCTCGTCGTCCTGATTCATGAAACCCTCGAGTCCAGGCAGGTCAAAATCGAAAAAAGCCTCTGCCGGTTGGAGGTTGGCCATTACGGTCAAGCAGAGGCTTTTTGGGTGGTGATTGAAATACCCCGGAAGGCATTTCGGTTACCCACGAAAACTCTAACACGAAGGCGGATGGGGGGACAATTGAAAACCCGGGAGCATGAGTCAAAAAGGTGCGGTCCAGACCGGCTTCCGGCGTCCCGTCAGGGCAAAGCCCTTTGGACCGCCTGGAGGAGCTCGTGGGGCTCGGCGGGCTTCTCGATGTATGCCGCGGGCTCGGGGATCTGGCCGCCTTCGTAGGCATCGAGCAGTTGTTGAGAGTGCAGGAAGGTCTTCTGGGCGATGGCAGAGACCATGATGTCGGGGACACTCCTGAGGCCAGGGTCTTTCTTGAGCTCGCGATAGAGGTTGATGCCGCTTTCCCTGGGCATCATGATGTCCATGATCACCAGGGACGGCTTGTGCTTTCGAGCCAGCTCGATTCCCAGCTTTCCATCTTCCGTGGCAATCGGCCTGTAGCCGTTCGTTTCGAGCAGGGTCGACATGAACACCCGAATATCCAGTTCGTCGTCCACGATGAGGACTTTTTTAGCCATGGTCGATCACTCCCTTCTCAGGAACCGCGGGAACACGACACGGTCCACTTTCACCTTGATCTGGTGCGCAGACGTTTCAACGCTGTCTCGATGGCACCATAGCTGATGGGCTTCGCGATGAAGTCCGCTGCATCGCAGCGAAGGCTGTTTACGGCCAGCTCGCCATCGACATCACCGGTCATCATGATCACTTCCGTATCGGGATTCTCCTTCTTGATCCTCTGAAGGAGCTCGATCCCGTCCATGCCGGGCATAATGATGTCGGCCAGCACAATGGGCGGACGCTCGACACGGATGATTTCCAGGGCGTCCGTGGCCGTTCCCGCGGTCAGGACCCGATAACCGCTCTCGCTCAGCGACAGGCGGAGCACCCTCCGAATCCCTTCTTCATCGTCCACCACCAGGATCTTCTTATCCGCCATGGAACCTGGCCTGAATCGGAACCGCGAGCTCACCCATGCTCAACCCTCGTCCTTTTGCGGAGACAGCATTCGACGATCTTGCCCCGCGGAGCCCGTCATGCGGTGGAATCGACGGGTACCAGGCGTCTCACGACGGAGTCCCTCGGAACATTGCAGATGGATGACACCTGCGACGCTTCAAACCCCAGGCAGAGGGCGAGCAGCTGGTTGTAGTCGAAAACCGGTATCCTGTATCGTTCCTCGCCAAGCCGCTGATTCAGCGTGTTCTGGATTCTTTCCATGTGCATGAGACAGGTGCCGCAGGAGACGGCGATGAAGTCGGCCCCCGTTTCCTCGAGGATCGCGTCGAACTTCGTCTTCGCGAACTCGATGGCCTGCTCCGGAGTGCTCTTCATGAATCCCCCCGCCCCCCCGCAGCATTGCATTTCACGGCTGTAGGCGTCCACCGTGGCCCCGAGGGCCTCCGTCAACAGGCGCATCCCCTTGGGCGCCCGTGCGGAATCCTCAAACCCCACCACCTCACTGGGAAACAGAGTATGGCAGGGATACTGCACCACGCCATGGAGTCCCTTGAGGCTCATCTTGATATTCGCGGCAATCTTCTCCGGACCGATCTCCCTGTAAAGGACCTCGGATATATGGCGTATCTTGAATTTTCCCGTGACCTGCCGCCCGGCGGGCTCGAGCAGCTCATTGAGCCGCGCCATCTTTTGGGCATCATGGAGCAGATGCTCGCGCGCCATGCGCAGGACGCTGTAACACGAACCGCACTGGACGACGAAATCGCACCCCTTCTCCTCGCCGATGGAAAGATTCCAGCCGCTTGTCGCCATCCAGGCGTCTTCGTCGCACGACGGAAACGCACCGAAGGCCGGACAGCAGACATAGTTGTCAGCATCCACCAGATCAATGCCAAGAACGGACATGGACGCCCTTATGGCCCGCTCCACGTCCGGCCGGACCGCGGGTATGTTACAGCCGGGAAAAAAGCACAATTGCATCTGCTCGTCCTCATCTGTGTCGATATGATCGCCCATGGCCTGTCTCGGACGGCTCATTCTCACCGTTCACCCATGACCGCCAAGTGATACAAGCAAGCTCAGCCGAAGGCGGCTCTTGATCATTCACCGAACATGTAGTCGTTGTCGCTGCATACCCGGGTCTTCATGAGCATCTCACGAAACAGCGCCAACTGTTCCGGGTTTTCGGTCAATGTCCTCAACTGGGGCAGCCCCAAGGACTCGCGCAGCTCCTTGTTCACACCGACAGCCTGTGTGTACCCCCTCTTGTAAATCTCGACGATGGCGGTCGGCACCCGGGTTTCATCGTTTCTGCTCTGCCATTGCCTGATGGCGAGAATCATCTCGAACGGCATGACGTTCATCGGGCACATTTCCTCGCACCGGGAGCACGAGACACAGGCCCAGGGGGTATCATCCTGCAGGAGCTCCTCCTCGAGCCCCAGGATCACCTTGCGGGCCAGATTCCTGACCAGGAGCGGAGGATCCCCATGGGAGGCAGGACATCCGGACACACAGGTGCTGCAGTTGAAGCAAAAGTGGAGATTTCCCGAGTTGTAGATGTCCTTCCACAGATCCTTGATGGATCCTTCCTTCAAATCCATGATCAACACCTCTCATCGCGCAGTTGACGTAAGGAGAATGTCCATGAGCTGAGCATCGATGACAGCCATCAACTGTTTGTCGCTCCATGCGGCGACCTCGGCCGCATTGTTCTGGCACTCCGCGGCACAGGCGCCGCACGCCTGGCATGCGGCCCCATCGACGTCGATGCATTTGTCCACGGCGTTGTAGGACCGCGCCCCGTACGGGCAGATGCTCACACACCTCTGGCAACGGATGCACAGGGCGTCTTTCACCCTGGAGGTGACCGAGGCCGTGTGAACCTCGCGACCGGACAGGTACGCATAGGCTTTCTGGGCTGCCGCCTCGGCCTGTATGATCACGTCAGGGAGGGGCATGGGAGAATGGGCCGTTCCCGCCAGGTAGAGCCCGATCTTCTGGAATTCGACGGGACGCCACTTGGAATCCGCCTCGGCCAGGAAGCCGTCATCGGTCAACGAAATCTTGAAGGCTTCGGCAAGTCTTGCGTTGGACTCGTCGGGGTCCACACCGGTGGAGAGCACCAGGAGATCCGCGGGCAGTTCCATGTCCATGTTGAGGACAGGGTCCGTGAATTCAACAACCGGTTTCCCCTCGACCATCTCCACCTCGGGCTTACTGTCAAGGCCGTAGTTCATGAAGATGATCCCGGCCGCCCTCGCCCTGGAATAGAACTGTTCATAAAAGCCGTACGTCATGACATCGCGGTAAAGGATGATGACCCGAGCGTCGGGATTCATCTCCTTGATCTTCAGCGCATTCCCGATGGCTCCCATGCAGCAGATACGGCTGCAGTACGGGCGCCCCTCCTTCTGCCTCGAGCCCACGCACTGAATCATCACGACGCTTTCGATCTCGCCGACATCGATGCTCCCGCTGGCCAGACCCTGCTTCAGCTCTGCCTGGGTCAAGACCGTTTCCGAAAGTCCGTAACCGTATTCGGTGGTGGCTCCTTCACGCCCGCCCGTGGCAAGGATGGCCGCGCCATGATGCAGATACGTGCTCTCTCCCGTGTCCTTGAAGCTCAGTTTCGACTCGAAGGCGCCAAGGGTGCCGACGGTTTCCTCGACCTCGCAATTCAGATGGACGGTGATGTTCCTGCTTTCGAACACTTTCAGCTTCATGTCCGAGGCCATGGCCACGGGAGCCAGGCCGTCCACCGTGTGCTCCACCTGATTGCCGAGGTACCCGCCCAGGTGCGGCCCCTTTTCAACCAGGTGAACCGGCACCCCCCTGTCGGCCAGCGACAAGGCGGCCCGCATTCCGCCGATTCCCCCGCCGACCACGAGGGCGGTCTGGTTGATGGGCAGGGCGCTCACCCGAAGGGCCGGTTTGTACTTCAGCTTTTCTATTTCCGCCTTCACTTCGCGGGCCGCCCGCAAGGTCCAGTCGCCGGCCGATGTATCGACCATTCCCCTTCTGGCGAATCCAAGCAGGTCGAAGACCTCGACCATGGAGGAGTTGAATCCGGCCAGCCTGGCCACGTTTTTCAGCTTCCGCCTGTACATGAAGGGCTGACAGGCTCCGATCAGCAGCCGATTGCATGGGGTCTTGCCGAGCAGGTCGACGATGGCCGTCTCTCCGTTCGCCGTGCACAGGGAATCGATGACACGGACCTCGCCAACACCGGGGGTGCGTTTCAATGCACCGCCGAGAAGCTCGTGATCGAGCCCCTGCGCACCCGCCTTTTCACCGCATCTGCAAAGGGCCACCGCGACCAGGGGCATCTCACGTTCACGCGCGGCCGGCTCGGCAAGGGCTTCCTCCTCCATGGCGTCCACACCCAGGGATTTGAGAAAACTGCATGCTTCGCCCGCCGCGGCGATGCCGCTGGTCGCCGCCTCACTGACATCGGTGAGCCCCATGAGGGAGCCGCAGAGGAAGAGGCCCGGTTTGCCCGCCACCCGGGTCCTGCTGCCCGGGTCGGTGGCGAGAAGGCCACCGGGATCGAGGGGTGCATTCAACAGCTCGGCCCATTTCCCGTGGGTCTCATAGGGGACCTGGCCCGTCGACAGGACAACCAGGTCATAGTCCTTCACGAAGAATTCGTTGGTCTCGGGATCGAGATACCGTATCTTCAGGCTGCCGTCGGGGTTGAGGGTGACCCCCTGCACCCTGCAGCGGATGAGCTTCACCCCGTGCTCCTCCACGGCCTTGTCCCGGTACTGCTGGAAGCCCTTGCCGAAGGTCCGCATGTCCATGTAGAAAATGGTGGTCTCAACGTCCCGCCCCCCATATCGTTTGGCCAGAACCGCCTCCTTGAGGGCAAACATGCAGCAGATGGAAGAGCAGTAGTCCCTGTTCTGGCGCCTGTTCCGGGACCCCATGCACTGGATCCAGGCGATGTTCCCGGCGGGTCTGCCGTCGGAAGGCCGCCTGATCACATCCCCCCTGTAAGTACCGGAGGAGCTCAACATGCGTTCAAAGGCAAGGGATGAGACGACGTCCGGCGAGACGGCGTACGACCTGGCGTCGTCGAACTCCCGGGTGTTGTAGAGCTTCACCCCCGAGGCCAGGATGATGGAGTGGACCTCCCGGGTCTCCACCTCGTCACGGGCATCCAGATCGATGGCATGGGTCCCGCACACCTTGAGACACTCACCACAACGGGTGCAGGCCTCCTTGTCGATGAGCAGCATCCTGGGCGTGGTGTGAGGGATCGGCTGATAGATGGCCTTCCGCCTGGTCAGCCGATGGTTGAGCTCATCTTCGACCTCCACGGGACAGACGTCCATGCACTCCCCCATCTCGTTGCAGATGGACGGATCGACGAGGCGCGCCTTCTTGAGGAGCTCGACCCTGTAGCCGCCCCCTTCTCCCTGCACGGAGGAGATCTCCGTGAACGGAAGGATTTCCACGTTTTCATGAAACAGACCTTTTCGCATGCAGTACTGGGATGCATACTCGCGGCCCACCAGGGGCAGCATCCTGCAAATGCCGCAATGATCGGTCGGGAACTGGTAGTCCAGCTTGGCCAGGATACCCCCAATCTGGGGTGAATCATCGGTCAGCAAGACCTTGTAGCCCGTTTCAGCAAGCTCTATGGCCGCCTTGATTCCAGAAATGCCGGCGCCAGCCACGAGGACTGTGCCCGTGGGCTTCTTCTCAGCCATGATACCGCTCCTATTTGACCTGACCGGTCACTTCAACCAGTTCATCCGAGTTGAATACAGCCATGGGCTGCTCTTCATCGACCGATCGCCCCGCCTGATAGTTGAACCGGGCCTGCGTCCGGTCGGCGCATGTCCTGAAAAGCGGCATCAGGTCGATGTCGTTGGGGCATGCACTCGTGCACTGGCCGCAGCCTACACAGAAGAGGCTCATGTGAGTCATGCGGGTCAGGTGATAGAACAGGGTATCGTTGGGCATCTTGAGCTTGCCGCTTTGATCCGCCCACATCATGAACTGTTCGCCGGTGTGCCGGAACGTATCCGTGATGAAGACGCATTCCTTGCAATAGCAGACCGGGCATGCGACCCGGCAGTTGTAGCAGTTGACGCAGGCAGCCAGCTGGTCCGTCAGGGCTTCGAAGCTGTCGTTGTGATCGCGATATACCGCAAATTCCCTATCTCTGGCCTCGGTGCGCGCAGCGACCAGCTTTTTCACCGCATCGTCCCTCCCGGCCGGGGCTTCGCCAGCCTTCAACCCTGACTTGTCCAGGGCCTCCTCGCCTTTTCCCGTCACGGCCTCGATGAAGACATTCCCGCTCCCGGCGCCCAGGACGCACAGCCTCATGTCCACATTATCGGCCGTGGGGAATTCGCAAATCCTGCACGCGCCGACGATGTCGAAATCCGCGGTGGCGGTCTTTCCGGCCATGGCGCTCTCCAGGAAGGCCTCGGACGTCCCACCCTGGGCCTGGAAACTGGTGAAATCCGTGTTCTCGTAACGGCCGAAACAATCCATGCCGATCAGGAGGACGTCATCGAGATTCACCTGCTTGAGCTTGACGAGCTCGACCACGGCCCGTATCTCACAGGGGCGAAGCACCATGGCGATCCCGCGGCCGGACGGCCGACAGGTGAGCGAGGACGCGATCTTGGCGCCGCTTACGGCGGCTACCGGTGCAAAAGGGTCCACCTGCGGAGCATGGGCCGCCGAGGTGATGAGGGTGAGTCGGACCCCTTTCCTGTTCTGAGCCATGGGAACGAGAACTGCGTCGACGGCGCCATTTTCCAGCATGCCTTTGAAAAACCCGGACAATTCCCTGTTCAGCTCGTCTTTCTTGAACGACAGTCTTGCGAATTTAGCCATTTTGAGTCATCTCCGTGTCCTCAGACAGCCATTTGGCCCAGCTTCCGCAAAGGGCTTGGTCCGAGCTGTTTCAGTTTCGCGGTCATGTCATCCGCGACTTCCTTGAGCATGTTTCCTTCGCTGGCGGCAATCCATCGCAGCCAGAAACGCTCTTCACCGATTCCGTACTGCTTCAGGACCTCGGTGAGGAGCGCCACTCGGCGCCGCGCCTTCATGTTGCCGTTGATGTAATGACAGTCCCCAGGCCAGCATCCACCGATCAGGACGCCATCCGCGCCATTCAGGAAGGACTTGAGGACGAACTTCGGATCCACCATGCCGCTGCACATGACTCTGACGATCTTGATGTTGTCCGGGTAAGAGAGCCGGGAAGTCCCGGCAAGGTCCGCTGCGGTGAAGGTGCACCAGTTGCAGAAAAACGCCACGATTTTGGGTTCAGATTCGCTCATCGCCGGGGGCTCCTCAGTGGATTAAAATTCCATCTATTTCCGCAAAAATCTGCTTGTCGGTGAAGTGTCTCACCTTGGCTGCGCCGCTCGGGCAGGCGCCGGAACAGCTTCCGCATCCTTTGCAGATGGCGCTGTTGACCTCGCTGATGCCGGCATTGGCGTTGAATTCGATGGCCGAATAGGCGCAGAGCCCGATGCAGAGCCGGCAACCGACGCAGATGTCAGGGTCGATACTGGATATCATGGGCGGAATCTCGACCTGACCCGCCGAGGTCAGGGCCAGGCATTCGGCCGCGGCTCCCTTGGCCTGGGCCACCGTGTCCGGAATATCCTTCGGTCCCTGGCAAGCCCCCGCCAGGAAGACCCCGCTTGTCGGCGTCGAGACCGGGGCAAGCTTGGGATGCTGCTCCTGGAAGAACCCGTCCGGACCAATGCCGATGCCGAATTTGCGCATGACATCCGGGGCGTCCGGCCTGGGCTCCATGGCGGTACAGAGGATCACCATGTCCACCTTGATCTCGATCAACCGGTTGGAAAGCGTGTCCTCTCCCTTGACGGTCAGGATGCCATTCTCGTCCTCGGTGATTGAGCCGGCCTTGCCGCGGATCATCTTGACGCCCTCGGCCTGGACCTTCTTGTAGAATTCCTCGTACCCCTTGCCGAAGCAGCGCATGTCGATATAGAAGTTGTAAACTTCCGTATCGTGCCCGCATTTGTCCTTCAACAGGTGCGCATACTTGAGGGCGTACATGCAGCAGGTGCGGGAGCAGTATTCGTGGTGGTTGTTGTCGCGGCTGCCGATGCAATGGAGGATCGCCACGCTCCTGGGCGGATCGGTGAACTTCAGCGGGTCCTTGAGATCACGCTTCCTGAGCTTGCCGGAGGTCGGGCCGGTGGCGTTGGAAAGCCGCTCGAACTCGATGTTGGTGAAGACATTCCGGTATTTGCCGTAGCCGTACCGGGTCATCCTGGAGGGATCCATGGGGTCGAAGCCGGTGGCGATGATGATGGAGCCGACATCGACGGTCTCCCTTTTGTCGGTCATCCCATGGTCGATGGCGCCCGCCTTGCACTCGCGGACGCAGAGCCCGCACTCGCAGCAACTGCCGCAAACCACGCAGCGGGAGGACTCGGTCCTGGCCTGCTCCTCACTGAACCCCAGCTCCACCTCGTCGTAGCTGCGTATGCGCTGGGCCACGGGAAGGACGGGCATCTTCGCCCGAGGCACCCGCACGATGTCCTTCGGGATTCCCTTCCAGTTGGTCCCCGTCGGCTTGCCGGGTCTTCGTTCCGTCAGTTCCTCGCCCACCAGGTATTTTTCCATGGAAACGGCTGCCTGCTGTCCCGCCGCCACGGCTTCCACCGCGTTGGACGGGCCAGTGTACAGGTCCCCGCCCGCAAAGATGCCCGGGAAGCTCGTCTGATAGGTCACCGGGTCGGCGGCGACGGTCCCCCAGCGGGTCATCTGAACCCCATCGGTACCTTCCAGGAATGCAGGGTTGACCTGCTGTCCGATGGCCGGGATCACCATGTCGCACTGGATGTCGAATTCCGAGCCGGCAACCGGGACCGGCCTCCTCCTGCCGGATTCGTCCGGCTCGCCGAGCTCCATCTTGATGCAGCGGATTCCGGACACCTTTCCATCCTCGGTCAGGACGGCAATGGGATTGACCAGGAGATCGATCCCGATGCCTTCCTCCTCCGCCGCCTCGATCTCGCTCTTGACCGCCGGCATCTCCGACCGGCTGCGACGATAAAGGATCTTCACCTCCGACGCACCCTGCCGGATGGCCTCACGGCTTGCGTCAATGGCCACATCGCCCCCGCCGACCACGACCACCTTCCGGCCGGTCTTGACCGGCTGCCTGTAATTGAGAAGATTGAGATAATCGATGCCGTGCAGAACGCCCTCGGCATCCTCGTTCTCGATGTTCAGCTTGACGCTCCTGGGGGCGCCGGCTGCAAGGTAGACGGCCTTGAACCCCTCATCGAAGAGTCCGCCCACCGGACGGTCCCTGCCGATGCTGACGTTCAACCGGATATCCACGCCCAGCTTCTCGATGTAGCCGACCTCCTGATCGATGACGGCCGGCGGCAGGCGGTAGTCCGGGATGCCGTAGCGGAGGACGCCACCGGCAAGGGGCGCCTTCTCGTAAATGGTCGGATGATAACCTTTCCTCGCCAGGAAGTAGGCGGCCGAGAGCCCCGCGGGCCCCGCACCGATGATGGCCACTCTCTCGCTCTCGGGCTTTTTCTCGATGGTCGGTACGGCCAGGGTATCCCAGTCGACCCGGTCCGCGGCGAACCTTTTCAGCTTGGAGATCGCCAGCGGGGAATCCACCCGCTCCCTGCGGCATTCCCCCTCGCAGGGGGCGGGGCAGACACGGCCGAGGGAGCCGGGAAGCGGCATCTTCTCCATGATGAGCTCAAGCGCTTCCCGATACTTCCCCACCTTGATGAGGGCGACAAACCCCTGAATATTGATGCCGGCCGGGCAGGTCTGCACGCAGGGGGCGCGGTCCCTTTTGTCAATGGCATAGCGGACCGGTACGGCCTGGGGAAACGAGATGTAGATGGCCTTCCGCATCTTTGTTTTGACATCCCATTCGTTGGATGCCTCGATGGGACATACCTTGGCGCAGTCTCCGCAGCCCGTGCAGTTCGGCTTCACATATCGGGAGCGCTGATTGACATTGACCTTGAAGTTGCCCACGAAACCGCTGACACTCTCCACCTCGGTGTTGGTCATCAGGTGGATGTTCTTGTCCTGGCCGACGGCCACCATCTTGGGCGTGCCGATACACGCCGCGCAGTCCAGGGTCGGGAAGGTCTTGTCGTACTGGAGCATGTGTCCCCCGACGGTGGGCTGCCGTTCCACCAGGTAGACCTTGTTGCCGGAGCTGGCGATGTCGAGGGCCGCCTGCATGCCGGCGATACCGCCGCCGACCACCAGGGTGTTGGGATTGACCGAGAATCTGCTTGGGTGGAGCGCATCCTGGTTCGTGACCCGCATCAGGCCGGCCCGGACGATGACGATGGCCTTGGCGGTGGCCGCATCCTCGGTTTCCGTCACCCAGGATCCATGCTCTCGGACCGTGACCATGTGGAAGGCCCGATAGGGGTTCAGCCCCGCCCTCTGGCAGGCGGCACGGAAAGTCTTTTCATGCATGCGAGGCGAGCAGGCGGCCACAACCACGCGGGTGAGGCTGTGTTTTTTGATCTCCTTTTCGATGAGATCCTGACCTGGGTCCGAGCACATGAAGAGATAATCCCCGGCAACCGCCACACCCGGAAAGGTGGCCGCGTATTCCGCCACTTCCTTCACTCTCACCCGATAGGCGATGTTGATCCCGCAGTGGCAGATGAAGAAACCGATTCGCTCAGACATTACGGCCCTCCTGAGAAATGCTCACACCGTTGTTTCCGTTCATGCCCAATGTGTCAGTCAAATCAACCGACTGCAGAAGCAGCTCCGCTACATCCCGCACCCCCATCCTTTCCCCGACCCCAAGCCTGGCGATGCTCTCGTTGAGCATCCGGATGCAGTAGGGGCATGCCGTGGCGATCACCGCCGCGCCGATGCCCATGGCCTCCCTGACCCGAACTTCTCCCAGACCTTCCCTTGGATTGCCGTTCTTCCATGATCCGCCGCCGCCACCGCCACAGCAGAAGCTCCGCTCCCTGCTGTTCTGCATTTCCAGAAGCGTGATCCCCGGGATGGATTCGAGGATTCTCCGGGGTGCGTCGTACACGGAGGCGTGTCTGCCGAGATAGCAGGGGTCGTGGTAGGTCACTTTGAGATCGAGCGTCCTGGCCGGCTTGATGGCTCCTTCCCGAATGAGCTGATCCAGGAGCTCGGTGGAGTGAACAGGGGTCATGTTCTTGAGCCCCTGGTAGCTCCTGCTGAACGCGCTCAGGCAGTGGGGAGAGGTGGTCAGGATCCTGGCCACGCCCGCCGCGAGGAACATGTCGGTATTGGCCCTCGTCAGGCCGGAGGCAACACCCGACTCTCCGATCCTGGCGACCATCTCACCGCAACAGCTCTCTTTGCTTCCCAGGGTTCCGTAGGAGACGCCGGCATGCTCAAGGAGGCGTACCAAGGCGATGCCCGCCTTGCGGCTGCCCTGACCGGTGCTCGTGTCATGGGCCGTCGCGCAGCATGTGAACAGGCAATACTCATGTTCCTGGCTGTACGCCGGCAGCTTTGTGCCTTGGGCCCAATCCAGGCGGTCTTCCCTTCTTCCCCCCAGCGGGCTGCCGTTCTGCTTCAGGCTCTTCACCGAGGGGGCCAGGGTTCCGGGCAGGAATCCGGCATCGACCACGTGGCGGCGAACGGATGTGATCAGATCGACGATGCCGACCCCGCGGGGACACTGCTCGACACAGCTGTTACAGGTTGCACAGGTCCACGAGGCCTCATCGACGGAAACGTTGGAAGACCGGTCCAGGGCGACATTCCGGAGGATCTGCCGGGGACTGTAGGCTGCAATCTCGCCCACGGGGCAGACCCCGGTGCAGGCGCCGCACTGCATGCAGCTCTGAAAGGTGTCGCCGATATCCTTCCGGATGGTGGCCAAATCGACCCGGGAGTCTCGCAGGGCTTTTTCCTTGAGGGTCGTCAGGAAGATGGCCAGGGGCCTGTACATCAGGTGGGAGAGCTTGCCGAAGGGGAGCATGAGGCAAAGCATCCCGACACAGATCGCCACGTGGATCACGTAGGTGGTGTAGGTCAGGATGGGCAGTCCCGAGAGCCGGAAGATATGGACCAGGATGCCGGTGACGGCGATGGAGAAGATCAGCACCAGGAAGAACACGTCGGTGAAATCCGAATACCGGTGCATGTTCTCCTCCTTCTTGAACCATCGGCTGTACAGCATGGCGGTGGAGGCCACCATGAGGGCGATGGTGGCGTAGTAGCCGAGCAGCCGGGTCCAGTGCCAGAAAGGATGGACAATGTCGGTCTGGAAGGTGGAGAGGTACCCCATGACGAGGATTTCCATCGACACCCAGCCGGAGAAGAGGAAAAGGTGTCTCCACCAGGCGCTGCGGGGGCCGGCCCCGCATTTCTTCCAGCGTTTCTGGGTGAAATAGTTGGCGATGAACACGGGTGCCTGGGTCACGTAAAGATGAAGAGGTATTTTCGTGCCCTGCATGATCTTGAAATACATGTAAACTGCATTGGAGAGCAGCATTGTGAACACAAAAGCCATCATGATCTGGTCGCCGAGGTGGACCCAGTGAACCGGTGCGAAGGTAGTCAGCTCCACACGGTCGGTGACCACCGGCCCGTGAAACGCCACGAAAAGCATGACAACGAAGAGGGCGACGCCTAGAAAAGCCCCCACTTCCAGCTTCGGTGACGTGTAGAACCTGCCGGCGAGCCCCGTCCAGTCATACTGGGTCATCAGCCAGCGGCGGGTCGCCATCATGGTCTCGGCGGGCTCAGCCCCTCGCGGACAGTCGATGTTGCATTCACCGCAATAGTAGCAGAGCCACGGCTCCGGTGATTCCAGCAGCTTGTCTTTCATGCCGAGCTGGAGATAGCGGTAGATCTTTCGAGGAAACGTGCTCTCCCCCACGGACAAGGGGCACGCCGAGGCACAGTTCCCGCACTGCATGCAGGCCTCCATGTCCCTGGCCCCGAGTCGTTCGACCTCGCTGTACAGATCCGGGTTGATATTGTTGTTCTTCACATTCCTCCCCTTGAAAATCCCCAAGTCGACGGTGGGAAATCGCACTTCAGCCGGTCCCAAACGGGTGTCGCCGGCAGTCGGGTGGCGCGGGCCTCCCGCGGTCTCGTTCAAGTTCCTTGTGGGTGAGTGGTTCTGGAAGTGGGGGCGGATGCCCGTACGGGAGACGATTGGGTAAACAGGGCTGGAGCCGGGGCCTGTGTTTTCGGTCACGGGACAAGAGCGACTTCATCATAGAGGGAGCATTCTTTCACGAAGAAATATCGAGAACTCCTTCACAAAGTCATGTGGCATACCCGTTCCTTCCCTCGGTCGCACCAGAGGCTGCCTTGTCCGATTGATGCAACTGCTCCCTGTGATGTCGGCCTGGGTGGGCGTGCGGGGTCCTTGTCTCCACGGCCACCCGATGCCGATCCTGAGGGCTCCCCCAGGGTCGAAAGTCATTTCGTGCTGGATATCACATGATCAGTTTGAGGTCAAGAAGGTGAATGAATTCTCCAGAAACCGAGAAATGCAGTGAGCCTGATCACTTACACGCAGTTGAGCCAGATTTTTCGAATCGCTCACGACGGGGGAACGGTCCCACCCGGGGACGCCGGGCCAGGTCTCTCCGGCAGGGCAGGGCAGTCGTTGGAATGCCTTGGGGAGTCGCTGGATTTTTTAATGGGAACCGCACATTTAAGTTTGACAAAGCGATTGGGTGGGTGCTAGATAGGCGCAGGTGGGAATTTGTGGCTATTTGGGGGAAAAAGTGGCGATCCAGGCCAGGCCTTACTTCAGGGGACAGTCGATCCATCGCCTCGATGCCAAAGGGCGACTCCGCATTCCCACGAAGTTTCGAGAGGTCCTTCAGAAGCACTACACGGATACCCTCATCGTCACCCAATGGGGGCCGTGCCTGGGTGCGTTTCCCCTGGAGCTCTGGGACCAGATCGAGCAAAAAGCGGCGAATTTTTCACTGGTTGATCCCAGTCAGCAGAACTTCAAACGTTATTTCATCTCCAGCGCCCAGGAATGCCCCTTCGACAGCCAGGGGCGAATCCTGATTCCCCCGGTTCTCAGGGACTATGCGGGACTTGACCAGGAAGTCTTTCTCGCCGGCACTCTCAACAACTTCGAAATCTGGGACAAGGGCCGATGGGACAGGCAAATGGAATCGAACCGCGAAAAGCATCAGGAAATCATGGAAACCATGGCAACGATGGGCCTCTGACCCCATGAAGAAAACGCCCTCCACCAATCACATACCGGTCATGCGCAATGTGGCGGTTCACATGCTGGGGTGCCGGTCGGAGGGACTTTATGTGGACGGCACGCTGGGCGGCGGGGGTTACACCGAGGCCATTCTCGAGGCCAGCACCCCTGGCGGCAGGCTCCTTGCCATCGATTTGGACGAGGCTGCCGTCGAGCGGGCTCGAAGCCGTTTCGAATCCCAGATCGCGCGGCTCAGTCTTCATCGAGCCAACTTCGCGGACATCGGGCTGGTTTTGCGTGAAGCGGGCTGGCCCAGGGTGGATGGAGTGGTCCTGGACCTCGGGGTCTCCAGCTTTCAGCTGGATGATCCACGCCGCGGGTTCAGCTTCCGGGCCGATGGCCCCCTGGACATGCGGATGGATCTCACCCTCACCCAGACGGCCGCGGATCTGGTTAACCGTCTTCCTGAAAAGGAGCTGGCCCGAATGATCACCGAGCTGGGCGAGGAGCGGTGGGCTCGACGCATTGCTCACGCCATCGTCACTCAAAGGAAATCGATACCTTTCCAGAGGACCTTGCAGCTGGCCGAGCTCGTCCAGATGGTGGTTCCGAGGACGGCCGACTCGAGGCGCATTCATCCGGCAACCCGGACCTTTCAGGCCCTGCGTCTCGCGGTCAACCGCGAGCTCGATTCCCTGAAGCGCTTCCTCGGCGAGATCATCGGCTGGCTGGCCCCCGGCGGCAGGCTGGTCATCGTGGCCTTCCACTCCCTCGAGGACCGAATGGTCAAGGAGCATTTCAAGATGTGGGCGAAACCGTGCAGGTGCCCTCGCGGTTTTCCATCCTGCGACTGTGAGGGTCCACTGGTGCGCCTTCTGACCAAGCGCGCCCTGAGACCGTCCGAGCATGAGGTCGCCAGCAACCCCAGAGCTCGAAGCGCCCGATTGCGAGCCGTCGAGAGGCTGTCGGAGGCTGTGGCTTGAGCGGGCAGTCCCGGGTCGTTTCAGGGACAGAGGGTTGAGCGGAAGATGGAGAGGCGACCGATGATGCAACCGGGTCCGGAAATGGAATCACGGGGCGGAGGCAGGCGATGGATTCCGAGGCCACTGACCGGGTGGATCCTTGCGACGGCGTTTCTGGGCGTCAGTTTCGTGGGCGGGTCCATTTTCTATGTCTGGCTCACCATGCAGCAGGTCCAGAACGGTTATCGCCTGGCCAGGCTCTACGAACAGCATGAGGCTCTGCTGGCCCTCGAGCGGAAGCTGCGTCTCGAGTGGTGTCGGTTTCAAGATCCCAATCAATTGGAGGAGCTTGGAAGAAGCCGCTTTGGACTGGGTCCTCCCAGGCAGGACCAGAAGATTCTCGTGAGGTGATGAGTGAAACCGGGAGGTGCGGCCATGAAAGAGGGTAAGTCGAAAAACCTTTTGAACGCGCGTTACTGGTTCTGCAATGGCTTGTTCACCTTCATCATCCTCGCGGGCTTCTCCATGGTGCTCATCAAGGCGTTTCGACTCCAGGTTCTGGAGCACCAGGTCTGGGTGGAACGGAAGCGGGCGCAGACAGAGACCAGCTTCCAGGTGCCCGCGTACCGGGGAACCATCTATGATCGCCAGGGCCGCATCCTTTCCTATTCAGTCCCCCAGTTCTCTCTTGCCGCCGACAGTCGGCGGGTCGAAAATCCACGGAAGCTTGGGGCAAAACTGGCTCCCATTCTTTCGCTTCCCCGGGAAACGCTCCAGCAGAGGCTGGGCTCCGGCCGGCGATTCATCATGCTCAAGCGGCACTTGAGCGACCAGCAGGCCGTGGCGGTTTCCTCCCTCAAGGCCTCCGGCTTGACGATGATCACCGAGTACAAGCGGTTCTACCCTCATCGACAAGTGGGCGGTCAGGTGGTGGGGTTCGTGGACACGGACGGCATCGGGCTGGAGGGGATCGAAAAGGCCTTCGACCGGTTGCTCCGGCAGGATCCGACCACGGTGGGTCGTTTTCGGGATGGAATTCGAAAGAGCCTTTGGCTCGACGCCGAGCCCCCTCCCGAGCCCGTCGAGAGCTACGGGGTCAAGCTCTCCATGGACGCCTTCGTTCAGTATGTGGCGGAGGTGGAGCTTGAAAAGTGCATCCAGCAATACCGAGCCAGGTCCGGCGAGGTCGTGGTGATGGATGCCAGGACCTCCGAGATCCTGGCCATGGCCAACTGGCCTCCCTTCGACCCCAATCTCACCGAGCGCAGGGATCCCGATCTGTACCGCAACAGGGCCATCACGGACTACTTCGAGCCTGGCTCCACCTTCAAGGTTTTTCTGGTCGGCGCGGCGCTCCAGGAGGGAACGATCCGGGAAAGGGACAGGGTATACTGTGAGAACGGACGCTGCGTCCTTGCGGGGCACACCATCAGGGACGTTCACCCGTATGGCTGGCTGTCGCTGCCGGATGTCATCAAGCACTCGAGCAATATCGCGGCGAGCAAGCTGGCCCTTCAGCTGGGGGGCGAGCGTTACCACAGGTACATCAAGGCATTCGGTTTTGGTGAATTGACGGGGATCTACCTTCCAGGGGAGGTCAAAGGCCAGGTGAGGCCGTGGAAGAAGTGGCGTCCCATCGACCTGGCGACGACGGGCTTCGGCCAGAGCATCGGCGTGACGGCGCTCCAGCTGACCCAGGGTATCGCGTGCATCGCCAACGGGGGGCAATACGTGACGCCGGGCATTGCGCTCGAAATCGTGGATGCGGAAGGGCAGCCCGTGAAGGTGGCCGAGCGAGAGCCCGGCCGGCGGGTCATTGACAAGCGCGTGGCCGGTATCGTGCGCGACATGATGAAAGGGGTCACCCAGGAGGGGGGGACGGGCGTCAATGCCGCTCCGGATGGCTACACGGTCGCGGGCAAGACGGGAACCGCCCAGATGATGGATCCGGAGACCAAACGGTACGCCGTCAACAGATACACATCCCTGTTCACCGGTTTTGGGCCCGCCGAGGACCCTCGCATCGTCATCACGATCGCCATTCGCGAGCCTCACGGCGCCATCTACGGCGGTGTGGTGGCGGCTCCGGTCTTCCGGGGCATTGCGGCAAAGGTGCTGCCCTACCTGGGGGTGCCCCCCTCATTCAAGGGTGCGGACCCTCCGGTGCAGTTCCGGCTTGCCAACGCGGCGTCCTGTGAAGTGGGCAAACCCTCCACCCGGATCGTCCGGTCCGCCGATCCGGAGACATCGTCCACCATGCCGGATCTCGCGGGAATGAGTCTCAGACAGGCCCTCGATCGAGTCTGCTCACTGGGATACGAGCCTCGCATCGTCGGGAGCGGCCGCGTCGTTGGCCAGAATCCGGAGGCTGGGGCTCCACTGAATCCGGATATGTCCGTGGAGATCATCCTCCGTGACGGGACTTGAAGGAGAACCCTCTTGCCCATGGACAAAGCCCCCATGAAATTGCATGACCTGCTTGCGGATCTCCCGGTGCTGGGCGTGGAGGGGAGTCCAGAGACCGCTGTCCGGGGAATCGCCTATGACAGTCGCAGGGTCGAGAAGGGGGACTTGTTCGTCGCCATCCGGGGAGCACGTCAGGATGGTGGCCTTTTCGTCGAGGATGCGCTACGACGGGGAGCCCTGGCCATTGTCAGCGAGGGCTCGCCTTTGACGGCGACAGGCGCTGTCTGGGTTCGAGTTTCCGACAGCCGCTCGACCCTGGCGGGGCTTGCGGCGAATTATTTCGATCATCCGTCCAGGCGCATGCGGCTCATCGGCGTCACGGGAACCAACGGAAAGACCACGACCAGCCTGCTCATCGAGTCCATCCTGAAGCAGGCCGGGCATCCGGTGGGAGTGCTGGGAACACTGGCCTATCGCTGGAGGGACCAGATCCTCAAGGCTCCCATGACGACGCCTGAATCCCTGGATCTGCAGAGGCTCCTGCACTCGATGCTTCAGGACGGGGTGTCCCACGTGGTCATGGAGGTCTCGTCTCATGCACTGGCCTTGGGAAGGGTGCGGGGATGCAGCTTCGCGGCGGCGCTGTTCACGAATCTTTCGCAGGATCACCTGGACTTCCATGCGGACATGGAATCCTACTATCAGGCCAAGTCCATCCTCTTTCTGGAGCACCTTGGGAATTCGGAGCATCCCGGGACCGCCGTCATCAATCGCGACGACCCATACGGTTTCCGATTGATCGAAGCCACTGGCGCGGACGTCTGGAGCTATTCGGTGCAGCGGCGGGATGCCCGCGTGTGGGTGAAATCCGCCGAGCTCACTCCGGCGGGCATAAGGGCTGAATTATTCACTTCCGAAGGTCCGCTGAGGATCCATTCCCCCCTCATCGGGCGATTGAACCTCTACAACCTCGTCGCCGCGGCGACAATGGCGCTGGCCCTCGGCGAGGGCCGAGACTCCATTGAGGAGGGCCTGGCCCGCGTCAGCCGGGTGGACGGGCGGCTCGAGCGGGTGGAAATCCCTGAAAGCGCTGGATTCCAGGTGGTCGTGGATTATGCCCACACTCCGGACGCCATGGTGAAGGCCCTCACCTGCCTTCGCGAGATGACCCTGAATCGCCTGATCGTGGTTTTCGGGTGCGGCGGAGATCGAGACCGGAGCAAACGACCTCTCATGGGGGAGGCTGCCGCCAGGTTGGGAGACCTGGTCATCGTGACCAGCGACAATCCCCGGACGGAAGTGCCGGAGTGCATCATCGAGGAAGTCGTCAAGGGAGTGCGTTCGAGCAGGACGCCGTTCCTCGAGCCATCCCGCATGACAGGCGCGAAGCACGGGTATACCGTAGTGGTGGATCGAAGGGATGCCATTCAAAGAGCCCTCGCCTGGGCGCGGCCGGGGGACGTGCTCTTTATTGGAGGGAAAGGCCACGAAACCTACCAGATCATCGGGTCCGAGGTACTTCCATTTGATGACCGCGAGGTGGTGAGGGACTTTTTTCGCTCTTGAAGGCGGGAGCTGGGAATCGGGAATCGGACGGCGGAGGTCTGAAATCGAGAATCAGAAGCCAGGAGCCGGCAAACCTATGGCCCGCATGACATGGAATGTGGCTCAGATCGTTGAGGCAACCGGCGGGACTCTCATCCAGGGTGACCTGTCCGGAGGGGTGCGGTGCATCTCGACCGACAGCCGAAGGATCGAGCCGGGGGACTGCTTCGTGGCCCTGAAGGGCGACTTTCATGACGCCCACGACTTCGTGGGGCAGACCATCGCCTCCGGCGCGGGTGCCGTGGTTGTTTCCGCGCTTCGCCCCGAGTGGTCCATCGGATCGGGCGTGCCTTCAGCGGCGTTCATAAAGGTGCCCGATACCCTGCACGCCTTGGGCGAATTGGCGCGCTTCCATCGACGAAGGTTCAACATCCCGCTGGTCGGCATCGGCGGCAGCAACGGAAAGACCAGCACCAAGGAGATGGTCTCCGCCATTTTGAGCCGCAGGCGCAGGGTTCTCAAGAACCCGGGCAATTTGAACAATCTCGTCGGTGTACCGCTGACCCTGCTGGGGCTCGCCGATGACCATGAAGCGGCCGTCATGGAGATGGGGATCAATGTCCCTGGCGAGATGAAGCGCCTGGCTGAAATCGTCGCGCCCACCGTTGGGCTCCTGACCAACATTCATCCGGCTCACCTCGAAGGGCTGGGGTCCCTGGACGATGTGCTTGCCGAGAAGGGGAAGCTGCTCGAGTCACTGGGAAATGACGATGTGGCCATCATCAATTGGGACGACCCCAGGCTGCGGTCGTTCTCCAGCCGCCTCGGATGCCGTGTCGTCCGCTTTGGGACGGGACCGGAGCCCGTCGAGGTGCGACTCCTGGGCCCCGTTGTCGTGGAGGACGCCCTGAGCCGTTTCGAGGTGGGGCTGGGCTCGGCTTCGGTTTCAATCAGATTGTCGGTCCTCGGGATGCACCACGTCCAGAATGCCCTGGCTGCCGCGGCTGTGGCTCATGCCTTGGGGGAATCCCCCGAAGTCATTGCCCATGGACTGGCCGGCCACGGGCCGGTCCCTCAGCGCATGGAGATGCATCGCCTGGAACGCGGCATGGTGCTCATCGACGACACTTACAATGCCAACCCTCGGTCCATGATCTCGGCGGTGCAATCGGCCCGCGATGCCGCGCCGGGGGCCAGGCTGATCGCCGTCCTTGGAGACATGCGGGAGCTCGGACCCGAGAGCCCGGGGATGCACCGGGAAGTGGGCCTCCAGGTCGGGGCCCTTGGAGTGGATCGCCTCATCACCCTGGGAGAGCTCAGTGCGGAAATCGAGGCGGGCGCCATGGAAGCCGGTCTTGATTCCTCGTCCTGCGCTCATGTTTCGACCCATGAGGAAGCCGTCCGAAAGGTGTGCGAAAGTCTGGAGGAGGGTGCCTGGATAGTCGTCAAGGGGTCCAGGGGGATGACCATGGAGAAGGTGGTGGCTGGAATTCTAAAATTATCATGGCGGTGAGAGAAGGGAGAGAGGTGGCGGTTTCTTCGCAGCCCAAGCGGGTCCTGGTGGTCGGGATGGGAGTCTCGGGCCGAGCTGTCTGCGCGGTGCACTTGAAGCGGGGGGCTCGGGTGGTGGGGACTGACCTGGCGGCCAGGGAGCGTTTTGGGACCGCCCTGGAGGGCCTCGAGTCCATGGGATGTGTCCTGCGCCTGGGGATGCATCTCATGGATGACTTCCTGGAAGCGGATCAGATCGTGGTGAGCCCTGGCGTGCCGCTGGACCTGGAGCCCCTGAGGGCCGCTTCCGAGGCGGGTGTGGAGATCGTGGGCGAGCTCGAGTGGGCCTGGCGACAGACGACCACTCCCGTGGTGGCGGTGACGGGGACCAACGGAAAGACCACCACCACGTCTCTCCTGGGGGAGATGTTGAAGAACGCCGGGCAGCGGGTGTTTGTGGGGGGCAACATCGGCACTCCACTCAGTCAATGGATCCTCGAGGGCGGGGAGGCTGATGTGCTGGTGCTCGAGGTCAGCAGCTTCCAGCTGGACACGGCGAGCACGTTCCGGCCCCGGGTCGGTGCTCTCCTCAACATCACCGAGGATCACCTGGATCGCTACGACAGCTTCGAGGCGTACATCGACTCGAAGTTCTCCATGTTCCAGCGCCAGACTCCCGAGGAGATCGCCATCATCAACCTGGATGATCCCGTGTGCCGGCAGCGGAGTGCCGGGATTCCCGGCCGCCTTCTGACCTACAGCAGGAGTCTCCCGGATGCGACGGCGGGGATTCAAGGGGGCGTGATCCGGTGTGCCATTCCGGGAATGGATCCTTTCGAGCTGAAAGTCAGCGATATTCCCCTGCGCGGAGTGCACAACGAAGAGAACATCATGGCCGCGGTGCTCGCCGCGTCGCTGATGGGGGCCGCCCCGGGGGGTCTGCGGGAGACGGTCCGGCGATATCGGGGTTTGCCTCACCGTGTGGAATGGGTCAGGTGCTGGAAAGGTATAGACTTCTACGATGACTCCAAGGGAACCAACGTGGGCGCGGTGGTCAAGGCACTGGAGAATTTCGACCGGCCCGTATGGCTTTTCCTGGGGGGAAGAGACAAGCTGGGGTCCTATGAGCCCCTCATCGAGCCCCTTCAGCGAAGGGGACGGGGCGTTCTCGCCTTCGGGGAATCGGCTCCTCGGATCCGGGAGCAGTTGGAGCGTTTCGTGCCCACGCGGTCGTTCCCGGACCTGGAGGAGGCTTTCCGGGAGGCCGTGCGGCAGGCCGAGCCGGGTGATGTGGTCTTGTTGTCTCCGGCGTGCTCTTCCTTCGACCAGTATGAGAGCTACGCCCAGCGTGGAGACCACTTCAAAAGGCTGGTCGCGGAGCTTTCGGAGCCGGCCGCCACGGACTGAAAATACAGCTGGAGAGAGAGATGTCGAGATCGCTGACGGATGCCCCTTCATTCATGGACGACGGCGAAAGGTCGAAGCCAGGCTCCATGTCGCTGACCCTGCCCCTCGAAATCCAGCTGTGGATCATCGTCTCCCTGCTCGTCCTCATCGGACTCATCATGGTCTACAGTGCCAGTTCGACGGTGGGTCTCAAGAATCTGGCCGACAGTGTGGACATGGAGGCTTCGACATCTCACTACCTGGCGCGTCAGTTGATCTGCATCGGACTGGGGCTGGTGATCCTGGCGACCGTGAGTCGCTTCCCCTACAAGCGATTTGAACGTCTGGCGCCGGTCCTCCTGGGTTTTGCCGTGGTCTCCCTCACGCTGGTGCTCTTCCTTGGAGTCGAAAAGAACAATGCCCGGCGGTGGTTTCAGTTCTCCGTGTTTTTGATGCAGCCCGCGGAGTACGCCAAGGTGTGCTGGGTCGTCTTTCTGAGCGTCTGGGTGATCAGGAAGCAGGATAAGATCAAGCGAATGAGCATCGGGTTCTGGCCTCCCATGATCTGGTGCGGCGTTCTGGGTGGGTTGCTGCTGCTCGAGCCCGATTTCGGAACGACTTTCATGATCGGCTTCTGCACCTTCGTGACGCTGCTTCTGGGGGGGGTCCCTTTCCGGCACCTTTTTGCGCTGGCTCCCCTGGCGGCTGCCGGCTTCTACAAGTTCGTGTACCTGGTGCCCTATCGGTGGGAGCGTGTGACGGCTTTCAGAAATCCATGGACAGACCCTCTGGATTCGGGGTACCAACTCATCCAGGCCTGGATCGCGGTGGGGTCGGGGGGCTTCTGGGGCATCGGCCTTGGAGCCAGCCAGCAGAAGTTGTTCTATCTTCCCGAAGCCTTTACGGATTTCATCCTTGCCGTGGTTGCCGAGGAGCTCGGATTCGCCGGGATCACGGCCATCACGGTGCTTTTCATGCTGTTTTTCCTGACGGGGCTCCGGGTCTCCAGGTCGGCTCCGGACCAGCTGGGTGTTCTGCTGGCTGCGGGATTGACCATGCTGATCTCGCTTCAGGCGTTGTTGAACATGGGAGTTGTTCTCGGTCTCATGCCGACCAAGGGGCTGCCGCTGCCGTTCATCTCCTATGGGGGAAGCGCTTTCACGGCCAATTGCGTGGCGGTGGGGATCCTGATGAATATTGCCCGGCATGCGGACAAACGGGTGGTCTGAGATGTACAAACGGTATCAGCACATACATTTTGTGGGGATTGGCGGCATCGGGATGAGCGGCATCGCCGAGCTGCTCCTCAACCTGGGCTACCGGGTGAGCGGGTCGGACCTGAGGGAAACGGAGATCACGCGCAGACTTGTGGAGCTTGGCGCCGAGGTTCATGTGGGGCATGACGGAGAGCACGTGAAGGGAGCCGACGTGGTGGTCCTCTCCTCGGCCATCTCCGAGGACAACCCCGAGGCTCGGGCGGCTCGGTCCATGGTCAAGGTGCCGGTGATTCGGCGGGCCGAGATGCTGGCGGAGCTCATGCGTTTGAAGTACGCCGTGCTGGTGGCGGGGGCCCACGGCAAAACCACCACCACCTCGATGGTGTCAACGGTTCTGGCCCGTGGCGGCCTGGATCCCACGGTGGTCATCGGCGGGCGGCTCAACGCCTGGGGGACGAATGCCAAGCTCGGCTCGGGGGATTTCATGGTGGCCGAGGCCGACGAGAGTGACGGGACATTCCTGCTGCTTCCTCCGACCATCGCCGTGGTGACCAACATTGACCTCGAGCACATGGACTTCTACCGAGATCTGGAGCACATCCAGCGCACGTTTCTCGAGTTCATCAACCGCATTCCGTTTTATGGTCAGGCCGTTTTGTGTCTCGAGGACGAAAACATCCAGACCATTCTCCCACTCATCTCCAAGCGATATGTGACGTACGGCCTGTCGTCGCAGGCCGATTTCCAGGCGCGCGAGATCCGCTCCCACGGCCTTGCCACTTCCTATCGCGCGTTTCACCAGGGGGAGGAGCTGGGGGAAATCGAGCTGCCCATACCGGGCCGCCACAACGTTCTCAACTCCCTCGCCGCGGTGGCCGTGGCCTGCGAGCTGGACATGGACTGGCCGAGCATCCAGGCGGGCTTGAGGGATATGACGGGAGTGCAGCGCCGGTTCCAGATCAAGGGGGAATCCTGCGGCGTTCTGGTTCTGGACGACTATGGTCATCATCCGACGGAAATCCGCAATGTACTGGAAACCCTGGCGAACTGTTTCCCGGATCGCCGACGCATCGTGGTGTTTCAGCCGCACCGCTACACGCGAACCCAGGCGCTCATGGATCAGTTTGCCCGCTGCTTCTACCACTCGGACCTGCTGTTTCTGACCGAGATCTACGCGGCCAGCGAACGCCCCATTCCCGGGATCACCGGGTCTCGGCTGGCCGAGCTGGTGGCCGCTCATGGACATCACGACCTCGAGTTTCACACGACATTCGGGGAACTGTCCAACCGCCTCAAGGCGACGGTCAAGCCCGGCGATGTGGTCATCACGCTGGGGGCCGGAAACGTGTGGCGGATCGGTGAGGATCTGCTCGAAGCTCTCAGGGGTTAGCCATGCGATACCAGCAGCTTGCCAGTTCCGGGGGAGCGCACCCGCCATCGATGGAGCCGAGCCCTCTGATGAGTCTCTGCAATTACCTCGAGCGGCGGTCGGAGTGGGGTCGAGAGCTCGACGTCCAGTGGGATGTGCCGCTGGCCTCGTGCACCACCTTCCGCATTGGCGGCCCGGCTCGCTGCCTGGCGAGGCCTCTGACCGTCGACGGCGTGGCCGACATTCTCTGCCGGTCGCGCGATCTGGATGTGCCGCATCTGGTGCTTGGTGGAGGCAGCAACGTGCTGGCGAGCGATGAGCCCATGGAGGGGGTGGTCATTCAGCTGAGCCGGGCGTGCTCGGAGATTCGAGCTCGGAGGGCGGGTGGACGTGGTTTTGTCGAAGTCCAGGTGGGGGCCGGCCTGCGGCTCTCGCATCTCATTCGATTCTGTCTCGAGAACGGGTTGAGCGGGTTGGAGCCGCTGGTCGCCATCCCCGGAACGTTCGGGGGAGCCTCCGTGATGAATGCGGGGACCCCGGAGGGGTGCCTGGCCGACTCGCTGCTGTGGCTCGAGCTGCTCGACGAGAGGGGCGCCAGGCAGCGGCTGGGGCTGAGAGACCTGCGCCCCGGGTATCGTTGCATGGGGTTGCCGGACGACTGGACCGTCGTCGGCGGTTGTCTGGGGCTCAGGCCCGCCCCGAAGGGCGGAATGCGGAGGCGGCTTCAGGCCGCGGTTCGGCGCCGGAAGGCCACGCAGCCCTCACACTGGCCCTCGGCGGGCTCGGTCTACAAGAATCCACCCGGTGCTCCCGCGGGTTGGCTCATCGAGAACGCCGGGCTGAAGGGCTTTTCTTTGGGCGGGGCTGCCGTGTCCGAGAAGCACGCCAACTGGATCGTCAATGTCGGGGGGGCAACGGCCGCGGATGTGCGCGCCGTAATGGATCATGTGGAGAAAACGGTTTTCCGGGCATTTGGTGTTTGTCTCGAAAGGGAAATTCTAATATTGTAGGCTCAACTGGAGAGGGGGGAATCCGCATCGCCAGGCGATGAGGATTCGTCCGGCACGGCGCCATGCGAAAGAAGAAAAACCGCTATATTCCGGACAGAAAGGCTCAGATCCGCAGATGGGTCAAGCGAGTCAAAACGGTATTCGGTCTTCTCATGTTATTTCCCGCCCTGTTCGCGCTCAGCGCCGTTCTGGCTCATGCCTACCATGCAGTTCTGGATGGACCCTGGCTTCGATTGCGGGAGGTGGATATCTCCGGCCTCAAGAGAGTCGAGCGCAGGGAGATCCTTGATGCCCTGGGCATTCCCCGGAATGCCAGTCTTCTGACGGTTGAAGTCTCCGAGAGGGCCGAAGCGGTGGGCGCCCTTCCATGGCTTCGGGCCTCGACGGTGAAGGTGGAGCTTCCCAATCGGATAGTGGTTGAGGTGGTCGAGCGGGAGCCCTTTGCCGTGATCTTCGCGGATAGCTTTCTTGTGATGGATCGGGAAGGGAATCTGTTTGCCGAAGCCGCAGCCAATGCCCACCCCGCGCTCCCACTGGTCTCGGGCTTTTCAGGGACCGGCCTGAAGGTCGGGGACCGATTGCCGCCCGAGCCCCTGGATTCGCTGCAGCGCTTGATGGCCGCGCTTTCAGAATCACAGGGCTGGTTTCCAATGAATCAGATCTCCGAGTGTCGATGGCACGGCGAGGAGGGCTTCATCCTCTATACCACGGTGAAGGCGATCCCCATCGAATTGGGCTGGGATGATTATGAATTGAAGCTGACGCGCCTTCAGAAGGTCTTGGGCCATTTGAGCCAGCGGAACCTTGTGGAGTCGGTGACCCGGATTGACCTGGATTACCCGAACCGGGCCTTCATATCCGGGGATTTTCCGGCTCCGAAGGGCATTTAGGTCCCGGTTATCGAAGGAAATGGGACGGGGTCCCGGACGGCGCGCGGGAGATTGTCGGCCGCCGGCCATGTGAGTACGGACCGGGACCGTGCAAGGGAAAGGGATGGTGGCGGCCGGGGTGAAACCGGGGGCTGATGAGCGGGCCCGGCGCGGAACAGAGCGGTCTGGTTTGAAAGGGAGGCAATGGCGAGGAGAGAGGAACTGGTTGTCGGTCTGGACCTGGGGACCACGAAAATCTGTGCCGTGGTTGGCGAGGTGACTCCCGAAGGCATCGACATCGTGGGGGTGGGCACTTACCCTTCGGTGGGCCTGAGGGGAGGCGTGGTCGTCAATATCGATCAGACCGTTCAAGCCATCCGGAAGGCCGTCGATGAGGCGGAGCTGATGGCGGGGTGCGAGATCTCGGCCGTTTATGCTGGAGTGGCGGGAACCCACGTTCAGAGCCTCAACAGCCACGGTGTGATCGCCGTCAAGAGCCGCGAGGTGACTCAGAGCGACATCGACCGGGTGCTGGATGCCGCGAGGACCGTGGCGATGCCGTTCGACCGGCAGGTTCTGCACGTATTGCCCCAGCAGTATATCGTCGACGACCAGGAGGGGATTCAGAATCCCCTGGGCATGGCGGGAGTCCGTCTCGAGGCCAAGGTGCACATCATCACCGGCATGGTGGCCGCGATTCAGAATATCATCAAGTGCTGCGAAAGAGCGGGTTTGCAGGTGCTGGACGTGGTGCTGGAGAGTCTGGCCTCCAGCGAATCGGTGCTGGATGCCGATGAGAGACACCTTGGGGTGGCCCTGGTGGACATCGGCGGCGGAACGAGCGACGTGGCGGTGTTTGTGGACAATGCCATTCGACATTCGTGTGTGGTCGGCCTGGGCGGCAATCACATCACCTCGGACATCTCCGTGGGGCTGCGCACTTCCATGGAGGAGGCCGAGAAGATCAAGAAGCAGTTCGGGTGTGCATTGGTGGAGTGGGTGAACCCTCAGGATGTCATCGAGGTCGGCTCGGTGGGGGGGCAGAAGTCTCGACAGTTGAATCGGACCATTCTGACTCAGATCGTGGAAGCCCGTGTCGAAGAAATTTTGAAGATTATCGAGTGGGAGCTCGTGCGGTCGGGATTTGCCGAGTCTCTTCACGGTGGAGTGGTGTTGACAGGAGGCGTGGCTCTGCTACAAGGTATTCGCGAGCTCGGCGAGCGGGTTCTCGATCTGCCCGTTCGAATTGGAATTCCCTATCGCTTCGGCGGCCTTGGAGATGTGGTCAGAAATCCCATCTATGCCACCGCCACCGGCTTGCTGCTTTACGGAAGCAGACAGGGGGCTCGAAGGCCCGTGCAGGAGCACGGACCGTTCTCGTTGAAGAAGATTGTTACCGCGCTCAAAAGATGGGTGAGGGAGTTCTGGTAGGCCAGTGCCTTGCCGAAGTGGCGCGGACGGTTTTGCGATGCGCCGATGGACGCGCCGCTCAGGGTTTTTCATAATCATCGAATATCACGAGATGCATGGGAAATCGTTGGACCATACAGGGGACGCAATGAGGGGGAAATCGAAAGAGATGGAAAATTCCATTGCAACCAGAGCGAAGATCAGAGTCCTGGGGATTGGCGGCGGTGGTGGAAACGCCATCAACAATATGATCAGCTCCGGCCTCGACGGCGTTGAATTCATAGCTGCCAATACGGATTTTCAGGCTTTGGAGCGCAGCCTGGCTCCCACCAGGATCCAGCTGGGAGGCAATTTGACGAAGGGATTGGGGGCCGGCGGCAGTCCGGAAGTTGGAGGCAAGGCGGCTCAGGAGGATATGGATCAGATTCGCGCTGCCGTGGAAGGAAGCGACATGGTCTTCATCACGGCGGGCATGGGCGGGGGAACCGGAACGGGTGGGGCCCCCGTGGTGGCTCAGGTGTGCAAGGATATGGGGGCCCTCACGGTTGCCGTGGTGACGAGGCCTTTCAATTTCGAAGGAAAGGTTCGGCACCGGAATGCGGAAGAAGGGCTGAAATCCCTGCATGACGTGGTGGATACGCTGATCACCATCCCGAACAACCGGTTGTTGTGCCTGGCGGACCGGCGCTCCACATTCCTCGAGATGTTCAGGCGCGCGGACGACGTGCTGCTCTTTGCCGTCAAGGGTATTTCAGACCTGATCACGCATCCCGGCTACATCAACGTGGATTTTGCCGATCTCAGAACGGTCATGAGCGAGAAGGGGCTGGCCCTGATGGGGACGGGGGTCGGCACCGGGGAAAACAGGTCATCCCAGGCGGCTCAGCAGGCCATTTCGAGCCCCCTCCTCGAGGACATCTCCATCCATGGGGCGCGGGCGGCCCTCATCAACATCACGACGGGCCAGGATCTGGGAATGCACGAATTCGAGGAAGTGGCCTCCATCATCCACAAGGAGATGGACGAGGAAGCCAACATCATTCTCGGCATGTCCATCGATCAGAGTATCGTGGACGAGGTCCGGGTGACCGTCATCGCAACCGGAATCGGAAGGATTGAGCAGGTTGCCAAGGTGGAATCCTCTCCGGCGCGACCGAGGCGGCTCAAGCCGGAAGGCATCATCCCCGAGTTGAACTACGACTACCTGCAGATACCGACGGTGGTGCGCCATCGCACCCTGCGGGAACAGGCCGTGCAGGAGCCTGCACCGGTAAAAAAAAGGACTTTTCTCCAGAAGCTGACGGGGGCGCCCGCCGGCGCTTCAATCGAAGATGAGGATCTGAATATCCCCACCTTCATCCGGCGGCAGGCGGACTGAGGCAGGCAACGACGGCAGCAGACGAACGACGTTCCTCCCGGGATTGGATTCCGGGCGATTGCGGCATGGAATGGGCCATGACCGCATGGGCCGGCTGGAACGAACAAATCCAACGGCCTTTCACGCGGGCGCGCCGACGCTGGTCCGTCTGTTGTGCGGGGTCCGATCCCACCCGGACAGATGCTCGCTAAACTGGTGCGCCGTCAGCGGATGTGGCTGGCGAACGAAAGAGGCACCCTGCGCAAGGATTGGCGTGGGAGAGTGGCCATAGCTCTCGCATTTCCCAATCGATATGCGGTGGGCATGTCGAATCTCGGGCTCCAGACGGTCTACGGGGCTCTCAATGGCCTGGACGGGGTGGTTTGCGAGAGGGTCTTCCATCCGGAGCCCGAGGATCTCGATCTGGTCAGGGAGAACCCGGGCCAGCTGCTCAGTGTTGAGTCTCAGCGTCCTGTTCGCGATTTCGACCTTCTGTTCTTCTCTGTTTCCTTCGAAAACGACTATCCAAATCTCGTCGAAATGCTGGTGCTTGGAGGTGTGCCCGTCCGTTCCGAGGACCGTTCGGCGGACCATCCCTTCGTCGCGGCCGGCGGTGTGGCCGTCTTCCTGAATCCGGAGCCCCTGGCCCGTTTCATGGACTTCATCTTTGTGGGGGAGTCCGAAGGCTTGATCGAGGATTTCTGGGAGGTCTGGAGTGAGCTTCGCGTGAAGTCCCTGCCGCGGCGGGATGCGGTCCTGACCCTGGGCCGGAACGTCTCTGGGATCTACGTGCCCTCGTTCTACCGGGAGTCCTACGATGATCGGGGCTTCCTGCGGGAGATTGCCCCGGCTCAGAAGAGCGAGCTTCCGGAACGGGTCCGGTATCGGCGGGCAGACCTCTCGAAATCGAAGCCATGCGCATCGATTGTGGAGACTCCTCATGCCGAATTCAGCCAGGTCACGCTGGTGGAGATCGGACGTGGATGTGGGCAGGGCTGCCGTTTTTGCGCCGCGGGCTTCATCTATCGACCGGTCCGGCATGTATCGCTGAAGGCACTCGAGGAGAGGGTGGAGGCGCGCCCCGGCCCGGGCTCCAGGGTGGGCCTCGTGAGTGCGGCCGTTTCCGATCATCCCGAGATCTCACCCTTGTGCGAGTCCCTGATCGCCAGGGGGCTCGAGCTTTCCTTTTCCTCCCTCCGTGTGGAGCCTCTCTCAGCCGCCATTCTGGATGCCCTGATGGCCAGCGGGCACAAGGCGGTGGCCATCGCGCCCGAAGCGGGCTCCGAGCGCCTGCGTCGTGTCATCAACAAGCGCATCACCAGCGAAGCCATTCTGGATGCCGCCGAGCGGTTGACGGAGAAGGGAATTCTGCAACTCAAGCTCTATTTTATGATCGGGCTGCCCACCGAGACCCTCGATGATCTGGACGAGATGGTTGACATGGTGAAGGCCATCAAACATCGCGTGCTCAGCCGCAGCCGAGGGCGCAAGCAGATGGGGACCATCACCCTCAGCATCAACTCGTTTGTCCCGAAGCCTTTCACGCCGTTCCAGTGGACTTCTTTCGCCGGGGTGTCCACATTGAAGGAGCGTGGACGATGGATTCAGAACGCACTGAGAAGGGTCCCCAATGTGAAGGTCCATGTCGACCTTCCCAAGTGGGCTTACGTGCAGGCGCTCATGTCTCGGGGGGATCGAAGGATTGCGGATGTGCTGGAGAGCATTGGCGCCGAGCGGATTCCCTGGAGCCAGGCCATGAAGCGATCGCCTCACAATGCCGACTTCTGGGTCATGAGGGAGCGCGAGGAAGCAGAGGTCTTCCCGTGGGAGATCATTGAAACGGGCTTGAAGCGAAGTTATCTCTGGCAGGAATTCCAGAGGGCGCTTCAGGGAAAAGAGAGCCCCGCATGTCCCCCCGAAGGGGGATGCACCCGATGCGGAGTCTGCCTGGATTGAAAGAACGGCCTCGGCGGGCTCGGGAAAACCCGGGGGTGAGACATCGGAATCTTCCCTGAGGACGAATTGAACTTGAATGACACCTACCATATATTATAATTTGATGATTTGGCTGCCTGAATCGCTGACCATTCGCTCGTGCTGCCAGGCAGGAAGATGCCAGTTCAGAAGTCACAAGCCGATGCGACCAACGATGGAGCCCCTTGCGCGCCGCCTGTTCGCGTTGCTTTGGTGAGCACCGAGGAGAGATCGTTCAATGCACCAGGAAGACTACTACAAGGTACTGGGTGTGTCAGCCCAGGCGACGGACGAAGAGATCAAGAAAGCCTATCGCAAGCTGGCCCTGGAAACGCACCCGGACAGAAATCCCGGCGATTCTCGAGCTGAAGAGCGATTCAAGCGCATCAGCGAGGCTTACGGGGTCCTCTCGGATTCCCAGAAGCGGGTTCAGTACGACGATTTCAGGCGCCTCGGGTTCCAGCAGAGACCAGGGCGACCACCGGGCTCCACGGGATTCGGATATTCCCAGGAGGAAATCTTCAAGGATTTCTTCGCGAGCCGCAACGCTCAGGAAGTATTTTCGGAAATGCAGCGGGAATTCCAGAGAATGGGATTCCGGTTCGATGATACCTTCCTCAACCGCGTGTTTTTTGGGGACAAGACCATTTTCTTCCAGGGTTTCACCTGGGGTGGTCCCGGCAAGGTGCGGGTCTTCCGCTACAGCAACGCGGGTCGTCGGCATCCCGGCTTCGGCCCTCGGCCTTCCATGCACGGAAGAATCCACCCGACCGCTGCCAACGGCTCAGGCGGCGGTGGGCTGATCCGGCAGGGGCTTTCCCTCCTTTGGGGTGCGGGAAAGAGGATCGGCAGGTTTCTCTTCGACAAGCTGCTGGGGCTGCCAGGCCCGAAGGACCCGGGTCTCTCCGGCGAAGGGTCCGGCGGCGCGGCCGCCGATGTGACCTACGAGCTGGTGATATCGCCCAGGGAGTCCATGACGGGCGCCGTGGTGGAGGTGGAGCTCCCGCATCTGGAGCACGGGAAGCGGGTTTCCGTGCGGATTCCTCCAGGAGTTCAGACGGGCACTCGACTGCGGCTGCGAGACATGGGGTATCCGCTGGCGGGAAGCTATTCTCACCGGGGGGACCTTTACATACAGCTGCGAGTCCACTGAGTGTCAGGGGCTGCCGGACAGCAGCGAGCGGAAGGCGTCCTGGATCACCGCATCGTCTCCTTTCTGGAGGGTACGCACATCAAGGATGTATTGGTCGGATTCGATGCGCCCGATGATGGGGGGACGGTTCATCCGAAGTGCCGCCTCGATCTTGTGGGAGCCCATGGTTGCGGAGCGCACCGAGACCACCCGGCTCATGAGGTCGTAGGCGGGAAGCGATCCGCCGCCCACCTGCGATAGCCCGGGCTGAGTGTGGATTTCGAGTCTTTGACCGGCATCGACCTCACGGATGAGAGACGCCAGGATTTCCGCGTGCTTCTCGATCTCTTCGAGGGGAGTGGTGATCATTCGAAGGGTGGGTATTCGGGTGAGCGCTTCTCTTTCGTCGCGGTAGAGGCGCAATGTGACCTCCAGCGCGGCCAGGGTCATCTTGTCGACTCGCAAGGCCCGGGTGAGGGGGTTTTTCTTGCACCTCGCCACCAAATCCTTCCTTCCCAGAATGATGCCCGCCTGCGGTCCTCCCAGAAGCTTGTCGCCGCTGAATGTGACGAGGTCCGCTCCCCCTTTGACCGCCCCCTGTACGGTGGGCTCCCCGCCCAGTCCGTATCGGGAAAAGTCCACAAGCGATCCGCTTCCAAGATCCTCGACAACCGGGATGGAGTGCTCCCGCCCCAGCTTCACCATCTCACCCAGGGAAACCTCCGATGTGAATCCGACGATGCGGTAGTTGCTCGCATGGACTTTCATCAACAGGGCTGTCTCCGCTCCGATGGCCGCTGCGTAGTCCCGAGGATGTGTTCGATTGGTGGTGCCCACCTCTTTCAGAATGGCCCCACTACTCCTCATGACATCCGGGATTCGAAAGGACCCGCCGATCTCCACCAGTTGGCCGCGGGAGACAATGACCTCCTTGCCCTGGGCCAGGGTGTTGAGGGTCAGGAAGACGGCTCCCGCGTTGTTGTTGACGACCAGTGCGGCTTCGGCGCCCGTGAGCTCGCACAGGATCGCCTCGGCGTGCACGTATCGAGAGCCGCGTTGTCCTTTTTCCAGATCGTATTCGAGGTTATTGTAGCTCCGGCACAGGATGCAAAGGCGCTCGACGGCTTCCTCCGGAAGCAGGGATCTTCCCAGATTGGTATGGATGACAATACCCGAACCGTTGACGACGGGGCGCAAGGTGAAATCGCTCGCCGCGGCAAGATGAGACATGACATCGGAAACCAGCTTCGGGGCGGCGAGCTCGACGGCGTCCGTCTGTTCAGGATTGTCCAGCAGGGATTTGCGCCTGGCGTCGAGGATGAAGCGAATGCTTTGGACCACGAGCTTGCGGGGATAATGGAGGAGTGTCTCCTGAATTTCCGGCTCCTGCAGCAAAGCGTCCACGCTCGGGAGTTGACGCAAAACCGATTGGAATGAGTTGTTCATGTTTCCCCTTTTGAGAGTCACAATGGAACTGGAGAACGGCAAGGTCCAGGCGATGGGCGGGAAGCCCTCGAAGAACAGTTTAACACGTTCGCAGGCCTTGCGAAACGGGCTGATTCCAGAATGAACTGCCCATGGAAGCTGAGATGAATCAGAACATCGGTACGAGCGATTTGGATGGGTTGGAGAATCCGGTTTTGGAATGGAGTGGCAGCGGAGCCCGTGAAATCCTCGAATCCCTGAGGGAGCGGAACGCCTCCGTGTCGCTGAGGCGGGTGGAGCGCTCCGCCCTGGGCTACCTGGTCGCGCAGGGTCTCAAGTCCTTTCGGAGACCCTGGCTCGTGATCGCTCCAACGGATCGAGAGGCCGAGACCTTCGTTGAGACTGTCGCCTTCTTTCTCGGGCGTGAGAATCTCAAGCCCGCCGAGGAGATCAGACGGCGCCTGCGCTTTTTTCCCTCGCGAACGGGCCACAAGGTCCAGTCGCTCGGCAAGATGGAGACCACCGCGAGACGTCTCGAATCCCTCTTCGCCCTGCGTTCCGCCTCTGAGCCCATCTGCGTGGTCACATCGGCACTGGCTGCGATGGAGAGGGTGATGCCGGCGGATCTTCTGATGCGGCACACGGGGTACCTGGTGAAGGGCGAGGAGATCGACCTGGACGATCTTTGTCGGAGTCTGGCCGAGCGGGGTTACTATCGGGTTCCCCTGGTGGAGGAGTATGGGGATTTCAGTCGTCGCGGGGGAGTTATTGACATCTATGCGCCGCTCTACCGCTGGCCCCTGAGGCTCGAGCTATTCGGCGACGAGCTGGACTCCATCCGGATGTTTCACCCGGGCAATCAAAGGTCCATGGGTCACCTGGAGGAGGTGATACTGCTCCCGGTGAGCGAGGTGATTCTGGACGAATCCGCCCGCGAACGGGGGGAGGATGCGGTTCGAGAGGATGTGCGAGCCGAGCGCATGACCCCTGCCGCCGCCAATGTGTGGCTCGATAGGCTCCGCGAAGGCCATCAGCTTGGAGGGTTCGAGCCGGTGATTTCGGCGTTTTATGAAAGGATGTGGACCTTGACCGAGTACCTGTCTCCCGAGACTATTGTGCTCTGGACTGACAAGGCCCAGGTCCGGCGAGAGATGGAAGAGACTTTCTGGCGGTTGACGCGTGAGTGGGAGGAGAGCCGCTCGATCCATGAGTGGACGCGGCCTCCCGTGGAATTCCTGGAGGAGCCCGGGCAGGTGTACGCGGCTTCGGCTTCCTTCAGGCAGCTTTGGGTGAGCAGCCTCACGGAGGAAGCTCCCTGCTCGAAAGGTTTCGATCTGGGAGCTTCCGGCCATGCCGATCTGGCTCTGGCTATTCGCTCGTCTCCCAACAAGGAGCGGTTGCTTGAGCCTCTGGCCGCGCAGTTTGAACATTGGAGAAGGCAGGGCATTCGAACATTTCTCGTCTGCAGCCAGAAGGAGCAGGCCAGGCGAATGTCTGAATTGTTGCAGGGCTACGGACTGGACACGCTGCTGAGCGACCTGCCCTTTGGAGAGGAATCCTTCGATGCGCCGGTGCTGAAAATCCTTTTCGGCAGCCTCGAGAGTGGCTTTCTGTGGCCTGCCGAGAGGCTGGCGGTCGTTTGGGAGGAAGAGGTCCTGGGGCGCAGGGGGAGGCGACGTCAGCGCAAAACCGTATCGGGTCTTTTCCTCAATTCATTCAATGACCTGCACGTGGGTGACTTCGTCGTCCACGTGGACCACGGGATCGGTGTTTACAGGGAGCTGGCTCATCTCACCGTCGGGGGGGTCGAAAGTGATTTTCTACGGCTCGAGTACCAGGGCAACGATCGCCTTTACGTCCCGGTCGACAAGCTACAGAGGGTTCAGAAATACCTGGGGGTTGAAGGGGAGAATCCCCGGTTGGACAGGCTGGGAGGGAAATCCTGGGAGGCGGCCAAGAAGAAAGCCAAGGAGTCGGCCGAGCGCATTGCGCAGGAGTTGCTCGATCTCTACGCCAAGCGTCAGCTGAGCAGGGGATTTCGGTTCTCGCCTCCCAACCAGCTCTTTACGGAATTCGAGACGACCTTCAGCTTTGAGGAAACGCCGGACCAGGCCGGCGCCATCGAGGACGTGATCGAGGACATGGCCTCCGAGCGCCCCATGGACCGTCTCGTCTGCGGCGACGTGGGTTACGGAAAGACGGAGGTGGCTCTGCGGGCTGCCTTCAAAGCTGTCCTGGACGGCAAGCAGGTGGCCATGCTCGTTCCCACGACGGTCCTGGCCGAGCAGCACTACCACACGTTCAGGGAGCGGTTCGAGGGGTTTCCCATCGAGGCGGCCAGCCTCAGCCGCTTCAAGACGCCGTCCCAGCAGAAGCAGATCCTCGAGAGGCTGAGGAAGGGGACCCTGGATGTTATCGTCGGGACCCATCGCCTGCTTCAAAAGGACGTGCGGTTTCACGACCTGGGGCTCCTCATCGTGGACGAGGAGCATCGATTCGGAGTGAAGCACAAGGAGAGGCTCAAGCAGTTTCGAGTGGCTGTTGACGTGCTGACCCTGACCGCGACCCCCATCCCCAGGACCCTGCAGATGTCCATGGCGGGGATTCGGGATCTGAGCACCATCGAGACGGCTCCCCAGGATCGGCGGGCCATCGAGACCACCGTGACCCGCTACGATGAGCTGACCATCCGCGAGGCGGTTTACCGGGAGCTGCATCGCGGCGGCCAGGTCTTCTTCGTTCACAACCACGTGCAGAGCATCTACCAGATGGCGACCACCCTTGGGCGCCTGGTGCCGGAAGCGCGCATTGCGGTCGCCCACGGCCAGCTCAAGGAGCGTGATCTGGAGAAGATCATGCTCGATTTCATTCATCGCAAGGTGGATGTCCTGGTCTGCACGACCATCATCGAGTCGGGTCTCGACATTCCTGCTGCAAACACCATCATCATCAACCGGGCCGACCGTTTCGGCCTTGCCCAGATCTACCAGTTGCGGGGCCGTGTGGGGAGATCCAACGAACAGGCTTACGCCTATCTCCTCATACCCGGTGAAAACCTGATCACGAGGGACGCCCAGAAGCGCCTTCGGGCTCTCATGGATTTCAGCGAGCTCGGCGTGGGATTCAAGATTGCCCTCAACGATCTCCAGATCCGAGGCGGCGGCACCATCCTGGGATCGGCCCAGTCGGGGCATATCGCCGCCGTTGGCTATGAGCTTTATCTGGATCTTCTGGAGAGGACCATCAGGGAGCACAAGGGGGAGGAGCCCGAGCCCGAGCGCCCCGACCCTGAAATGGCCATCCCCATCTCGGCCTTTTTGCCCGAAGACTTCATCCCGGACGCGGACCAGCGGCTTCTGGCCTACAAGCGGCTGGCCACCTTGTCGGACGAGGCGGCCATCGATGACCTGGCCGTGGAGTGGCGGGACCGCTACGGTGCTTTCCCCGAGAGCACTCGCAACCTGATTCTTCTGGCAAAAATGCGGCTCCTGTTCAAGAACCTGGCTATCGTTCGGCTGGATGGGGATGAAGAGACTTTCGTGCTCCATTTCTCCCCACGGGTCGACCTTATGCAGATTCTTGCCCGGATCGAGGAAAACCGCTGTGCCTATACCCTCGAAACGGACAAGCGGCTGCGGGTGGAGATTTGGGGTCGGTCCATGGCTCAGCGGCTTTCGCGCCTGAAAAGAATGTTGCAAGGCCAGGGTGAAAATGTTAGTGACGAAAAGGCATAAGTCCCGAGTCATCAAGCCCGGCTCCCCCGGGATCTGCAGCCCGGTACTGCCGGGCGTAGGTCCTTAACCGCTTGCTGGCTCCCAAGCTAGAGCTTGGAAGCCGGCTGATCTGGGCAGTCATCTCCGCGCCAGAGGTCTAGAGGGTTTTGAATGCTGCGTCTGGTCTGTGTTTTCAACTTATTGTGGGTCTTTTTCTGCCCGCCGGTTTTGGCGGAAACGGTGGACAAGATCGTCGCCAACGTCAATGGAGAGATCATCCTGTACAGTGAGCTGAAAGGACGCATGCGGCTGCTGGAAAAGGAAAATCCCAATCTCAGGGCGGATGATCCCGCCAAACAGAAGGAGATCGATCGGGAAGTCCTGATGCTGCTGGTGCGTGAAAAACTCACGGAACAGGAAGTGAAGCGCCTCAAGATCGTGGTTTCCGATCGAGATCTCGACTCGGCTGTGGAAAATGTCAAACGGGAAGGCCACCTGACCGACGCGCAGTTCGAGTACCTGCTGCAGCAGGAGGGGCAGACCCTTGCTGAGTTCAGGGAATCCATGCGCAAGCGACTGGAGCGCAACCGGCTGCTCGACCGGGTCCTCAAATCACGGACGATCATCACGGATGACCAGGTTGATGCATTCCTTAGGACCGAGGATGTCTCCGGGCGGGACCTCAGGCGCTTGGCCGTGCTGTTGATCCCGATCCACGAGAACGCGCCCGAAAAAGCCGGGGCGGCGGAAAAGCAGGCCAGGGATCTTCATGCCCGGCTCAAGTCCGGTGATGACTTCGCCGAGGTGGTGCGAGCGCACTCCAAGGGGCCGGCTGTCAAGGAAGGCGGGGACATCGGGTTCATGGAGTCCACGGAGCTGGCGAAGCCCATTGAGATGGCGACACGAAATCTGCGAGTCGGCGAGATCACCGAAGTGATCAAATCGCCTGGGGGGTTCTATATTTTTAAGGTTCTGGAGCTCCAGAAGGAGCGCGCGGATACGGGCGACCCGGAAACGCGCGAGAAAGCGCGCCGGATGCTTCTCCAAAGGGAGCTTGATCGTAAGTTCTCGGATTGGATTGAAGATCTCGAGCGTCGCGCTTTCATAAAAACTTCTCTTTGACCGGGTCCATTCAAGCCAATGCATGAGCTTGCGGAGCATCTCAGGGCGGAGCGTCAGAAACAGGGGCTCACCGTCGCCTTCATTTCGGAGAAGACCCGGATCAGCGGCAGCATGATCGACGCCCTGGAAGCTGGGGATTTCGACAGAATAGGAATACCCCTCATCATCCGAGGCTTCATCAGGAGTTATTGCGAAGCCCTGGGCCTGGAATCCGCCCCTTTGATCGAAAAGTATGAGCAGCACATTGGCTCCTATGACCGGCAGGGCAAGGGTTTGCGCAAGTACGGAGAGTGGTGCCGGTCGATCCGGAGGAAGAGCCGGTCGAAGGTGCTGTTGATCGTCCTGCTGGCCTTGCTCGCCATGGGGACTCTCATCGGGGGCGCCTGGTTTTCCGTGTGGCTCAAGCACCAGCAGTCGTCGGAGAAGACGAGCGGAGTGGTCCCGTCCCAGGAGCTCCCTTCTGATCTGATCAGGCAGCAGGGCGGAGCCCACGCCAGTGTCGAGGGGCTCGGCGGAACGGAGGGGCCTTCATCTCACCGGCCCGGCATACCGGTCGACGGTCGTGGGGCGGCCTCCACGGGCGAGCCTGCGGGGCTCGGAGGAGCCGGGCAGACAGGGCCGGGACACAGGGTTTCCAGCCAGCCCCCGTCGCCCAGCGAAGTGCTTCCCGCCGATGCCGACGAAGCTCCGGGGCCGGCCGGCCGGGTCCATGTGCTGAGTCTCGAGGCCATTCGGAAGGCGAGCGTGAAGGTCAGGATCGATGATCAGCAGACTGCGGCATTCGCGCTGAAGCCAGGCGACAGGAAGGACCTGGAGGTGTTGAAGGTAGTGGAGCTCGAGCTGCGCGACGCGAAAGCTTTGAGAATCAAGTGGGATGGAAAGACCGTCGAGGGCGGCGGAACCCGGCTGCGCCTTCCGTTGGCCGCAAAGGAGGAAGGAACGAGACCCTGAATTGGCGGAAGTCTCAGGCAGAGCAGCAACGATCTTTTCAGAGCGCCTCGTCCAGTTTCAGGAAGGTGCTTTTTTTTTGCAGGGCGAGGACGCACCATCGCCGGAGAGATGGCATTTCGAGGCGCATGGGGCTTGATGCATGAGCGGGCAGGAAACCGAGGCCTTCATCCTCAAGACCCGGGACTCGGGCGAAGCGGACCGTTGGATCAGCTTTTTCGCGAAGTCCGGGGGCAGGCTGGCTGGGTTGGCAAAGGGGGCCCGCAGGAGCCGCAAGAGGTTCTTGAACGTCTTTGAGCCCTGCAACCTTGTCCAGGTGGAGTACCGGGAAAAGAAATCCATCGTGTGGATCGAGGCTTGCAAGCTGATGGATCCACACTTAGGATTACGTGAAAATGCGGCAAGATGGGCTTGTGGCGGCCTGATATGTGAGCTTGTGATCGAGCTGGTTCCCGAGGGAGAAGCCCAGGAGCCGTTGTTCAACCTTCTGAAACAGTCTTTGTGGCAACTGGCCCAGGAGAGATATCCCCTCAACACGGTCTTGATTTTCTTGTGCCGTTTGATGGACATTTCCGGATACATGCAGTCCTTTTCCCGGTGTGACATCTGTGGGAGAAGCCTGCGCGACGAGAGGTTTTGGAGGTGGGATCCTGTTCGTGGCTCTCTTTTGTGCCGCCAACATGGAAGCGCGGATGCCGGTATGATCTCCATCGACCTGGGCAGCCTGCTTCTCATTGAGGGGATCAGGAAGATGCCCCTCGAATCCATCTGGCGGCTTCAGTTCTCGGCGTCCAGACGTCTGGATCTGGTCCGGTCCCTGGTGAGCTGGGTTTCGCACCATACCGGAAGGGGCTTTGCTTCGATGAAGGTGATCGAACAGTTGGAGTGGGCGTGAGGAAGCCTGTTTGAAGAGAGTGGATTCGGCGGTTGGGGCGGAGATCATGGACGTTGCCGGAGTCTCTTATTTTCGGAAGGATCGTTGAGCCTTGGATTATCTTGGCCAGCTTGAGGGAATGGCGCTGAATCACCCGGTCCTGGCCGTGGGGCTGTCGTTTCTGGGGGGGATGCTCGCGAGCCTGACGCCGTGCAGTTATCCCATGCTGCCGATCACGGTGGCGTTCATTGGAGGCAAAGCTCACGGCAGTCGCTGGAAGGGGTTCAAGCTCGCGGTCTTTTACGTTTTGGGGCTTGCCCTGGTTTATGCCTCTCTGGGAGCCTTTG
Source organism: Syntrophobacteraceae bacterium (assembly GCA_025454175.1). GTDB lineage: Bacteria > Desulfobacterota > Syntrophobacteria > Syntrophobacterales > Syntrophobacteraceae > JALOOX01. The sequence continues at coordinate 20,803 of JALOOX010000001.1, read as the reverse complement.
CGGCACTGTCCGGGCGGATGTTCGGAGCCATGACCACAAGCCCCTGGACCTATCTCGTGGTGGGCAACATCTGCCTGTTCTTCGGCCTGGCGATGCTGGATGTCTTTCAAATGACGCCCCCCGCGTTCCTGAATCGCCTGCAGGTTCGCGATATTCCTGGGCATGATGTCATATCCAGCGTTCTTCTCGGGGGAGCTTCCGCTCTCGTGGTCAGCACGTGCACGACGCCCGTCCTCGCCGTGCTCCTGACCATTGTGGCAACGGGGCAGAATGTGTTTTGGGGCATTATGATGCTTTTCGCGTTCGCCTATGGCCTTGGAATCCTGGTGATCTTCGTCGGAACGTTCACCAGTCTGCTCACGGCCCTGCCCAGATCGGGAATCTGGATGAGGCGCATTCAGAAGTTGTTCGGACTGCTCATGATTGGTGCGGCCCAGTACTATTTCATCAAGACAGGAGAGCTGTGGTTATGAAGCACGTGGTCAGGAATGCCGCGAGATTCGGGATCGTGTCCCTCTTCGTTCTCATGACCTTAAATTTCGTCACGCCAGGCATGGACAGGGTCGGGGCAGCAGGGTTGGATGAAGGAATTCTCCTTGCGGGGCTCTTCGGATCGAGCGCCAAGACCCCGGCCCCCGACTTCGAATTGCAGGATCTGGGGGGAAACAGCGTGAAACTGAGCCAATTCAGGGGCGAGCGTCCCGTTATGCTTTACTTCTGGGCCACCTGGTGCCCCGCGTGCATCACCCTGAAGCCGCACCTGGTGAAAGTGCGCGAAAGGATTCCCGAGAAGGACATGCAGATTCTCGGGATCAATGTGGGGGAAGGCGACAGTCTCCAGAGGGTCAAGCGCTATCAGGAAGGGCATCCGGTTCCCTGGCCCACGCTCTACGACAACGGCAGCAAGGTGGCCAGAACCTATAGGGTTCAGGGTATCCCCCTGTTCGTCCTCATCGACAGGGAGGGGATGATCGTCTACCAGGGCAACGATTTGCCCCAGGATCCCCTGAAGCTGTTGAAGTGATATGGCGACACTTGCCGGAATGGGTCGCTTGAAGCTCGACAGGCGGCGATGGACGCGCGGGGAGGTCATGGCGCTCGCAAGGGGGGAGGTCGAACGATGAAGGAAGTGCTCACTGTCATCATGGCTGGAGGGCGAGGGCAAAGGCTCATGCCCCTCACGCAGGACCGCTCGAAGCCCGCGGTTCCCATTGGAGGGGTCTACCGCCTCATCGACATACCCCTCAGCAACTGCATCAACTCACAGCTCTACAAGATCATTGTCTTTCCGCAGTACAAGTCGCAGTCGCTGACGGATCATCTCGAGGAGGGGTGGAACATCTTCTCCAGTGCCTTGGGTCACTACCTGAAGATCGCGGCTCCCCAGCAGAGAATGGGTACCGACTGGTACCGTGGGACCGCGGATTCGGTGCGACAGAATTATTACCTCATCGAGAGGGAGCATCCTCGACATGTGCTCATCCTCTCGGGAGACCATCTCTACAAGATGGACTACAGCCAGTTTCGCGTCTACCATGAAGAGCATGACGCCGATGTGACGGTTGGGTTGCTGGAAGTCGATCGGTCCCAGGGCTCGGAGTTTGGAATTGCGGGGGTGGACAATGACTTCCGCATTCGGGAGTGGGAGGAAAAGCCTCTCGAGCCCCGGGCCATTCCCGACGATCCCGACAGGTGCCTCGCTTCCATGGGGATCTATCTTTTCAAGACCCACGTCCTTCTGGACCTGCTGAAAAAGACGGATTACGAGGATTTCGGGAGGGACATCATCCCCACGCTGATCCAGGAAATGAAGGTGCAGGCGTATCCTTACCGCCGCCTCAACAAGATCAGGGACTACATCTACACTGTGGATACGGACGGTGTGCGAAGGCTCAAGCTGGTCGACGGGACGAGGGACTCCCAGTACTGGCGGGATGTGGGGACACTGGACTCCTACTGGAACGCGAACATGGACTTGACGGGAGTCGATCCGTTTTTCAACCTTTACGGGTCCCTCTGGCCCATCAGGACTTTTCAGAGGCAGTTCCCGCCGGCAAAATTCGTCTTCAATCAACCCGAAGCCACACCGGCGCGCGTGGGTATGGCCCTGGACTCGCTGGTGGGGCCGGGATGCATCGTGAGCGGAGGAATCGTGCGCAGCTCGGTGCTGGGGTGCAACGTGATGGTCCGGAGCTGGGCCGAGGTGGACGAGTCCGTGATCATGGATCACGTGGAGATCGGTCGGAGCTGCAGGATCAAGAAAGCCATCATAGACAAGCACAATTTCATTCCGCCAGGAACACACATCGGCATCGATCCGCAGGAAGACCGCAGGCGTTTCGATGTCACTCCCCGGGGAATCACCGTTGTTCCCAAGGGGTATTTCTCCCGGGAAGAGTGATTCAGCGGCGGAGCCCCCCAGGGATCAGCGCTGTTGACTCGGCGGGCGGCACGGGCCGGGCGGAGCTTGGCCGTGGTTGTCCGAGATGACAAAGGAATCGGCGGCGGGATTTTTCCGCCGCCGATTTTTTTGTCGTTCCGGTTAGAGCGTCAGGGCTTCAGCGGGCCATGCCGCTTTTTAGAGCGCGGGTCTGGGGAGGTGATGCTCCGTGTGCTGCTCGTACTGGTAGCCAATTCGGAGGATGAGATCCTCCCTCAGGTGAGGTCCCAGGATCTGGAGTCCGATGGGGAGGCCTTCGCTCGAAAACCCGCAAGGGACGGAAATGCCTGGAATTCCCGCCAGGCTTGCCGGCAGTGTCAGCACATCGCTCAGGTACATCTGCAGCGGATCATCGGATTTCTCGCCGATCTTGAAGGCTGGAATGGGGGCTACGGGAGCCAGAAGCGCATCGCATCGCTCGAAGGCGTCCAGGAAGTCCTGGCGGATCAGGGTCCGGACCTGCGAGGCCTTCCGGTAGTAGGCATCATAATACCCGGCCGAGAGCACGTAAGTGCCCAGCATGATCCTGCGCTTCACTTCCGGGCCGAATCCCCGGGATCGGCTTTGGCGATACATGCTCAGAAGATCCCGGGCATTGGAGACCCTCAGTCCGTACTTCACGCCGTCGTAGCGTGCGAGGTTCGAGCTGGCCTCGGCGGGAGCGATGATGTAGTAGGCGGCCACCCCGTACTCGGTGTGGGGGAGGGATACCTCCATGATCTCGGCTCCCAGCTCCTCGCATTTTCGGATGGCCGTCCTCACGGCGTCCTCGACTTCGGGGCTCATGCCCTGGACAAAGTACTCCTTCGGAATGCCCAGGCGAAGGCCCTTGATGGGCTGGCGAATGCCGCTCACGTAGTCGGGCACCGGCATGCTGATGGAAGTGGAGTCCCGCTGATCATGGCCCGCAATGACCTGCAGCAGGAGAGCGGCATCTTCCACGTCCTTGGTGATGGGGCCGATCTGGTCCAGTGAGGAGGCGAAGGCGACGAGGCCGAACCGGGAGACCCGCCCGTAGGTGGGTTTGAGCCCTACCACTCCGCAGAAGGATGCCGGCTGGCGAATGGACCCCCCCGTGTCGGTGCCCAGGGAGCCGGCACACAGATCCGCGGCCACTGCCGCGGCGGAGCCTCCGCTGGACCCGCCGGGGACGCGTGAGGGATCCCAGGGGTTCCGGGTGGGGCCGAACCCCGAATTCTCCGTGGACGATCCCATGGCGAACTCGTCCATGTTGGCTTTGCCAAGGAAGATGGCGCCGGCATTTCTCAGCTTCTCGATGACGGAGCCATCGTAGGGGGGAACGAAATTCTCGAGAATTCGCGAGCCACAGGTGGTGCGGACGCCCCGGGTGCAGATGACGTCCTTGATGGCCAGCGGGATGCCTGCCAGGGGCAGGGACCCCAGATCATCGCTCCGCCGATCCAGGCGTTCCGCCTCGCGCAAGGCCGTCTCCCCCTGCAGGGCCAGGTAAGCGTGCAGGCGGGTATCCAGTCTCTCGATGCGATCCAGAAAATGCCGAGTCAGCTCCCTGGCTCCGATTTCCTTCCGGATCAACCGGTCTCGAAGCTCGTGGATGGTCAGTGAGGTTGGGTCCATGGGGATATTCCCTCCAGGATTCATTCCGTGATCGCCGGCAGTTAGATGACCTTGGGGACAATGAAACTGGTCCGGTCCGTCTCCGGGGCGTTGGCCAGGGCAGCTTCGCGGTGAAGCGAGCCCAGCACCCGGTCGGGACGAAACACGTTCCGGTTCTGAATGGCGTGCGTCGTGGGCTCGACGTTTGAAGTATCCACCGTATTCAGGGCATCCATGTACTGCAGAAGGCTGTTCATCTGCTCCGTCACCAGGACCTCGTCGGCTTCCGGCAGGTCGAGCCGGGCAAGATGGGCCACGTGGCGGACTTCTTCCCGTGAGATTTTGCTTTGCATGGCATTGCTTTCCTTATTGGGCGGAGGCTCCCTCGGGCACTCCGTGAAATGTCTCCATGGTGCGACAGTCGCTGAAGGCCCCCAGGACTTCCTGGATCCCCGGAACTCGCCGGTTCCTGAGCACGATGAAGGTCAAATCGTGAACTCTCGTCTCCTCCATTTCCTGCTCGGAGCGGGAGGCATCGAATCGCTGGATGAATCGCGCAAAGCGGATGACGTGAATCAGTTCATGGATGACGATGTATACGCACAGGGCCAGAAGCCCGATCTGAGGGTCCCGCTGCGTGGCTTGCCGGATCACGTGGTCCTGAAGACAAATCTTAAAATAATCCGCCGGGTTGCTCCCCCTCAATTTCTGGTCCGGGCACCGAAGGTACCTTCGGATCTGAGCGAAGGCCGAATCGGTGATTTCCTCCGTTGTCAGATCCGCCAGGGATCGGATATCGTAGCGGTAGCGCTTCCAGTCGGAGGTTGAAATCTTGTAGTGGTTGCTGACCAGATCTTCAGCGATTTCAATGGCTTGTTCGAGGGCCTGGATCTCTTGCGGGCCGAACGGGGCTCTTGCGATCGGTGAATTCGCGTCGCCTCGAAGACCTGCTTCCGGCACCGAAGCTGAATACCACCGTCGCGAGGCATTGCTCGGGCCGGTCGAAGCCAATGGGTCGGTCTGGATGCCTCGAAGCTTCATTTCCGAAAAGACGGCGTCCCTCAGCTCAGGATGATTCGAAGTGTCTCGATGGCTATCTGGCAACTAGCGCCTTCTCCTTTGGGTGTGAGCCCAGCCACGACACCTTTCCTGCTTCGAGGTCATAAATGGCGGCGACCACTTTGAGGCTGCCTTCCCGTACCCTCTTGCGGGTCACCTCGCTTGTGGTGAGTAGATCCTCGATGGACTGCCAGGCGTTCTCCTTGATGGCTTCCTCCACCAGTGCATCCACGCCCAGCTGAGGCTGGGCTGACCTGGCGCGCGCCACAGCTGGTTCAATATTGTCGACGAGCTGAGGAATGCTTCCATGCACCTCGGCCTTTTGCGTCACCGCTGTCACTGCGCCGCACCGCGTGTGGCCCAGCACGACGCAAATCGGCGTTTCCAGGTGGTCCACCCCGTATTCGATGGAGCCAATCTCGTCCACGTCGGCCACATTGCCGGCGACCCGAATAACGAAGAGATCGCCGATGCCACTGTCGAAAATGACCTCGACAGGCACCCTTGAATCGGAACAGCCGAGAATCGTGGCAAAGGGCTTCTGACCCACGGCGACGGTTTCCCTGCGGCGGTCGGACCCCTGGTTGGGGTGCCTGGCGTTTCCGCCCGCGTAACGCTCATTGCCCTCCTTGAGCCGACTCATGGCCTGGTCCGGGGAAATTCCGCCACCTCCACCGGAAGCCAATGTCAGGGCAGGACTCCACAGGATCAGAGAAACGACCATGAGCAGCAAGCCTGGATGCTTTACCCTCATAACTTCCTCCTTGATCTCGAATGCTCTCAAACGGGTGTGGTCCCCTTTCCACTCTCCCCGAGCGAACAGGAAGACGGAGCTTCCCCCTTCTACAAGAAACTTCCTCATGAATCAAATGGTCTATGTGCCGCTTCGCGGTTGGACGAAGACATGATTCCCGGCACTCATTTCAGTTTGAATGACGCAAATGTATTTGCTATAAGTTGCACTGAACCGTCTCGGCGTGGGGCGATGGTGATCCGGGCCGACGGATTGGCCGTCCCGGAGCCTGTTTGGAAAATGCCTTGTCCGGGATATTTCGGGAGGGGATAAACCCCGTCTGAGCCTGCCATCAGGCGGCAACCTGGATTTCCCAAACAGGCTCTCAGTTCAGGTCGGGATCGGGTAGGCCTTGATCCACCGGTGAATGGATGGCGACGGCGGTGGGCAGTGTTTGGTCGGAAATGGGGGAGATAATCCGCATGAAGCAGACCAAGTTTTCCCGAGGCGATGGAGAAGCGACCACCCGCGCGAGTGCGGAGACCGGGAGCTTCGCCGAATATGTCGAGAGTCAGGCCGGGCGGATGGAATGCTGCGGCTGGGCCGAGGAGGCGACAAACCTCAGGCGCTGGGTCAGGGAGCTTAGAGCCAGCGGTGTCGATGCCGGGTATATGGTTCAGGAGCCCCTGCTTCCAAGGGGCTGATGCGGACGAGCCCTCGAAACGGTTCGCGATGCCTGCCGCAAGGCAATTCAATTCTCCGAGGTCTCATGCGGGATAGGCGGGTAGGGTGGTGAGCCTGTTGTCCTCGATGGGGCCTCCCACCGTCAGGTGATAAAGGTCCTGGAATAGTGTGGACTTCAGCCCCAGGACTTGGTGCGTGGGATCGTCGAAATAGCAGCCGATTCCCGTAGCCCGCAAACGAGCCGCTTCTGCCTCCAGATAGAGCACCTGGCCGATGAGGCCGCATTCCCAGTAGAGCCTCGGATAGAACCACGGCCCATGAGACCTGAGGGGGCCGTCGAATTCCGCGATCATGGCCGCGCTGAAGCATCCGTCACCGGCAATGTCCTGGAAACAGGAGAGCTGCATGGCGGCTTCCCTGAAATCCCCCTCCACGAGCCTGAATAGATGCAGCCCATCGGGGCAGGATTCCGGACGCTTCCATGCGAAATCCGGGCGCATGGCCTCATGCAGCGAAGGCAGGGCGTCGATGCGGCCGGGCAGCAGGTAGAGTCCGGGGCTCAGTCCGTCCACGCGGTGGACGAACAGGGCCAGGTGAACCTTGGGAGGCCATGGGAGCACTGAATGAGGCGCCCGCGCCTGAGCCGAAATGGCCCGCTGCAGCATCCTGAAGAAAGCGGCCGAGGGCATGCGGGAAACGCCATCCATTGAGACGGCGCTCCGTCTCTGTCTGACCAGCCGGCTCAGGAATAGACCGGGGCGGGCAGCCTGAGATGGGTGGTCATCGCTCGCGCCAGGGTCCTGAGCCATTCCCTCCGTGGGCGGCTTGCGGCAGGCCCGGGCCACCGCATCAATGATCTCCCATCTCACATGCCCTGGACTGAGCTGATTGGGCGTTCCCTGCCAGACGAGCCTGCTCGGCAGTGAGCTCTTCGCGATATCGAGCCGAAAGGTTCCGGCCTCTGCCTGGGGGCGAGGCTGAATGAGGATCAGCACATCCGCATGCTCGCCTTCGGGTCCTGAAATTTCGGACAGGCCGAGGAGCGAGCCCACGGCGTCGCTGTCGGGTGAGTCGAGAAGCACGGCTTTCCATCCCAGGCCCGAAGCGGCAAGAGCCACCGCGGCGATGGCATGCCCCGCGTCAAGCTGGCAATAACGATAGGCCCGTTCTCCATACTTCCAGGCCTCTCGCCAATGGATGGAGGACAGGCCGATCAGGAAGCTCTCGGGTGAAAACCCCCCCATGAATCCCGCCCAATGCTCCTCGGGAATGACGGCCCTTCGCTCCAGTGCATGCTCTCTCGGTGCGTAGTGGTATATGCCGGGCTCATCGCTCAGGCCTTGAACGGGGCCGCTCAGGAGGTACCCCTCGGTGGGATGCAGGTTGCCGCTGGATGGGTTGACGCGAAGCGCCCAGGAATTCTCCCCCGCGTGTTTCCATGCGGAGAGGGCCAGGCTGTTCCAAAACAGCCATGAGACGGAGCGGGCGTGCAGCGGTGCCGCGGTGATTGTCCCCGTTTCGCATGCTTCGTCGTACAGGGGATCGTGGAAATCGCCCGCGGCGCGGTCCAGCCTGACCAGAGGTGCTCCCTGATAGCGTCTGAACGGATCCGGTTGGGTGGCCCAGTCCATATAGCCTGGACCGCGGGCATAGCGCTGGGAATGGTGCTTGGTGCTCTGGTGGTAGTGTAAAACAACCTCGAGATCACCGCTCATGACGTCAGGTTCCTGCAATGAAGGCAGTCTTTCCAAAGTTCTCCCGCCGCGGGTGTCCGCGTCAAAGCCGGCCGGAAGGCGCGACGGTCCTGCCCATGCTCCGGGCGGGCGCTCTCCTGATTCAGGATGTCCCTCGACCGGAGCTCGCCTGGCTCTGGAAAACCTCTGCAAAACCGACTACATGGTACGGAGTCTTCTGACTCTCTCATCGATGGGAGGATGGGTGCTGAAGAGATTCATCAGGCTTCTTCCCGTCAGAGGGTTCACGATGAACATGTGAGCCGTTGACGGATTGGCATCGTGCATCGGGACGCGCTCCGACGCCATGGTCAGCTTCTCGAGAGCCCGCGCCAGCGGCTCACCTCCGTGGGAAAGCCTGGCACCGGTTTCATCGGCCAGGTATTCCCGCGATCGGGATATCGCCATCTGGATCAGCATGGCGGCGATCGGCGCGATGATCGCCATGGCCAGGGCTCCCAAAATTCCCCCACCGCCCTGTTCATCGTTGCTCCCGCGGAATCCACCGAAAATGGCTCCCCACTTGACCATATTGGCCAGCATCATGATGGCCCCCGCCATCGTGGCGGCAATGGAGCTCACCAGGATATCCCGGTTCTTGATGTGGGCCATTTCGTGCGCAATGACCCCGCGGAGCTCCTGAGGGGTCAGGATCCGGGTGATGCCCTCGGTGACGGCCACGACGGCATTCTCCGGGTTTCGACCCGTCGCGAAGGCGTTGGGCGTGTCTTCGGGAATGAGGTAAAGCCTGGGAGCCGGGATCTGGGCTTCATGGGCCAGCTCGCGCACCATCCGGTAGAGCTCGGGCGCCGAGTACTCATCCAGGGGCTGAGCCTTGTACATGGCGAGAACGATCTTGTCCGAGAACCAGTAACTCCCGAAATTCATCACCACGGCAAACCCGAAGGCCAGAATCATGCCGGAGCGGCCTCCGACCATGTTGCCGAAAAGCAGGATCAGAACGGTGAGCAAAGCCATCAGAAACGTTGTACGTACTCTCGTGGACATGATCCGTGAACCTCCTGTCCTGATCGATACAGTAATGGCTTATTGAGCCAGTGCAAAGCACCTTCGAAACAAGCTTCAACCTACCCTGAACGAACTGGAACTCTGCGCGAGACACCGGGTGTGCCCGGCTTCCTTGGAACCTTTACCGTCAGGACGCCACTCTCAAACCGCGCTTCGATGCAGTCATGTCTGGCATCTTGAGGCAGCGCGAAAGATCGATGAAATGCTCCACGAGGTCGTTCAGAGACATGGATTTCCGACTGGTTGGGATAGTCGGCAGGGTTCCTCACCCCGGAGAGCGTCAGGGCTCCAACACTCACCTGGACGGACACGTCCTCATCCCCGACCCCGGGGAGGTCTGCCTCGAGAACCCACATGTCCGAGGTTTCCCAGACATCCATCGGTGGCCCCCAATTGAGGGCTTTGTGGGTTGTTGACGGCCCCCCATGAGGCTGCTCCTCGATGAGTGTCTCATCAAACAGCACGTCCATGCGCTGTTTCATGGCCTTGAGCTCCTCAATGATCGGATCAGACTGCGAGTGCGTCACGCCTTCCTCCAACGGATGTTAAAAACACCCCAGCGATATCCCCTGGCCGGTGCTGATAATTCCCAATGATATTGTTAACTTATAAGCCTATAAATCAAATTGAGCGAATGTGAGAACACTCCGGACGAGATGGTTCCCGGTTCCACAAGAATTTAATAAAACGCCCCTTGACTGTCAAGGAAGCCAGGCGCCGATTCTCTCCCACCCCAACAGCGTTTTCAGCCTGCCGCAATCCAGCCTGACCCGTCGTGCTCCTTGTTCTTTTGTGAAGCTCCAGCCTTCGGTCATACTGGCATTCCTTCCTTTTGTCCGCTAATATGCTTGGCCGTGGACCAATGGGGCCACGGCCATTCAAGGGTTCGGAACCCGCATCATGAACAACAGACCGGCAATGGACGTCGAGAACTTCGCGAGCGGAGGGAGCGGATGCGCTATTCAAAGTATTTCATTCACACTCTCTATGAAGTGCCCAAGGAAGCCGAAACACCCTCTCACATCAACCTTCTGCGGGGCTGTTACATCCACCCGGTGGCTGCGGGACTGTACTCGCTGCTGCCGCTGGGCCACCGCGTGGCGGAGAAGATCAAGACGATCATTCGAGAGGAGCTCGATGCCATCGGCGGCATGGAGGTCACCATGCCCGTTCTGAATCCCGCGGAGCTTTGGAAGAAGACGAAGCGTTACTACGACATCGGGCAGGAGCTTTTCCGCATCAAGGACAGGAAGGACCGGGAGTTTGTCCTGGCCATGACTCACGAGGAGGTGATCACTGAAATCGCCAAGGCATTTCTCAAGTCCTATCGCGACCTGCCGGTCATGCTCTACCAGATCCAGACGAAGATCCGCGATGAAGCGCGCCCCAGGGCTGGTCTTCTGAGGGTGCGCGAGTTCTTCATGAAGGACGCCTACAGTTTTCACGCGGACTTCGATGACCTGGACGCCTATTACCCCAGGATTTTTAATGCATATTTGAGGATTTTCGCGCGGGCCGGCCTGAAGACGGTGCCCATCGAAGCCGATTCGGGCATCATGGGGGGTACTGGATCCCATGAATTCATGCTGGAGTCCCCCCACGGCGAAGACCGGTTCGTGGTCTGCTCCCGGTGCGACTACAGGGCCAACACCGAGAAGGCCGTGGGAATCAAGACCATGAGGGAGGAATCCCTCGACCTGCAGCCTCCGATGGAAAGGGTGGGGACTCCGGGGGTCAGGACCATCGCCGATCTCATGGCTTTTTTCAACATTGCCGAGGACCGCTTCCTGAAAACCGTTGCATACGAAGCAGACGGCCAGCTGGTTCTGGCATCCATCCGCGGGGATTACAGTGTATCCGAGACCAAGCTCACCAACCATCTGAAAGCCATAAAGCTCGAAATGGCTTCCGAGGAAGCGTTGACCGCCAGGGGCCTCCACGGGGGCTTTCTCTCGCCCGTTGGCTTGAGAAGTGTTCGGCTGATCCTGGACACCTCGGTGGGGGAGGGTGCTCTTTACGTTGCTGGAGGCAACGAGCCCGATGTGCATTTCAAGAATGTGATGCTCGGACGGGATTTCGCCGAGGCGGAGTGCGTCGACATTGCCGAAGTCCGCCACGGCGACCCCTGCGCAAGCTGTGCCGGAGGAATTTTGGAGATCAAACGTGGTATCGAGCTGGGGCATACATTCAAGCTGGGAGTCAAATACACGGCCCCCGACACCATGGACGTGACCTTTCTCGATGCATCCGGCGCCCAGCAGCGCGTCATCATGGGTTGTTACGGGATAGGGGTCGAGCGGCTCATGGCGGCGGCCGTGGAGCAATGGCATGACGACTCGGGCATGATCTTCCCGGTGACCGTGGCCCCTTTTCAGCTGGTTCTGACGGCTCTTGGGCAGAAAGAAGCGGTCATCGGCACCGCTGAAAGGATTTACGAGGAGCTCAAGGACCGCTACGAGGTGCTCTTCGATGACCGGGACGAGTCTCCCGGGGTCAAGCTGAAGGACGCAGACCTTCTCGGGATCCCCATTCGAGTCGTGGTGAGCCAGAAATTGGTCAAGGGCGATCAGCTGGAAATCAAGGTGAGGCGGACCGGGGAGGTCATCATCTGTGGGCGCGACGAGCTCGCTGGGCTACTCCCGGAGCTTCTCGAGAAGCTGAAGCCTTCGCTGGATGGTTTGCCTTACATGCCGGAATGATCGGCTGAGAGCTTGTCCGTGAACTGGGTTCCTTAGGCTGGAGTTGTGAACGCAGGAGAGCCTTTGAAGTCCTATCGCAAGGAGTTGTGGTTCAACGTGCCGTCCCGCCGGGCGTTCATCAACATCACGCCCCAGGTGGAGACATGCCTTCGGGAGAGCGGCATCCGGGAAGGCCTGGTGCTGTGCAATGCCATGCACATCACGGCGTCGGTCTTCATCAATGACGACGAGCCGGGACTCCATCACGACTACGAGGTCTGGCTCGAAAAGCTGGCTCCCCATGAGCCGGTGAGCCAGTATCGGCACAATGTGGGAGAGGACAACGCCGACGCTCACATGAAGCGGCAGGTGATGGGGCGCGAGGTGGTGGTGGCGGTGACCGGGGGGCGTTTGGACCTGGGAACCTGGGAGCGTATCTTCTACGGTGAGTTCGACGGGCGCAGGAAGAAACGGGTCCTGGTCAAGATCATCGGGGAGTGAGAAATCCGGGCATCGTGCTCATGGCGTGATCCGGGGGGTGCGGCCTGCAGCTCGGTCCGGATGGCTGTCAGGGCTCCGAGCCTCGCCGGCCCTGCCCCGGGAATTTCAGCGGGCCACCGGGGCCGCATCGAGGACAGCCTTTGAAAAAGGGGGTTTCGTTCTTTTGCTCTGGTGATATGATGGAGCGGTCGCCATTCGGAAGGGCGAGTTTCAGACATGAATCGGTCTGATGCCCCTCGCGGGTCTTCCAAACCAAAGGAGCCGTTATGTATAGAGAGATGATCGTGTCGGGTCTGGTCATGGACCCTCAGACCAACACCCCCATCGTGATTCTGAAAGACCCCCAGGACCAGAAATCACTGCCCATCTGGATCGGTCTCCTTGAAGCGACCTCCATTGCCACCGAGCTCGAGAAGATCCAGTTTCCCCGCCCCATGACACACGATCTCATGAAGAACTGCCTGGATCACCTGCAGGTCAAGGTGGAGCGCATAGAGGTCTGCGACTTGCGAAACAACACCTACTACGCCCTGATCTACCTGAGGGATCAGGACCGACTCAGCTCCATCGATGCTCGCCCGAGCGATGCCATTGCCATCGCCCTCCGGACCAATGCGCCCATCTTTGTGAATGAGGACGTCCTCTCAAAGTCCCTCAAGACTGCCGACGAAACGCGTCCCGTATTCGACAAGGAGAATCAGGACAAGTGGTCCGAGATGCTGGAGAAACTGAATCCTGACGACTTCAGCAAATACAAGATGTGACGATCCTCGAAGCAAGGGGAGTGCGGGGTTTCTCCGGTCCGGAGTCTTCGGGAGACGACGGAGCCTTTCGCCCCATCGCCCCCCATGCCCCCCGGAGGCGTCCCTCCCCCACGCCCACTCACCTTTGCCCGGTGCCTCGGCGGCCGAGCACACCGATGCCCTCTCCCGCGAGCAGAGTTTGACGGAAGCTGTGTGAATCATCGACGGTTGCCGGAGAGCAGTCCCCGGGACATGGGGCCTTGACCTTCTTTCTGCTCCTTCCAGTTGAGAGGCTTGCCGGTTTGAGACCCCGGGAGAGGGCGCTTGCCCTCACGATGAATCGGAGGAGATTTCGATGAGAGACTGGAGTGTTGAGAACCTAGGGCGGCTGATCGATGCGGCCCGGGGCCATCGACCGGTGGATTTCTGCATTCGGGGCTGCCGAATGGTGAACGTGTTCTCGGGAGCGATTGAAACCGTCAACCTTGGAATCGACGCCGGCTTCATCGTCGGCTGGGGGGATTACGAGGCCGAGCGCTCCATGGAGGCCCAAGGAATGTTCGCCTGCCCCGGTTTCATCGACGGGCACATTCACATCGAGAGCACGATGCTGAGCCCTGCTCAGTTTGCAGCGGCGGTGCTTCCATGGGGAACCACCGCCGTCGTGGCGGATCCCCACGAACTGGCCAATGTCTACGGTCTCGATGGGATTCGATATCTGCTGGAGGCGGTGGAAGGGATTCCCCTCGACTTCTATTTCAACCTGCCGAGCTGTGTTCCGGCGTCCCCCCTCGAGACCTCCGGGGCTCGCCTGTCAGCAGCCGATCTTCACGGCTTCAAAGGGCATCCGAGGATTCTGGGGCTTGCCGAGGTGATGAACTTCCCCGGCGTCCTCATGGGGGTCCCGGAGATCATGGAAAAGCTCCTCATGTTCCGTGACGTCGTTTTGGACGGACACGCCCCGGGACTCGGGGGGCTCGGTCTCAACGGCTATGTTTCCTCGGGCATCCGGTCGGACCATGAGTGCACGTCCCTGGATGAAGCCCGCGAGAAGCTGGCCAGGGGCATGACCATCATGATCAGGGAGGGCAGCCAGTCCAAGGATCTCGCGGCTCTCCTGCCGGTGGTGGGCGATCAGACCTGGCCCCAATGCATGTTCGTGAGCGACGATCGGCATCCGGATGACCTCTGGCGGGAAGGGCACATGAACACCATCGTGAATCGGGCCATGTCCATGGGCATGGAGCCCGTCCGCGCACTCACTCTCGCTTCATGGACGCCTGCCCGGTACTTCGGGCTTTCACGACGCGGGGCCATCGCCCCGGGTTTCCACGCCGATTTGACTCTGAGTCCGACCCTGAGCCCCTGGAATCCCCTTCTGGTTTTCAAGGATGGGGTGGAGGTGGTCAGGGACGGGAAGCTGTCGGTGGATCCGACTTCGTGGCCAGCTCCGGCGGTGCCGGCCAGCCCCATGCGAATCACGCGGATTCTGCCCGAGGATTTGAAAGTACCCTTGCAGGAGGGGCCGATGCATGTGATCGGGGCCCGGGAGGGGACCCTCCTGACCCGAAAGCTCTTCATGGAGCCCCGGAAGGCGGGCGGGCTCGCCATGCCTGACGTCGATCGCGATCTGCTCAAGCTGGTGGTCTGGAACCGTTATGTCGAGGGCAGGAAGCCTTCCGTCGCCTTTGCCACCGGCTTTGGACTGAAGAGGGGAGCCCTGGCCACAACGGTGGCCCACGACTCCCACAACCTGGTTGGCCTCGGCGCTTCGGACGCGGCCATCCTTCGAGTTGCGGAGGCAGTGCGCGCCTGCGGAGGCGGAATGGCCGTGGGTGCCGAGGATGGCGACCTGGAGGTTCTCCCCCTTCCCATCGGTGGACTCATGTCCAACGGGGCCCTGCGGGATGTTGTGGAGCGCTTCGACCGACTGAATGCCCGATCGCGGGCTCTGGGCTGCTCACTTTCGAATCCGTTCATGGCCCTTTCCTTCCTGGCCCTGCCCGTCATTCCCGAATTGAAGCTCACGGACCTGGGGCTCGTGGATGTGGCCAGCTTCTCCTTTGTGCCCCTGTTCGAGTCAAAGTAGGGCTTGTGAGGTTGCAGGAGGTCTGATATGGGTTAACTTATTGGAGCTTCTGACCGCAAGCGCGTCGAGCCTCGTGATCTTCCCGGCTCGGCTTGAGTTTACTGGGGACGGGAAAGAAAAGGGTTCAGGTTCAAGGCCCGAGGAAATCTGCCCAATGTGCGTGCGATGCCAAAAAAGGAGGATGTGATGGTTACGGTGTCCTGTACTTCGATGGATGATGTCATAAACTTCGCCATTGACCGTGAGGAGAAGGCCAAGGAATTTTATCAGCAGTGCGCCAACAGAGCCAAGAACCCCGGGATCAAGACCTTCTTCCAGGAGATGGCGGATGAGGAGCAGCGCCACAAAGACCTGCTGGTGGACCTGAACCCTTTCAAACTGGATGAGGTGAAGCTGGATCAGGTCGAGGATCTGAAGATCAGCGACTTTCTGGTGGATGTGAAATTCTCCGACGACATCACGTACCAGGAAGCCTTGACCATGGCCATGAAGAAGGAAGAGAAGGCCCATGCCTTCTACGCGGCCTGGAAGACCAAGTGCATGCACGAGAAGACGGCCAAGGTGTTCGAGCTTCTGGCGACGGAAGAGATGAAGCACAAGCGTAAGATCGAGACCATCTACGACGACGAAATCCTGACCTGGGACTAGGCTCACCTTTCGGTTGCCTCCAGAGCGTCCTTCCTCAAGTCGATCGAGGTCGGGAGGACTCAACCGGGCCCGGTCGGATCGTTTCCCCGCCTCTCCCGCCTCCGGCGGGAGAGACATTTCTCCCCGCGTGACACCGTCTGGAACGTCCGGAGCTTGCCCGAAAGCACGGCCTTCACGTCGCACCGGCCATGGAAAGGGTCCTGGCCTCCGGTCCGTCTTGACCTTCGTGGAGCCTGCCGATCATCGTCACGGGAATGCCCGGAGAGGCATCGAGGGTGGGCCGGGCACGGCGCCTCAACGATGGGATCGCACGCAGCTTGTTGCCGGCGGGCGGTGAGCCTTCGAAGGAGGATCACGGGGGCTTCGGTCTTTCGGCGGGAGGCAGGTTGTAGTGTTTTTCGAGGAGCTTTCGATAGACATGAACGGCGTGCTCGTCGGCTTCCCGCTCGACCTGCCGGTGGTCCAGCAGGTACAGGCGGGCAAACCGGGGGATCCCCCAGCGCTGGTACTGCTCGACGTGCTTCAGTTCGTGGGACCAGAGAAACAGGTCGTCCGCCGAGCGCCGGTCGCGGAATACGATGACGTCGTCGAGAGTGATGGCCTGTACATGATCGTTCATCATGATCAGTCGCTGGAGCGTGCCGTTGGCGGATACCGACCAGTCGGTGGTGTAACGGACCCTGTCGAGGAGGAGCGGATCGAAATACGGCACCAGCGCTCGCCTGACCCGATCGGGGATGGGCCTGGACGAGGTGAGGGCGCGATCTCGCGAATACCGGATGGCTTCCGCCAGGGTGTCCGCCGCGACATCGGCCAGGACCCCCGGCAGTCCATCGAAGAAATCCTGGCTGCGCAAGGGGGGATCCGACCATTGAACCGCTTCCCGATCAGATGCGTCGGACACCGGCCGGCCAGTCATTTCCCCCGTCCGCCGTCCGTCGGCTCCCAGGCTCAGGAAGGCGGCGAGAATGAGAATGGTCAAAACCCTGGGCTTCAATCGACTGCGTGGGGAGGTGCTCTTATCCCGTGCTTCCATGATGTGCCGTCACCGTCCTGAATTCCGAGGATCACATGCCGTCACCATTCGCCTTTTCTCATGCCGCGCGTTCAGGGTGACCGGAAAGGAGCCCCACTCGCCATGCGTCGAAGTGACCGGGAAATCATGGATCGTCGTGCCATCGACGACATCATCCGAAGGAGCCGGGTGTGTCGACTGGGGCTGTGCCACGGAGGGTTGCCTTATATCGTTCCCATGTGCTTCGGATACGATGGAGCGCATCTTTATCTCCACGCCGCCGCTCAAGGAAGGAAGATCGATATTCTCGGGAGCAACAACCTGGCCTGTTTCGAATTCGACATCCTGCACGAGGTAACTCCTTCGGATCGGCCCTGCGGCTGGGGAATGAAATACGAGAGCGTCGTGGGCTTCGGAACGGCCGAGCTCATACGGGACCCGGGATCGAGGGAGCAGGCCCTGGGATGGATCATGAGGCAGTACGGGGTGCCAGAGGAGCCATTTTCGGAGGCTTCACTGGACAGGACGCTCATCATCCGGGTCACGATCCAGGAAATCACCGGAAAGGCCTGCCTGTGAATTTGCACTCAGGTGGTCCGTGCCCGAGCCTCTGGACTCCGTCGCCCTCCCGGACCTCCGCTCTCGTGCCCCCGCCCCTCGTTCAGCGCGCCGGTACGGAAAAACACACCTTGCCCTGATTGCGCCGCAGCAGCACGTAGAATGCTCCCGCGCCTCCATCGTAAGACCGTGCCGACGCGAAGGCAAGAACGACGCGTTTCATGGGTGCCTGGGTGAGCCAGATCACCAGGCTTTGTTTGAGCACGGGCTCCTTGTCCTGTGAATTGAGGCCTCGCCCGCACACGATGAGCACGCAACGGCACCCCCTGGCGAAGGACTCGAGGATGAATCGCGTCACGACTTCCCGGGCTTCGGCACGGGTCATTCGGTGCAGATCGAGGTGGTCCTGGTAGCTGAATTCACCGTGCCGAAGCTTTTTGAGGACTCGCGGCGAAAGTCCCGTTACGGCGCCATCGATGTATTCATCCGAAAGAGAGATTTCGAAGTCCAGCTCCCCCTCCACCAGTCGGAGGAGGTGATTCTGAACCTCCTCTTCCTCGAGGGAGAGGAACCGTGGTGGAGACTGGGTCGGGGGTGGCGGGGGTACTCTCTCGCGACCGTTTCGGTCCAGGGGGGTCACGCCGGACATGGCTTGCAGAAAAAGGCATTCCTCCTGTTCTTCTGCCTTCATGGGGGTGATGGCCATGCTCCCCGGCGATGCATGAGCGGAATCCTTCCCGGCCGGGGGAGATCCCATGGTAAGCTGTTGATCCAAATCGACAAAGGGGGTATAGAAGCCATGAGGCCCGGAGCGCTTCGCCGAGGGACGAGCGTGAGATGGTGTCTTTTTTTTGCGTCTTCCGGGCATCTTGTGACCTCGCTTCGGCGCTACTTTTACCATGTGGACAGGAAGCTGAAAAGTCGGGTATGAACCCCGCTGTTGTCATCAGGAACGATTCGGATTTTGAGTGCCTGCTTGCGGAGCTGGCGAGGGCCCCCTTCATTGCCGTGGACACGGAATCCAACGGTTTTTATGCCTACTTCGAACGGGTCTGCCTCATTCAGATTTCCGTGCTGGATCAGGATTACATTGTGGATCCTCTCGAGGTCAAAAGCCTCGAGGGGTTGAAGCAGGTCCTCGAGAACCCGGCCATAGAGAAGGTGCTGCACGCGGCCTCCAACGATCTCGTCGGACTGAAGCGGGACTTCAGCCTGGAGATATCCAACCTCTTCGATACGGCCATCGCGGCCAAGCTCCTGGGTTATTCCCAGCTCGGCCTGGCCAGGATCCTGGACCACCATTTCAGCGTTTCACTCAATAAGAAGTGGCAGCGATACGATTGGGGGAGGCGTCCGCTGAGCCCGGAGCAGATCGACTACGCGCGCCTGGATACTCACTATCTCATCGAGCTGCGGCACAGGCTGGCGGCTGACCTCGTCGAGAAAGGTCTCTGGGATGCCGCGGTGGAGGCCTTCGACAAAGCCTGCCACCTGGAGCTACCCGCAAGGGATTTTCGAGCCGAAAGCTTCATTCGCATCCACGGAGCCAGGTCGCTCGATCCCGCCGGTAAGCGCATTCTGAAGGCGCTTTATCTTTTTCGCGAAATGGAGGCGCGCCGGCGAAACCGTGCTCCCTTCCGCGTGATGAGCAATGAAGCCATGCTTCGGCTGGCTTCGAACCGGCCGCGGAGTTTTTCGGAGCTCGTCAAAATCAAGGGAATCCCCCGCCCTTTTCACAACGCTCGCGCGGCAGACGTCCTGTTGGAGCTGATACGGCGGTCGGTGGATCAGTCGGACGGAGCGCGGTCCACTCCATGAGGCTCCCGGGACATTGCTGCGCCTTTGCTCGGTTTTTCCTTCCCGAAAGTCGATGTCGACCGGCCGCCGGGTGCATTCGGCCACCTGAGCGCGCACTTTCATTCGTTCTTTGCCGTCGGGCCCATCGACCCCAAATCCATCATCATGTCAGCAGAGCGCGGCTCCACAAGCTGCAGTGCGAGCCCGTGCTCCAGGAGAGGCCATGTCATCTAGGGTGATCCTTCAGGATTGTTTCAAAAATTACAGCCATGATCAGGACAAGGCTCGCACGCCCGAGGAGACCCTCGAGTGGGCCAAGGAAAGACTGAACCGCGTCGACCTCCGCATCCTGGCCCGGACCATGCGCATCGATACGGGTCGGCTCGGAATTCCGGTTTACATCAGCCTTTGCGGTCCGGACGCCAGCCGGGTGACGGGAACCCAAAAGCAGATGGGCAAGGGCGCCACTCCTGCTCAGTCCGAGGCCAGCGCCCTCATGGAGCTCATCGAGAGGTTCAGTTTTTTTTCGTTCATGAAGAACCACCCGTTTCCCTTTCACGTGCATGGGGAGTTGAGCACGAGTGCCATTCAGCCGGAAATGCTCAAGCACTCGCTCCACGATGCATCCACTCCGGACCACCTGTGCCGCGAGTTTCTCAAGGGCCTCCCCATGAGATGGGTGATGTCCAGGAACCTCACCCGGGGGGAAGACCAGTGGATTCCCATCGATTGGTTCTATCTCATCAACGAATACAATGGTCCGGCCGCCGGCAACACCCTCGAGGAGGCCGTCCTCCAAAGCCTCTGTGAGGTGGTGGAACGGCATGTGGGCTCCGTGGTGAGCCACGGGGAGCTTCCAACGCCTGCCATCGACCCGGAAAGCCTGCGGGACCCCGCCGCCGTCGAGCTGGTCCGGAAGTTCCTGCAGCAGGGCATCCAGCTGCACCTCCTCGATTTTTCCCTGGATACTGGAATACCAACCGTGGGAGCCCTGGCCTACGATCCGTCGACATTTCCCGAAAAGAGCGAAATCGTCTTCACGGCGGGGACCACGCCCAACCCGGAAAAATCCCTGTGTCGCGCTCTCACGGAAATCGCGCAGCTGGCGGGTGATTTTCAGACGCACACCTCATACAAGCCGACTCTCCCCAAGTACTCCCGTCTCGAGGAGGCGCGCTACTTGATGGGCAATGGCGCGAAAGTCCCCATCACCGCGCTGTCCAACCTGGATCATGACAACCTGCGGGTTGAAATCGACCGGTGCGTTGAGGCCCTCGCGCGCATCGGCCTCGAAGTCTTCGTGGTCAACGTGACGCACCCGGAGATCGGTGTTCCGGCTGTGTATACCATCGTCCCCGGCGCCCATTTCCTGGAGCGCACGCGCGACACGGATTTCCCGCAGCATGCGGCCAGGATCCTGCTGAAAACCCTGGAGCGGGACCGGATGGCGAAGGAAATGGAGCGGCTCCTCGATGTTTTCGGCCCCCGCTACGACCTCACGTTCTTCATGGCGCACACCCT
>JALOOX010000106.1 GCA_025454175.1 Syntrophobacteraceae bacterium | reverse complement strand
GTTTGTTCAATCGGAAAAACTCCCGGAGGCACCGCTTGATCCTGTTTCTCCCCACGGCGGACCAGTACCGCTTCTGCACGACCAGGCCCAGCCGATGATGACCGAGCCCGTTGGTGGCGATACTGATTCCGAAATGGGCCGTCCGCCGCCGGTGCCCCTCTCCCTTGACCCTTTCGAATTCCCTGGGTTGACGGAGCTTTTCCCAGCGCCGCAACCGATGGTCTCGATCGCTTTGGGCGTTCATCTCGGCCTGCTCGGCGGGCAGGGGCTTCATGCCGCCGGTGGTCAAACGGTCAGCCGTTTCCTTCCCTTGGCCCGGCGACGTCTGATGACCTCTCGTCCCGCCCGGGTGGACATGCGCTCCAGAAAACCGTGTGTTCGTTTTCGCTTCAGGTTGCTCGGCTGAAAAGTTCTTTTCATGACCTTTCCTCACAATGAAATCTCTTGGTCAAGCAGCGAGGCATCGTCTCGTTGCGGGTGAGCATGCGCTGTCGCCCATGTCCTCGGTAGAGGCAAACTCTCACATAAGCGAAGTGGAAATTCGCTGTCAAGCCAAAGTTTGGCGAGCGGTCCGCGCCGTGAGTGGGAGAGCCGCCGCGTCCCGCGGTGCCGCCGTCATGGATCTCCACCTCTTCCCCGGCCTCCAATAGTGAATTCCAGGCGACTTTGCAAGTGGATCTCACTTCTGTTTTGGCATGGGAAAACTCAATGTGTTAGAGATTGAAGATACCCAATGGCCATGCTATGAAGTGCCTTCCCGACAACCGAGCAGAAGGAGAGGCGCAGGGAATGTTTTTAGATCGAATCTTAGGGTGGTTTTCCAATGACCTTGCCATCGACTTGGGCACGGCCAACACGCTGGTTTACGTTCGAGGGAAAGGCATCGTTCTCTGCGAGCCGTCCATTGTGGCCGTGCGGAAGGACGAGAAGGGCGAGGCGACGGTGTGGGCCGTCGGCACCGATGCTAAAATGATGCTGGGCAAGACTCCCGGCAACATCGTGGCCATACGCCCCTTGAAAGACGGCGTCATCGCGGATTTCACCGCGGCCGAAGCCATGCTGCGTCATTTCATTCGAAAGGTGCACAATCGCCACCGTCTGGTGCGGCCGCGGATCATCGTCTGCATCCCATCGGGGGTCACCCAGGTGGAGCGGCGGGCGGTGCGGGAGTCCGCCGAGTCGGCGGGTGCCCGAGAGGTATACCTGATCGAGGAGCCCATGGCCGCGGCCATCGGAGCGGGACTTCCCATCACGGAGCCCGTGTGCAACATGGTCGTCGATATCGGGGGCGGCACCACCGAGGTGGCCGTCATCTCTCTGGCGGGGATCGTCTACAGCCGATCGGTCCGGGTGGGAGGCGACAAGATGGACCTGGCCATTTTACAGCACATCCGGAGACAATACAGTCTGCTCATCGGGGAGAGAACCGCGGAGCTCATCAAGACGACCCTGGGTAACGCCTATCCCCTGGGAGAGACTCAGACCATGGCGATCAAGGGGCGTGACCTCGTGAGCGGGATACCCAAAACGGTGGAAGTCAATTCCGACGAAATTCGTGCATCCATCCAGGAGCAGGTGGACGCCATCGTGGAAACGGTTAAAATTGCCCTGGAGCAAACGCCTCCGGAGCTGGCCGCGGACATCGTCGATCGCGGCATCGTGCTCACGGGGGGGGGGGCCCTGCTCAAGAACCTGGATCATTTGCTCAGGCTCGAGACGGGCTTGCCCATCACTCTCACCGAAGACCCCCTTTCCACCGTCGTTCTGGGGTCCGGCAAGGCTCTGGAAGACTTCGATCTCCTGAAGCCGGTTCTGAGTTAGGGAGCCTCTTCGAGGAGTTGACCGGGATCAAGGGGTTCGAGGACCATGATGGGTTGGCTGCGTCGGCTGAAGGGCGCGTTTTTCATCGCTCTTTTCCTTGCTGCGTTCTTCTATGTCTCTTCCCTCAATTTCAGGCCCCCTGAGAGGATGGATCTGCTGCAGCGCTTCGTCATGGAGACGGTGGGTCCCGTGGTCAAGTCCTTCGGAAACATTTCCGGCCTGATCGAGAGCACGGTGGGCGAGTACATCTGGCTGCGCAGGGTCCGTGAGGAGAACGAGGGGCTGCGGGAAAGAGTGGCGGGGCTCGAAAGGAAGCTGATCGAGTATCAGGAGGCCTATATCGAGAACCTGCGTCTGAGGCGCCTTCTCGATTTCCGCTCGACCATTCAGGGGGAGGCCGCCGCGGCCCAGGTAGTGGTGCACGACATGACGGGCTGGTTCCAGACCCTCATCGTGGACAAGGGATTTCGCGATGACATTGCTCCGGATATGCCCGTCGTGAATGACGAGGGTGTCATCGGTCGAATTCTGGATGTGTCCGACCACTATGCCAGGGTTCTCATGATCACGGACCCGGGCAGTGCCGTGGACGCCATCGTCCAGCGCAACAGGGTCCGTGGAATCCTGGGTGGCAAGGACGCCAACGGGTGCCTGCTCAAGTACGTTCGTGGCAACCTCGATGTCCAGGTGGGTGATTTGATCATCACCTCGGGAAAGGACGGTCTCTTTCCCAAGGGACTGCGGCTGGGTGTGGTGCAGGGAATCTTCAAGGATCCGGTGGATCTCTTCCAGAAGATCGAAGTCAAGCCGCTGGTGAGGCTGAGCGCCCTCGAGGAGCTCCTGATCATCAAGAAAGGGACTGTGATTCCCGATGTTGCCATGGGCAATTAGGGGGATCCCCCACGGCTGGCTCGTGGCCTCAGGTTGAAGACGGTTGCCGCGGGTCGCTTCTCGGGGCATGGGGCTCCTTGCGGGGTGGGAATCGGAGGCGGAGCCCGCAGCCCAGTGGCGACGCCGGGGGGCGCGCGACGCTGGTGGCCTCCATGGTCGGCATGCCGAGCGCCCCGGAAGGTCCGGGTTTAGAAAATGAGTATCCGAGTGCTGAAAGCTGATCCGGGATCGGGAGTCACGGTCCGGGTGGCTGTCTATACGATTTTGGTCTTTCTGGCTCAGGCCGTGTGGATTTCGAGGCTTCCGTACCAGGCCATCCGAGTCGATCTCATGCTCCCCCTGATGCTCGGTGTCGCCATGGAATGGTCCCTGGCTGCCGGGCTGCTGTGGGCTCTGGCGTGGGGATTCGTCTTCGATGCGCTCTCGGGGAAGTTCTGGGGCTTTCATGTGGTGTCCTACATCACGGCCGTTTGCCTGGTGCACATCTCCATAGAAAAGTTTGAATTTCAGAATCCTCTTTACCAGATGGTGGTGGTGGGAGCGTGCGCCATGGGGCAGGGCGTGGTGCTGTGGCTTTACCTGCTCGTGGAGCCCCAGGCTCCGACCCTCGACGCCGCGGTCTGGCAGAGTCTGCTGGCTCGCAGCTTCCTGATGGCCGTGGTTTCCCCCCTGCTCATCTATCCCATCGGTCGTTGGGGGAGCGGTTCGGCCTGAGTGGGGGTGATGGCTCGGAAGTCGACGCAGCGAAGCCTTGAGCCGAGGTGATCCCTGGATCGCCAGGGATGTGCCCGCAGCCGACTGACGGCAAAGTGAATCCTTATTCACGCGAAGCCGGCAATTCCGGGCCCGGAGATGGAAACCGTGGAGCAAAAGCGCCAAACCGTCCACACCGGAAGGGCAGACAGGACCATGAGCCCCAGACGCTCCAAGCCCCTCAAGCTGGATAATCTCAAGCAATTCAACTGGGAAGTGGCCGAGGCCGCTGTTTTCCAGAAGCAATACCTGCTGTTGATGATCCTGGTGGTCACCGTGATCTTCATTTACACCTTGCGGCTCTGGCACCTTCAGGTGGTTCAGGGAGCCCAATATCGCTATCAGTCGGAGAACAATCGCATACGACTCGAGGACATACCGGCCCCTCGCGGCATCATCTTCGATCGAAACGGGGCTCCCCTCGTGGAGAACCGTCCAGCTTACCATCTTCAGCTGATCCGGGAGGATGTTCAGGATCTGGGACAGACTATCCAGGATGTGGCTCGACTCACCGGCAAGACTACCGAGGAGCTCATGGAGGTGGTGGAGGCGAGCAAGCATCTTCCGAGGTTTGTCCCCATCCGCCTGGCCGCCGACCTGGATCGCGATTCCCTGGCACGCATAGAGGCTCAGCGGGTGCGGCTGCCGGGAGTGGTGATTCAGCTCGAGCCCAAGCGTGAGTATCGCTGCAACGGAACGGCGGCGCACCTCATCGGGTACCTCAGCGAGATCACGGAGACCGAGCTCAAGAGTGAGAGCTATCAGGGCTATGTGATGGGAGAGGACGTCGGGAAGTTTGGTGTTGAAAGTGCTTTCGAGAAATACCTGCATGGCAAGCGGGGTGGGCGCCAGGTGGAGGTCGACGCCATCGGCAGGCGCCGAAGGGTTCTTGATGAAGTGCTTCCCATTTCCGGGAGAAACGTATGGCTCACCATCGATCTGGAGCTTCAGAGGGCCGCGGAGTCGTGCCTTCAGGGGCGGGTGGGCTCCATCGTTGCCATAGACCCCAATTCAGGGGCGATTCTGGCCCTGGCCAACAATCCGGTCTTCGACCAGGAGAAGTTCATTCGCGGGCTGAAGCGCGATGAGTGGCTGGCGCTCTCCAAGGACAAGACTCACCCCCTTCTGAACCGGGCCGTCGGCGCCGCCTACCCGCCCGGATCCACCTATAAGCCTTTCGTGGCGTTGGCCGCGCTCAAGGAGGGGTTGATCACGCCGGAGACGACCATCGGATGCCCGGGATACTATCCCTTCGGAAACAGGCGCTACCGCTGCTGGCGGGATCATGGGCATGGAGCCATGGATCTCGAGCGGGCCATCATTCAGTCTTGCGATGTCTATTTCTATCAGACGGGCATGCGCCTCGGCGTGGACCGCATCGCTCAGTACGCCAACTATTTCGGCCTGGGGGAGAAGACGGGAATCGGTCTGCACGGAGAGCATCCTGGCCTGATCCCGACGTCGTGGTGGAAGCGGCAGGCTGTGGGAGTGCCCTGGCAGAAGGGCGAAACGCTCTCCATCGCCATCGGGCAGGGGTTTGATCTCACCACGCCGCTTCAGGTGACATTGGCCTACGCGGCCATCGCCAATGGGGGCAAGCTCTGGCAGCCCTACGTGGTCAAGCGCATCGAAGGTAACGGCCCCACCCAGGTCGACGAGATCAAGGCCAAGCTCAAGCGCAAGATCCCCATCGATTTGCGGTATTTCCAGCTGGTGCAGAAAGGGCTTGCCGGGGTCGTCGAGGACAGCAGGGGAACGGCCCACGGCATCCGGCAGAAGTCCGTGAGCATGGCGGGCAAGACCGGCACGGCCCAGGTGGTGGGGCTGGCCGAGGGTGCCAACCGGAAGCTCCTCGAAAAGATCACCAAGCATAAGGAGCGAGACCACGCATGGTTCGTGGGCTATGCCCCGGCGGGTGATCCCCAGATCGTGGTCGGCGCGCTGGTCGAGCATGGTGGCCATGGATCCTCGGCCGCTGCGCCTCTGGTTCAGAAGGTCATCCTTTCGTACTTGGGATTGGAAGCGGATGAGACACCCAGGAAGCGATGAGAGGCGTCCGGGCCGACCCATGAAACGGGGGCTGGGCTCCGCATGATGGACCGTCGCCTCATCGAGAATTTCGACTGGCCGATCATTGGCGTGCTCCTGGCCATCATTTCCATCGGCCTCATGAGCATCTACAGCGCCCTTTATCCCCAGATTCAGGCCAACCCCGCCCACAACCTGTTCATCCGTCAGCTCATGTGGCTGGCCGTGGGATTCTGCGTGCTGTTTGGCTCCCTGCTGGTGGATTATCAGCGGCTGAGACAGCTCAGCGTGTGGCTTTACCTCCTGGTCTTGATCCTGCTCGTGGCGGTGCTCATCGTCGGCAAGGAGGTCAATGGCTCCAGGCGATGGCTGGAGATCGCGGGGATTCAGTTTCAGCCGTCGGAGTTCATGAAGATCACCATCGTCATCCATCTGGCCGCCTATTTCTCGGCCAAGGATATTCAGCCATACCCCAGCATTCGCAAGCTCATCCTTCCGATGATCATGATCATGGTCCCGTCGTTGCTCATCCTTGCGGAGCCGGACCTGGGAACCGCCATCATCATCCTGTGCATTTCTGGGACAATGGTTTTCTTCTTTGGCATCCGGTGGCGTTACCTTCTGGTGAGTGCTCTGGCCATCGCCCCGGCGATCTACCCCATCTGGGAGCATGTGCTCAAACCCTACCAGAAGAAGCGGATCCTCATCTTGCTCAGGCCTGATCTGGACCCTTTGGGAGCCGGCTACCACATTCGACAGTCCAAGATTGCCATCGGCTCGGGGATGTTCGGTGGCAAGGGCTTCCTCAATGGAACCCAGAACAAGCTCCACTTTCTGCCGGAAAAGCATACCGATTTCATCTTTTCCGTCTGGGCGGAGGAATGGGGATTCCTGGGGAGCGTGATTTTGCTGGTGCTCTTGGCGACACTCATCGCCCTGGCTTTTAGAGTGGCCAGACGGTCCAAGGATCGGTTCGGCTCGCTCATGGTGGTGGGGATGGCTTCGCTCATTCTCTGGCAGGCGCTCATCAACATCGGGATGGTGATCGGGCTGCTGCCCGTCGTGGGCATCACTCTGCCCTTTGTCAGCTACGGAGGCTCTTCGATGGTCTCCCTTTGTCTGGCCATTGGGCTCATCGAGAACGTGAGCATGCGACGATTCGTTTTTCAGTCGCGATGAGCACCCGGGCTGAAGGGTGCCATTGGAGCTGGCTGAAGGCTGTTTCAGGGAGAGGTGGGGAGGGCGGCTCTCGCTCCGTCGCGGAGGCCCCCTCGAGGTCCGACTGAAGTGGTCCGTGGATTGTGATTTTTATTACTTTTTTGCTTGCGAACCCGCTCAACTTGTGCTAATCGCTTCTCCCGTGCTTGGTGTCTCATGATCTTCGCGCCCTTCAGTCCGGCCGGTTCCATGCCGTCCAGCCTGAATCGCGCCCACTCCGTGCATTAAGTCACAAAATATAGGTCCGGGTCATTCCATCAATGGTCAGCAGGGTGCCTGCACGAGGAGCGAGGGAAGGGTCAAATGATTAGCATCAACATTACACTCTTGATTCAAATGGTCAGCTTTCTCGTCTTTGTTTTTCTGATGAACATGGTGCTCTACCGCCCCATCCGCCGCATGGTGGCCGAAAGGCAGAGCCGCATCGATGCGCAGCAGCAGGACATTGACAGAGCCGAGGCCGAGAAGAGCGCGGCCATTGAGGAATTCGATTCCAAGATCCTCGATGCGCGCAAGCTCGGGCGCCTGAGGATTCAGGAGCTCAAGGCCGCGGCCTACGAGCAGGAGAAGGAGATGCTTCAAAAGGCCACGGAGGACGGGGCGGCGCAGCTCCAGGAGTTTCGCGCCCGGATTCAGAAGGATGTGGCCAAGGCAGCCAAGGATCTCAAGGGTCAGGTGAAGACCTTTTCGGTGGATCTGGCACAGAAGATTTTGGGGAGAACCATTTAATCAAGCAGGATGAGGGGGAGATGTGATGAGGATGAAGACGGTATCCATCCTCCTGGGCGCCGGTGCTGTGCTTGTCCTACAGGGCATTGCCTGGTGCTCCGAGGGAGGCGCCCATGACGGCGGGCATGCGCTCAACTGGTTCGATTTCGCCCTGAGAACCGGGAATTTTGCAATTCTGGCTTTCATTCTTTATAAGCTTTTGAGCAAGCCACTGGGCAATTTCCTGACATCCAGGCGCGAGGACATCCAGAAGCTTCTGGCGGACCTGGAAGCGAAGAAGCGCGAGGCCGAGGAAGTGAGCGCGGAATACCGATCGAGGCTCGCCGCCCTGGACGCGGAAACGAGGAAGATCGTGGACGAGCTCCTGGCGGAAGGGGAGACGGAGAAAGCCAAGATCCTTGCGGCCGCCGAGAGGCAGGCGCAATACGTCCGTCAGCAGGCGGAGCTGGCGGCTCAGCAGGAGGTCAAGGCGGCTCGAGACAAGCTCCAGGAGGAGATTGCCGAGCTGTCCATCGCTGCGGCTGAGGAGATCCTGCGCAAGAAGCTCAAGGCGGACGACCAGGATCGGTTGGTTAAGGACTTTATGACAAGGGTGGTGGAGGCGAAGTGAAGAACTTAGTCATTGCTAAACGTTACGCAAAGGCGTTGTTCGGGCTTGCCGTCCAGGACGGTAAGATCGAGCAGTACGGGCAGGAACTGGACGGCTTCGTCCAGCTCATGGCCCAGCTTCCCGATCTCGCGGATGCCCTGCGGAACCCGCTTTATCCCGAAACAGTCAGGAAGTCTCTCTTTGCCTCGGTGGCCGAAAAATCCGGCCTTACCCCAATCATCCGCAGTTATTTGGGCCTGCTCATCGAAAAACGACGCATCGGCAACCTTTCTGAAATCGCCGACTTCTATCACCGGCTGATCGATGAGCACCAAAAAGTGGCGCGGGCCAGGCTGACGGCCGCGACCCCGCTGGACGAAAAGGCTGTAGCCGATATCGCGAAGAGCCTCGAGAAACTGACGGGCAAGAAGGTCATTGTCGAGTTTCAGGTCGTTCCGGAGCTCATCGGAGGCGTGGTGGCTCAAATCGGCGATTTGGTTTTGGATGGCAGTGTCAGGCGACAGTTGCTTAACTTTAAGGAAACTTTGAAGAGGGGTGCGTTGGGCTAATGGAAATCAGAGCCG
>JALOOX010000008.1 GCA_025454175.1 Syntrophobacteraceae bacterium | reverse complement strand
CTGCTTTACTGGCGGGCGGGACGCCGGCCTGCCGGCCAGGCGCCGCAGCTGGCGCGGGGGGCCAAGATTCATCTCAGCGTGCTGGTTTTTGTCGTTTTTTTTGTTGCTGCCTGGTTCTTCATGCTGCAACGGTTCAACCTGCTTTACGACCAGAGCCATGCGCCTCTTTTCTTTGGTCCGGGCTATACACAAATGCGGGTGATCCTGCCCTTCATCTGGTTGTCCATCCTGTCGCTTCTGGCCATTGCCGTATCGCTCATTGTTTTGATCCACACCCACAAGGGGTGGAAAGTACTGTGTGGCTGCACAGTGCTGTTTTTGTTGGCGGTGGGAGGTTTATACACCACTTTTCTACCCGACCTGGTTCAGCGCTACATCGTAGCCCCGAATCAGATCGTTCGCGAGCGGCCCTTCATTGCTCACCATATCCGGGCAACGCTCGACGCTTACGATCTGAGCTCGGTAGAGACCCGCGATTACCCCATCAGCGATGTGGCCTGGGATGTGAGCTCACCCAAACTGCAGGCGAACCTGCGCAATATCCCGGTGTGGGACGCGGATGTGCTGCTGCAGGTTTTCCAACAACTGCAGGTCTTGCGAACCTACTACGATTTCAACTCGGTGGACGTGGACCGCTACACCGTGGATGGCATCTATCGACAAGTGTTTCTCTCGGCCAGGGAATTGGACCTGCGCAAGCTGCCCCCTGAATTCCAAAACTGGGTGAACGAGCGGCTGAAATACACTCACGGCAATGGCCTGGTGATGATCCCGGCGGCTCAGGAGGGTGAGGCCCCCATGACCTGGTTTTTGCGCGACATTCCCATCCGCTCCGAGGTCGGTCTTAAGGTCGAGCAACCGGAGATCTATTTCGGCCTGGGAGAGTACCCTCCGGTCATTGCTCCCAACAGGAGCGGTGAGATCAGCTATCCCATCGATGGCGGAAATGCCATGGTGAATTACAGCGGAACGGGTGGAGTGCCGGTCTCCTCGCTGTTCCGCAAGCTCATCTTTGCTCTCTACTTTGGAGAAAGAGACATTTTTTTCACCACTCAGACCAAAGCCGGGAGCCGAATGCAGTTTCACCGCAACATCGTCGAGCGGATCAAGACCCTGGCACCTTTTCTTCTGCTGGATAAGGACCCCTACGTGGTGGCCACTCCCGAGAGGCTCTACTGGATCCAGGACGGCTACGCCGTATCCAACCGTTACCCTTACGCCCAGCCCTACAACGATGACATCAACTACATCCGCAACTCGGTCAAAATCGTGGTGGACGCCTACAACGGGTCTGTGGATTTTTACCTGTCGGACCCACGGGACCCCATCATCCGGGCTTACAGCCGCATATACCCGGGGCTCATCAAAGGAATGGAGAGCATGCCGGCTGACCTCAAGGCACACATCCGCTACCCCAAGGACATGTTCGATATCCAGATGAGCCTTTACACCAAGTATCACCAAACGGACCCGGACGTTTTTTTCAAGCAGGAAGACATCTGGGAGTTTCCCACCATCACAGCCAATGGTCAGACCAGCCGGATAGAGCCCATCTACTCGACCCTCAATATCCTCGATAAAGAGAAGGAGGAGTTCATCCTGTTCGTCCCCATGACACCGAAAGCCCGCACGAATCTGCGCTCGTTGGTGGTGGCGGGCTGCGACGGACCCAACTACGGAAAGATCGTGGTGTTCAGCTTTCCCCGAGGCACTCTGGTGCTTGGCCCCCAGCAGGTGGACTCCTTCATCAATCAGAACACCCTCATCGCCCAGGACTTCACCCTGTGGAGCCAAATGGGTGCGCGGGTGAACAGGGGCAATATGATCATCCAGCCCATCGGGGAGGCCATTGCCTATGTGCAGCCGGTCTACATGCAGGCAACCGAGAGCGCCAGCATACCTCAGCTCAAACGCATCATCCTTTCCAAAGGGGAGATGCCTGTCATGGAGCCTTCGCTGCAACTGGGCATCGAGGCCCTGAGCTCCCGCATGAAGGGACCTGCAAAACAACCCTGAAGCTCAGAGTCCGGGAAGCGGACCATATTCTTTCTGAGGATCTTCCAGAGGGGAGGGCGCTGCAATGGAGGATAAGATCTCTAAACTTCTCATGATCTTTGTCGCTGCAGCCTTGTTTGTCATCGTGGTGGCCGGGATGAATGCTGCCGCTTCGATCATCAATCCCTTCCTGGTTTCCGTTTTCCTGGGCATTCTCTTTTCTCCGCTGCTGTTTTGGCTCAAGCGGGTGGGCGTCCCGGAATCCGCGGCCGTGATCGTCATTGTTGTGGGCTTCCTGGCGTTCATGCTCCTGTTCATGATATTCATGGGGAGATCCTTGAATAGTATAACACTGAAGCTTCCCGCCTATCAGAGTCGTCTCGCGGAATTGACTGCCACCGTCTATGCCTGGCTGAATGAGAAGGGGATCGATGTGGCTCATACTCCGTTGAGCGATTTCATCACTCCCAGGAAAGTCATGAACGTTTTCAATTACGGGTTGTCCATCTTGAGTGTGCTGCTTACGAATATGTTTCTGATTGTGCTTACCGTCCTTTTCATTCTGCTTGAGGTTCCCCTCCTCCCAAGGAAGCTGCAGATGGCCTTCCCCGATTCCCAGGGACCCCAGAGCCATTTCAAAACCTTTGCCGAGAGTGTGAACCGCTATATTGGATTCAAGGCGCTGTTCAGTGCGGCCACGGGAGTCTCCATCTGGGCGCTGCTGACGCTGATTGGGGTCGAATTCGCCGGAACTTGGGGGCTGCTGGCCTTTCTGTTGAACTTCATCCCCAGTATCGGATCGATCATTGCGGCCTTCCCGGCGATTCTTTGGGCGCTCCTGCAGATCAATCTCTCCGCCGCCTTATGGACTTTGCTGGCCTACCTCTTCGTCAACATCGTCATCGGCAGCCTGCTGGAGCCCCGATTTATCGGGCAGAGCCTGGGATTGTCCACACTGGTCGTTTTTCTTTCGATGATTTTCTGGGGTTGGGTGCTTGGCCCCATCGGGATGGTGCTCTCTGTTCCACTGACCATGGTTGTCAAGTTGGCCTTCGCCAGTGACCCAAGAACCCGTTGGGCGGCCATCATGTTGGAATAGCCCAATCCCCGAGCATCGGTCTACATTGCGAGAATCCATGTGGAAGCTGCTGGAGGGTTTGTGTCTTGCCTTGCAAGGGGCTTCTGAGGGGAGGGTTCCACAGAGATGGCCATAGAGTCGCGCACGGGGAATTCCTACGGGGTTCTGCTTCGAATCACTTCAATCGTCGGGGCCGTCGCTTCGGTGGGACTTGTGATCTGGATACTGATGCAGCATTGGCAGGCTTTCATGGCGTGGAAGGTCGAAGCCGGATTCTGGCCTTTTTTCGCGGGGCTCGCCGTATTGCCGCTGTTTGGCGTTCCCGTAACCCCCCTGCTGGTCCTGGCAGGGGCGACATTTGAGCTGTTGCCGGCACTCGCGGGCTGCGCCATTGCCATCGGCGTCAATCTGACCCTGAGCCATTTCCTGGCGCGCCGTTGGCTACGCGGTTGGCTGATGCGCATGGCGAATCGGTGGCAGTATGAGATGCCCAGCGTCGGGAGTCGAGGCAGGCTCAAGGTGTTATTGCTGGTGCGCATCACTCCGGGGCCGCCGATGGCCTTTAAAAATTACGTCGGCGCCCTGATCGATGCGCCGTTTGCCGCCTACCTGGCGATCTATTGGACCGCCACGATGCTCTACGCCCTTGGTCTCTTAATGCTGGGAGACTCCATGAGCAGTGCCAATATGCCCGAAGGGGTGGCAGCCATCGCCCTGTTGGGGGCCATGCTGATGGCAGTCCTTTATGCCCTCAAGCGCCTCAATGGCCTGTGGCGCAATGAATTGTCCCAAGAGCGATCTGAACACTTTCCCCTTGATAAGACAGGCGCAACGGACAACCGGACGAATATTCCATGAGGGGCCGCAAGGCGAGCAAGGATCACCCCGAGCTGATTGGCCGACATGCGCGAGGGCTTCAGTGGTCCCAGGTGCTCAGGGGGCTCCCGGTGACGAGGTCCCTCAGATGCTGGGGCAGGGTGTGCAGCTTGCCGTTCAGCTCCCTCAGGAGATGCCCTTCCACGAAATCCCGGAAGGACTCTCCGGGCAGCTGCAGCAGCTCGCGGGTGTCCTCGAGGAAGGGATGCCGGAGGATTTCCAGGCGGCCCTCAATCATTGCGCAGGCCGCATGGGCTGCGTGCAGGACCGCCACGCCATCCCGGTGGGGGGTGTCCATGAGATGCGGGGGCATGAATTCCGGTAAATCCTGGCTGTCGATGCATTCGTAAACCATGGGGGGAATGGACCATTCCTTGAGCAGCATGGCCCCCATCCGGGCCGTGTCGAGCATGTCGATGAAGAAGGCCCATTTGGGGTTCTGCATGCGCAGCAACAGGGTGACGCTCTTGCCGATGTCGTGCAGGAGCCCGATGGTCCCGATGACGGCAGCTTTCCGACGGTCGTGAAACTGGCAGATTTCGTGGGCCAGGTGCGAGAGCACCACGGAATGCCGGTGAAGCTCCTGGAACTCGTCGGTGTCGGGCATGATCTTCCTGAGCCCGCTCGAGACGAGGAGCTGATAAATCTGGTTGAACCCCAGGTAGAGGACGGCATAGTTCAGGTCGGACACCTTCTTCTGGAGGCCGTAGTAGGGGGAGTTGACGGTCTTGAGGATCTCGCTCACCAGGGACGGGTCCTCCTTGAGCAGTCGCGTCACTTCCCGATGTGGCGCGCCGTCGTTCTCGAGCATCCGCACCAGTTGAAGGGAGTAGGCCGGCAGGCGCGGGAGGTTCCGCAGCAGGCTCGATATGAGCTCCGAGCTTTGGTATCCCGCCCGGTGCCGGGCCCTGGCCCCGAGCAGGACTCCACTCAGGAAGCCGTTGACTCCCGCGGCGTGAGCAACCTCGCCTTCGATCCCCCGCAGACGCCGAACATAGGATTCGTTGACCTTCCTGAGAATGTGATTCAGCAGGGGCGGATCGAGGGTTTTGAGGGTGCTTTCCGCCAGCGCCAGGATCTGGGACGGTTCTTCGGCCGCAATGCGATACCCGATGGGGGAATCCGCTCCCACGACCCTGGGGCTGAGCCAGTCGAAGTTGTCGAACATCGTCTTTTCGCTGCAGTGGCCCTCGCCCTCGCGGTAGACCCGGAGCAGACCCCGCATGACAAAGAAAACGCCCGTGCCCTTCTCATATCCCGGCACGAGATTCTCCCCGGGCTTCAGCTTCAGCACCTGCCCCATGTTGTAGAGGGCAATGAGGTCCCTCTCGGGCAGCCTTTCACCCCTGGACCGAATCGTCTCCCCGGCACCGTCCGTTCTGCTCTTCATGACCCCGGCGCCTCATGCCTTGCAAGGTTTCGAGAATCGACCGGCGAGGCTTCCTCTGGAATCCGCCAGGTGAAGGAAGCCTTGGCTTCCTGGTCGAGAAGGCGCCAGAGCAGCATCTGTTTTCTGAGGGCCTTGATGAAGTTGCGGTTGGCTCGAGCCCAGGCCGAACGCTCCCCCGACAGCCGGATCATCTGGATGGCGATTTCCAGGTAACCCGGGTTTTCGGGCGATGGGCAGCAGTGCAGATGGATGCGCTGCTTGATGCCGAAGTCGAAGGGGGCCAGCCAGACGTTCGTTCGAATGAGGATGCACACGGGTGCGGGCATTCCGCCGGAGCGGGCAGGGGGGTTGTCCACGTCCAGGTTGACGTCGTCCACGATGAAAGCCCCGTGGGATGTGTCTCGATAGGAAAGGTAGAACGCGTTCAGAAAACCCATCACCCCCTCTTCTTCCTCGTGCTTGAGGAGGAAGGGCAGGTTCATGAAGATCACATCCCCTTCGGGGTCGGGGAGGGTCCATGACCGGTTGACATCGGGCATGGCAATCTCGGCAGCCATGCGGGCCGGGTAGAGGGCCGCCAGGAAAACCACCGAGAAAACCAGGAACATGCACGCCACACTGGCCAGCGACGAGTAGTTGAAGGTCAGCTGCGAGAAGAGCTCCGTCCCGCCCAGATACTTGGCGCTGAGCTGAGCCAGGATATACCCGACCACCGTGGAGATCACCGCCATGGACAGCGCTTCCACGATGAACAGGAACCCCACGTGGGTGGGAGCCAGACCCACCGAGGTGTAGGTGCCGATTTCGCGCTGGCGCTCGTGCACGTGGCCGATCATGGTGTTGAGGGTGATGAAGATGACGATGAGAATGGGAATGAGAATCGTGGCTGCCCCCTGGTAGCGCAGCGTGCTGCTGGCGCTGTGCTGCCATGCGCCGTTCTCGCCGACGAACAGCGGGAAGGCCAGCCAGCTGGAAAGGTTGTCCGCGAAGCTCAGGGGACTGGCCCCTCCATCGGGCAAAATCGAAATGGCCCGGATCTGCCCGCCGTACCTGAGGCAGGCGCTGAACGGGATGATGAGGGTGCCGTTGGCGGAGGCGTAGCGAAACCGCTGCATCAGGGGCAGAACCTCTTCACCCGACTGCATGGCCTCGATTTCGACTTCCGAAAGATCGTCGCTCTGGCTCACTTCCAGATAGGCGGGAGTGATGGGATGCTGATCCAGGTCCTTGATCCGCTCGAGGAGTGTCCCGTCGAAATAGCCCACAACCTTGAAATCCATGCCGTGAATGCGGACGGTGCGGCCCGTGTCTCTCCAGGGATCCAGCCCCACCTGCTCGGCCATGCTCCGGGACACGAGAATCACATCCTCCTCGCCGGCCTCCATCCACCGCCCGTGGGTCACGATGCTCCGGAACTGGTCCGGTGCCTGATGATCAAGCCCGAGCAGCCCCTCCACAGGCGCCTGCCGCGTCGGCCCGTGCAACCGCGTCAGCACGCGGTCTCCCCGCTCGATGGGCTCGATCCATCCGCGCGGAGAGACCGAGGCAAGCCCGGCAAAACGGGTGGACATGTGCTCGAGAGCGAGGTCCGTCAAGGCCAGCCGGTAGGGATGCCTCAACAGCACGCCCCGGTAGGGAGTTTCTTCGGAAAGCCGGGTCTGGGCCGGCCGATGGAGGGTTTTGACGTTGGTGAAGGACATGACCGTGAAGGTCAGGATCACCAGGGTGATGCACGTGAGCCCGGTCCGCAGCTTGCGCCGGTTCAGGTTCGAAACCCCGATGGAGAAGCCGGCGCCGAAGGACTGCCATTTACTCACCTGGGGGGTTTTGAGGTTGGCCGTCCGGCTGTGCATCTCGGACATTTCACGCTCGAAGCGCATGAACAGGATCAAGCTCACCAGCAGGGAAAGGCCCACGATGAAGAACGCGATGATGACCACCATGGGACTGTAGGTCAGCTGGAAGGCCGGATGCAACCCCTGGATGATGACAATGGTGATGACCAGGATGAGAAAGAAGGCGACGATCTGCTGATACACGCCTCGAAAGGCGAAAAGGTATCTCTCGACGCAAAAGGCGAAAGGAACAAACAGGGCGATGAAGAACATGACCCCCGTCAGCAC
Source organism: Syntrophobacteraceae bacterium (assembly GCA_025454175.1). Classification (GTDB taxonomy): domain Bacteria; phylum Desulfobacterota; class Syntrophobacteria; order Syntrophobacterales; family Syntrophobacteraceae; genus JALOOX01. The sequence continues at coordinate 63,296 of JALOOX010000008.1, read as the reverse complement.
GTCCCGCTGAATGCGCTCGATTTCGCTGTAGACCGAGTTGAGCCGCGCCCAGGACTCCACGACGCTCTCCCAGAACTGGCCGAACCGCAGCTCATCCAAGGAGGTCCGGGCCTGTTCCAGGCCTTCCGCGGACTGCCTGTAGAGGGATTCGAGGTGGACGTTCACGATCCCGTGCCGGGTGAGGTTCGCGAGCCTCCCTCCCAGCAGTTGGTGGAGATCCCTTGCCACCTGGTAAGGCGCCAGGGTCAGCGATGCGGGGGCTCCGATGAGAAACCCCTCGCCGTTGGGGGATTCGGGGCTGTTGTTCAGGAGAAAGAGCTCCTTCCTGAGGAGCGACTCGGCCATGATCAGCTTGAAGCGCGTGCCCTTCTCGAGAAAGATCGAGATGGCCGTGGTGTCGCGCCCGTCCACCCGGCTGTACCAGTAGCGCAGCGGCAGCGCCTCGGTGGCGGCATCCAGGATGTCCACCTTGGTGAGATAGCCCAGGTTCTGCGGGTTGAAGGTCCCCGCCACGTCGGTCTGCTGGCAGCGGAACATGACCAGGGAAGTGCTGGCCAGATCCGTCTTGACCTTGATCCGGTAGTTGTTCTTTCCCGTCTGCACCTTGTCGGCGGTCCAGGCCACCCGCCCCGTTTCCGGATCCAGGCCGTAGGGCTCGAGGATGATCTTCTCGAGAGACACCCGGCTGTTGGCGAGGCCCGGAAGCAGGAATGTGCCGTCCTGGTAGACCATGGTCCTGAAAATGGAGGACCCCTGAAGGACCGAAATGATGGTGCCGGGGGCCGGCTGATCCGGGAAAAGCTCACCCTGCCTCTTGAACATGGCTCGCCCCTCGAGACTGGCCATGCCCTTGAGTCCCGCCTGGGTCGTGGACTCGAGGGCCGGGTGCGAGAGAGCCCTTTTGAGCTTTAAAGGCACCGTGCGGCACAATCTCTCGACGTTCTCGGAATCCACATGGTCCAGCGTGTCGTGCGGCGTGGACCAGAAGGGGCGATGGTCGTCGAGGGTCATCAGGGTAAAAGCCTGGAGACCTGCCAGCGCGGCCACATCCGATGAAGGCTGCGTGACGGTCGGAGGTTTCGTGTACGTGTCCTGCCCCACGGTGCCGCGCCCGATGCCGCGAATGTTGGATGCGAGCCCCGTCTCACCTTCGAGGTCCTGCCCGATTCTGGCCAGGAGGTCCGAGAGCCTGGTCCCCCGCAGCACCCGCCTGACATTTTCTCGAATGGGATAAGTCTCGCCCATTTCGAGGAGGCCGACGTAGGGAGAGCGCGAGGAGAGATGCAGGCTCAGGAAGAGGATCGGTCGATGATCATCCAGGAGGCTGCGCATGGAGCCGGTGGATTTGAGAACCTCGAGTCGAAGCTTGAGCTCCTTGTCCTTGATCCTCAGACCCCTGAGAGCCTCCTGGAGCAGCTCCAGGGCCAGCTCCTTCTCGGCCGGGTTGATCTCGTCGAGTCCGGCCCGCCAGGACAGGCGACGGTAAGGGCGGGGGTCCGGGACCTGCTCGGCCAGGTCGGGCCGCTTGAGAGCCTTCTGATATTGGATCTCCCGCGTGAGGGCATCAGCCCGATCCTTGGCCTTCTCGACCACCAGGTTCCAGACGACGGCGCGATGATCGGGGTCCTCATGGCCCAGGGGATCGACCTTTTGGATGAGGTCGATCTGTTTTTCCGTGTGATCCTTCTGTTCCTGGAGACTCTTGGACTGGCCGCGCATGAGCTTGCGACGAACGGTCAGGCTCGTGACGAATTCACGCATGCCGGCCAGGCCCTGGCTGTTTCCGGCGACGGCCAGGAAGAGCACGCTCCTGTCGGGGGGATCCCGGGCCAACTCCCGCGCCGTGTGCAGGAGCGTGGTGATGGAGGTCGCCTCGTCGGCCCCCGGGGCCAGGCCCAGGACGTTCGACGAGCTGTCGTAAAAGGCGTCGATGACCACCAGCTCGTTCCTGAGCTTTGGATGCCGTCCCTCGATGAATCCGAAGCAATTGCGAGCCAGCCTGTGCTCCCATCGCACCTTCGAGCGAACCGTTGTCCTGGCCGGACCCGCGGCCGCCAGCCGTCTGAGCTCATCAGCCGTTTCGCGGGGGACCCAGTAGCGAGGAAACGCCAGGGGAGTCGTCGTGCTCTTGTCCTGGAATTCGCCCCGGGTGCTCCGGTCGGCCCCCAGGTAGATCAATGCCCTGGCCCCGGCCATCTGGGCATTGAGCCAGTTCTTGCGCGAGGGCATCTCCATCAGGACGATGGCACCGTCCACGGTCTTGCCGTCCATGTCGCCGAAGGAGCCCTCGGCCAGGTACACCAGGGGACCGCTCAGGCCTTCATCCGGGGTCATCGGCAGGTAGGCCAGGTTGGGCCCCCAGGGATATACGGGCCAGCTCCGGCCTTCCACCTCGACGGAGGCCGCCTCCACAACGGGAGCCGGAACGAGGAACTTCTGGAATCCCACCCGCTGAAAACCGGCCTCCTTGAAGACATCGACGATGTAATCGGCGGCCGCCTCGGCGCCCGGGGTGCCGGTCGAGCGGTCCCCCAGGGAAGCAAAAAACCCGAGATCGGCGTTGTGCTCGCTCGCCCGCGTGACACCGGGCATACCGGCGCTCGCCAGGATCGCCAGGAATCCGAGAATACGGAGGGCACCCGGAATCCCGCCTGGTTTGATGACCTTTCGACGGTCCCAGGTCTTCATGCGATCTCACCCACCCTGATCTGGAGATTCTCACGGTCTTCGATGCGATGGATGCGCCCGTCGCGAATCCAGACCACCCGGTCGGACACGTTGAGCATCTTGATGTCGTGAGTGGCCGAGATGATGGTGACTCCACGCTCGGTCGAGAGCTGCTTGAGAAGGCTGATGATTTCCTCGCCGGTGTGGAGATCCAGGTTCCCCGTGGGCTCGTCGGCCAGGATGATGGCCGGGTCGTTGGCCAGCGCCCGGGCAACGGCCACGCGCTGCTGCTGGCCTCCCGAAAGCTCCGAGGGCTTGTGATGATGGCGCTCGGCCAGCCCCACCACCTTGAGGAGCTCCATGCCCTTTTCGAGATACTCATCCCGGCTCATGCCGGCGAAGATCATGGGCAGGGTCACGTTCTCGATGGCGGTCATGACCTGGATCAGGTTGAACGTCTGAAATATGTAGCCGATCTTCCTGCATCGGAGCCATGCCAGTTCATAGGCATCCAGCTGCGCCACATCCACTTCGTCGATGAACACCCGGCCGGACGAAGGTTTGTCGAGGGCGCCGATCATGTTGAAAAGGGTCGACTTTCCCGAACCCGAGGGTCCCATGATGGAAAGGTATTCCCCAACCCGGATGGACAGGTCGATCCCCTTGAGGGCCTCCACGGTGTTGCCGCCCATCCTGAAGGTCTTGACCACCTCGGAGAGGCGGACCACATTGTGATCTGCGTCCTGTTTCATCGGATATCCAGTTCCTTGCCGGAAAGGGCGTCGGGACAAATCAGGCTTCGGCGCGCAAGGCAACGGCGGGCTGCATGCGCGCCGCCACCAGGGCCGGATAGATCACCCCCACGAGCGACAGGAAAACCGCCAGAAGTGTCGTTTCCACCCACGTGAGAGCGACTGGAGCAAGAGGATAATCCAGAACCACCCTCCAGCCAAACTTAACCATGAGGGACACGCTGGTCACCAGGATGCCGGCCAGGCTTCCCGCAAATCCCCCCATGAACCCCTGGTAAATCGCTTCAAGCACGAAGATCCTGACGACAAAGGTGTTGAGTGCCCCCAAACACTTGAAGGTCCCGATCTCGCGGAACCGCTCGGTGACGGACATGAGCTGCGCGTTGACGATCCCGACCACGCAGACCAGCAGGGAAAGGAAGGCCAGCCAGCGATCCTTGGGGCCCGACCCAAAGCTCCCGTCCACCGGTTCATAGCCGGCGTCCAGAATCGACTGCCGGAGGGATGGGTCGGCCTCGGGCCAGACGCCGTTGAGAATCTCGTAGCCGGCCCAGGTGTAAGCCACGAAGGACACCGCCAGGGCGAGGGTCATGGTCGTGATGAGGGACCTGAAGAGCCTCACGCGCACGGAGTTGAAGGATATTCTGAGCACCTGACTCCAGGGGAGCACAATCTGGCGCTTGACCGCCTCTTTCATGGGCATCGCTCCATGACGCTTCAGTCCTGGTTCCGCTGTCGACCCCGGAACACCAGCCGGATGGGCGACTTTGTCAGTTGGAAGGCCTCCCTGAACTGGTTGGTGAGATAGCGCTCGTATGAGAAGTGTATGGCATCCGGGCGGTTGCAGAAGAGAACGAACGTCGGAGGCCGGACTGAGCTCTGGGTCGCATAATAGAACTTGAGGCGTCGCCCGGCAACCATCGGGGGCTCGTGCTTCTGGACCGTCTGCTCGAGGGCCCGGTTGACGATCCCCGTCGTTACCCTCCGGTTGTACTGCTCAAAAACCTCCCGTATTTCGGGAAGAATCTTGTTGACACGTTTCCCGTTCAGGGCCGAAAAGGTCAGAATCGGTGCGTGGGGTAGAAAGCGAAACCGCTCCCGGATCTCCGCCTTGAGGTTCTTGATATGTTTGGGGTCCTTGTCCATCGCATCCCACTTGTTGATGCCGACGACGCAGCCGCGAAACCGCTCCTGAACATAGCCCGCGATGTGCAGGTCCTGGTCGGTCACGCCCTCGACGGCATCGAGGAGGATGAGGCAGACGTGGCTGCGCTCGATGCTTTCAAGCGCCTTGACGATGCTGATCTTCTCGATCTTCTCCCGGACTCTCCCCTTGCGCCGGATGCCGGCCGTGTCGATCAGCCGGTACCGCTGACCGTCCTGCTCGAACGGGCAGTCCACGGCGTCGCGGGTGGTGCCGGGAACCGGGCTCACGATGACCCGGGGCTCTCCCAGGAGCCGATTCAGGAGGGTCGACTTGCCGACGTTGGGTCGCCCGATGATGGCCATGCGAATCTCGCCGGTATCTTCCTCCTCGGGGATGGATTGGTCCTCGGGCACGGCGTCGGCGAGATCCGTCAGGAGATCCCCGACACCGAAGCCATGGGCCGCACTGACGGGATAAATACGATCGATGCCGAGCTCGAAGAACTCGGCCATGTGCCTGGCCTGCTCGGGTCCGTCGATCTTGTTCACCGCAAAGAAGGTGGGTTTCGCGGATCTGCGCACCAGTTGGACCAGGGAATGGTCCTCCGGGTGAAGCCCGATTTTGGCGTCAGCCACGAAAAGGAGAATATCGGCTTCGTCGATGGCAAACCGAATCTGTTCGAGGGCGCCCTCCTCCAGGGCCGCGTCCCCCGAGACTCCGTATCCCGCGGTGTCCGCGAGGAGAAAGCGCTTTTCATCCCAAACCACCTCGGTCTCGTTGCGGTCGCGCGTGACCCCGGGGAAGTCGTCGACAAGAGCGCGGCGTCTGCCCGCTATTCGATTGAAGAGCGTGGACTTGCCGACATTGGGTCTGCCAATGATGGCCACAAGCAGCATAGCGATTCAGCCTTCCCGAAATGAGGGATCCAGAACGACATTATGAGTGAGGCAAAATCATAATGTTTTAAAGATCAAATGTTAACTGCTAGTTGAACGGCGATGGAAGAAAAGCGCTTTCACCGGGGGTGCGCCATGAAGCGAAGATCGTTGACTGCATCGGGCCTGGCCGGTCTCTGTCTCGCCGCCCTTCTTGGGTCCGCCTCTTTCACGGATGGTTGCGGCCCCCCGGAATCGAGGGAAATCGATCACACGCTGGGCGCCGTCAAGGACGACGTCCCCTTCAACGTGGGCCTTCATTCCTCCACGCCGGAAAAGCCGTCCCTCAGCCTGCGGCGGAATCGAAGCGGGCTCATGGTCCTCAAAAATGATGACCCCCATACCTATGCGGTCTCATGGTGGCTGGCCATCCCCAACGAGTCCACAATCCTCGGTGGGAAAGCTCTGCTGCCGCCAAAAAGCGCTCAGCCCGTCGTTGTCGAGCCTCCGCCGGCCTGGTTCGGAGATTGGTTCGAAGGGCTCTTCAAGGACGCCGAGCGCTCCGCCCTGCTCAACCTTACCGTCAGTCCCGGGGCTGCCCCCGGCGACGGTCCCGTCGGGCCCGCAAAGACGCTCTCCGTTCAGCTTCGCCTCTCCTTCTGGCCCGATGGGACCCGGGGATTCTGGAGCAACGCGATCCTCTTCGGATTGCTGCTTCTGGGCGGGATCTGCTCGCTGGTCCTTGGAATGTGGATCCCCAACAAGCTCGCGTGCATCGAGCTGATCAGGCGACTCGATGAACTGGCGCAAAAGACCCGCTCCATCTCCCGGAAGACCGACTCGGCGCTCCGTGTGGGCGTCCGTGTCGAGAGGCTGAGGCTTTGGGAGCTCCTTCGCGATCTCGGCATGCTGAACGCGGATGGCGGCGAACAGCTCAAGCGGTTCGAGAAGGACATCGACCTCCTCTCCACCCGAATCGAGCTGGTGGCTTTTCTCGACGAAGTCGCCCAGAGACTGGAGACCCTGCGCCGGAAGACATCCGACGCCCCGCCCCACCTCCTCGACCGGGCCGCTGGATTCCTCGAAGAAGCCACGAGAATCCTCAAACTTGTCCATCCGACGGAATCGGGCTTCCAGGAAGCTCGAACGGCCATCCAGTCGGCCGACACCATCCTGGACCGCCTCGGCGAAGCCGACCCGGAGCTCGCCAGGGCGCTGGCCGCTCAGATCAAGCTGCTCCGCACCGAATACCATGGAGAAAAGGGCGTCATCGGAAGTCGGGAAACGTGCCGGAGACTGCGTGCGAAGCTGACCGACCTTTTTGCCGTCCTGAAGGACGAGACCTACGAAAACCCGGCTGAAATCACACCGTCCAGGACCCACTGGATCAACATCAGCATCGAGAAGCTCTTCGTGCTGCGCCACTACATCCTCCGCTTCGACGACACTCGGGCCGATGAGGCGCGCCATGAGCGAGTGAAGGCTTGCGAAGAAAGGCTCATCAAGCTGCTCAGGCTCCAGAGCCCCTACACCCTGGAGCTGGCCAGGGATCTGAGGGAGGAAATCGAGCAGGACGTGCTCGCGTCGGACGTCATCGAGGAGCTGAGGGCGGGAAGAGTCAGCACCAAAACGGAGCCGCTCTCCGCCCATGCCAACGCTCCGGTGCGGCTCTGGGTGGAATTCGGCGACCCACGGTTCAATCATTGCGCCGCCTTGAAAGGCTTTCGATGTGTATGGGTCTTCCGCGGAACGGTCGGACAGGAGCAGGGATGGGAGATCACCCATTATTTCCGCAACGAAAAGGAGGCCACTTACGACATAGAGCTCAGAACGGGGGATGGAAGAGCGGTCGCTTCCAAGCCGGACGAGCAGGTGCGTTTCCACCCGAGGCTCCGGGAGCGTTGGTGGGCAAGGTTGATCGACCCCGGAAAATGGCTGGGCGACCGGGGGAAAGTCGAGACTGGGCGGCTGATGCTGGCGCTGCTCATCGCGGTTTTGGCCCTGGTGGGCGGGGCCCGCGAGCAGCTCATGAAGCTGGACGTCTTCCCGGGCCTCGTCGCGGTGTTTCTCCTGGGATTCGGGGCGGACACCGTCAAGAATCTATTCACGCGGCGAGGCTGAATCGGGGGGGCAGGGCAGGCGGGACCGACCCCGCCTGCCTGCACCAAATCCAGGGTGTTCGGGTACGGCGCTAGCCGTTCAGGATGGCCTCAGCCTCTGAGCGATAGGCGTCCATCACGTAGGGAATCCCCGTCACCTTCGCGCACTCCTCGGTGAGGGACATGAGCTCCCTGCGGGTGATGCTGGAAACATTGAAACAGCGGGCGCCGGCCATGAGCTGCTGGAAGCCCACCCGGATCTTGTCCGAGTAGCTGTAGATGCCGATGGCGCCGAGGGGAATGTTTTTGATCTCGGAGGCGCCCACCACGTCCTTGACGGCCTCGTAGTTGACGAAGATCTCCTCGACGGAGCTTCCGAACTGGCTCACCGTCTTGGGAAGGTCGTTCCTCGACATCCAGTCGGTGATGTTCTTGCCCACCATTCCCGGGATCATGAGGGCTCTTCCCATACAGATCGCCTTGACATAGGGCGCTCCCATGGCGATGGCCTTGAACACCCCGTCTTCACTGGAAAAACCGCCCGCGAAGGCGATGTCGGGCACGCGCTCGCCGCGGGCCGTCATCTTCTCGCAGAACTCGTGGGCTACCGCATGAATGTACAGGCTCGGAATGCCCCACTCCTGCATCATGCGCCAGGGACTCATGCCCGTTCCGCCAGGAGCGCCGTCGATGGTGAGGAGGTCGATCTTGGCCTTGGACCCCCACTTGATGGCCATGGCCAGCTCGCGCAGGCTGTAGGCCCCGGTCTTGAGGGTGATCCTCTTGAATCCGAGCTTCCGGAGTCGCTCCACCTCGGCGTAGAAGTCGTCTTCCCCGATGAAGCCCAGGCGGCTGTGGCGCTCGAACTCCTTGATGGCTCCCTCTTTGTGGGCGGCCTGGATCACGGGATTGGACGGATCCGGGGTGACGATGTAGCCGCGGCGCTGAAGCTCCAGGGCGCGCTCGATGGAGCTCACCTTGATCTCGCCGCCGATGCACTTGGCGCCCTGACCCCACTTGAGCTCGATGGTTTCCAGGCCGTGCTTGTCGATGACGTATTCCGCAACGCCGAGCCGCGTGTCCTCGACGTTCATCTGGACGAGGATTTCACCAAATCCCTGGTGATAACGCCTGTAAACATCGATGCGTCGGTCCATCTCGGGAGAATTGGTGATCTTCTTGTTTCCGTTGAGCTCGAGGGCGGGGTCGATGCCGCAGACATTCTCGCCGCAGACCAGCGTCACGCCGCTGATGGCGGCGCCCACCGCGAAATGCTCCCAGTTGGTCTGGGCAATCTGGGTGGATCCCAATGCTCCCGTGAAAATGGGGACCTTCATCTTGACCTTGATGTCCCAGCCGTACTCGGTCTCCGTGCTGACGGCGGGGAACACCGCCGTGTCGGGACCGGGCTGCACGCCCGCGGGCAGGCCGGTGGCCCCCATGGCGTAACCCTGGATGTTCAGGTGCGAATAGTCCACCGGGTAGTTCTTGTCCGCACCGGCTGTCACCTGCCCGAAGGGGCCCGGATAGATCACCTCGCGACCTCTGAACGTTGCACGGAACACCTCGCAGTTCCCGCGGCAGCCGTCGATGCAGCGCGAACAAAGGCCGCTCATGGGAACAACGCTCTTGGAACGATTGAAGGTCAAGGTGGCATCATTGGAATTCGGCGTTGACAGGTTCATGGCTGATCACTCCTCAAAGACGTTTGCCTCTGTCATTCTCCAAAAAAAAAGTCCACCTCTTCCCCCGCAATGGCAGAGCAAGAAGGTGGACACCTGTGTCCTCCGGCTGCAGGCACCCCTTTGTGCCTCAGCGCATGTTCAGCCAGACAAAAAAACGCCCGTCTCCCCAGCTTGAGGAGGCGGACGCCCTTGTCCTTTTCCCAGCAGTCGTCTCCACGTCATTGTGGATACGCTATGGTTTCACTTGATGTAGTGCTGATTTTTTTAGCGAAACTGATTGAGCAGGTCAAGAGTTTTTTCGTGGATGAACCGCGGGCCCATACAAAGGCGTGACGAGGTTCCATCCTTGCGCGTGCAGGCGCCAAGGAGTGAGACGAGATTCAGGACCCCAAAACGCTGTCAGGAGACTCGGTCCTGGCTGCCTTGCGGAACAGGGAGCGCAGGAGAACGCGCCGGAGGCACCCTCCGTCGATGGAGGCCTGAAGTTTTGCCAGCCGCTCCTCCACGGGCCCGATGGACCAGCAAAGGTCCTCGGGAATCTCCTCCACGGGCGGTCCAGGTTCATTCAGAGGGCAGATGTCGCGCATTTCAACAATCTCCTCCTCCGAAACCTCCTCAATCCAGCGCAGGGGCAGGCCCTGGGTGCGGCAGACGTAGGGGCGGGCTTCATAGATGCGGCAGTCTCCCCCGGAACCCAGGAAGGCGCATGCTCCTTCGGCATGAGGCTCTCCCGCTTCGAGCAGCTCGGCAAACCTTTGCCGAATGTGCAAGGCTTCCACCTCGAAAACGGTCAGCTCATCCACACAGCACTGGCAGCACCCGATGCGGCAGTTCAGCCTGGGCCCGTGATGGCGGCTCAACCGCTCAACGACTTCCTCCACGGATCGATGGACTTCATCGAGGCTGACTGATCTCATCACTTCTTTCCAACGGCCTTGAAGAACGTGTAGCAGAAGACTCCATCCATTTCCGCCGTTCGGTACAAGTCCCCGATCCCTTCGTCAAAAGCCCCCGCTTCGATGATCCCTGCCCGGAGCGCCGATGCACGCACACCCTCGATCATGGCCGTGAACGTCTTTTTCGTGAACCCCTCGACCCAGTCAGGTTTGCTGGAATCCACGTAAACCATTCGGGGAGAGACACGGATTCCCCGGTAGCCCGCGCCGAGCAGCAGGGGATAAAGCTCCCGGCCGATCATGGCGTTTCCGCCCGCCCGCCGTTGAAGCTCGACCTGGCATTGAATCGCTCTCCGGGCGGCCTCGCTGTGGGGATGAAAGTAAGCCGATCCGTGGTCTCCCTCGATGACCGTGATGGTCCCCTGCGGTTTGAGAGCGCGCCCGAGCGCCAGCAGGGCATCCACCGGGCGGTCGAGATGCTCCAGCAGAAAACAGACGAAGATGTGGTCGAAGGATTCGGGACCGAACGGCAAATCGAAAATGCTCGCCTGCCGACATTCCACGTTGGTCAGACCCGCCGCGGCCAGTCGCATCTCGCACTCCCTCACGGAGCTTTCGGAGACGTCGACACTGGTGATGCAGGCATCGGGACTGTTCCGCGCGAGAGTGACCGTCTGAGCGCCAACGCCGCAGCCGGCCTCCAGGATGCGGCTGCCCGCCGGATACGAAGTGTCGGAGTGGAGCAGTTCCGCCAGGGTGGACGCCTGATCCTGGAGCCGTAGACTCTCTCGAAAATCATAGCCGTGGACGTAGTTTGACCTCATGCCGCACCCTCCTGATGATGCATTCCCTGAATCGGGCATCCGTACTCGATCACCGCCGACACCGGACGATGGTCGCTCGGGCGGTCGCCCCGCCGCCTGGCGCCGTCCGACTCATCGAATTGCTCGAAAGCCTCCATTTCGACCTTGCACGAGCTCTCCACGAGCCTGAAGGCTCCTCCCGGCTGCCAGAATCCGGATGAAATCAAGATATGGTCGATGAGCTCCTCCACAATCCGGCCACCTTCCAGCGGATCCGGAAAACTCACCGTGCTCGATTCGGAGATCTCCGCGGGCGACATGGCATGCCGGAAGACCGTTTCGGGATCGAGGATGGACCCCACCAGCTCATCGATGATGTTGTGGATCAAGAACTCCCGCTCCATGAGCTCGGCGTAGGCTCCGTCGTTGAAATCGCCGAGCACGACGCAGGCACTCGGCGAATCGGCTCCCGGCCGCAAATCCCCCACGATGTATTGCCTCAATCGCGTGATTTCCGCCGAGAGCTTCTGGCGCGCCAGGAGGGCGTCGGCAATGGCCTCGGGGTCGCGCTCGTACCACTGTTCCGGCCGCTTCAGCTTCGAGAATTTGGACTTCGTATGGACATTGATGATGCGCAACCGCTCTCCCGTTGGGAGTCCGAACGTGAGCACCAGGGGCCGACGGTCGAACTTGTGCTTCTTCTGGTCCTCCGGCCTGATGGTCCCCCACGGATAGAAGGGGATCGCCGATCGCAGGGGCATGGTTTCGGGACCATCATGGGAAAACGAGGAAACCCTGTCCGCAACGGATTTGTGGACGAGGACATGAAGGGACTGGCTGCGGGCATTGGACGACTGAACCACAAAGTCGTCATCCAGGTATTCGCGGACAAAGAGCTCCATCTGGTCCTTGAGCGGCGGACCTTCCTGAACGGCCAGGATTCCCGGCTCCACCGCCTTGATGACCCCGGCGATTCTTCGGCAAAGAGCCGGAACGTCGGCGATGGGAGCCAGCCGAATGCCTCCCAGGCTCTTCCCCGGAAACGTGTCGGGAATCGTCCCGTTCCATGCGCTCCAGTCACCTCCGAAGAGCGAAATCATCCACTCGATGTTGAATGTGGCAATCTTGATCCGTGCCATGTTCAAAACCTCCGGAATGCTTCTCCTTTAATGCCGCCGAGGATCGGGGCGGCGAGGGCGCTGCCACCTGATTCAACCATAGGGATTGTCCCGGGAGGGCGCCAGCGGAACGACCGGGGTTTTTCCACGGGCTCAGGCAATGCGCCCGTTATTGTGCGTTTGGGCAGGGATCGAGCAGTCACGAGTATTGGGAGGGGGTGGGCACGGTCTTCTCGTGCCCACGTGGTCGAGTCATGGACCGTTGCAGGGGTGAGCTAATCATCTCGCTGACAGAGCTCCACCAGGACACCATAAGTGGACTTGGGGTGCAGAAAGGCAATCTGGGCTCCACCGGCGCCCTTCCGAGGCTTTTCATCGATGAGCTGGATGCCCTTGGCCTTGAGCTCGACAAGTGCTTCCTCGATGTTTTCAACCCGGAAGGCAATGTGCTGGACTCCTTCCCCGCGCTTTTCGAGGTATTTGGCGATGGGGCCGTCCGGAGCCGTGGATTCGAGGAGCTCCACCTCCGTGTCTCCCACCGGGAAAAAGGCCGTCGTGACCTTCTGCTCCTGAACCGTTTCGTTTCCCGCATGGGGCAGCCCCAGCAAGTCATGGTAGAGCTTCTTGGTTTCATCGATGCTCTTGACCGCAATACCGATATGATCGACCTTCAACACTTTCATGACGCCTCCTTGGCCGGCCCAGCCTGTTTGAGCCACCCACTCAACACTTCCTTCATCACACTGTATGGATCGCGCTTCCGGTCGGTGATCTCTCCGACGAGCCGCTCCATCTCACCTGTGTCTTCCAGTTGCCGCCGAACGAGACGGAAGATCTCGTGATGAATCATCCGAAGGGTTTCACGCCCCGTGCGCTCCCGCCGCCGCTCCATGAATTCGCCGCTCGCCTCCAGATATCGACGATGCCTTTCAATCTTCTCCCAGAGGTCTTCCATGCCTTCGTTGTTGACCGCCACGGTCTTGACCACCGGAGCCAGCCACGGTCTCCCCTTGATGTGGTGATCCTGCTCCACCCGGGTGGCGACCTCCGTGTACAGCTGGTCCGCCCCCGAGCGGTCGGACTTGTTGATGACGAAAACGTCCGCTATCTCCATGATTCCCGACTTCATGCTCTGGATCGCATCCCCGAGACCGGGCACGAGCACCACGCAGGTGGTGTCGGCAATACCGATGATGTCCACCTCGTCCTGACCGACTCCAACCGTCTCGATGAGAATGATATCCTTGCCGAGGGCATCCAGCACCTTCACCACCTCACCGGTCGCCCGCGCCATTCCACCGAGGAAGCCCCGGGTGGCCATGCTCCGGATGAACACGCCGGGGTCCAGGCTCAGCTGGCTCATGCGCACCCTGTCTCCCAGGACGGCGCCCCCAGTGAACGGGCTGGAGGGATCCACGGCGATGATTCCCACCGTGAGGCCCGAGCTTCGGATCGCCTGTGTCAGCTTGTCGGTGAGCGTGCTCTTGCCGGCTCCCGGTGACCCGGTTATCCCGATGATGTAGGCTCTTCCCGAATGGGGAAACAGCGCCTCCATGCAGGGAAAAGCCCTGGGGTCCTCGTTTTCGAGCCAGGTGATCAAACGGGCTGCCGCGCGCGGCGAGCCCCTGAGGATTTCCCCCGCCACATCGGTCAACATGAGCGCAGAATCCCTTTCTCCATCCGGGATCAATTCCTGACGTTGTCCTTGATGAAACCGACGATGGCGTTGGTGTCGGTGCCCGGTCCGAAGATGGCCTTGACGCCGGCGCTCTTGAGACCGTCCACATCCTCCAGGGGAATGATGCCGCCGCCCACCACCAGGACATCGTCCAGACCCTTCTCCCTCAACAGCTCCACAACCCTCGGGAAGAAATAGTTGTGCACGCCCGAGAGACTGCTCAAGCCCACCACGTCGGCGTCTTCCTGCAGAGCTGCCTCGACGATCATCTCGGGGGTTTGCCGCAAGCCGGTGTAAACCACTTCCATGCCGGCTTCGGCGAATATTCTCGCCAGGAGCTTGGCGCCCCGGTCATGCCCGTCGAGGCCCGGTTTTGCAACAATGATCTTGATCTTGCGTTCTTGTGCCATGGATGTGCCTCCGATATTGACCCGCCCTCAAACTGACCCGGTTCCCGCGTGATCGGCAAAAGGCCTAGACGAATTCCTTGGGTCGGTACTCACCGTAGATGCCGCGCCACACATCGCAGATCTCGCCCACCGTGGCCCTGGCCTTGACGGCCTCGATGACCGCGGGCATCACATTCTCATCGGACTGGGAAACCTCGCGAAGATGGTCCAGGGCAGCCTTCCAGTTGCCCGCGTCCCGCTCGGCGCGCAGCTTCTTGAGCTTGGCCGCCTCGACCCCGCCCACGCTCATGTCGACCTTGAGCAGGTTGGTTGGCGGTGGCTCTTCCATGGTATACTTGTTGATTCCCACGTACACCCGCTCACCCGACTCGATTTCCCTCTGGAATCGATAGGCGCTGTTCTGGATCTCCTTCTGAACGAAACCCTGCTCGATGGCAGCGAGGGTGCCGCCCATGGCATCGATCTTCTTGATGTAGTCATCGATCTCCGCCTCGATCCTGTCGGTCATGGCCTCGACAAAATAACAGCCCGCCAGAGGATCGATGGTGTCGGCTGCTCCGCTCTCCTCGGCCACGATCTGCTGGGTGCGGAGCGCCACGGTCACGGCTTCCTGGGTGGGCAGGCAGAGGGCCTCGTCGTAGGAGTTGGTGTGCAGCGACTGGCAGCCGCCCAGCGCGGCGGCATAGGCCTGAAGGGCCACGCGGACGACGTTGTTGATGGGCTGCTGCGCCGTGAGCGTCACACCTCCCGTCTGCACGTGGTAGCGCATCATCATGGAACGAGGGTCCTTCGCTCCAAAGCGCTCCTTCATGACCTTCGCCCAGTAACGGCGTGCGGCCCTGAACTTGGCCACTTCCTCCAGAACGTTGGTGAAGGAGTTGAAAAAGAAGCTGAGCCGCGGCGCGAAGGAATCCACCGCCATGCCCCGGTCGACGCAGGCCTGGACATAGGCGATGCCGTCCGCAAGGGTGAACGCCATCTCCTGGCCGGCCGTGGAGCCGGCCTCGCGGATATGATAGCCGCTGATGCTGATGGAGTTCCATTTGGGAACTTCCTTGAAACAATAGTCAATCAGGTCCACGGTCAACCGCATGCTCGGCTTGGGGGGATAGATGTATTGACCGCGCACCGTGATCTCTTTAAGAATATCATTCTGAACGGTCCCGCCCACCTTGCCGAAGGGGACGCCCTGCTCCTCCGCTATGGCCAGGTACATGGCCAGGAGCACCGTGGCCGGAGCGTTGATGGTCATGGAAGTGGTCACCTTGTCGAGGGGAATGGAGTCGAAGAGCACCCTCATGTCCTCGATGGAGTCAATGGCCACGCCGACCTTGCCGACTTCACCCATGGAAAGCGGGTGATCGCTGTCATAGCCCGCCTGGGTGGGCAGATCGAAGGCAACGCTGAGCCCCGTCTGACCCTGCTCGAGGAGGTAGCGATATCGCTCGTTGCTCTCTCTGGCGCTGCCGAACCCGGCATATTGCCGCATGGTCCAGAATCGGCCCCGGTACATGGTGGGCTGGACACCCCGGGTGAAGGGATATTCACCGGGAAATGCCAGGTCCCTTTCGTAATCGAGGTGAGCGACATCCAGCGCGGTGTAAAGCCTCTCCACCGGGATGTCTGAAATGCTCGTGAAGACCTTCCTGCGCTCGGGAGCCTTGGAGAGGGTCTTCTGAACGCTGCCCTGTTCCCATTTCTCTTTTGCCGCTTTCAGTTTTTCCAACGACTTGTCCTCAGACATGCTGCTCCTCCTCAACGCGTTCAATTCCGGAGGCCGACGGGAGATCCCCGTTGACACCGACCGCTCGAATGCACCATGGAAAAAATCTGTGATGGGAATTCCAACGGGTCAAAAGGGTGATAATGCTGGTGTGGGCTCAACCCTGGCCAATGGTCACAGGACGCGCAAAACGGGGGGGATGAACCTGGAGCCACAAGCTTGCCTCATCCGCCACATGAGGTTAAACAGGAGAGCTGAGCTCGTACCGTTTTTCGCCAAAACCTATAGCAGTGTGAGGACCAAGAATCAACAGACCATTTTTCGCCGACGTTCCCCGGCCTCGGCCGGGAAAGGACCGACCCGGAATCCACACCAGGCCTCTTATACGATGAGGAGCAGGAATCGAATATCCGACGGGTTCTGATTTTCCTGTCAGGAAAACCCGGGTGGCATGTAGGTTTTTTTCTTACACTATTGCACGACCATCGGATGGGAATGCCATCCCTTTAACCGCACAAGGAGAGAGCAATGCCGACCCTTTCTGATCTGGTGGATCAAATCAAACGGGACATGGACCCTTCCAGGGTGGGGATGATCGCCTGTCACAACGGGGTGGTGCGAGCCACCAGTCGCCAGGGAGACCCGGCGGAATACCTGGATATCGATGTCAAACAGGAGGCATGGGACGGGATATTGAACGACATGCGCTCGCGACCCGGCATCGCCGCCATTGAAGCGCACCTGTTCACCGGCCGACGCCTGGTGGGGCAGGATGTGATGCTGGTGGCCGTCGCGGGTGACATTCGAGAAAACGTCTTTCCCGTGCTGGAGGAGACCGTCAATCGGCTCAAACGGGAAGCCGTGCTGAAGCAGGAGAAGATCACCGGAAAATCTTAGTACAACTCAACACATTAGAGTGCCCACCACTCGAGTCGTCATGCCGGCAGGCGCCCTGGCCCCCGCAACCTCGTGGTCGATGCTTTTGGGCAGTGGATCCGGCGGCCGGGGAATTGTCTCATACAATCGGCTTGACAGCGTTTTGGCCCTCATTCTATATGGATTTCCGCTGATCGCACAGCATTCATCATCCGTTTTTTGGCATTCATCATGGACGAGAGGAAAACCGTTATGAGTCTCAGCTTTGCGAAAACCATCGAAAGCCCTTGCCGTTGCTGCGAAAACGTTCATCTCAACAAGGACGAGTGCGGCAAGGAGTGCGAGCGTTTAAGGGCTTTCCAGGACGCCATCCTCAACCACGATGAGCGTACCATCAAGGATTTCGGCTCCAAGATGCATTGTTCAAGACACTGAGCTTCAGCACATTCCCGATCAATACCCGCATTCATTTCATACCTCGTCATTCATCAGGGTTCAAATTCCGGCAGGTTTCGACCTGCCCATTCATTCTGTCGGAATTCGATGCTGAGGGTCAGAAAAAGGAAAGGCGGCCATAGAAGCCGCCTTTCTCATTCAATCACTCAATCATCTGAAACCGTACACTTGAAACGCCATTTCGCGGACCCGAGACGACGGGGCTCCATTACCCGATGACGGCCAGCACATCACCCTTCTGCACGGTATCTCCATCCTTGAAATTGATCTTCTTGACAGTCCCCGAGACGGGACTCGCGATGGAATTCTCCATCTTCATGGCCTCGAGGATCAGCACCACGTCCCCTTCATTGACCGAAGCTCCCTCGCCCACTTCGTAGCGAATGATCATGCCCGGCATGGGCGCCTCGATGGAAGTCCCTCCCACGGGCGCGGCCGCGGCGGGCCTGGCGGCCGGGGGAGCGGGCTGTGCCGCCGGAGGCGCGGGCGCCGCGGCAGGCTTCGGAGGCGGAGGCGGCACGGAAACCATGGTTGGCGCCGCGACGGGCGCGGCCTGGGGCACCGCCGTTGGCTGGGGCGCCTGGACGATGGAGGTGATGACGGGCGCCCCGCCAACCTGCTCCACGTCCACCTGGAAAAACTCGCCATCCACGAAGACGTTGAACGTTCGGGCTCCGGCGCCTTTCTCCGGAGCATCCTTGACGCACTTCTCCACCAGGAGTCCGGCTTTGGCCTTCCTCACAAGCTCTTCTTCGGTCTTCACTTCCTCCAGGGTCTTGGTCTTGACCTCCCGCGGGATCTCCTCGTGACCGTACTTCCAGCGCAGGAATCGTTTGCCGGTGGTGGGGTAGAGGGCATAAATCAAGACGTCGTCCATATCCTTGGCCAGCCCCTGGACGTCGGCTTCGGCCTTGCCCAGCTCGGGATCGAGGACGTCGGCGGGACGCGTCGTGATGGGCTGCTCTCCCCTCGGATATCCCTTGAGGGCTTTCTTCTGAACCTCGGGATCGATGGGAACAGCCGTCTTGCCGTACAGGCCGTAGCAGAGATCCTTGACCTGGGCGGTGATCATCTTGTAGCGCTCCTGGGGCGAGTCGAACAGGACGTTGTTCACCGTCTGAATGCCGACGATCTGGCTGGTGGGAGTCACGAGGGGCACCTGCCCCAGTTCCCGTCGCACAATGGGAAGCTGTCGAAACACCTCGTCGATCTTGTCGAGAGCATCCATTTCTCGGAGCTGATTGACCAGGTTCGATAGCATGCCCCCCGGGGTCTGGTGCAGAAGGACGTTGATGTCTATGATGGACATGCGGTCGTCCAGCAGGTGCCTGTACTTGGGCGAGATTTTCTCCATATACTCGCTGCATCTGGCCAGCAGCTTCAGGTCGAAGCCCGTGTCACGGCTCGTGCATCGCAGGGCCGCCACCAGCGGCTCGACCGCCGGGTGCGACGTGCGATAAGCCCACGGTGAAAGACAGGTGTCCACGATGTCCACTCCCGCCTCGATGGCCTTGAGGAGCGACATATCCGCCATGCCGGACGTGAAATGGCTGTGCAAGTGGATGGGGGCCTTGACGCTCTCCTTGAGAGCCTTCACCAGGACAAACGCATCGTAAGGAGCGATGAGCCCGGCCATGTCCTTGATGCAGATGGTGTCGGCCCCCATGTCCTCCAGGTCCTTGGCCTTCCGCAGGTAGTAGTCGAGGTTGTAAACGGCTCCGCCCATGCGGCTTTCCGTCAGCGAGTAGCAGATGGCCCCCTGGAAGTGCTTGCCGTGCTTCTTGATGATCTTGACCGCGGTCTCGAAGTTGCGGAAATCATTCAACGCGTCGAAAACACGGAAGATGTCCATGCCGTTCTCGCAGGCACGGTCGACGAAAGCCTCTGCCAGGTCGTCGGGATAGTTGCGGTAGCCCACGAGGTTCTGGCCGCGAAGCAGCATGGAGAAAGGCGTCTTCTTGATGTACTTCTTCAAGGTGCGGATTCTTTCCCAGGGGTCCTCACCGAGAAAGCGGTGCATCGTGTCGAAGGTGGCTCCACCCCACACTTCCATGGAATAGTACCCCACCCGATCCATGTCCTCGGCAATGGGAATGAAGTCCTCGGTTCGGCCGCGAGTGGCGAAGAGCGATTGATGGCCGTCCCGAAAGGTCAGATCCTGTACCTTCACCGGGTTATCCACAGCTACAGGAGCGTCATCAAGCAGTCCGGCAGTGAGATCGCCGTGTTGTTTCTTCTCCATGCTAATTTTCCCTTTCGTTTTGAAGGAGCGGATTGTGCGCAGGAGGATCCCTTCATGCGCAACGGCACATCCCGCGAGCCGGCGCCGGTCGAAAAATCGTCTCGGGTCCGGGGAGCCGGCAGGGGACGGAAGAGGGGATCGACCTCAACGCGCCAGCCGCAGCTGCCAAAGTCGCCGCATGTCCATGGCGGACTGACGCCCGCTGATCGCCCAAGCGCTCAAGGCCTGCCGCGGCGCCTCGACAGGTCTAGGAGCCTCCCGTACCGCCATCGGAGCCGGCTGTTCCGCCGCCATGTAAAGCTGCACCGCCGTCGTGATGGCCGCCACCACGTTCTTTTTCATAACCATGTCAGGTGTCCCCCTGGGTGCCATGATGCCGGGAAATCCTCGTGAGGGCCTGTCAGGCCGCCCGACGTGTCTTCTTCTTCAAATTGCTGATTCGGCGCCTGAGGGAATCCTCCAGGCGGATGTTGCCGGCCTCCCTCGCCTGGCTTTTCTTCTCCCTCAGCTCCTGGAGCTTGAGCTTCAATGCACGCACATCGACGACTCTCCTGCGCGTCTTCTCGACCACGATGCCCTTGGCTTTCCGAATGGCATCGATGAGCTCATTCTTGTTCATGACGTGAACCCCGGAGATCCCCTCGAGGGTCAACGCCAGCTCCCGCAATTCCTTCGCGGTCATGGCATCGAGGGACTTCTCCTTCTTCTGCTTGTCTTCTTTCTTACCCATTCTTCAGCTCCTTGTTCCGTTTTTCCTCAAACTGCTCCGCGATCTTGATGAAGGGTTTGAAGAGATCAATGGGGATGGGGAAAAGGGTGGTTGAATTGTTTTCGGTGGCGATCTCCCTCAGGGTCTGAAGGTAGCGCAGCTGCATGGCGGCGGGCTGGTGCTGAAGAATCTCGGCCGCCTCGGCCAGGCGCGTGGAAGCCTGGAATTCGCCCTCGGCCGCGATGACCTTGGCCCGGCGCTCGCGCTCGGCCTCAGCCTGCTTGGCCATGGCCCGCTGCATTTCGATGGGCAGATCGATCTGCTTGAGCTCCACCACCGTCACCTTGATGCCCCAGGGCTCGGTGTGACGATCCAGGATCTCCTGGATGTGCATGTTGATCTTGTCGCGCTCGGCCAGAAGATCGTCCATCTCCGCCTGGCCGCAAACACTTCGAAGTGTCGTCTGGGAAAGCTGGCTGGTGGCGTACAGGTAATTCTCGACGGACACGATGGCTTTGACCGGGTCCGTCACGCGGAAGTAAATGACCGCGCTGACCTTGACGGACACGTTGTCCCGGGTGATGACATCCTGGGACGGCACGTCCTGGGCCACCAACCTGAGGCTCACCTTCTGCATGCGGTCGATGAGAGGAATGAGCAGGATCAGGCCGGGTCCCTTGGCCTTAATGACCCTTCCCAGGCGGAAGATCACGCCTCGTTCATATTCGTTGAGGACCTTGATGGCATTGGCGAGAAAGAGAGCCACCAATATGATGACGAGCGGAAGTCCGTAAAAACCAGTCATATTCCCTCCTCAGATGGCGAACTGGATTGAAAAAAGCTCAATCATGAATCGGATTTATCTAGCATCGATCTTCCTCACTTTCAACTTCAAACTGTCCACCGAGAGGACCTCGACCTTCTGGCCGGCCGTGATGGCTTCGTCCGCAACGGCATTCCACAGCTCGCCGCTCACGAAGACCTTCCCCTCGGGCGCCAGATCCCTGGTGACTTCCCCCACCATTCCCACGAGGGCTTCGGTCCCCGCCTGGGGCCTGATCCTTTGAGCGCGCACGGCCAGTGAGGTCACCGCCACGAAGAACGCGGAGATGATGAGAACCGTCGGAATGAGAACCGAGTAAGCGACGCGCGTCGACTCGCCGGGCACCCGAAAAAGCATCAGCGAGCCCAGAAAAAGTGAGATCGATCCGGCGATGCTCAACATCCCGTAGGAAACCACGCTGATTTCCAGGATGAAGAAGACGATGGCCAGCAGAATCAGCAGCACCCCGGCGAAGTTCACGGGCAGAGTCTGGAGGGCGTAGAGCGCCATGATGAGAGAAATAGCGCCTATGACTCCCGGCAGGATAGCGCCCGGCTGGGAGAGCTCGAAATAGAGACCGGCCAGCCCGATCATGAGCAGGATGTACGCAATATTCGGATTGCTGATGGCCCGAAGAATCCTGTACTGCCACCCGGGATCGATGGTCCGCTGTTCGACCCCCCTGGTCTTGAGGGCCTTGCTGGTCCCGGCCCGTTGAATCTCCCAGCCGTCGAGCCGTTCCAGCAAGGCGGGCAGATCCTCGGCAACGATGTCGATGACGTTCTGCTCGAAAGCCTCCTCGGCGGTGATGGAGACGCTCTTTCGGACTGCATTCTCGAGCCATTCAACGTTTCTTCCCCGCTGTGCCCCCAGGCTCTTGGCGAAGGCCACCATGTCGTTGACGACTTTTTCGTTCATGGCCTCCGACATTTCCTGGCCACCGGTCGCAACGGGATGGGCAGCGCCAATGTTAGTTCCCGGAGCCATGGCCGCTATGTCGGCCGCCACCGTCACGAAAACCCCCGCCGACGCGGCCTGGCCCCCCCGGGGGTGAACATAGACGACCACCGGGACGGGGGAGCTCAGAATGGCCTGCACGATGCCCCTCGTGGCGGTGACCAGCCCGCCTGGCGTGTCCAGAAGGATCACCAGGAGCTCGGCTCCCTCCTCGCTCGAACGTTGAATGGAGTGCTTGATGAAATCCTCGACGCCCGGGTTGATCGTGTCCTGAATCTGCACCAGGTTGATGTGGCTGGCCACGGCATGAGTTGGCCAGAGCCACACCGCCACGGCAAGGAAGGAAATCAGCTGGAAAAAGCGCAAGGGTGCTTTCATGTTTCAGCCTTTATGGTTTGTTTCGTTGAGAATACGACTCACCTGGACCAGATCCTGCCACGCGGCCCCCTTCTGGACCGGGTTCCTGAGGAGGTAGGCGGGATGATAGGTGCAGATCAATGGAATGCCGCGCCACTTGAAGCGCCTGCCCCGGAGACCTCCCATGGAGGCCGCCCGGCCCAGAAGAGCCTGCGCGGCGCAAAGTCCCAGGGCACAGATCACCCGCGGCCGAATGGCCTCGATCTGCCGGAAGAGAAAAGGCGAGCATGCGTCCATTTCGTCGGCGCCGGGCGTCCGGTTTTCGGGGGGCCTGCATTTGACGACGTTGCAGATGTAGACATCCTCGCGGCTCAGTCGGATGGCCTGGATCATCCTGTCGAGAAGCTTCCCCGCCCTCCCGACGAAAGGACGACCCAACCGATCCTCGTCGAACCCCGGCCCTTCGCCCACAAAGACCAGCTCCGCCTCGGGAGTGCCCTCGCCGAAAACGAGGTTCGTCCGTCCCGCATGCAGTCGGCAACGCCTGCAGTCACCAAGGTCTTCACGGACTTCGGCCAGGAGCGCTCCCCGACCCTTCCCAATCGGCTGATCCTCCTTCGGCGAAGGTTCCACCGGCATCGGCGTCGGCGTCAAAACCGTCCTCTGTCGATGGAAATGCTGAATGCCGCTTCCCTCGATGCCCGTGATCAGCCAGCGAAGCCGGCGCAGGGCGTCTTTCAACGCGACTTTGTCATCCGAAAAATGGGGTGTCATCTCCATGACCATGAATCGAAAGAGACTCGGCGGCAGCGAGCCTGAGCCTTGCGAGGGAGCCCCCGATCAAAGCCCCGGCAGCCTCAGGCCAGAATCGACTCCACGCGGTCGAGAATCCTGCCCGCCACCTCGTCCTTCGACAGTATGGGAAGCTCTTCCACCGCGCCCGTTCGATCCATAATCTTAACCCGGTTGGTATCGGCACCAAACCCGGCTCCGGATTCGGTCAGGTTGTTGGCCACGATGAGGTCCAGGTTCTTCTGGATGAGCTTTTCGCGGGCATTCTCGAGGAGGTTTTCCGTTTCCGCCGCGAAGCCAACGAGAACCTGGCCGGCGCCGGGTGGGCGGGATCGCCCCAGGGAGGCGAGGATATCGGGATTCCTGACCAGTTGAAGCGTGAGCTCCACGGCCCCCTTCTTGATCTTCTGAGGAGCCACATCGGCAGGGCGATAGTCCCCCACGGCCGCCGTCATGATGACAACATCCATGCCCGGGGCTCGCTCCAGGATGGCCTGCTCCATCTCCCGGGCCGTTCTGACTCGAACCGTCGCAATGCCCGGCGGATCCCGCAGAGCTGAGGGCCCGGAAACGAGGGTCACGTCGGCGGAACGGCGCGCGGCCATTCGAGCCACGGCAAAGCCCATCTTTCCACTGGAGGGATTCGTGATGAATCGGACCGGGTCCAGGGGCTCCCAGGTCGGGCCGGCACTCACCAGGACACGCCGCCCCTTCAGAGTCGGCCGGGTGAGCAGGCGGGAGGCGGCCTCCAGGATGACCTCAGAGTCGGGAAGGCGGCCTGCTCCCTCTTCGTGGCATGCGAGAAAACCCGCATCGGGCTCGAGCACGAAGTAGCCGACCTGGCGAAGCGCTTCAATATTCCGGCGGGTGACGGCATGCTCATACATTCTTGAATTCATGGCCGGACAGAAGAGCACGGGGGCCGTCGTCGCCAGGAGAACCGTCGTGAGGTAGTCATCCGCCACACCGGCGGCGGCCTTGGCCAGCACATTGGCCGTGGCCGGGGCCACCACCACGAGGTGTGCAGCGCGGGCCAGCTGGATGTGCCCGATCTGGGATTCGAGCCCCAGGTCGAAAAGGTCCGTCGCCACCGGTTGTTCCGAGAGGACCTGAAGCGTGAGCGGCGTGATGAACTGACGGGCACCGGCGGTCATGACCACCTGCACGCCGGCCCCCTCCTTGACAAAGGAACGCACCAGCTCCGCCGCCTTGTAGGCCGCTATGCCTCCGGTCACCCCCACAAGAATCGATCTGCCCTTGAATCGGCCCATCTCGTTAAACAATCTGCCCGCGCAGCCTCCGTCGCGTTCTCAAATGGTTGACATGGCTTGGGTTGAAGCCCTACACCGCACCACTCATCGGGGCCACATAAACCTCGACGTAGGTTCGAAAGAGCTTTTCGTAGACATTGATGACACAGGTCTTGTCGGGCTTCTCGAAGATGAGTACCGTCTTCTTGGCGTTGAAGCCGCCCCTGGGCTTCCAGTTCTCCCGAGGCATGGCGATCTTGTAGAAATTGATGATGGACTGGACGTCCACGTTCATCCCTCGCAGTGTCATGAGCCCCACGACGAGCGGTCCCGACTGGAAGACGAAGGACTCCCCGTCAATCCGGCTCAACTCCTGGGGCACGGGAACATCGGGGAAGTCAAAAACCAGCGATTGGCTTGACGCAGGCGGCAAGAGCGGTGGGGGGGGAGAGGTCGAGCCAGGAGCCAAATCCGAAGACTGGCCCATGGGGTTGGGCGGGGGAGCGCTCCCCTTGCCGGTGGTCCCGCACCCGGAACAGAGAACCATTACCAGAAAACACACGAAAAGACTCGCCGTCCGACCGATTGACCACGAAAACATCAGACTTCTCATCCCATTCCTCCAATGACCATTCGGCAATGGCCGGCTAAGCTTGGGTTCAAAAAAAAGGATTGGTCAACCGCTCCCGTTCAACGGTCGTCTCGGGTCCGTGCCCGGGGTAAACCAGCGTCTCACCGGGAAGAGGAAAGATCTTCTCCCTCACGGACCGGATGAGCTGATCGTAAGAGCCGCCAGGAAAATCCGTTCGACCGATGGAGCCGGCAAACAGCGTGTCGCCGACGAATATCATCTTCTCCAGGGGCAAATGGAATGAGACGTGCCCTGGCGTGTGTCCCGGCGTTTCGATCACATGAAAGACCAGAGAGCCCACCTCGATCTGGTCGCCCCCCCGGATCAGGCGGTCTACCCCGCAGGCTGCAAGCTCCCCGGCGCTTTTTACAACCGCCCCCATCCCGACCATCCTGTTGGACAGGATCACCTCTTCGTCGGGATGCATCATGACCTCGCCCCCAGCCAGCTGCCTGAGCGCCCAGCAATCCGTGACATGATCGAAATGGGCATGAGTGCTCAGGATGCCGCTCAGCTCCAGGCCGGCATCCCGGAGTCGCTGAAAAATCCTTCCGCTGTCTCCGCCCGGATCGATCACCACCGCCTTCCGGGACTCTTCATCTCCCAGCAGATAGCAGTTGGTCTGTAGCATTCCCACGACAAACGATTCGAAAATCATGAGCCCCCTCTCGTCAACGCACAACCATCGTCCTCGAAGCGTTTGATAGCCGACATAACGTCCATTCAAACGAAATTCCAGACCACTCATTCAGGTCTATCTGTCAAACAAAATGAGCTCCTCCACGGGACGCCGGTGCGAGCTCTGACTCCGATGGGCGGGATGCCCCACGGCCACAATGGCCATGAGATCCAGCCTTTCGGGCAGCTCCAGGATACGTTGGACTTCGTCCTTGTTCTTGAGGATCTCGCCAATCCACACAGCTCCCAAATCCTGTGCGTGGACGGCAAGCAGGAAATTCTCGATGGATGCGCCAATGGCCTGACAGTCCTTGACATAATCGTATGAACTGTCCCTATCGAGGAAAAACGCCACCAGGACAGAGGCAGACTTGAGGACGTTGGTGTAGCGCGTCAGGCCTCCCAACCGCGCCTTCAGCTCCGGATCCCTGATGACGCCAAAACGCCAGGGCTGATTGTTGAGCCCCGAAGGCGCCCAGGATGCAGCCTTGAGGGCCTCCATCAGCAGCTCTTTTTCAACCGGTGCTTCAATGAAATGGCGGACACTGCGGCGGTCGAAAATAGCTTTCAGGACAGGGGAATCGGTTGCAGCTTGGGACATGTCTCCTCCTCAAAAGGTCCAATCCGACATGGATATCTGGTTGATCCACCGCGCTCGTCTCCGACAGAGACGAGCGCAGTATAGTGGCTCAGGCTATGATCGGTCAAGCAACCAACCTGTCCCTGTTCATGGCCTGCATGGGGCGAGCAGCCCGCGAGCCAGTGTCACGATGAAATCCTGAACGTTGGTCAGGATCGAGCGGGCCGTCAGCGATCCGCGGCTGGTCAGCTTGTTCGTCGCAAATTCAGACATGTCCACACTGTAGAAGTAGACCGGCCTGACAACGTCGTCATGCATCACACGATAGGCGGGAATGAGGTTCCCGGTGGCAATGGCGTGGAGCTGCGTGGCCATGGCGATGACAGTGGTGGCCCGGGAGGCCAGGCGGCGCATCCTGTCCTGAGCCTCGTACACATCGGCCAGAACACCCGGAAGGGGACCGTCATCTCGAATGGAGCCCGCGAGAACACAGGGAATCCCCTGTCGAACCAGCGCGGCCATGATGCCGTCCCGGACGGCGCCCGACTCCACCGCCCGCTGTATGGATCCCGCCCGCCGGATGTGGTTGATGGCATCCAGGTGATTGTAATGCCCCAGGGGCCTGTGGCGCTTGGTATAGATCTCCTGGCCCAGAGCCGTTCCGAATAGCGCGGCCTCGATGTCGTGAACCGCCAGGGCATTGCCCGCCATCACGCCGTGGACGAAACCGCCCTCGACGATCCTGACAAAGGACTCCCGCGCATCCCGGTCGAAGGCCACGGCAGGCCCCAGCACCCAAAGGATGGCTCCGTGGCTCCGCTCGTGCTCGAACAGCTCGAACAGCTCATCGTAATCGTGGGAAAAGGATGTCTCCCGGGAAATCTGGGTCCGAAATGCAAAGGTCTCGGTCGGCCCCATTGCTGAGCGGAAGGGATCCGAGTGCACGAAAATCCCGTCCTCTCCGGATTCGCGCCGCCCGCATGCCACGTAATCGCCCACCTCGAGATGCCGGAATTCCTTGACGCTCGGATCACCATCCGCCCCACGCACAACGACGCAATCCATCCTGGATTCCCTCAGCAGGACCCATCGCCCGGGAGTCATCTGGATGTACTCCGGGAAGATCGTCGTTCCGTGGTAATCATCGGGAGCCACTCCAGTCTCAACCACGGGCTCGAAACGGGCCACGGGCGAGCCTGCAAGGGGTGGGCTCCGGAAGTCGGGAGGCACGTATTCGGGCAGACTGAACGCCATGGCTCGATCTCCGTGTAACCGAACGGCTTGTCGGAAAGGGCGCCGCAGCTCGAAAAGAGATGCGGACCAGATGCGGAAGGATCACGCTGGAGAGATCAGGACCCGCCGGCTTCGTTCCGGGCATGCCGGTATACCTGGGCGAAATAGTCCCTCGCGGACCAGAACCCCAGGAGGATGGATACCCACAAGAAGCCCGTTCCCAGCATGTCCAGGAAGCGCTCAAGCCCCGGGATGGTGAGCAGCAGGAAAAGGATTCCGCAGATCTGCGAAATCATCTTGTTCTTGCCCATGCGGCTGGCGTCAAGGATCAGACCGTGACTGGCGGCAATGGATCGCAGGCCGGTGATCGTCATCTCGCGTCCGAGGATCATAAAAACCAGCCAGGCCTCCACTTTCCCAATGGGAATCATCATGATGAGCGCCGCCGAATTCAGCAGTTTGTCGGCGAGGGGATCCAGAAGCTTTCCCAGCACCGTGACCATGTTGTTGCGCCGGGCCAGGATGCCGTCAAAATAATCCGTGAGAGAGGCCAGACCGAACACCACAAAGGCAAGGTTCGTGGACTCACCGATGGCTGACTGGGCCAGCACGATGATCAAGACGGGAATAGCCGCTATCCTCAGATAGGTCAGCAGATTGGGCAGACCGGTCAAATGCTGGCGTGACAAATCTCTTCGCACTTCGCTCATTGCTTCCATGGGGCTGTGACGGGTCCGGATTGGGAGCCCCGCTCCGTCCTTTCGAATGATATGAATAAAGGAAACACTGCCAAACAGCCCTCAGGCCCGCCGGTCTCCTCGGACCGTCAATGGCTGTACCTCCGGTAAAACTCGAGAACCTTCTGAACGTAGACCTGAGTCTCGTCATAGGGGGGAATGCCGCCATGCCTGGTCACCGCCTGTGGACCGGCGTTGTAGGCCGCCAGGGCCAGATGAATGTCGTTGTTGAACCGGTTCAGCATCTGCCGGAGATAACGCGATCCCCCATCGATATTCTCGAGGGGATCGAAGGGGTTCAGCACCCCAAGGTCCCGGGAAGTCTCCGGCATCAACTGCATCAGTCCCATGGCGCCCTTGGGAGAGACCGCATTGGCGTTGAAGCCCGACTCGGCGCGAATCACGGCTTTGATGAGGTTGGAGTCAAGACCATGACGCAGACAGGTCAGGCGAATGTGCGGCTCGTAATGGCTCTGCATCGAGCACGCGTCGAGCGACGGGATGAACCTGGCCGGCGACACCCTCAGGGAGCCCGGCTTCGCCACGATGAGCTGTCGAACCGGCGCAATCTTTTGAGCGTCGGACTGCACGGGGATGTTGGTGAAGTGGATGACACCATCCCTGTCCTCGTACCTGTAAATCTCTCCAGAGGATTGCTCGGGCATACCGAGGCAGAGACAAAGCAGAATCAATGCACCCGTAGTCACCCTTTTGATCAAGTCAGCCGTTCCTTTCATAGCTCAGCCTCATGGTCAGGAGTGGCGTGCGTCGCATCAGAGCGGTTCCCCGTGGCCCTTAGTCGCCTGCCACGGCTCGGAACCGACCCGTCCCGTTCCCATCACATCCTTCACCCAGCAGCGTTTCACTTCAGGGACATTCCCTTTTCCACCTTCCGCCAGTCTTCCAGGAAGCTCCGAATCCCCGCATCCGTCAGGGGGTGACTGGCCAGCTGTCCGATCACCTTGAACGGTATCGTAGCAATATCCGCTCCCATTTTGGCAGCCTCCAGCACATGGAGCGGATTCCGGATGCTGGCCACGATGACTTCGGTTTCAAACAAGTAGTTCGAGAAGACATCCAGAATCTCCTCCACGAGCTGCATCCCCCGATGACCGATGTCATCGAGGCGCCCGACGAAGGGGCTGACGTAGGTGGCGCCCGCCTTCGCCGCCATGAGCGCCTGAAGCGCCGAGAACACGAGGGTGACATTGGTCTTGATGCCTTCCTCCGACAACCTGTGCACCGCCTTCATGCCGTCCGTCGTCATGGGAATCTTCACCACCACGTGCTGGTCTATGGCGGCGAGGGTCCTGGCCTCGGCCACGAGGTCGTCAGCGGAGGAGCTCACCGCTTCAGCGCTCACCGGCCCATCGACGATCTCGCAGATGGTCTTGATGTGCTTCTCGAATGCATCCCGCGTAGTGATGTTCTCGCGAGCGACAAGCGTCGGGTTGGTGGTCACCCCGTCCAGGACTCCGAGGCCGTGCGCTTCCCGTATCTCAGCCAAGTTTGCCGTATCGATGAAAAACTTCAAGGAAGAACCTCCATTCGTGAAAAATCAGCGCATGCCGTGGTCTCGAAGATATTCGTCCCGGCAGCGCTCGCTGCAGAAGTGAAGCCGCTGACCGCCGATGCGCGCCTGGACCCCCTGCTGTCTCAAAAAATAGGTGCCGCATTGAGGATCCCTGATCAGCTCGGTGTTCTCCGACCTGGGCACATCACCCACATCCTCGTCGGGCCCCGTGAGCGACCTTCCCAGGGATTTGACGATGCGAACGACCAGATAAATGAGAAATC
This sequence comes from Syntrophobacteraceae bacterium, assembly GCA_025454175.1. Taxonomy (GTDB): domain Bacteria; phylum Desulfobacterota; class Syntrophobacteria; order Syntrophobacterales; family Syntrophobacteraceae; genus JALOOX01. The sequence goes on along the minus strand of JALOOX010000008.1, from coordinate 33,325 downwards.
CGTAGATGAGAAGTCGAATCATCAGAGCACCAAAGGCTCCACCGACTGTCCCGGCTCGCCTCCCAGGGCATCGAGAAGCTCCCGCCCCGTGCGCGGGAGAACCGGGTGTCTCCAGTGGGGAACGATCTCCAGAAGGGGAACCAGTACAAACCTCCGTTCATGGAGTCTCGGATGGGGCAAAGTCAGGCGCTCGGTGTCCAAAATCACGTCTCCGAAACAGAGGAGGTCGAGATCCAGGGTCCGGGGGCCCCATCGCTCCCGACGAACACGTCCGCAGGTCTTTTCGATGTCCTGCAATACAACGAGCAGCTGCTCGGGCGCCAGGGTCGTCTCGCAGAGAACCACTCCATTGACGAACCAATTCTGATCATGTTTTCCCAGGGGCTCAGTCCGGTACAGGGAGGAACAGCGGAGCACCGTGACGGCCGGATGCTCCTCCAGCCTGCGGACCGCCTCCCGGCAATGAGCGACGGGATCCCCCACATTGCCGCCCAGGCCAATCAGCGCCGCACTCGGGCCGAGATTCTCCTCATCGCGCCCATTGAAGGGCTCAGCTGAAATCGCCCGCCTCTTCATGACAAGGCCCAATGCCCTCTTCCCTCCAGGCTGCGGGCAGCCTTCAGAACGAAAGCTTCCGAATGCGCGCGACGGCTTCCCGGATGCGCTCCTTGCCGACCGTGAGCGCCATGCGAACATACCCTTCGCCGGGCTCTCCAAATCCGCTGCCCGGGGTGGTGACGATACCCGCCTCCCTCAAAAGCAGGGAGGTGAACGCCTGGGATGTGTACCCCCGCGGAGTGGGGCACCAGACATAGAAAGTCGCCCGTGGCGGGGCGGGATTCAGGTTGGCGCTCTTCAAGCCTTCGATGAGAACATCACGGCGCTCCTGGTAGATCCCCTGCATCTCCGCGACACACCGCTGGTCGCCCTCAAGGGCGGTGATCCCCGCCCATTGGATGGCGTTGAAAGCGCCCGAATCGATGTTGCTCTTCACCTGTCCCAGGGCAGCGACCACTTCGGCGCTCCCAACGGCGAATCCAAGACGCCATCCCGTCATGTTGTAAGTCTTGGACAGAGAGTGAAACTCGATTCCCACCTCCCCGGCTCCCGGGACTTCAAGGAAGCTCATGGGACGATATCCGTCGAATCCCATCTCCGTGTAGGCGGCATCATGGCAGATCATCACATCGTAGGTCCGGGCAAAGTCCACGACGCGCTCGAAGAAGTCCCTTTCGGCCGTCGCTCCGGTGGGATTGTTGGGGTAGTTGATGAACATGACCCTGGCCTTGCGAGCCGTTTCCTCAGGAATGGCGTCGAGGTCGGGGAGAAAACGGTTCTTTTCGAGCAAGGGCATGAAATGACTCACGCCACCGGCAAACATGGTGGCAATGTCGTATACCGGATAAGCAGGGGAGGGCACCAGGGCCACATCGCCAGGGTTGATGCAGGCCAGGGGCAGGTGGGCGATGCCCTCCTTGGATCCGATGAGGGTGAGCACCTCCCGCTCCGGGTCCAGGTCAACGCCGAATCGGCTCCTGTACCAGCGGGCCACACTTCCCTTGAAATCATTCATCCCCGAATAGGATGGGTACTGGTGATTGGCGGGATCCTCAGCGGTTCGCTGCAGAGCATCGATGATGTGCCGGGGAGTGGGCAGGTCGGGATCTCCCACACCCAGGTTGATCACATCGACTCCCTTGGCGATGAGCTCGGCCTTGAGGCGGTCGATCTCCTGGAACAGGTAAGGGGGAAGCCGTCTGAGTCTTTCAGCCTTTTCAAATCCCATCCAATCCTCCGTGTACTTTAATTTCAAGTTTCAAGTTTCAGATTTCAGGTTCCTGGCTTCCGGCTGAGGTCTTGGGGTTTTCCGTGAGCAGCCGATTGCCTGCGTCGGGGGCTCATGGGTCATGTGATGCCGAGCACATTCTGCATGTCGTAAAGCCCGGGCGGCCGGCTCACCACCCATCGGGCGGCCCGAAGCGCCCCGCGGGCGAAATTGTCGCGGCTGTGAGCCCGATGGGTCAGCTCGATCCTTTCCCCCATGCCGCCAAAGGTCACCGTGTGCTCTCCGACGATGTCCCCGGCCCGGACGGTCTGGATGCCGATCTCCTGCTGCGTTCTCTCGCCGATGAGCCCATGGCGGGCATAGACCCCCACTTGATCCAGATTGCGCTCGAGGGCTTCCGCGGCCACCTGCGCCAGTTTCACGGCCGTGCCGCTGGGAGCGTCCTTCTTGAAGCGGTGATGGGCTTCCACAATCTCGATATCGAACCCGTCTCCGAGCATTCGGGCTACATCGGCAACGATCTTGAACAGCACGTTCACCCCCATGCTCATGTTGGGGGCCAGGACGCAGGCGATGTTGCGGGTGAGCTCCCTGGCCTTCTGGAGCTGTTCGGACGAAAACCCCGTGGAACCGATCACCATCGGCTTGCCCGCCGAGGCCGCCGCCTCCAAATGCGCGCAGGAAGCCGAAGCACTGGTGAAGTCGATGACGACGTCGGCGCCTTTCAGCACCTCGGCGACCGACCCCGAGACATTGAGCCCCGTCTTCGCCCCTCCAACGCATTCGGCCAGCTCCCGCCCCACGGCCGGATGATCGGGCCGTTCAAAGCCCCCAACCAGCTCAATGCCTTCCGTTTCACCGACGAGCTGGGCAATGCGTGAGCCCATCCTGCCGGCAATCCCCGCCACGGCGACTTTGATCATCTTCCGGTCTCCTTTGCTGGGAAAGGGCTACAGAAGCCCGTAGGCCTGCAGATCGCGCCTGAGCCGCTCCCGGTTGGCTTCGGACATCTGGACCAGTGGAAGCCTGACCTCGTCGCTCTCGATCTTCTTCATCATGGCGAGGGCAGCCTTGACGGGTGCGGGGTTGGTCTCGTAGAAGAGCCCATGGCAGAGGGGGAGCAGCTTGTAATACAGCGGACGGGCTTCCGCAACCTTGCCCTCCAACAGGAGGCTGCAAAGATCGGACATATCCCGGGGGGCGATGTTCGACGTCACGGAAATGACTCCCTTGCCGCCCACACACATGAGGGGAAACGTCAGGAAATCCTCGCCCGAAACGACGGAGAAGTCGTCCCCGCACCGAGCGATGATGTCCGTGATCTGCTTCATGCTGCCCGAGGCTTCCTTGACACCCACGATGTTGTCGATCTTGGCCAGTCGGGCGATGGTGTCCGGCTCCATGTTGACTGCGGTGCGACCCGGGATGTTGTAGAGAACGATGGGAATGTCAACGGCCTCCGCCACCTTCCGGAAATGTTGATAGAGGCCCTCCTGGGTGGGCTTGTTGTAGTAAGGGCTGATCATGAGCGCCCCGTCGGCGCCCGCGGTCTTGGCATGCTTCGTCAGCCGTATGGCCTCGCCGGTGCTGTTGGAGCCGCTGCCCGCAATGACCGGGACCCGCTTGCCCACCTGCTCGACGGTGATCTCGACCACCCGTTCATGCTCCTGGAATGAAAGTGTCGCCGATTCCCCCGTGGTGCCGCAAGGGATGATCCCTTGGGTCCCGTTGGCGATCTGGAAATCGATCAGATCACGCAGTGCCGCCTCGTCCAGCAGACCGCCCTTGAACGGCGTTACGATAGCCACCATAGCCCCTCGAAACATGACTCCCTCCCTAGTCTCTTAGAGTTTCATCCCATAGCTCAGCCTGGTAGACCACCCGAGCATCCCCTTCCAGAAAAACGTCGGCGAAGGGCGAATCAGGATCTCCCTGGGAAAAGGTGAAATAAACAGTGAGTGGTTCCCCGCTCCTCGTGAGAACATCCACGGGGGACTCGGTCCAGCCCCGCGCAGCCGCCACCAGGGCCGTCGCAATGGAGCCCGTGCCGCACGCGAGGGTTTCTCCCTCCACTCCGCGCTCGTAGGTCCGAAGGGTCAGGTGATGGGCGTCCCGAACATGAGCAAAATTCACATTGGTCCCCGCCGGCTCGAAATGCGGATGGAAGCGAAGCGCACGTCCCCATTCCACGACGCTGGACGCCTCGAGGTCATCGGCTGACTCGAGGAAATGGATGGCATGGGGCACACCCGTGTTCAGGAAATCCAGGGCAAAGGATCGATGGGCCGCGTGAAGCTCGAAGCCCGTCTTCAGCCCCCGGGGCGCCGTTGTACGTATCTTGACGCGCTCGCCTCGAATCTCCGCCTCGATGATGCCCGCCAGGGTCCTGAATGCCATCTCCTTCTTCCGAGCGATACCCGAGAGGAATGCGAAGCGGGCCGCACAGCGAGCGCCGTTGCCGCACATCTCCGCCTCGCTGCCGTCGGCATTGTAGAACCGCCATTTGAAATCCACCTCAGGGTCGCCTTCGATCAGGATCAGCCCGTCCGCCCCCACCGAGAACTTGCCGCGGCAGGCCTTCCTGGCCAGCTCCCTCTGATGCTCCCCCGGGATGCGCCGTGAGCGATTGTCGATGAGTATGAAATCATTGCCGCTGCCCGTCATCTTGAAGAAAGGGATGCGGGCCGCTCCTGGAGTGTCCATTGTGGGATAATCCCTCGCATGATGGTTCAGAGCGTTGGAATCCACTCTCCGCGCACGAGATCCTCTTGAGTCTCGCGCTTGCGGACCACGAAATAGTGGTCGTCCTTGACCAGAACCTCGCTGGACCTCGGCCTGGAGTTGTAATTGGAGGACATGGTGAAGCCATACGCTCCCGCGCTCATGACCGCCAGGCAATCGCCAGGCAGGACCATGGGAAGCCCGCGCTCGCGGGCCAGGAAATCCCCCGACTCGCAGATGGGGCCCACCACATCCACCACCTGTATTTCGCGGTCACTCTTCACCACCGGCAGAATCTGATGATACGACCCATACAAGCTCGGCCTGAGCAGATCGTTCATGCCGGCGTCCACAATCACGAAATCCTTGCTGGCCGACTTTTTGGTGTACAGGACCCGGGTCAGCAGAATACCGGCGTTGCCGACGATAACGCGGCCGGGCTCGAAAATCAAGGTGCAGGAGAGCCCTTCCAGCTCCCTGAGAATGGCGTCGGCATATTCATGGGGATGGGGCGGCGACTCCTGATCATACACGATGCCCAACCCGCCCCCGAGATCCAGGTACTTCACCGGGATTCCCATGGCTTCCAGGCGTTCGATGAGGATGCGCAAACGTTTGAGGGCATCGACGAAAGGAGAAATGTCCGTCAGCTGACTCCCGATGTGGCAGTCGACCCCGAGGACCTCCACATGCTCCAATTCCATGGCCCGCGCATAAGAGCGCAGGGCGCCTTCGATGTCGATGCCGAACTTGTTCTTCTTGAGCCCCGTGGAGATGTAGGGGTGGGTCTTCGGGTCCACGTCGGGATTGACCCGCAGGGCGATGCGAGCCCTGGTCCCGAGCTCGCCGGCTCTCTGGTTGATGGCCTCCAGCTCGAGATCGGACTCGATGTTGAACATCAGGATGTTCTCTTTCAGCGCGTAGTCGATCTCCTGAATGGTCTTGCCCACGCCGGAGTAGACGATTCGATCGGCGGGGATTCCCGCTTTGCGGGCCCGGTAAAGCTCGCCACCCGAAACGATATCCACACCCCCGCCCAGGGAGCCGAAAAGGTTCAGGATCGCCAGGTTGGAATTGGCTTTCATGGCAAAGCAGGTGAGATGGGGCACGTTGGAGAAGGCCTCGTCAAAGACGCGGAAATGATGGTTTAAAGTGGCGTGGCTGTAGACATAGCAGGGGGTTCCCACCTGATCCGCCAGCCTTCTGAGGGGAACCTTCTCACAATAGAGCTCATCCTGATCAAAGCGGAAATGGTGCATTCGGGGTCTCTTCCGTTTCCACGGGTTCTAATCAAACTGCAGGCTGCGGATTTCCACCCACTTGGACAGCAGCCCTTCCTGCTCCTCCGCCTGAGGGTTGACGGCGGACACGGCATAAGCATAGAGCGCATTCTTCTTGACCGCCCGGTCCAGGAACGGCCCGCGAGCCACCGGCGCCGCCGTCAAGCGCGTGATCTCCTTGCCTTCCCTGCGGTAGACATGGTAGCCGGCCGCGGCCCCCTCACTCTCCATCCAGTGGACTTCGATGGCACCCTTGGAGGGTATCATCCACACCGTCCTGGGCGGCGGCGGAGGCACGGCGGCAGGCGCCTTGGTCCTGGCCGAAACCACGGACTGGCCCATCACCTGGGTCCCCTCGAAACTGATGAAGGGGGTGACCCGGTAATCATAGCTGTGCTGCGAGGCCACGCCCTTGTCCAGAAATGTACTGGCGCGGACCGGAACCGAAGATATCCTTTCCCAGTCACCGCTGCCCGTTCTCCGTTCGATAATGTACTGGAGCTCACCCTGCAGGGGCTTGCCCTGCTCATCCTTCCTCGCGGGCTTCCACTGCAGCAGGATCCCCTGGGGCTGCAAGGCGACATCGAGGTTCGTTGTGCGTCCCGGCCCCGGTATAACCTTGGCGATCACGGGATTGGACTGGGACAGAGGCCGCTCCTTTCTGTCCTGGATCACGATCTGATAACGGTACGCCTGACTCCTGGATACGTCGGGATCCTCCCACAGGAATTTTCCGTCCACCACTCTCGCCGGCTGAGGAGCCGCGGGGTCGATCCGCTGCACCTCCGACTGGGATTCAACGGGGCAGTCCGGGCAGTTACGATTGTCCCATTTCACCAGCGCCTTCAGTACGAGAAATCGATGCGAAGATCCTTTCTCCGTGATCTCAGTGCCTTCCGGTCCGGTCCAGCTCAGCTCCACCACTCCCGCCAGGATGCGCGCCGACAGATCGCTGATCTCGGGTCGCGTCGTCTCCGTCATGGGTCTCGGGAACGTCTTATTGGCACAGCCGGCGGCTGCCAGGGCCGCCGCGATCACCAGCAAGACCGCGGATGAATTGTGGGAAAACCTGAGCATGCCTCGAGCATATTGGCCCATCATATTAGAAACCCTCATTCTCCATGACGGCGATGGAGTCGCGCCTTTCATGGAAGTTGAATGCTCTTTTTTACCAGGAACCGGCCCGAGCCCTCACCCTCATCATCGAGCCGGAAGCTCCCTTTCGAGGCTCCGGATTTCGTCTCGAGCCCGGGCAATGGCCTCCTCAACCCTCGAGGAGGCCGTGCCGCCCGGAGAGCTCCTGCGATTCACCGCGGCATTGATATTGAGGAAGGCGGAGACGTCCGATTCAAAAAGCTTGGAGAAGCTCCGCAAATCGTCCAGGCCGCAGTCTTCCAGGCCCTTTCCATGATGGATGCAGTGCTGCACGATCTGGCCCACCACGTGATGAGCCTTGCGGAAGGGCAAGCCCTTGCCAACCAGGTAGTCCGCCAGCTCGGTGGCGAGCGTGAAGCCCTCGACGGCCATCCGCCGCATGCGCTCCTCCTTGAACCTGATCTCGGGAAGCAGGCGGCTCAGCAGGCGCAGAGTGCTCAGCACCGTATCCGCGGTGTCGAACACGGGCTCCTTGTCCTCCTGGAGATCCCGGTTGTAGGCCAGAGGCAAAGCCTTGGTCAGGGAGAGCAACGCCATGAGGTTTCCAAAGACCCTTGCGCTCTTACCCCTCATGAGCTCCGGGACATCCGGGTTCTTCTTCTGGGGCATGATGCTCGACCCCGTGCAAAAGGCGTCGCTGATCTCAATGAACGCGAACTCGCTCGTGGACCAGAGGATGAGCTCCTCCGCCAATCGGCTCACATGCATCACGAGGATGGCGGCGGCACTGTTGAATTCGATCAGGTAATCACGGTCGCTGACGGCATCGATGGAGTTTCGGGTCACCTGGGAAAAGCCAAGGGCACGGGCCGTGTATTCCATGTCGATGGGGAAGGTGGTGCCTGCAAGGGCCGCACTGCCGAGGGGGAGCACGTCGGCCCTTCGGAAACAGTCGGCCATGCGCTCATCGTCCCTCCGAAACATTTCATCATAGGCCATGAGGTGGTGGGACAGAAGCACGGGCTGCGCATGCTGGAGATGGGTGAACCCCGGCATCACCATTCCCATGCAGCAGGACGCCGTTTCGACGAATCCCTTGCGCACGGCCAGAAGCAGGGCCCGGCAGTGGCGAATCACGTCCCGGATGTAGAGCCGCATGTCGAGGCAGATCTGATCGTTGCGGCTCCTGGCGGTATGGAGCTTCCCTCCCACCTCCCCGATCTTCTGGATGAGGCGGCGCTCGACCGCCATATGTATGTCTTCCTCCGAGGGATCCAGGCTCAGGTCACCCCGCTCCATTTCCCGGAGCACCTCTCCAAGGCCGCCGATGATGAGCGCAGCCTCCTCGTGGGTGATGATCCCGCACTCCCCCAGCATCCGGCAATGGGCGATGCTTCCCTCGATGTCATAGCGAAAGAGACGGCTGTCGAAGTGGATCGAGGCCGTGTACTCCTCGACCTGCCGGTTCGTCGGCTGTTCGAAGCGCCCCTGCCATGGCTTTTCGTTCATGGATCGCTTCCCTCCGATGGCTCCGGGTGGCCCGGAAGTACAGTCAATCGAACCCTCCCCCCTCAATGCCCGCGGACCAGCGACTCGATCCTCAGCCTGAGGCCATTCAAACGGATGAATCCCGTGGCGTCGTCCTGCCTGTAGACCGAATCCTCTTCGAAGGTGGCAAAGCTGGGCTGGTAAAGCGAGCGGTCGGACCTGCGGCCCGTCACCATGCACGAGCCCTTGTAGAGCTTCAGCCGGGCCGTCCCCCAGACGTTCTCCTGTGATGCGTCCATGAGGCCCTGAAGGAGCCGCATTTCCGGTGAAAACCAGAAACCGTTGTAGATCAGGCGCGAATACTGGGGAACGAGGGAGTCCCTGATCTGCATGACTTCGCGGTCCATGGTGAGCGACTCCACCGCCTGGCGGGCCGCGCGCAGCACGGTGCCGCCGGGAGTCTCGTAGACGCCCCGGGATTTCATTCCCACGTAGCGATTCTCCACCAGGTCGACCCGGCCGATGCCGTGCCGGCCGCCGACATCGTTCAACCGCTGGAGCAGCCGCGCCGGGCGCAGCCGCTCGCCGTTCACCGCAACGGGGTCTCCCCGCTCGAAATCGATCTCGATCACCTCGGGAGCATCCGGGGCCTCCGCGGGGTCCACCGTGAGGGTGTACATGTCGGGGCGGGGCTCGAGCCACGGGTCCTCGAGGATTCCCCCTTCATAGCTGATGTGCAGCATGTTGCGGTCCGAGCTGTAAGGCTTCTCCCGGGTAACGGGAACCGGAATGCCGTGCTTCCTGGCAAATTCAACCAGTGCGGTGCGGGACTTCAGATCCCACTCGCGCCAGGGAGCCACGACCTTGAGGGACGGATCGAGGGCCGTGTAGGTCAGCTCGAACCGCACCTGGTCGTTCCCCTTGCCCGTGGCCCCATGACTCACGGCATCGGCCCCCTCCTCGCCGGCGATGCGCACCTGGTGCTTGGCGATGATGGGGCGGGCGATGGAAGTCCCCAGCAGATAATGGCCCTCGTAGACCGCGTTGGCCCGGAACATCGGGAATATGAAATCCCTCACGAACTCTTCGCGCAGGTCCTCGATGCGGGCCTTGACGGCCCCCGTGGCCAGGGCCTTCTCCTCGAGGCCGTCGAGCTCCTCCCCCTGTCCCAGGTCGGCCGCAAAGGCCACCACCTGGCAGTCGTAGGTCTCGATGAGCCACTTCAATATCACGGAGGTGTCCAATCCCCCGGAATAAGCCAGGACAACCTTCTCGATGTTCATCTTGAGGCCGTGCCTCCTTTCATGCGTTTCCAAGGGCCGATTCGAAAGCCGACGGGCTCATCATCCACTCGATCAGCGCCATCTGCAGATGCAGGCGGTTTTCCGCCTGGTCAAAGACGATGGATCCGGGGCCATCCATGACCTCGTCGGTGATCTCGTCGCCGCGATGGGCCGGGAGGCAATGCATCACGAGAGCGTGGGGCGGAGCCGCTTCGAGGAGCTTCCCGTTGACCTGGTAGGGGGCGAAAACGCTCTTGCGCTCGGCTTCCTCGGATTCCTGCCCCATGCTGGCCCACACGTCGGTGTAGATGATGTCCGCCGAAGCAACGGCTTCAAAGGGGTCCGTGGTCAGGACGATCTTCCCCCGGCCCTGGGCGCGAGCCCTCTCGAGGCTTCCGGAATCGGGATCATAGCCGGTGGGGCAGGCCAGGCGCAGCGTGAAGCCAAGCCGCGCTGATGCGTTGATCCAGGAGTTGGCCACGTTGTTTCCATCGCCGACCCACGCCACGCACAGATCGTCGAGGGATCCGCGCTTCTCCTGGATGGTCAGCAGGTCGCTCAACACCTGGCAGGGATGAAAACGATCCGTGAGGCCGTTGATGACCGGGACCGTCGCGAAACTGGCCAGCTCCTCCACATCCTCATGGCGGAAGGTTCGGATCATGATGGCGTCCACATACCTCGACAACACCCTGGCCGTGTCGGCATGACTCTCCTTGCGTCCGATCTGGGAGTCCCTTTCGGTCATGGTGATGCAGTGCCCGCCCAGCCGATACATGGCCGCCTCGAAGGAGACGCGGGTGCGAGTCGAGGGCTTCGTGAAGATCAGGCCGAGCACCTTGCCGCAAAGCGTGGGCTTGAGCAACCCGTCCGTCCACTCCCGCTTCATCCGTCGACCGCGGGTGATCAGCCTCAGCGCTTCCTCCGCAGTCAGGTCCAGAATGGTGCAAAGGTCTCTTTTCATGCCGACTCCTCACCCAGCACCTGGTCCAGAACCGCGATGAGCCGGTCAATCTCCTCCCTCGATATGACGAGGGGAGGGACGAAACGGAGCACCGTCTCATGCGTGCAATTGACGACCACGCCGCGCTCGAGGCATTTCTCCACCAGGTGCTGAGCCGGCCGATCGAGGTCCAGACCCAGAATGAGGCCCCTACCGCGCACCTCACGCACCAGGCCGTGCCTGGACCGCAGCTCTTCAAGTCTTCCGGCAAGGTAGCCGCCCACCGATCGCACATGGTCGAGAAAGTCGGGATTGGAAATCGTTTCAAGCACCTTGAGCGCCACGGATGCCACCAGGGGGGTCCCTCCGAAGGTGGTGGCATGACTGCCGGGGACAAAAGCGTCCGCAACGCCCTGGCCGGCAAGCATCGCACCGACGGGAAGCCCGTTGCCCAAAGCCTTGGCCAGTGTCATGACGTCGGGAGCCATGTCCTCCTGTTCATAGGCAAAAAGACTACCCGTGCGCCCCATCCCCACCTGAACCTCATCGAAGATCAGCAGAATATCCCGCTCACGGCAGAGCGCCTTCAGATCCCGCAGGTAGCCGGAGGCCGGCATGTTCACGCCACCCTCCGCCTGGATGGGCTCCACCATTACGGCGCAGGTGTGCTCGGTGAGCGCCGCCTCCACCGCCGGGACGGAATCGAAGTCAACGAAGGTGAACCCCTCCACCAGGGGCTCGAAGCCCTTGTGAACCTTGGTCTGGCCGGTGGCCGACAACGTAGCCAGGGTCCTTCCGTGGAACGACTCCTTCATGGTCACCACGTGGAATCTTCCCGGCCCGTAGCGGTCCCAGCTGTACTTTCGCGCAAGCTTGATGGCGGCCTCGTTGGCCTCGGCGCCGCTGTTGCAAAAAAATACCTTATCCGCAAAGGAAAGGCGTGTCAATTCCGCCGCCAGGCGAGCCTGGGGCTGGGTGTAGAAGAGATTGGACACGTGCACGAGGGTGTCGGCCTGCTCGCACAGAACCTTCGTCAGCTCGGGCGGGCAATGACCGAGATTGCACACGGCGATCCCCGCCAGGCAGTCCAGGTACTCCCTGCCCTCATCATCCCAGAGACGACATCCCCGCCCCCGAACGAAAGTGACGGGGAGCCGCGCATAGGTCGTGCAAATGTGTTGTTGGCATGCCGCCAGGGCTTCCTCCATTCATCTCTCCATTTGTCTAGGGTCGCCGCTTGACGATTTCAGTGCCCACGCCATGGTCCGTGAAGAGCTCGAGCAGCACGGCATGAGGAACCCTCCCGTCGATGATGTGGACTTTGCCGACGCCCGCCTGGATGGCATCGATGGCGCACTGAACCTTGGGGATCATACCGCCCTTGAGGGTTTCGTCCTGAAGGGCATCGGCGGCCTCGGCCACCGTCATGCTGGAGATCAGGCTCCCTTCGCGGTCGAGGACCCCCTGGACATCGGTCATGAGCAGAAGCTTTTCGGCCTGGAGCGCCCCGGCCACGCACCCGGCCACCAGGTCCGCGTTGATGTTGTAAGTCTCCCCATTCCGGCCCATGCCCACCGGGGCAATGACCGGGATGAGCTGGCTCTTCTCGAGAAGCCTCAATATCTCCACGTTGACACTCTGGACCTCGCCCACCAGCCCGATGTCCACGATCTCGGGCGGCTGATCATCGCCCTGGTAGCGGAACACGTGCAGCTTGCGAGCCTTGATGAGCTGAGCGTCCTTTCCGCTCAGTCCCACCGCCTGGCCGCCGTGGCGGTTGATGAGGGAGACGATCTCCTTGTTCAGCTTTCCGACGAGAACCATCTCCACAATGTCCATGGTGTCCTCGTCGGTCACCCGCATCCCCGCCCGAAAGTCGCTCTTCTTGCCGATGCGCTCGAGCATGCGGCCTATCTGGGGACCGCCGCCGTGCACCACGACGGGGTGGAGCCCGATGTATTTCATCAGCACGATATCCCTGGCGAAGCTCTCCTTGAGCTCCTCGGCCACCATGGCGTGACCGCCGTACTTGACGACCACGGTCCTCTGGTAGAACTTCCGGATGTAAGGCAGCGCCTCACTGAGGATTTCGGCCTTTTCGATCCTTCGCTTGTCCTCGCACGTCACGGAATCCATCGGTCAGCCTCGCCTCCATTGAATTCGCTCTCGACGACCTCCAGCCCCGGAAAAAACAACAGACCTCTCAAACCAGGAACCAGAAGCCAGAAACCAGAAACTTCTCCTTAGAGGATATACCGGCTCAGATCCTCATCCTTGATGATCTCCTGGAGGGTGTCCCGCACATATTCCTTGGTGATGGGAATCACCTGGCCCTTGAGATCGGGGGCGTTGAAGGAGATTTCCGACAGCAGCTTCTCCATGATCGTGTGGAGACGTCGAGCCCCGATGTTCTCAGTTCGGGAATTGACCTGAAAGGCCAGCTCCGCGATCTCCTCGATGGCCGTGCCGTCGAACGTGATCTTCACGTCCTCGGTTTCCATGAGTGCCGTGTACTGAACGATGAGTGCATTTTCGGGCTCCTTGAGGATGCGGACGAAGTCTTCCCGGGTGAGGGAGGTGAGCTCGACCCGGATGGGAAAGCGCCCCTGGAGCTCGGGGATGAGATCCGACGGCTTGGCGATGTGAAAGGCCCCGGAGGCGATGAACAGGATGTGGTCCGTTCTCACCATGCCGTACTTGGTCGTGACGGTGGACCCTTCCACGATGGGGAGCAGGTCCCTCTGGACCCCTTCGCGGGAGACATCGGGACCGCGTCCCCCGGACTCCCGCCCGGCGATCTTGTCGATCTCGTCCAGGAATATGATCCCCGAGTGCTCCACCCGCTCCATGGCGAGCTTGATGACCTTGTCCATGTCGATGAGCTTCTGGGACTCCTCGACCACGAGGATCTCACGGGCTTCGGGGATCTTCACCTTGCGCCGCTTGGTTCTCCGGGGCATCATGGAGCCCAGCATTTCGCGCAGGTTGTAGTCCATGTCCTCCATGCCCGCGCCCGCGAAAATTTCGATCATGGGCACGTTGCGGTCGGGAACATCGATCTCCACGTAGCGGTCGTCCAGCTTGCCCTTCTTGAGGAGCTTCCGGAGCTTTTCCCGGGTCGAGTCGGCCTGCCTGGACTGCTCCTGGGCATTGTGCATGGCTTCGGGCTCGGGCAGCGCCGCTTCCTTGTCTCCCTGCTGACGCTTGGGCGGCAGCAGGATGTCGAGGAGCTTTTCCTCGGCGATCTCCTCCGCCTTCAGCTTGACGGCCTCCAACTCCTCGCTTCGGACCATGTTGACGGCAAGCTCGGTCAAATCCCGGACCATGGACTCCACGTCGCGCCCGACGTAGCCGACTTCCGTGAACTTGCTGGCCTCGATCTTCAGGAAGGGAGACTGGGCGAGCCTCGCCAGCCGACGGGCGATTTCGGTCTTCCCCACGCCCGTTGGGCCGATCATGATGATATTCTTGGGAGCGATCTCGTCTCTCAGATGCTCCGGGACCTGCTGTCGCCTCCATCGGTTCCGCAGCGCTATGGCCACCATGCGCTTGGCTTCGCGCTGGCCGACGACGTATTTGTCAAGCTCGCGGACGATTTCCGCCGGAGTCAGGGGCTGGTGCATCGATTCAAAGCTCCTCGATGGTGAATTCAGTGTTGGTATAAACACAGACCGACGCCGCGATCCTCATGGCCTCCTCGGCAATGCGGCGGGCGGGGAGATCCGTGTGAGCCATGAGGGCCCGAGCCGCGCTCAGGGCGAAAGGGGCTCCGGAGCCCACGGCGGCCAGCCCGTCATCGGGCTCGATGACGTCTCCCGTGCCGCTGAGAATGAAGCTCTCGGCGGCGTCGGCCGCGATGAGAAGAGCTTCGAGTCTTCTGAGGGCGCGGTCCATTCGCCAGTCCTTGGCCAGCTCGACGGCGGCCCGCTTCAGGTTCCCATTGTACTGCTCCAGCTTCCCCTCGAGCTTTTCGAAAAGCGTGAAGGCATCCGCCGTCGCGCCCGCGAAGCCCGTCAGGATGCGATCGTTGTAGAGCCTGCGTATCTTGCGCGCATGGTGCTTGACCACGGTGTCGCCCATGGTCACCTGGCCGTCACCAGCCATCACCACCCGGCCATCCCTGCGGACGGCGAGAACCGTTGTGCTCCGAATGACCCTGTCCGTCATGATCCGTTTACTCCCCAACCTCGCCCCTTCGGGCGGCGCCTCGCCTCGAGGCCCGTCATCTTCATCGATGCTCGCTTTTCCTGCTCCGCGGGTGCGATGCGTCGTAGACCTTCATGAGCTGATCCAGGTGGACATGCGTGTAGCGCTGAGTCGTGGAAAGCGACGAGTGGCCGAGCATCTCCTGGATGGCGCGCAAATCGGCCCCAGCGCCCAAAAGATGTGTTGCAAAGCTGTGCCTCAGGCCATGAGGGCTGATATGCTGCCAGAGCCCGCAGCGCTCCATCTCGCTCCTGAGGAGGCGATGGACCGACCGGACCGTGAGACGTCCTCCCCGGGCGTTGCGAAACAAGGCTCCATCGTCGTCCGAGACAACGAGCCGCTGACGTCCCAGCCTCTCCAGGTACTCCTCGATGGCCTGGACCGCCTTGCTTCCGACAGGCACAACCCTCTCCTTGCCCCCCTTCCCAAGCACGCGCAGCATGCCCGATTCCAGGTCGAGATCGACTCGATTCAGCCCCACCAACTCGCTCACCCGAAGCCCCGACGAATAGGCGGTCTCGAAAAGCGCCCAATTGCGGGACCTCCGCCAGGAACTGCCCGGCCGGCGCGAGAGCTCCCGCAATCCATCGAGGAAATGAAAAACGTCGTCAACGCCCAGAAAGCTCGGAAGCTTCGAGCGCGTCCTGGGGTGGCTCACCCCTTCCGTCGGGTTACCTTCCACGACCCCCGCATCGTTGAGGTATCGGAAAAAAGAGCGCAGCGTGGAGAGCTTCCGCCCCTGACTCGTCTTCTGCCAGACCTTCCGACCCCCGGCAAGAAAAGCCCGTATCTCCTGCTTCGAGAGATCCTGAAGCCGGGCGGGTCGATTTCCCGACCGTTCCTCGACGAAGAATTCCACCTGGGCGAGGTCCACGGCATACGCACGGACCGTCTCAACGCTCAGGCTCCGCTCAACCCGAAGATGGTGAAGGAAGCGATGCGCGGCTTCTCGAAGCAGAAGCGCCGGAAGGACCGGTAACCATGTCGAATCGCCGCCCTCCACCCCGGTTTCGGGCTCGTTCCGTTCAATACCGTCGGTTGGGTGTCCCATCACTTTTCGTCTCCCGGCCACGCCTTGCCGCGCACCGGATACCTGATCTCGTTAGGAAAAAAACCGGATAGCACAGAGACTCGAAAAAACCAACAAAAACCATGACGAGTGCGAAGGCGAGAAAGTGCCCAGCCATCGAGGACACTCCATGGCGGACAGGTTATTGGATTTGACAAAACACACCCTTTTGGATAAATGGGGATAACCCATTGGATGCAATGCTTTTTTCCCGATCAAAGAGGCCACCGCACATGAAGCACATCTATGAACTGAAGGTCATCAGCGATTTCGCCGCGGCACACAACCTACGCAATTTCCGAGGCAAATGTGAGCAGTTGCACGGGCACAACTGGAAGATCGAGGTGGTGCTCCGGGGCACCGAGCTGGATGAGAGCGGAGTCGTGGTCGATTTCAGCGAGGTGAAGGAGGCGACTCGTCAGCTGCTGGCCGAGGTCGACCACAAGTACCTGAATGATATCCCATACTTTGCCATTCACAACCCATCCTCCGAGAACATCGCCCGGTTCCTGCTTGAACGGCTCGGCGAAAGGCTCGATAATGGAAATCGGTGGATCCACAGCGTTACGGCCTGGGAATCGGGAGACGCCTGCGCCACTTACATGGTCACGGAACGCTGACGGCCGAAGGTTCATCCGCGCGCATCAAGGGAAGAAAGGCCGCTCTTGATGAACTCCTTATCCAACCTTTCCAACCTTTAAAATCGAGGAGTCGGAATATGAGAGCTCATGGCGGGGACGATGCAGGTTCTCCCCACAGCATGCCGGGTGCGAGATTTCGTGTGCTCTGGATCTCGGCGATAATCATTTTGCTCGTGGCCGGCGCGGCTGTGCATGAGTCATGGGCGCTTCAACGTCACTCCCTGCTGCCGGAGCGCTCCGGGCAACAGCAGGTTTCGCCGGGCGCACCCGCCGCATCCGATCCTGCGGCGCAGGGAGCCGCACAAGGGGAGCACGCCGGCCAACAGCCGCAGGGGTCCCCTCCAGGCGCGGCCGCGACCGGTGAGCCTCATGGAACGGCGGCACCCGCTCCGGGCCACGCGGTTGAGCCCAGCCCTGAAGCCCCCCATGCCGAAGCCGCTCATGATGCTCACGATGCCCACGGCCCAGCGTTACCCGAAATCTCGCCCACCCCCGGCGTGACCTTCGTGGAAACCATGATCAAGCTCATGGACTACGAGCTCAACGGCCGCTTCCTCGGGTGGCGGCCCAACGACATCATCGTGGGACGCTTCACGGATAACGTGAACCACTATCAGCTGGGGGTCCTCGAAGCCATTCGGTTCACCACCCTCAGGCTCAAGGACAGCCTGACCCGGATGGGGGATGCCGACACCTACGATCCGGACCTCGAGCTGGCGGTGAATCTCCTTATGAACCGGGCGACGCTCTTCTGGTTTCCCTCGGCCGAAACGTCCTACAACGAAGCCATCCAACACTTGAAGGCCTTCGTCGAAAAGCTCAAGGGCGGAAAGCGCACCTTCTACTACCGCGTGGACAGCCTGAAGCTTCTCCTGGCCAGTTACAAGGACCTGCTGGGCAATGTGAACCGCAGCCTGATCGTATCACCCGTGAGCATGTTCAAGACCGACGACTATTTCTACTACGCCAAGGGCATCGCTCACGTGTACTACGAGATCCTCAAGGTGGTCCGCGTGGGCTATGAAAAACAGCTGGCATCCACCATGAACGGTCTCGAGATGATGGACGAGATTCTCCACGAGCTGCACCGGGTCGAGGAGACCAACCCGTGGCTCATATTGGACAGCGATCTGGACGGCTTTTTCGCCAATCACCGGGCCAACCTGAATGCTCCACTCAGTGAGGTCACCCACCTCCTGGGTATTCTCAGCACATTTTAGAAGTCTTATATAATAAAGGAGAAGGCAGTTTCCACCGGTTGTGTGTAATCAGGGAGATTTCCTTGGAGGGGCGTTCATCCGCCCCTTTTCATTTCAAAGCCGGTCAACCGGTTTTCGAAATTGCCTGCTCTCGTTTGGAAATGGAAGCGCATCGGCTTTGTGGAATGCGAGGTAAACCATGAATAAAACGTGGCTTCTGCTGTTCGGTTTGGTGCTTGCGGTGGTTTCCGCAAATACTTCGGACGCGGCGGTCCATTCCGCCGCGCCCAACGGCCAGGTCGACCAGGCCCTTGCCGGAAACCGTGGATACGACGTAAACCCTCTGCTCAAAATAAACGAGACGGACTCGGCTGGCGGCAGCGTGATCCTTCTCGCTCGAAGAGGCGGGCACAAGGGCGGTCACCACGGTTTTCGAGGTCACCGTGGATTCAAGGGGCATCACTTCAGGCGGCATCATCACTCGGGTCACCGCCACTTCAAAGGCCACCGTCACTTCGGTTTCGGGCTCGTCTATCCTTTCTACGGCAGCACCTATTACAGGCCCCATTACCCCTATTACTGCACACTGTACTCACCCTATTACGGGTATTACAGAGCACCGTACAGGACCTGCTACTAGCATGGGCGGGCGTGAGTGACTGAATTGCTTTTGGAGCTCCTCCTTGAGCAGGAGGGGAAACGAGGCTGACGCCCGGCTGAAGCGCCGGGCCCGCAATGCTGTTGTATTGAGGCACTGACAAGGGGACTGGGAGACACGGGGACGCGGTGAATCTCCCCATCCCCCGGTCTCCGTGTCTCCTTGTCAGTGACCTGTGCAATCCGGCAACGGCACGGTGCGCCGTCAATCCGATGGCCCACGGTGCTTGCCTTCTCTCGCCTTTTGGAATTTCTCCCTCTGCCTCAGGTAGTGGTCGCGATTGTCACCCCCGGCCTGGATGGCCCGTTGGATGGCTGCCAGGGCGTCCTCGAAGAGACCGTTGACGTAATACGCCTCGGCCAGCGTATCCCAGACGAAGGGCTCCGGCATCAGCCGAACGGCCTCCTCGGCCAGCTGCAGCGCGGCGGCCGAATTGGCGACGGGTGCCGGGGCCGTGGCGTAGAGCCAGGCCAGGTTGTTGAGCAGAGTGGGATCTTCCGGCGTGAGGGCCAAAGCCCTCAGCATGTGGCTTTCCGCTTCGGCGTAGCGTTTCTGCTCCAGCAGAAGGCCTCCGAAGATGGACAGGAGCTGGGGGCTGTCCGGGTTCTTTTCAAGGGCGGCCTCGAGGGTTGTGAGCCACACCTGCTGGCGCCACTGGCGAGCGGGCGATGTCTGCTCGAGGCGAGGCCCGGCCCAGGTGAGGACGGCCACCAGTCCCAGGAAGAGGGCCGCCGCGCCGTAGAGCTTCCTGTCGTGTCTCCCGGGCAGGCGGGGGTTCCGAAACGAATGCCAGAGGAAATCGACGCGCTCCCGAATGCTGTAATGGTGCCAGCTCGGCAGGTCGCGAATGCTTCCACCGGCGTAAGCTATCTTTTCCAGGGAGGAAATCAGGGTATGCGGATGGCCGATGAGCTTGAGTGCGTAGAGATCGGCCTGCCGTTCGCTGTTGCGCATGAAGAAGCCGAAAATGTAACGGAAGTAGAGAATGATGATGAACAGCATGGGTGCGGCGTACACGAAGGAAAACAGGGTGGTGGCGGCCGGGCTGTTCTCCAGGACCATGCGGGTCAGCACCTCGCTCTGGTAAAGGAGATAGGAAATCATGTCCAGGTAGAGGTCGTGATAGGAGAGGGCCATGGCGAAAAAGCCCAGAAAGAGCAGCATGTAGAAGGGCAGATGGAAGCGTTTGACATGGCCCATCTCATGGGCGACCACCGCCTCGATCTCCTCCCGATCCAGCAGGGCGAGAAGGCCCCGCGTGATCAGGATGTACCTGAGACCGGGCAGGATGCCCATGACTCCGGCCGTCAGCATTTCTCCCCCGAAAAGCGGCCAAAGCTTGAAATCCCCGATGCGGAAACGATGCCGTTCACAGAACTCCTCGAGGGCGGTCCTCAGGGAGCTTTCGGGCAGCGTGCTGCACCCCCAAAGCCTCACCACCAGCGATGGGCCGAAACTGAGAAACGCCCCCAGCATCGTCGCATACAGGATGACCTGACCCGCGGCGGAGCTGAAAAAAGGCGGTTTTTGCACCAGGTCGAAAATGTCCCCAAGAATCGAGATGAGAAACCATGGAACGAGGATGGCCATCTGGAAGGAACCGTTTCCCCGTATGTAGGCGGCCAGACTCTTGGTGGAGTGGTGAATACGCTGGTAGACGGGGTGCCCCATCACCCAGATCACCGCCAGGTGAGCCGTGTAGAGGACGAGCCCCGCGGCTCCGTGCAGGGTCTGGCTCCACTGGAATCCGGGAAGGAGCTGGAGATAGTAGTTGATATTGAGAATAAAGGCGTAGCAGGCCAGAAACAGCAGCCCCGCGATGGAAAGGCGCGCCTGAATGGCATGGAAGCTCCGGGAAAGCCATGCCGGAGATACATCGGCGCTCAGGGCCTGCCTCAAGGGCCTGAAGGCCCAGCGGCAAAGGGCCACGTAAATGCCGAAGAGCGCCCCCGAAGCCAGAAGGGTAGCGCTCAGGGGCAGAAACGGTTTGCTGCCCGGGGGCTGAATGGTGAAGAGAAGAAGGGCGGCGATGAAGTAAAGTAGTTGATTATACATGAGGCCCTGCAAATGGACTAACGTGTGAACTGGATCCTGCCCTTGCCCAGGAGGTCGTGCAGGTGGAGTATGCCGGACAGTTGTCCCCCGGCATTCAGGACCGGCAGCACCGTGATCAGGTGGCGCTCCATCATCTCGAGGGCTTCCGCCACGGAACGATCCTCGGCAATGGACCGGGGATTACGAGTCATGACCTCGTCGATCCGCCTCAGCGCCAGGTCGGGGAATTTGTTCAAGGAGCGCCTCAGGTCACCGTCGGTGTAAATGCCGACCACCTCGCCCGAACCGCCCAGGATGAGCGTCGCTCCCATGCCCTTGCGGCTCATCTCCCGCAAGGCTTCCGGGACCGGGGTTTCGGGTCTCACCACGGGAATGGCCTCGCCCTGGCTCATGACCTCCCGCAGGGGAACCTGGAGGCGCTCGCCCAGGTGCCCTCCGGGGTGATATCGTCGAAAGTCCCCCGCCTTGAAATCCCGGATCTTGATGAGGGCGACCGCCAGGGCATCACCCATGGCCAGCATGGCGGTGGTGCTCGCGGTGGGCGCGAGTCCCAGCGGACAGGCCTCTCTCGGGACTCCCGTATAGATCGTCAAGTCGCCGTGCTGGGAGAGGGTCGAGGGAATCCGACCCGTGAAGGCGATGATGCGCGTGCCGATTCTCCGCAGGCTGGGGATGAGCACGTTGAGCTCATCCGTTTCGCCGCTGTTGGAAAGCGCCAGGACGATGTCCTCGTTTCGCACCATGCCCAGGTCGCCATGCATCCCCTCCACAGGGTGCAGAAAGAACGAGGGAGTGCCGGTACTGCTCAGGGTGGCGACGATCTTTCTGCCGACGATGCCCGATTTCCCGATTCCCGTGACGATGACCCGCCCCGCGGATTCGTAGATCCAACGGACTGCCGCCGCAAAGGATCCGTCCACCCGATCCAGAAGGTGGAGGATTCCCTCCGCCTCGACGCGCAGGACTTCCCGGGCGATCTCCACCAGGTCGGAATCGCCGTTCACCACGTGATCGGCCAGGCACTGGGAGGAAGCGATGGAGCCCTCGTTCATGGGGACTGCTCGAAACAGTGTTTGGTCACCGGCTCGCCGAAGGGAACCGAGTATTTGCCCGTAAAACAGGCGAGGCAGAAGGGATGGTCGCTCTCGGGGGCTTCCGCTCCCTTCAGGAGTCCCTCCAGGGACAGGTACTTCAGGGAGTCCAGTCCGATGAACTTCCTGATCTCGTCGATGCTGTGAGTGGCGGCGATGAGCTCTCCCTTGGTCGAAAAGTCGATGCCGTAGGGGCACGGAAACCGGTGCGGCGGACAGCTCACGAACATGTGCACCTCCCGCGCGCCCGCATCGCGAAGCGTGGTGATGCGCGTCCGGGTCGTCGTTCCGCGGATGATGGAGTCCTCCACGCAGCAGACCCGCTTGCCGTCGAGGAGCTCGCGGACGGGATTGAGCTTGACCCGAACTCCGAAATCCCGCATGGCCTGGCTGGGCTGAATGAAGGTGCGCCCCACATAGTGGTTTCGGATGATCCCCATTTCGAAGGGGATCCTCGCGGCCTCGGCAAAACCCAGGGCCGCGTAGTTGCCCGAATCGGGAAAGGGCGTGACGAGATCCGCGTCAAGGCCCCGGTTCTCCTCGGCCAGCAGCCGCCCCAGCCGCTTGCGGAAAAGATAGACGTTCTGACCGAAAATGCTGCTGTCGGGGCGTGCGAAATAAATGAACTCGAAGATGCAGTGCGCAGGGTGCTCGGGAGCGAAGGGATGCAGTGAATGGAGCCCGTCACGGTCGATGATGACGATTTCCCCGGGGGCGATGTCCCGGATGTAGCTGGCTTCGATGAGGTCCAGAGCGCAGGTTTCCGAGGCCAGAACGTAGCTGCCGTTCACCCGCCCGAGGCACAGGGGCCGGAACCCGCGCGGATCCCGGATGCCGATGATCTTGTCCCTGGTGCACATGACCAGGGAATAGGCCCCCTTGACCCGCCGAAGGGCCCGCACCAGGGCCTCCTCGAGACCATGCCTGAGCTCCCTCGCCATCAGATGCATGATGATTTCGGTGTCCATGGTGGACTGGAAGATGGCCCCTGTGGCCTCGAGCTCCCGGCGAAGCTCCATGGCGTTCACCAGGTTGCCGTTGTGGGCGATCCCGTAATACTCGTTGCCGATGAACACCACGAAAGGCTGTGCATTGGCAAGGAGCGAGGACCCCGTCGTCGAATATCGAACGTGCCCGATGGCCAGGTTGCCGGTGAGGGTCTTGAGGGTCTCCTCCTTGAACACCTCGGGCACGAGACCCATATGCTTGTAGTCCCGGACATGGCAGCCGTCGGAGACGGCGATGCCCGCGCTTTCCTGTCCCCGGTGCTGCAGGGCGTAGAGACCGAAATAGGTCACCTTGGCCGCATCCGGGTTGTCATATACCCCAAAAATGCCACACATGCTTTATCTCTCGATGCTCTCCCGGTGATACTCCTGGATCGTCTTCACATCCCAGTCGCCTGCCTGGAGGGCGCTCACCGCCTCGGCCAGCGCCCTGGCCCCCGCGATGGTGGTGGTGTAAGGAATATTATACACCAGGGTGGTCCGCCGAATCTCGTAGGAATCGGACGAGGTCTCCTTGCCCAGGCTCGTGTTGATCACCAGCTGGATCCGGCCGTTCTTGATGTGATCCACCACGTGGGGGCGGCCCTCCCGAAGCTTGAAAACACTCTCCACCGGGATATCGTGATCTCTCAGAAAGTCCGCGGTACCCCGGGTGGCGATGAGCTGGAACCCCAGCTCCGAAAACCTCCGAGCCACGGGGACCACGGCCGGCTTGTCGATGTCCCGCACGCTCACGAAAACCGTGCCCTCCGTCGGCAGCTCATAGCCCACCGCCGCCTGGCCCTTGGCGAAGGCAATGCCGAAGCTTTCTCCGATACCCATCACCTCTCCCGTGGACTTCATCTCGGGCCCCAGAAGGGTGTCGACGTTGGGAAAGCGGGAGAACGGGAAAACGGACTCCTTCACCGACAGGTGCCCGGGCTCGACCTCCTTCACGAATCCCAGCTCCTTCAGTGACTTGCCGAGCATAACCTTGGTGGCCAGTTTCGCCAAGGGGACCCCGATGGCTTTGCTCACGAAAGGAATGGTCCGCGAGGCCCGGGGGTTCACCTCCAGGAGGAAGATCCGTCCCCTCTGGATGGCATACTGGATATTCATGAGCCCGACGACGCCGAGCTCCCTCGCCAGGAGCCGCGTCTGGCGGCGCACCTCCTCCTGCACCTCCCGCGAGATGCTGATGGGCGGCAGCACGCAGGCGCTGTCTCCCGAGTGGATCCCCGCCTGCTCGATGTGCTCCATGATGCCGCCGATGACCGTGGTCTCTCCGTCGCTGATGGCGTCCACGTCGAGCTCGATGGCGTCCTCGAGGAACTGGTCGATGAGGATCGGGTGGCCGGGGGAGACGTGCACCGCCGTCGCCATGTAGCGCCGCAGCATGGATTCATCGTAGACGATCTCCATGGCGCGGCCTCCCAGGACGTAGGACGGGCGCACCACGACGGGGTAGCCGATGGCCCGGGCCGCCTCGATGGCTTCGTCCACCGTGAAGGCCGTGGCATTGCGGGGCTGCTCCAAATCCAGCCTCTGGAGCAGCTGCTGGAATCGCTTGCGGTCCTCGGCCAGGTCGATGGCGTCGGGGGAGGTCCCGAGGATCCTGCCGCCCGCTTTCTCCAATGGCACCGCCAGGTTGAGGGGTGTCTGGCCGCCGAACTGCACGATCATGCCCAGCGGCTTCTCCGTCTCGATGATGTGCAGCACGTCCTCGCGCGTGAGGGGCTCGAAGTAGAGCTTGTCCGAGGTGTCGTAATCGGTGGAGACCGTCTCGGGGTTCGAGTTCACCATGATGGACTCGACATTCTCCTCCCGCAGGGAGAAGGAGGCGTGGACGCAGCAGTAGTCGAACTCGATACCCTGGCCGATGCGGTTGGGACCGCCGCCCAGGATCATGACCTTGGGCCGCGACGACGGCCGGGCCTCGTCCTCCGTCTCGTAAGTCGAGTAATAGTAGGGCGTGTACGCCTCGAACTCCGCCGCGCAGGTATCCACCAGTTTGTACACGGGCTTCAGACCGGTCTCCATGCGCTTGCGGCGAACGGTCTCCTCGTCGGTCCCCGTGAGCTTCCCCAGCTGGATGTCCGAAAAGCCCATGGACTTGGCCATGGCGAGCTTCCGGGGGTCATCCAGAAAGGCCCCGGTCGCCGCCGCGTCGCGGATGGCCTGCTCCATCGAGATGATCTCACGGATATGATGGAGGAACCAGGGGTCGATGGCCGTCAGCTCATGGACCTCCTCGATGGTGAGGCCGAGCTTCAAGGCCTCGCCGATCTGGAAGAGCCGCTTGGAGTTGGGGCGCCTCATCTTTCGGCGCAGTCGATCAACATATTCACTGTCGGCTTCAGCGGGAGGGTCCGAGAAGCCGTAGCTTCCGATCTCGAGAGAGCGGATGGCCTTCTGCAGGGCCTCCTTGAAGGTGCGCCCGATGGCCATGGTCTCCCCGACGGATTTCATGGAGGTGGTGAGGAGATCCTCGGTCTTGGGAAACTTTTCGAAAGTGAACCGCGGGACCTTCACCACGCAGTAGTCGATGGTCGGCTCGAAGGAAGCCCGGGTCTCCCGGGTGATGTCGTTGGCCAGTTCGTCCAGGGAGTAGCCCACGGCCAGCTTGGCCGCGATCTTGGCGATGGGGAACCCCGTGGCCTTGGACGCGAGGGCCGACGAGCGCGACACCCGCGGGTTCATCTCGATGACCACCATCTCCCCCGTGGCGGGGTCGACGGCGAACTGCACGTTGGAGCCCCCCGTCTCGACGCCGATCTCCCGCAGAATGGCGATGGATGCATCGCGCATCGCCTGGTATTCCCGGTCCGTGAGAGTCTGGGCCGGGGCCACGGTGATGGAGTCCCCCGTGTGTACTCCCATGGGGTCCAGGTTCTCGATGGAGCAGATGATGACCACATTGTCCATGCGGTCGCGCATCACCTCGAGCTCGAACTCCTTCCACCCCAGGACCGACTGCTCGAGCATCACCTGGTGGATGAGGCTCGCATCCAGGCCGGCCTGGCAGAGCTCCATGAGCTCCTCGCGGTTGTACGCCACGCCGCCCCCGGTCCCCCCGAGGGTGAAGGAGGGCCGCACGATCACCGGGTAGCCGATCCCGGCCACGACGGACTCCACCTCGTGCATGGAGCCGACGATGCCGCTGGCCGGGACCCGCAGGCCGATCTTCCTCATGGCGTCCCGGAAAAGCTCCCGGTCCTCGGCCTTCTTGATGACGTCGACCCGCGCCCCGATCATCTCCACGCCGCACTCGTCCAGCACGCCCATCTCGGCCACCTTGATGGCCGTGTTCAACGCCGTCTGCCCCCCGAGGGTCGGCAGCAGCGCGTCGGGACGCTCCCTGCGGATGACCTTGGCCACCACCGCCGGCGTGATGGGCTCGATGTAGGTGCGGTGAGCCGTTTCCGGATCCGTCATGATGGTGGCCGGATTGCTGTTCACCAGAACGATTTCGTAGCCCTCTTCCCGCAGAGCCTTGCAGGCCTGGGTCCCGGAATAGTCGAACTCGCAGGCCTGGCTGATGATGATGGGCCCCGAGCCGATGATCAGTATCTTGCGAATATCCGTGCGTTTGGGCATGTGCTCCTTTCCAGGTTCACCGGTGCTAGGAAAAGTTTCAAGTTTCAGGTTTCAAGTTTCAAGTTAAAAGCCAGCGCCGCCGGCCGCGCACCCCCGCACACCCGCCCCAACCTCAGAAGTCAGAGGCCAGAACCTGGAAACCAGCAACCAGGAACCTGAAACCTGAAACTTGAAACTATCCTCGGTTCTCCCCCTTGTGCTTTTCGATCAGCCGAATGAAGCGCTCGAAAAGATACGAGGCGTCGTGAGGCCCGGGCGACGCCTCGGGGTGGTACTGCACGCTGAAGGCGGGAAGCTCCAGGTGCTCCATGCCCTCGAGGGTGTTGTCGTTGAGGTTGAAATGGGTCAGCCGCACCGGCGCCCCTTTCATGGACTCGAGATCCACGCAGTAGCCGTGATTCTGGGAGGTGATCTCCACCTTGCCGGTGGTGACGTCCTTGACCGGCTGGTTGGCGCCCCGGTGGCCGAACTTGAGCTTGAAGGTGCGGCCCCGCAGGGCGAGACCCATCATCTGGTGGCCCAGGCAGATGCCGAACATGGGACGCCGGCCCAGGAGCCCCCGCACCGTTTCGATGACCGTGTGGACGGCGGCCGGGTCGCCGGGGCCGTTGGATAGGAAGATGCCGTCCGGGCGGATCCCGAGAATCTGCTCGGGGGCGGTGGAGGCCGGAGCCACGAGGACCTGGCAGCCAGCCTGATCGAGCTTCCGCAGGATGTTGTATTTCACGCCGCAGTCCAGCGTCACGACCCGGTGCCGCGGATCGGCATCGTCCCAGGGAGCGTCGAGGCTCACCGGCTTGACCCCGTCCTGCCAGCGGTAGGGTGCGGCGCATGTGACGTGCCGCACCATGTCGACGCCGTTCAGCCCGGGAAAGGCCTGGACCTGGTCCACGAGCGTCCTCACATCCTCGGTATCCGTGGCGATGATCCCGCGCATGGCCCCCGCGACCCGGATGTGGCGGGTCAAGGCCCGGGTGTCGATCCCCTCGATCCCGATCTTGCCGTATTCGTTCAGAAAATCCGCCAGTGAGCGGTTGCTCCGCCAGTTGCTCGGGAAATCCTGGTATTCCTTGACGATGAAGCCTTCCACCTGGATGGCCGCGGACTCCATGTCCTCGTCGTTGATCCCGTAAGTGCCCGTCAGCGGGTACGTCATGGCGACGATCTGGCCCTTGTAGGACGGGTCCGTCAGGACCTCCTGGTAGCCGCTCATGCCGGTGTTGAAGACCACCTCACCCAGCGCGCGCCCGCGGCCGGCGAAAGTGGCGCCGCGAAACACCGTCCCGTCCTCGAGGACGAGCAGCGCGGGCGTCCGTTCCCATGGAGATGACATAGTTCACCCTTGATATGGACTGAAGTGACTCTTGAATCTGCCTGCAACATGAACCGCGCAATCTTATCGATTCACCCGAGATTGGCAACCCATTTCGTTCCCCTCCATCAAAAATGGAGACCCTGCGGGCCGGCATATCAGCGAGGCTAACAAGGGCAAGGACGTCGACAGCATCACTGGACCACGAGAAATGGGGTCAGGTCCTGCATTGATGCATTCAGGTTTGCGGGGATGTCCTACAAGGGAGAGTCGAAGGTTTACCCGGCCCTGCCCAGGGCGGGGCAGCTTCTCTTTCCTTTCCTGGCATTGCAGGCGATGCACCTGGCCATGTCGGCTCCTTCCCCGAGGATGTCGAAGAATCCAGGCGCTTCACGCCATTCGGTTTTCCTGGAGAAGCCTCCGAGCCACCTCGGGGATGTCTTCGGGGGTGTCCACTCCGAGGGTTTCATGGGGCGTGAGCCCCACGCGGATGGGGTAGCCGTGCTCCAGGGCCCGGAGCTGCTCGAGCTTCTCCATCTCCTCGAGCACGCCGGGCTCCAACCGGGCGAATGTCTTCAGAAAGCCGAAGCGGTAGGCGTAAAACCCGAGGTGCTTGAGGAATACGAGGGGAGCCGCGGCCGGGTCGCGCCGAAAGGGCAGGGGAGACCTGGAAAAGTAGAGGGCACGCCCGCTCCGGTCCGTGACCACCTTGACCACGCTGGCGTCCCTGTACTGCGCTTCGTCACTGCTCGAAAACGCCAGGGTCGCCATGGGACAGGAGGGGTCTTCGGCCAGTGCCCGGACCAGGGATTCGATCATCTCGGGGTGAGCCAGGGGCTCGTCCCCCTGGATGTTGACGACCACATCCTCGTCCTTCAGGCCCAGAATGCGGCCGGCCTCCTCCAGGCGGTCGGTGCCGCTGGCGTGGTCGTCCCTCGTCATGATGGAAAGCCCGCCGGACTGCCGGACCGCCGCTTCGATTCGCGCATCGTCCGTGGCCACGTAGATCGCCGTCAGGCAGGCAGCCCGGGCGGATCGCTCGTAGACATGGCGGATCATGGGCTTGCCTGCGATATCAACCAGCGGTTTTCCGGGGAAGCGGCTGGACTGGTACCGAGCCGGGATGATCCCTATAATTTTCATGAAAATCAGCATCCCTTTGCTGCGTTGCTGAATACGTCGTATCTTCCCACCTGGCGAGAAAATGCGTGGGAATCCTATAACAATCCGTGCCGCCTGTGAACAACGATGAAAGGATGCCCGGGATAGGCCCAGTGGAGCCCGTCAGAGCTTCTGAAGGCTTCGACCGCTTCCCGGGGCCGAAAAAGGAAGCTTGAGAGGAGTGTTGTCGAAAGAGTATAGTTGAAAATATATTGTGTTCCGCGAGCGGCTTTCAGGGCAAAGGAGAGAAGATGCCGAACGGTCAACTGGCCCAGAGGGTGGATACCCTCGAGGAGTACATGAAGGACCTGAGCTTTCAGGCTCTCAGGACCGAACGGGAGCTTGCGCGCCTGAGCCAGGAGATGCGCGAGTTCAAGGATGAGATGAAGGTGTTCAAGGACGAGATGGGCGCCTTCAAGGACGAGATGGGCGCCTTCAAGGATGAAATGAGGGTGTTCAAGGACGAGATGGGCGCCTTCAAGGACGAGATGAAGGATTTCAAGGATGAAATGAAGGATTTCAAGGACGAGATGGGCACCTTCAAGACCCAGGCGGAGCTTGACCGTCGTGAGATGAACCGCAGGTGGGGCGAGCTGGCCAACAAGATGGGGACTCTCGTTGAGGATATCGTCTCGCCGAACCTTCCCCGCGTGGCCCGAGAGCTTTTCGGCTGCGAAGAGCCCCAGTGGACGTCCGTGCGAATGAAACGGCGCGCAGGCTCGAAGACCGCGGAGATCGACGCCCTGGTGGTTTGCGAGGGAGTGGTTCTAGTCAACGAGACCAAAAGCACCCTCTACAGGCGGGATGTCGATGACCTCCTCGCCAAGCTCGAAGGTCTCGGTGAGTTCTTTCCAGACCTCGCCCAACGTCGGTTCGTCGGCGTTATCGCCTCGCTCTACGTGGATGACGACATCGTTCAGCACGCCACCAGAAAGGGCGTCCTGGTCATGGGCATGAAGGACGACACCATGAGCATCCTCAATCCCGAAGCGGTGGTGCGGTGAATGCTGAATTCCCTCATGAATCTTCCGTCCTCTGGGGTCCCGAATGTCGCAAGGTGACCTGGATACCATTCGATACGCCTCCCAGTATTTCGCCACTCTTCTGAGAAGCAATCCCGATCATATGCACTGGCTCTGGGACCGGAAGAACCTCTACCGGCGCTGGCCCGTTGCGGAGCTTCACGACGAGCTGCTCAAGTCCGCCTCCGGGGCTGAAAGCTGGAACGGCCTCCTGGCGGCCCTGCGCAAGTTCAAGCAGCGCCATTTCCTGCGAATCGGCGGGAGGGATTTCCTGGGGATCGCGGACCTGGTGGAGTCCACCGCCCAGGTCGGCGACCTGGCCTGTGCCTCGCTCCAGGTGGGGATTCAAGTCCTCGGCGAGCACCCCGAGTGGTGGTTGGGAGACGAGGAGCGCGGCTGCTGGGAAGCGGTGGGAAAAGGGGCGGCGCTCACCGTCATCGGGCTCGGCAAGCTGGGAGG
Source organism: Syntrophobacteraceae bacterium (assembly GCA_025454175.1). Classification (GTDB taxonomy): domain Bacteria; phylum Desulfobacterota; class Syntrophobacteria; order Syntrophobacterales; family Syntrophobacteraceae; genus JALOOX01. The sequence goes on along the minus strand of JALOOX010000008.1, from coordinate 3,273 downwards.
CCACGAGCTCAATTATGTGTCCGACATCGACATCCTGTTTCTGCACGATCCCAGGACCGAGGGTGTCGGAGGCCAGGTGGTGCCGGTCCTGAACCGGTTCTGCCAGGCCTTGTGCCGGCTCATCGGAGACAACCACGAGGGCGACCGGGTTTTCGTCGTGGATCTGCGGCTGCGACCCCAGGGCAAGGACGGCCCGCTGGTCCCCTCGGTGGCGGCGGCCTCGGACCATTATCTCCAGTTCGGCCGCCCCTGGGAGCGCCAGATGCTGCTCAAGGCCCGACCTGCCGCCGGCGACCGGCTGGTGGGGATGTCATTCATCCAGCAGGTGCGCCCTTTCGTTTTCCGCCGATTCCTGGATTTCCAGGCCCTGGACGAGCTGCGGGAGATGAGGGACCGGATCCTGGCCGAAGCCTCCCGCTCGCGCCCCGGGTGGGACCAGTTCGACGTGAAGCTCGGCATCGGGGGCATTCGGGAGATCGAGTTCCTGGTGCAGTCGCTCCAGCTGATTTACGGCGGGAGGGAGCCCGGCCTGGATGAGCCGGGCACGCTGCGCTGCCTCGACAAGCTGGCGCAACTGTCCATTCTTCCCGTTGAGGTCGCCGAGGGGCTGAGGGATGCCTACACCTTCCTGCGAAGGGTCGAGCACTGGGTGCAACTGGACCAGAACCGCCAGACCCAGAAGCTGCCCCGATCCGACGAGGCGATGAGCCGCATGGCCATGGTCCTGGGATTCGGCGGAGATGCCGGAAGGCTCATGTCCGGCCTGAAAGAGCACTGCAGCCTGGCTCACGAGCACTTCTCGAACCTGTTCCGGTCCGGGAATTCCCGCGCTTTATCGACCCATGCCGACGTCGATGCGGGCGAGGATCCTCCGGCAGCTCTGGCCGTCGTGGGCGCCGAAGCCCGTGAGCGGCTCCAGGCGAAACTGGATGTCATCCCCGAGAAGCTGAGGCGGGAAGTCCTGAAAACCCTCCGGAGCCTGCCCGTCTCCGCCCCCCCTGAATTCCTGGAAAAGGCCTTCAATCGGCTCGACCTTTACCTGGCCAGGATTCTGAGGCGGCGCGGGCTCATGAAGGTTTTCGAAGGGCCGGGGGACTGGCTGGGCTCGTTCCTGTCGGGGCTCATGTGCAGCGAGCTCCTGGCGGGATTGCTCATCCCTTACCCATCGCTGGTGGAGGGGGTGGCGACCTCAGAGGGACGCTGCGCGCCTCACGGGCAATGGGCCCAACGCGGCAAGGCGGTCCTCGCCCGCTGCGACGGGTACGAGGAGGGGCTCGAGTGGCTGAGGCGGCTCAAAAACGAGCGGACCCTGCAGCTTGCCCTGGCCATGCTGGAGGGTGGGATCGACCACGCCACCCTCGAGGGCGAGCTCACCCGGCTGGCCGAATTCGTCATCCAGCACACCCTGGAGCGGGTCCTCAAGGACCTGCGCATGGACCCGGACATTCCCCTGGCGATCCTGGGGCTCGGCAAGCTCGGCAGCGCGGAGATGGGCTTCCTTTCGGATCTGGACCTGGTGTTCGTTTACGATCCGGGATCCGGCGAGCCTCCGGAGATCATTCCCGAGGAGTGCATCCGGCTCATCCAGCGGTTCATGCGCATGCTGTCGACTCCGCTCCAGGAGGGTCCCGGGTACCCGGTGGATGCGAGGCTTCGGCCCACGGGAAGCTACGGCCCCCTGGTGGTCACCAGGAAGAGCTGGCTCGATTATTACACCCGGCAGGCAGACCTCTGGGAAATCCAGGCCCTCATTCGCATGAGCTGCGTGGCGGGCCATCGGGGTCTCGGAGAGGCCATCGAAAGGGACGCAAGGTCCATCTGTTTCCAGGAGCGCGATCCGCGGGCGGTTTGGGAGCGGCTGTGCCATCTACGGCAGCGGATGCAGCGCGAACGGGCCGAGGAAAGGGAGGGGGCCGTCGACATCAAGCTGGGGGAGGGTGGGCTCACGGACTTCGAATTCCTGGTCCAGGGGACCCAGATGACGGAAGGGTTCCGGGACGATGGGCTTCGAGCCCGGTCGGTGCGGGAAGGGATCGAGCCGGTTCTGGCGCGGTTGGACCTGCCTCCGGCGACGGTTCGCGAGCAGGTTTCGGCGTTCCGGACCCTGAGGGCCCTGGAGCATCGGCTTCGCCTGCACACGGGGCAGGCCTCCTCCCGGCTTCAACCGTGGATCCTCGATGAAATGAAGGCCGGCGGGCTCTGGCCCCCGTCCTCCGAGGAGACGCGCACCCTGGAATGGCAGGACCTGCTGGTTCTGCGTCGGCGGGTGCGGGCACTGTTCCGCTCACGCTGCCCTGATATCCAGTGAGCGCGAGACCGTGGCCATGAAGCTCGAGGATCGGGGCTCGAAGCCCGAAAACCCGCCATGGAGGATCGCGGTGCGGGCCGTCGCCGGAGGGGTCATCGGGGTGGGGATCCTCCTGCTGCTCAGGCTTGTGATGTCCGTTTGGGACGGCTCCATAGCGGCTCATGGTCCTGGCCGGGTGGAGCCATTCTGGGTGCGGGCGGCGCTGGGCTTCGTCCTGCGGCTGCCCGTTCCCCTGCACGTCATCTCGGTGGGGCTCATCCTCCAGAGCAGATGGCTCTCGCCCGCCATGGCCCGAACGGCCTGGGTCGCCGTCGTGGTCTCGGGCTGCTGGCTGGGGGGCGCCCTGGCCGTGAGGCTGTTTCTGCTCGAAGCCCAGTGAACTGTGAAACGACGCGATCGCTATCGGTAAGGAGGATCTCAGGAAAGGGACGGGAGATGACTCAGAGTTATCGGAATATCCGCAACCAGTATTTGAGCGAGGCCTGGATGAGGACCATCGAAGACCTGCGGACCGCCATCCCGGCCGAAGTCGAAAACGGGGTCCTCTCGTTCCTGGCCTTCGGGGAGCGCTGCGTCATGAGCCCCGGTGAAATCACCCTGGGGGGCGAGGCCGCTGGAGGCGCCGAAGGGCTCCTCACGGCCATGTACGCGAGCCGGGCCCCGGCGAAGGCCGTGCAGCTCCACCCCTTGAAGTCCTTCAAGGAGCTCCCCAACAGCATGCCCTACCAGGGGGCCTTCGCGGCCAACTCCGAGCGCGTGCTGGAGCCTCATGTCGAGGCTATCCAGCGCAGGCAGGGGGAGATCATTGGGAAGTTTTCGGGCATGGTCAACACGGACGCCATCAGCGGTGACTTTTCGTTCACGCTTTACCCGCTGCCCCGCATCCCCCTCTATTACATCTTTCATCTTCCCGATGACGAATTCCCCGCGGGGGTTTCATGCCTTTTCGCGGCCAACGCCGATGA
>JALOOX010000051.1 GCA_025454175.1 Syntrophobacteraceae bacterium | reverse complement strand
GAAGGGGGCTGAGTTGTCTCCGGAACAAAGAGATGCCGCAATGTGGCTCGGATGTGCCCAGTGTCCTTGCCGGGATAAACCGGTTGTCCTCCTGCGGAATCAGCACCGGCCTGCCAGAGCTTATTGTTCTTGGCACAGGCCCTGACCTTTGATCTGGGGTTTTCGTGGACCCCGAACCACAAAGGACCTCCAGGCACCTCATCTCCATGGATATTGACGCTGTTTTCGATGAGGAGGGCCAATTCCGCCTGAAATGCGTTGTCATCAATGGGGACAGTCCTCGTGATATCGAGATGGAGTTGAGCGGGAACTCCTCCGGCGCCCTTGCCGGGTGACATCGATCGCATCCAGATCGAGCTGACCAGTTCTCGTGCGTTGGGGACACTGGCTCCAGAGCCCCGAACCGTCTCCAAGTTGCGCTGGGCGATCTGGCGGAGCTTCTCCTGGCCTGCCTGAACGGCAATGGAGTCAACGAGGGTCTGAACTTCATCCGTCTCTCCGTCGACAAAGAAATCAGATGGAGTGATGATTGAAGCCGAGTCCCCGCGCGTGCGGAACACCTGGGCCAGGATGCGGATCATGTCCCGCGTCTCCTGGGCTGCCGTTGAAAGCAGGATGTGGTATTCCAGAAGATCAATGAGCTCCGGGCTGAAGGGCCAACAATCATAGACTTCCCGTTCGACTCGCTCCTTCTCTGGTCCCGACTTGTCTGCGTGGAGTAAACGGAACCTTTCGGTGGCATACGAACCGGCAACTCCACGTATGGCTTCTTCGGAGATGTTCCGCCGATTCTCGAAGAGGCGGTGCAACAGGAGCTTTTCACGGTCCTGCTTGGCGGAGGGACCCCGGAAGTCAACCACAACGGGTCCTTGCCGGTGGACCTGCTGAAAGGCCTCATTCTGATTGTTGAGCACCGATATCACTAATATCAGGATCTCGGGACGATCTTTGGCTATTTCCGAAAGGATCTGCACAAAATTGAAAGCATACTGCCTGATCAGCAGCCCCGATTTGGGGTCCTTTTCGGGGAGCCCTGTATACCAGGTCTGGAATTCGTCCAGGATGAGGCACGTCGGGCTATCCTCAAACATCTTTTCCAGGAGTGTTCGTGGAGGGAAGGGTTGAGACATCCCCTCGAACTTGCCTCGGTAATACTCGCCTTTCGGGTGCCGGTCGAAAATCAGATCCCAAAGCAGCAGGTACTCGTAGTTGTGGACCGGTTCAGAGATGGGCACATACCCTTTGACCAAGGCAAGTGACTTCAGCTCTTCGCTCGTCAGCCTGGCGCCCCATTCCCTAAGCCATTCCTCCACAATCTCCGGAGACTGGATGGCGTGGTGCATGACGGCCATGATGTGAGATTTCCCGCGCCCGCGATCACCCATCAGAACGATGGGGCGCCCATGTTGACTGGCACTGATTGCCTTGAGTGCAATCCGGACATCGTCCGTCGGATAGGTGATGGACAGGATCTGGTCGGGGGATTTCTGAACGGCCCCTTGATTGTCACTCGTGCGAAGTGAAATCGCGGTTCCAGGCATGTGCGCCTTGAGGAATTCATCTCTCAATTTAAGCCCGAGCATAAGGTCTCATCAGCCTCCAACATGTTTAGGGCGTTGCTTCCTTCAGATTCTCTCTCCGGTAGTGCTCGGCAAGGAGTGCCGTGGGTGTCGCTCCTGTCCCTTCATATTGTATTTATTACATCTTCTGGGAAGAAACGCCAAGAAGAAGTGACGGGGCCTTGGTGCTCTGTCGGGGTCATTGGGATAAGATCAGGTTTGTCAAACTGTGAGGCGAGCTTCATTAATCAGTGGCTGCTGCGGACTGCTGGAAGAGGCACTGGGGCTGCAATGGGGAGATATCGATTTCCGCAACCGCCAAACAAAAAGGGGTCAGCAGAAATCCTGCTAACCCCTACTACCACCCCATATTCAGTTTTGGTGGGCGGAACAGGGCTCGAACCTGCGACCCTCGGCTTGTAAGGCCGATGCTCTCCCAGCTGAGCTATCCGCCCCCCTTATGAGCCGCCCGGGGCAGGTGCGCTGCCGTTCAACCCAAGCGAGGATCACTAGGTACATGATGAGCCTGGGGAAGTCAAGAACATTTCCGCCGTTCTCAAACCGAAAAACGCGCAGGGGAGCGAAAAACGCCCGGGCAGGTGAAAAACGTTGACAAGGCCTCGGCCTCTTGCAAGTATTTTTCCGGCGGGCGCCGACCAGGGGGCGATGGGGCGGCGGGAACGAACCAGCACGCGTGGCGACATCAACGAATCCGAACGAGACGAGGAGGATGCATATGGAGCGCCTGTTCCTTTTTGACACCACACTCCGTGACGGCGTGAAGGCTCCAGGGACGGTTCTGACGAGGGAGGAGAAGATACGCATTGCCAAGCAGCTGGCTCATCTGCGGGTGGACGTCATCGAGCCCGGGTTCCCGGCTGCGTCCGAGGAGCAGTTCGCCATCTGCGAGCAGATCGCCCGGGAGGTTCAGGGGCCGGTCATCGCCGTTCTGGCCCGGGCCACCAACCCCAGGGATTTCGAAATCGCGTGGAAGGCTGTCCAGGCGGCCGGGAAAGCTCGTCTCCACACCTTCGTTCCAGTGTCGCGCCAGTACCGCGAGCACTACCTGAAGAAGAGCTTCACCGAGCTCTGCCAGGTGGCGGCATCGGCCGTCAAGACGGCCAGGGGTTTCACGGATCAGGTGGAGTTCTCCCTGGTGGATGCCTTCCGGGCCGATGCGTCCGAGGTGGTGGAGCTGGCTCGCGTGGCCCTGGAGTCCGGGGCGACGACGGTGAACCTGGCGGACACGGTGGGCTGCGCCCTGCCGTCCCACGTGGAGACCCTGGTTTCGACGGTGCTTTCCGGGGTTCCCGGCATTCCCCCGGGTGTGCTGAGCATCCACTGCCACAACGACCTGGGGCTGGCCGTGGCCAATTCCCTCGCGGCGGTCCGGGCGGGAGTGCGACAGATTCACTGCACCGTCAACGGAATCGGCGAAAGGGCGGGCAATGCGCCGCTGGAGGAGCTGGCGGCCCTCTTCAGCCTGGGCTCGGCCGAGCCCAAGGTCCAGTCCGGGCTTCAGCTGGACCAGGTCTATCCCACCAGCAGGCTGGTCAGGCGACTCACGGGCATCGGGGTGCAGCCGCACAAGCCCGTCGTCGGCCCCAACGCGTTCCTCTGCGAGTCGGTGGTCCCTCAGCTCGCCGACGCCACAACCCCTCCGCCCTTCGAGATCATCCAGCCGGAAACCCTCGGCATCCGAACGGGAATGGATGCCCTGCACCCGGACACGACCCTGGAGGCTTTCGGCAACAGGCTGTCCGAGCTGGGCTATGAATTCGGCGAGAGCGAGACGGCCGAGCTTTTCAGCGAATTCCAGGAGCTGGCCCTGCGCAAGGAGAACGTCTTCGATGCCGACCTCGAGCTGCTGGCCGGGGAGCGAGCCGCATCCGAGGGACTGCGATATCGATTGCTGTATCTGAATGTCACGGCAGGGTCCATCTCGGTTCCCAACGCCACGGTGCAGCTCGAGGTGGACGGCCAGATCGTGCAGGATGCCGGTTTCGGGCAGGGGCCCGTGGATGCGGCGTTCAAGACGATCCTCCGCATGGTGAAGCGCTTCCCGAAGCTCGTCCGATACGAAGTGAATGCCGTGACGCCAGGCACCGACGCCCAGGGGGAGATCAGCGTCAGGCTCCAGGAAGACGGGGTCTTCGTGGACGGGAGGGCCGTGGGCACGGACATCGTTCTGGCCAGCGCCAATGCCCTCATCGACGGGCTCAACAAGCTCGAGCACGTCAGCGCGCACACCGGCATCTCGGAGTTTACCGACGAGGAGAGCTGGCTTCCCAAGCTTTAATGGTGAGGCGGGGGGGCATAATGCTGTTGAGGTAAGCGCATTGACCCGGCCCCCCTGGATTCAACAGCACCGGCAGGAGGCGGGTGGGTCAATGGGCCTGCAGGATCCAGCACTTGAGGTAATGGGTTTCGGGCATGGAAAAGAGGACCGGATGGTCCACGGCCTGGCCCCGGGCCTCGAGGAGGCGCAGCCTGCGGCCGCTGGCCTGGGCCGCCTGGAGCAGCACCTTTCGGAACAGCTCCTCCGACAGGTGATAGGAGCACGAGCAGGTCACCAGGATTCCGCCGGGCTGGAGCGCCAGCAGTGCCCGGCGGTTCAGGTCGGTGTATCCCCTGATGGCGTCGGGCAGCGATGCCTTGGTCTTGGCGAAGGCCGGCGGATCCAGCACGATGACGTCGAAAGGGTTGCCGAGGGCGGTCTTCAGGGACTGAAAAACCTCGCCAACCTGGAATCGGCATTGATCCTCGAGGCGGTTTCGGGCCGCGTTCAGACTCGCCTGCTCGATGGCTTCGGAAGAGTCGTCCACTCCCACCACCTCCCTGGCCCCCGCCGCGGCCGCCACCAGGCTCCAGGCACCGCTGTAGCAGAAAAGATCCAGCACCCGGGCCCCGGCGGCCCATCGGCGCAGGGCGTTCCGATTGTCCCTCTGGTCCAGGTAAAACCCCGTTTTCTGCCCTCCGAGCGGATTCAGTTTTTGCCAGATCCCATCGATATGGACCCAGCACTCCTCCGGCAGGTCACCGAAGGCGACGCCCTTGACGAGATCCAGGCCTTCGAGAGCCCTCACGGGTGAGTCATGCCGATAGACCAGGGCCTTCGGGGCAAACAGCTCGACCAGGAGCTCCCGCACCGAGGCCTCGATTCTCGACATTCCCAGGGTGGTGATCTGGTAGACGAAGATGTCGTCGTATCGATCCACAACCAGGCCCGGCAGTCCGTCGGACTCTCCAAAGGCCAGCCGGTAGCAGGTGGAGCCCGGGTACAGCCTGCGGCTTCGAAAGTCGGAGGCCTTCAGGAGCAGACCGCGGAAGAAGTCGACGGAGGGGTTCTCTCCGGGCGCGCAGACGAGGCGCACGGCGATGAGCGAACGGGGGTTGATGTAGCCGCTTCCCAGGAGCGCGCCCTTGCTCGAATGGACTCTAACCCAGCTTCCGGGCTCGATCCCACCCAATGGCTCCGCAATCTCGTTGCTGAAGACCCACCGATGGCCTTGAAGGATGCGTCTTTCCCTGCCCGGGTGCAGGTGGATGGGAATCATCTCGCCCAGATCCATGGTCGATGCCTTTCTTCTCTTTCGTCGAACAAAAAAAGCGCCCGGGCGGGGCGCTTCCCTCAACCTGAATCGAGGAAGATCAGTTTTCGCCGGCGTTGCGTATGGACTCGAGAAGAATCTGGTAATTCTCGTAAATCTCCGCCGAGCTCTCGATCACCTCGTAGAGATCGTCCAGTTCCATGTTGATCACGGCATCCTTGTCAGGAGATTCCTCCTTGAGCTCGATCCAGATCCAGTCGAGGAGCATCTCCTCCCGATCGTCGTAGCCTTCCTCCATGGCGTCCAGAGTGCCATCGTTCACCTTGCGCGCAACCTTCTTCAAGGCTGCCCTGACGAAGTCCTTCATGTCCATATGCGGATGCCTCCGTAAATACCCGGAGCATGCTCGCGCATGCTCCGAAAGTGTTGCCGATTCCGGCCGTTTTCGATACCGTGATGATTCTATGATGCGGCTTCATAGCTCATTTGTCAAAATGATTCAATGGCGGATGCCATGGTTTTGGCACTTCCGGAACCCGGGGATCCGTTTCAGGACGGGGAGGATTCCGCCGAGTCATGGGAAAGCAAAACGCTTGATTTTGGGAGATTCTGGTCTAGACTTGCACCTCTTTCAACCCAATGGACTGCGGTGAGCCGACATGCGAGATCAAATCGACGGAACGGGGAAGGGACGAGGGATGCAAGAGCGGCAATACATCATCGATGCGCTGACCATTCAGGATTCCTGGCGTCTTTTCAAGATCCTGGCGGAGTTCGTGGATGGGTTCGAGACGCTTTCCGAGCTTTATCCGGCCGTATCGATTTTCGGTTCGGCCCGCGTGAAGCCCGGGGACGACGTCTATGAGAAGACCGTCACCATCGCTCGGAAGCTGGCGGAAAACGGCTACCACGTCATCACGGGCGGGGGACCCGGCATCATGGAGGCCGGGAACAAGGGGGCCAGGGAAGGCGGGGCCAAATCCGTGGGCCTCAACATCGAGCTTCCCCTGGAGCAGGAGCCCAATGCCTACTCCAACCTGCGCCTGGACTTCCAGTACTTCTTCGTGCGCAAGGTCATGTTCGTGAAGTACGCTCAGGCCTACATCGGCATGCCGGGCGGCTTCGGGACCCTGGACGAGATCTTCGAGGCCCTCACCCTCATTCAGACCCGCCGAATCAAGCCCTTCCCCGTGGTCCTGGTCGGGAAGGATCACTGGAAGGGCATGCTGGGCTGGATCCGGGACAGGCTGCTGGCCAGCCATTACATATCCCCCCAGGACCTCTCCCTGGTGACCGTCCTGGACGACCCCGACGACGTGGTCCAGACCATCAAACGTTACGTTATCGTCTGATGCCGAAGGTGGAACTGAGGCCCCTGGTCCTGCGGGGCTCAAGTGCTTGACCGCTTGCCGGCTCCCAGGCTCGAGGCCGGGAGCCGGCCGATCCGGTCAGTCATTTCCGATGGAGCGTACTGGTCACCCCTCCCGCGGGACGAACTCGATGTGCCCGGCGTTGGCCGGAACGCCGGGGGCCGCCTCGATGACGACGGGGACCTTGAACCGCTCCTCGAGGCCGACGATGTCGCCACGCTTCTGGTTCAGGAGATAGTTGGCGACCTCGGGGGCCACGGTGGCCTTGACGATGGCGATCTTCCGGTTTGCAAGGGTCGCCCAGATCCTGCGCAGGTATGAGAGGGCGGCCGCCTCGTCGGAGCGCACGATGCCGGCTCCCTGGCAGATGGGGCACTGGCGGAAGGAGCCCCGCAGGATGTTGAGCCCCAGGTGCTGCCGGGAGAGCTCCAGGAGCCCGAATCGCGAAATCTTCCCGAGGGTGATCTTGGCCTTGTCCTTCTTGAACTCCTCCTTGAGCCGCCGCTCCACGTCCCTCATGTGGCGGTTTTCCCTCATGTCGATGAAGTCGATGACCACCAGACCCCCGAGGTCCCTCAGGCGCAGCTGGCGGGGAATCTCCGCCGCGGCCTCCATGTTCACTTTGAAGACCATTTCCTCCAGGTCTCCCTCGCCGTTGGTTCGCCCCGAGTTGACGTCGATGGCCACGAGGGCCTCGGTCTGGTCGATGAGCAGGTGGCCGCCCGATTTGAGGGGGACCTTCTTGCGGAAGATCTGCTCGATCTGTTCCTCGAGGTTGTACTTGCCGCAGATGGGGCCGTCGTCCTTGTGCAGCTTGACGGCGCGCTCGTGGCTGGGGCTGATGATGTTGAGGAAATCCTTGACCTGCCGGTGGACTTCGCGGTCGTCCACCAGGATGGACTTGATGTCGGGGTTGAAGTAGTCGCGAATGACGCGTATGGCGAGATCCTGCTCCTTGTAGATCATCGCGGGCGCCGGGGATTCCTGGACCTTCTTTTTCACCTCCTCCCAGATCCTGAGCAGGTTGTTGAGGTCCTTGCCGATCTCCCGCTTGGTGCGGTTGAGGGCCGCCGTGCGTATGATGATGCCCATCTCTTCGGGGACGCTCAGGCTGCGGACCAGCTCCTTGAGCTGCTCCCTCTGCTCGGCCTCGTCGATCTTTCGCGAGACCCCGCGCTGGGACTGGCCGGGCATCAGCACCACGTCGCGCCCGGCAAGGGAGATGTAGGTGGTGAGCAGCGCCCCCTTGCTCCCGATTTCCTCCTTGACCACCTGGACCAGGACCTCCTGGCCCGTTTCAATGACGTCCTGGATGCGGACGGGCTCCGGCAGGTCCTGGCGGTAATACTCGGGATGAATCTCCGTGAAGGGCAGGAAGCCGTTGCGCTCCATGCCGAAATTGACGAAAGCGGCCTGCAGGCTGGTCTGGACGTGGGTGATGATCCCCTTGTAGATGTTGCCGACGACCTTGCCCCGGCTGGCTGTCTCGATGAAGAAGCCCTCGAGGGTCTGGCCCTCGACCAGGGCCACCCGGAACTCCTCGGGGTGTACAGCGTTGATGATCATGACTTGCTGTGCCATATTCTGGTGTACTTACTCCTTTCCTGTCCCGTTGGAGTCCCTGTGCTGTTTGGCCTGGTACAAGAAAGTGCGCAGGGCCGCCTCGCGGTTGGGCTGGATGGCGCCGTCGTAGGGCGCGTCTAGATACGGGATCTTCATCTCGTGGAGCATCGGTCTCAGCACCGACGAGGCAATGGTGCTCGGCATGCAGGTGAAGGGAAAGACGTTCACCACTCCGTCGAAGCCGTGGTGGACGTACTCCAGGGCTCCGCCGATGCTGAGCACGGCCTCGGTGCCGATGGCGAAGTGGAACAGGCTGTTGCGGTCCAGGCGCCGCTGCACGGTTTCGATGCTGTGATCGGGCTCGATGTCGAGGTGCTCGAGCACGGCCCTGTAAACCTGGCCCTGCCTCCAACGCTGATAGTATTGCTCGATCTTGAGGCCGAGCCATTGTTTGAATACCTGCCGCAGCCCGCCGTGGCTTCTTTCCCTCCAGGCTTTTCTCCACTGGTGCTCCGCCTTGCGAATGGACTCGTAATTCACGAAGTTGATCCATTCGCCCAGCGACGCATTGACCACCTCCCCCCCGTAAGCCTCGAGCTTGCGGATGATGTCCTGATTCGAATGGGGATGGGTCCTCAGATAGATCTCGCCGATGATTCCAATTCTCGGCCGCCTCCGCTCCCCGGGCTTCATGAGGCTCCGGGCATCGACGGCGATATCGGCGAGGCGGCCGAGGAGTCTGCCGAAATCGAGCTCGGGTCCCATGCTCTCGGTGGCCTTGACCATGGAATCCAGCGCGCCGCCCATGAAGGCGTCGGTGGAGCCGGGCTCCCTTTCGTAAGGCCGGACGCGGCACGTCATGCGGTCCAGAACGTCCGCGATGATGACGGCCACGTAGCTCAGCTTCCTGAAGTATGAGGACCTTCCGGGCGGGACGATGTCGGCGGTGGCGTAGTTGTTCTTGGTGGAAATGTAGACGATGGGAACGCCCCTGTATGAGTCGAAACGGTCCAACACCAGCCGCTGGAGCTTGTTGTACATGCCAAATCGGCAGGGACCGTCGGCCTCGGGCAGGAAGTACACGTATCGCTTCGGGTCGAAGTCCTCTCCGAGACGCCGGCGCTCGCCTTCGAGATGATGAAGGATATCGCCCAGGGTCACCTGGCAGGGGAAGCACTCTTTTCCCGAGGTGTACTCCCTCCCCAGGGCCAGTCCCTTGTAGGTCTCCATCACGACGGCGTCGGCGCCGACGGCTCGAAAGCTTGCGGCAATGAGCCTGGATCCGGTCGGCGACATGTCCGGGACGAGGAGCCTGCGACCGGAGACATCGAATTGTTGAACGCTCTCTCCGAGGCGGTTGAACGCCGTTGAATCCATACCCTCCCTTTTCCTGAAATCCGAATCAATCAATGAATGAATCCCGCCGGCGCTGGACCGGCACGTTTCACTGGCACAAGACCTCGAAGGGCTTCCTGCTCTCGAAAGCCGCCTCGCGCTCCCGCCGCTGAAGGTTCCTGACGACATTCCTGTAGGCTTCGATGCGGGTCAGCATTCCCGCCACGGCGCTGTGCTCATCGAGCTCGAGGATGAGAAAAGGCTTTTCGCGCAGCAAATGCCGGTAGAAATGCTCGATGAATGAATCCGCTCCACAGCTGAAATTGGTCAGGTGCACCCCGAACCAGTTGGGGGTCCGGGCCACCTGTTTGGCGGCCCGCAGGATCTTGGCCCCGAGCCCCCAGTACATGCGGGGGAAGTCGGTCAAGTCCTCGCCGTCGAGGTCCAGAAAATCAATGGGCAGCGCCTTGATGCCGAGCTTGGCGAGCTGCCTGCCGAGCTGCAGGTTGAGCCGCTCGTCGTGGAGGTTGTAAGGCCGCCCCGAGACGATCCATACCGCCTGGTCGGCGGGAGTCCGCTCCAGAATCGCCCGCCCGCGCCGGACGAGGTCCCGGCGGAACCGCACCTGCCTCTGCCAGGCCATGTCCACCGCCCGTTCGAGGTCGTGGCGCGAAGGTCTCAATGGTTCCGGGAACGCCTGCAGGATGGGCTCCACGAGGTGCTCGGGGCCATCCTTCATATGCAGAACCGGGCGAATGAGCCGGTCGTCGGGTATCCGGAGGGCTGCCCGCACCATGTACTGCGAGGCCTGGACGAGGGGGCAGAAAAGGCCGTTCTCCCGGGGGTCGGGGACCGGCATGTTGATGACGGTGGGCAGAAAGAGATAGGGGGCATGGTCCAGCAAATGATGGACGTGGCCGTGAAAGACCTTCACGGGAAAACAGGTCTCGGCCGTCATGCTCTCGAGGCCGTGCAGGACCACCTTGCTGTTGGTCCGGGGACTGATGATCACCGGGAAGTCCAGGGAGCCGAGCAGATGGGTCCAGAAGACCCCCCACTCCAGAGTGTGAAGCCCCAGGGGAATTCCCACGGCGGGTCGGCCCGCCCCCTCCTTTCGACTCACTTCCAGCCGCGACGCACCGCTTTCATCCAGCGCCTCGTCGAAAAGCTTCTGTCTGTAAAGGAAATGGTTTTCCTCGACGCTGCCGTCGTAGCGGCTGATCTCATAGCGACCGCAGTCCCCACCCCAGATGCTTTTGGAGCCGCCGAAAGTGTAGATCTTGAGCTTGCATTCATTGTGGCACTTCTTGTCGGCCCGGCACACGGATTCATGGAATTCCACCCGGGTCTCGACCAGGCCCTCGAGGTCCCGAAACCTCGATGGGATCTCCTCCTTGTGCACCAGCTCCCGAACGGCCAGGGCGGCCCCGAAGGCGCCCATGACCTCCCGGTGCCTGGGCACGAGAATCGGCCGCCTGAGCACCTTTTCGAAGGCCGCGACGATTCCCTGATTCAGGGAGGGACCCCCCAGAAACATGATCCGATGTCCGATGAAGCGCTTCTCCACCACGCGATTGAGATAATTGTGGACGATGGCGTAGCAGAGCCCCGCGATGAGATCGGCACGCGAAGCCCCTTTCTGGGCATAGCCCACCAGGTCGGATTCCATGAAGACCGTGCAGCGCTCGGCCAGGTTCACGGGGGAGGGGGCCGAGAGGGCGATGTCCTGGAACTCGCCCACGATGTTGATTCTCATCTTGTTGGCCAGCTCGTGAAGAAAGCTTCCCGTCCCGGCGGCGCACACCTTGTTCATGTCGAAATCAAGGGGATGGGACTTATCGATGTGAATATACTTGGAATCCTGCCCTCCGATCTCGAATATGGTGTCGATGTCCGGGTCGATGGCCACGGCGCCCCGCGCGTGGGCCGTGATCTCGTCGATGACCAGGTCGGCGTCCAGGAAATCCCCCACAACACTGCGTCCCGAGCCCGTCGTGGCGACGGCCTTCAGGCGCACGCGTTTTCCCACCTCGGAGACGAGGGATCGAATCAGCCGCTGAGTCACCTCGATGGGCTTGCCCTGGGTCGGGACGTAGCGCTTGTGGATGATTTGCCCCTCATCGTCGATGAGGGCGTACTTGGTGGAGGTGGACCCGATGTCGACCCCGAGGAAGGCTGAAATCTCGCCCTTCTTTCGGGCCGCCCATGGGGACAGCTCGTTGTCCGCATCGAATTGCGTCATTTCCAGGGAAAGGGGCCTGGCTTCGGGGAACGCATAATGGGTCTTGGAGCCCAGCTTGTCCAGGCTCGATAAATCCACCCGGCAGGTCCAGCCCTGCTCCCGGGCCTGGAGGGCGCATCCGAGGGCGCCAAGGGAAGTGTGGTAGTGCGGGACTTGAAGTTCAGGGAAATAGTGGCGGAAGGCCTGGACCTGCAGTCGATTGGAGGCCAGCCCGCCAACAAGGACGATGGGCTCCGCGACCTCGCGGCTGGCCACGATGGTGCTCACATAGTTGGCGGCGTTCCCATGGTGCAGCCCGGCGATGATGTTGGGCAGCGACTCCCCCTTGTTCTGAAGGTGAATCATGTCGGACTTGGTGAAGACCGTGCAGCGGCAGGCCACTGGAGCCGGGTAGGTGGCCTGGGTCCCCAGGGCGATGAAGTCGTCCAGGGTCTGCTGAAGCTTCTCCTGGTCCATGTGGAATTCGGGGCCGTAGAGGGACTGGGCCAGCCGTTCCGCCTGCTGGTCGATGAACGATCCGGTGCCCGAGGCACAGGGACCGTTCATGTTGAAGGACTCCAGGCGCCATTGACGCCCCTCGTAAGACAGCTGAAAAAGGGCGGCATCCTGGCCGCCAATGCTGATGACGGTCCTCACCCCCGGCACCACGTGGGTCACACCCAGCACCTGGGCGATGGTTTCCACCTCGAACGGGGCGCCGAGGATTTCCGCCAGAAGCTGCCCGTGCACTCCGGTGAAGGTGATGGAACGGATGTCCGGCGCTCCCGGAAAGACGGCCGGGTCCAGAATGCTGCTCAGCAGCCTGTGGGTCTCCTCGTGGAAAAGTCCGAAGTGACGCAGATACGGGGTTTCGAGCACCACCCGGCGATCCTGATCGATCACCATGCAGTTGATGCTCACCGAACCGACGTCGACTCCAAGATCGTAAGCCATGGTCTGTTCCTCTTTCAAGCGGATGGGCCAAGTCTTCATTCGTTCATGCCGGCAGAATTGATGTCATGCTCACGCTTAAATGAATAGTTAAAGATTTCGGTGAATCCGTGCAACAGTTTTCTATATCAGGGCTTTCAGCCGGGCTCGTCAATCCCGCCTCGGAGCGTCACGGTCATTGGCGCCGCGGGGTCCCGTCCGCCGGGGCCGAGCGCGTGATCCTCGACGTGTTGGCGATCACGGTGATGCTGCTCAGGAACATGGCGACGACCGCCATGATGGGGTTCAGGAAGCCCGCCATGGCGACGGGTATGGCCAGGCCGTTGTAGGCGAAGGCGAAAAACAGGTTCTGTGCGGCGATCCTGCCGTGGAGCCTCGAGAGGGACATGGCGTCCAGCACGCCGGAAAGCTCCCCCTTGAGGAGGGTGACGGCGGAAACCTGCCGCGGGAGACTGGCGCCGCTTCCAACGGTGAAGGCGACATCCGCCAGGGAAAGGGCCGGAGCGTCATTGATTCCGTCTCCCACCATGGCGACCCTCAGCCCCTCACGCTGGAGCGATTTCACGAGCCCCGCCTTGTCCGCCGGGCGCATGGCGCCCATGAATTCGCCGATCCGGAGGGCATCGGCGACCGATCGGGTGGTCTCGCTGGAATCGCCCGACACGAGGAGGACTCTTGCTCCCTGCGCCTGAAGGCCCGCGATCGCTTCCAGGCTCCCAGCCCTGACCGCATCTCCGAGCCACAGGAATCCCCGCACTCTCCCGTCCCAGGCGAAGAACGGCGTGGTCATCCCCTGGGATTCCTTCCGCAGGGCATGCTCGTCAAGCTCAGGCGCAATGACATACCCGCCCTCGTTCATGAATCGACGGTTGCCCACCCGGATCTCCCGTCCGTCCACGATGCCGCGGACTCCCATTCCCTGGAAGTCCTGGAATTCCGAGCATTCCCCTGGCTCGATGCCCATCTCCGTGCACTGCCGAGCGATTTCCCGGGCAATGAGATGTCCGGAGCAAGCCTCCACGGCTCCCAATCGGCGCAGTACCTCGGTCTCCCCCGTGAACGGCGCCTCGATGCCTCGCAGGGTGAACACGCCTTCGGTTACCGTTCCCGTCTTGTCGAAGACAAAGGCATTCAGGGAGTCGATGCGCTCGAGGGCATCGAGATCCCGAACGATCAGTCCACGCACCTTCCCCGCGCCGATGGTGGCCACCTTGGCCAGGGGAATGGCGATGCCCAGGGCGCACGGGCAGGTGATCACGAGCACCGAGAGCCCTCGGCGCCAGGCTTCCTCGAAGGGGCCGCCGGCGGCCCAGACCCACGCGCCCGTGATGGAGGCCAGGACCACGACCGAAGGCACGATCCATCGAATGACCCGGTCGGCCATCTCCTCGGCTGGGACCTTGGCGGCCAGAGCCTCCTGGATCACCGATATCATCTGCTGGAGCAGACTGTCCCGGACCGGTCGAAGGACCCGGGCCAGGAGCGCTCCATTCAACACCAGGGAACCGTTCAGGATTTCATCAGGGGGCTGCCTGGATGCGGGTCTGGACTCCCCCGTCAGACACGAATCGTCGACGTCTGCCGCCCCCTCCGCGATCTCCCCGTCGATGGGCACCCGTTCTCCCTCGCGGACCAGGAACACCTCCCCGACCGAAACCCGACCGCCGGGGATCCAGGTTTCCCGGCCGGACCGGATCACCCGAACCTTGCCGCCGGCAGCCCTCAGGAGCTCCGTCACCCCTCGAGAGACATTGTCGCGAGCGCCGGCCTCGATGGATTTTCCGAGCAGCACCAGCGTCACCAGCATGGATGCGGTGTCGAAATAGACGTGAGGACTTCCCGAGATCATCTGGTGGATGCTGAAAAAATAGGCCGAGAGGCACCCGATGGCGATGAGCGTTTCCATGGATACGGCCCCCCAGCGGATTCCCCGGATGGCCTTGCTCAAAATCGGCGCGCCCGCGTAGAAGACGACCGGAGTGGAGAGCAGCCAGAGGGGCCAGGACAGGGTGCGCACATCGTCCTCGCCGAGGTCCTCGAAGAAGCCGAAGTAAAGGCCCCAGGCGATCATCATGATGTTGGCCGTGAGTATCGCCGCAACCCCGAGCCGAATCTGCAGGGATTTCCTCTCGCGGGCGGTCTCCGAGTCGTCCGCGTCGGGAAGCGCCGCATACCCCAGGCGAGAGACGCGATCCAGAATGTCCGGGGGGGAAATGACCCCGGGGAGGTATCGAACCTGGGCCGAATCCGAGAAGAAGGACACCCCGGCGTCCACCACCCCGCGGGTGCGGCGGAGAACGGATTCCACAAGGACGGCGCAGGTCGTGCACCACATGCCGGCGACATGGAAGGTGAATGCGAGGGAGTCCCCTGGAATTCCAGGGGACTCCGCTCCTTCCCCTGCTACGAGAAGTTTCTGGTTACTGGTTTCCGGCTCCTGGTTGAAACCCCCTTTCCTGGGTTCGGGGGGGGCATGCTCCCAGGGGGGCGCCGGCACGATGCCGGCTTCGACACAGGCGCGGTAGAGAGCCGTGGCGCGGTAATCCTCGGGGGGGCCTTCGGGCCGGTTGAACAGGATCTCGAAGACCATCCGACAGCCGTGGCAGCAAAAGGACAGGCGTCGGCCGCCCTGCGGGAGCTCCACCAGGGCTCGGCCGACAGACGCCCCGCAGAGATCGCACTTCCGGGCTCCGGACCCATCAATGACTTCGGCTGTCAAGCTGGAAAAAGTTCCGGCGTCCATGCCCTCACGCGATCGCGGCCCTTCAAATGAGGACCAGATAAAGGCCCATGCCGACCAGGATCAGCCCGGGCAGCTTCTCTCCCAGTCTCCGATAGAGCCTCACCAGGCCGGCTGCCGAAAGCCCCGCCAGGAACAGCGCGGGGAGCGTTCCGGCCCCGAAGGCCACCATCATGAGGCTGCCGTGAAACGGGGTTTGGGCGGAAGCCGCCGTAATGATCATGGACCAGGAGAGGCAGCAGGGGAGAAGTCCGGTGGCGAGTCCGAGAAGCAGCATGGAGCTGGGATTGTGGGTGGATGCGAGGGCTGGGATTTTTTGAAGCACTCCCAGGAGTGGGTTCGAGAAAAGGGCGGCGCACGAAGCCGGCACGGGAATGAGTCGCATCAGGGCGAGCCCGAGGAAAATGAGCATCAGGCCGTAAATGGATGTGAGAACCGACTGCGTGTGGGCCGATGTGAGTACCTCCTCGGCGGTGCGCGTGAAGAGTGCGGCCATTCCGCCCAGGAAAGCGTAGGTCGTCAGGCGTCCCAGGTGAAAGACGCTCTGGAGCAGCAGGAGCCGCAGACGGGACCTGCGCGGCGGACTGCCCACGGAGTCGGGAGCCGGTCCCGACCGCAGGGAGCTGGCCACGACGATGGGCCCGCACATGCCCAGGCAATGCGCACTGCCCAGGAATCCCACAACGGCGGGGAACCACAGCAGAGTCATGGGTCATACCCGAGGGGGGCATCGATTCAGGGCATCAGGTAAAACCCGAGCAGCTTGCGCGCGTGCTCATCCAGTATTGCGAACTCGACGCCCACGTCACGCTCGCCGATGCTCCTCACGATGACGCCGGTTCGAACAATGGACTTTTTCGCATCGTCCAGCTGAAAATCGACCGTCAGCACATCCCCCAGTTCAAATGATGCCTTGCCGATGGGCTCAAACCGCAAACCGCCCAGTGAAAGGTCGTAGACCGCCATCTGCCCAAACTCGTCTCCGTCGGGACGCTTCTTGAAATAATGGCCCTCCAGGGCGGTGTCCTTTCGGTACTTGGCCCGGGCTTCAAACACCACCTGAAAGCTGTGCCCGCAGGTCTTGCAGCGAATCTGGGCCGTCTTGCCCCGAATGGCCGCCGCATCGGCTTCAATGGTCTTCGATTGACCGCACTTCCCGCAGACGATCACAGCCTCGGATTTGCCTGAAATGAATACCTTCTGCACACTCATTCAGTAAAGCCCCCGTAGAACCAACGCCAGTAAGGATTCCGATATGCCTGAATGCAGGTCTGTCACGAAAAGCCTCGAGCTTCGGATTTCAAGCTTCAAGTTGAAAACCAGCCCCCGCTAGCCGCTTTTCATGGTTTCGGGTGCCCCGTGGGGGCATGAGGGACTGTAATCAAAATAAACCAAAAAGACAGCGGGGCGTTAGAGGTTTTTGAACGAGCCCCTCGGTGGACATTCGCCTTTCTTGGCGTTAATGTGAAAAAGCACGCGAGTGGAGAACCGGGGATTCCACCTCATGAAAGCTTTGGGGGGATCCCTTCTGTCACGGACGGTTTTCGATCGAGAGCCTCGCTTTGCAGGGTCTGATGTATTGCCGGCATTGACGTGGAGGACTGGATGCTTCTCATCAGGTTTTTGATCTGCGCCGGGGTCCTGTGTGCCTGGGCGGCAGTTCCGAGGGCTCTGACCCTCGAGGAGGCCATGGACATGGCGGAGGGCAGCCTTCCGGGCCTCAAGGCCGCAGACAACCGGGTGGGATCGACCGATTCCCTGTACAAGGCCTCGCTGTCTCCTTACCTGCCGACCCTGGATGCGGCCGCGAGCCAGGAGAAGCGGAAACAGAATTCCTCGAGCCTCGACCTGAGCACTTACGATGTCACCCTGTCTTATACCCTCTATGACGGGGGGCGCCGGCGGGCCGACCGCAATGTCGCGCGTTTGAACCGTGATTCGGAAAAGGAGGAGCGGGCTCGGACCCTGCTGGATCTCCAGTTCGACGTGAAATCCGCATTTTTCAGCACCATAGCCCGGCGGGACATCCTGCAGCATCGCAAGCTGCAGGTGGAGGATTCCAGGAAGGACCTCGAGGTTGCCCGGGGCCGCTATGAGCTGGGCGTGGCGAAGCTGTCCGATGTTCTGCAGTCCTCGGTGAGGTTCGAGCAGTCCAAGTTCAGCCTGGTCGAGGCCGAGGGGGAGCTCAACAAGTCCATGGCCCAGTTGAATTCCCTCCTGGGAAGATCGCTGGAGTCGGAATATGACCTGGCTGGAGAGCTCGAATCCCGGGTGAGCATGCCTGATTCCGAAAGGCTCGGCCGGGCAGCCCTGCAGCGACCGGAGATCAGGCAGAGCGAATATGCCGTCGAGGCGGCCAGGAACCTGAAGACGCGACAGATCAGCGAATACCTTCCCGTCATCACCGCCGGTGCTTCCTACAATAGATCCGAGGCCACCCGGTTTGTCAGCGACCTCGAGGACAAGGCCATCGGCATCAGGGTCACCTGGAACATTTTCGAGCTGGGGAAGCTCTACCGGACGCGGTCGGCCGAATTCGACCTGCGGGTCACGCGGGACAACCTGGAAGAAACCATACGGCGACTCCTGCTCGAGCTTCGGCTGGCCTACGAGGACTATGTCACCGCCTCCAGAAATGTCGACGTTGCTGAGGAGCAGCTCAAACAGGCCGAGCACAACTATGCGCAGACCTTCGGAGAGTACAGGATCGGCAAGACGGACATTATTGCGCTGGTGGCGGCCGCGATCGCTCTCTCCAACGCCAGGGAGCAGCATACGGTCTCCAGGTTGAGCGTCATTCTGGCCAGGGTGCTCATAGAGCGTGCCACAGGGGTCGAGCGCATCGAGTCCGTGGAATGACGAGAAGGTTTCAGGTTTCACGTTTTAAGTTGTGGACCGGATTTGAGGCGGCGCTCGCCTGACTCATTCCCGGGAAGCATCCGCGGGTTTTGCAATTCCCACTCCTGGAGGTTGCCGTTTGAAAAGAGCTCTGGTTTTCGTGGTTCTGATCGTTCTCGTCGCCGGCGGCGGAATCTTTGCCTATCGAAAGGCGTTCAAGTCCCCCTCCGTCGAAATTCTCGAGTCTGCCCGGGTGGAGCTCGGGAGCATCCGGGGCGTTCTGGTGGAAACCGGCATCCTGAAGCCTCAGGTGGGAGCGGTGGTCAAGATCGGAGCGAGGATCACGGGGACCGTCGTATCCATGAAGGTCAAAATCGGCGACGAGGTCAAGGCCGGGCAGCTCATCGCCCTCATCGACGACCGCGAGCTTCGCAGGAACATCGAGCGCCAGAAGGCCGCCCTGGAATCGGCGCGGTGGACGCTGAACCAGGTGGAGCTCACCTTCCCGCAGCGCATCAAGGAGGCCGAAGCCAACCACAGGTACGCCAGGGTGAGCTACGAGCGCGAGCAGAAGCTGATGGAGCGGGACTTCACCACGGGGGATGCCCTCGATCGGGCGCGCAGCCAGTTCCAGGCGCTGGAGGCCAATGTGAAGCGGCTGCGGGATGAGTACAGGACCCAGCTGCAGATATCCAGTGCCCGGGTGGAAGAGCTCGAAGCGCAGCTCAAGCAGCTGGAGGTGAGCCTCTCCTACACCCAGATCCATGCCCCCATTGACGGGGTGGTCTCCGACGTGACGATCCAGGAGGGCGAGACCATCGTGACGGGGCTTCAGGTGGCCAACCTCGTGACCATTCTCGACACCACCCGACTGGAGATGTGGATCTACGTGGATGAAACGAACATCGGGAGGGTAGAGGTGGACCAGGATGTCGAGTTCTACGTGGACACCTTTCCCGATCGAACGTTCACGGGACGCATACAGAGGGTGCATCCCCAGCCCATCAACCGGGACAACATCGTCTACTACCTGGCCATCGTCCAGCTGACTCCGCGGGACGCCGAGGTCCTGAAGCCCGAAATGACGACCCACGTGCGGATCATTTACGAGCAGAAGGACAATGTGCTCACGGCGCCCAACGCGGCCCTGAAGTTCGAGGAAGGCAGGCAGGTGGCCTACGTGGTGGTCGGCGAAAACAAGGTGGAGAAGGCGGAGATCAGGAGCGGGGTGCGCGGAGAGGAGCGGACGGAGATCAAGGCGGGTTTGAAGGCGGGGGACATGGTGGCAACCAAGATCATTCTCCCCCCTTCCAACAAGCCCTGACCTTCAGATTCGAGCCCGGAGCCCGGAACCAGAAACCAGGAACCAGGAACCAGGAACCAGAAACTTCCCTTTTGGCCCACCGGCGGAATCCCATGCCCCTTTGTGTTTTGGAAGACATCAGGAAGACCTACCGACTGGGAGAGCAGGAGGTCGAGGTGCTCAAGGGGATCGACCTGCTGGTCGAGGAGGGCGAGTTCGTCGCCATCATGGGTCCCTCGGGCTCCGGAAAGACGACGCTGATGAACATCATCGGGTGCCTCGACGTTCCCAGCTCCGGAAGGTATGTGCTGGCGGGGCGCGACGTGACCCTCATGTCCGATGACGACCTTTCGACCTATCGGAACGAGCACATCGGATTCGTCTTTCAGAGCTTTTTCCTGCTGCCCTATGCCACCGTGCTTGAGAATGTGCTGCTCCCAACGCTCTACGTCGAGCGTTCCAAGTGGGCCGACACCCGGAAGCGGGCCATGGAGATTCTGGGTCTGGTGGGCCTGAGAGACCGGGCCAGATTCAAGCCCGGCCAGCTTTCGGGCGGTCAGCAGCAGAGGGTGGCCCTGGCCCGGGCCCTGGTGAACGATCCCGACCTCGTTCTGGCCGATGAGCCCACGGGGCAGCTGGACAGCGTCACGGCGGCGGAGATCATGGCTCTCCTTTCGGAAATGAACGGGCGGGGAAAGACCGTGGCGCTCATCACCCACGATCAGAGTATTGCCGCCCACGCAAGTCGCATCGTCAACATCCAGGATGGCCTCATCGTCCGAGGGGCCGGGCCATAAATCACATGAACCGCTTCATGAACATACTGGGCCAGTCCCTCCAGGCCGTCAGGGCTTTCAAGCTCAGGACCACCTTCTGCCTGGTCAGCGTGGCCCTGGGCATCGGCTCCATCACCATCATCGTGGCGGCCACCGAGGGAGCGTACAAGAAAGCCTTCGATATCGTGGCTCTCTTCGGTCCCGACTCCGTCCTGGTGCTGAGCGGCAGCGATGAGGCGCGCGCCATCGGCCAGCGTGACAAGACCCTCACCCTCGATGACGTCAAAGGGGTGGAAGAGGCCTTCCCGCAGGCGTACATGGTCATTCCCATGCTGGCGGCCCCCAACACCAACATCGTCTACAGGCAGAACAAGCACCAGACCTTCGTGGTGGGATCCACGGCCGACTACAGCCGCGGATGGACCTGGCCCGTGGTTCAGGGCTCCGACCTCACCGAGGAAGACGTGCGTGGCGGGCGCAACGTGGCGCTCCTGGGCGTGCAGGTGGTGAGGAACCTTTTCGTGGACGAGGATCCTGTTGGAAAGTACATCCTGGTCAAGGGGATCCCGGTGCAGGTGGTCGGGGTGCTCACGGAGCGAGGCATGACGCCCACGGGAGCCAACATGGACGACCGCATCGTCATGCCCATCACGACGGTGATGCGAAAGCTCCTGAATGAAAGGCGTTATGTTTCCGTTTTTCGGGTTCGCTTCACGGATCAGTCGAGGGTGGGCGAGTACCAGGAGGCGCTCAGGTTGTTCCTCCGGCAGAGGCACAACATTCCCGACGGAGCCCCGGACGACTTCAGGATCATCTCTCCCAAGGAGGTCATCCTGTTTCTGGTGGCTCTCACGGGCTCCCTGGTGCTCTTCCTGGGGCTTGTGGGGTGCATCTCTCTCGTGGTGGCGGGGTTTGTGCTCGCCAACCTTTTCCTCCTTTCGGTCAAGGAGCGGACCCGGGAGATCGGGGTCCGGCGGGCGGTGGGGGCGAGTCGGGGGGACATCCGGTTTCAGTTTCTCGGAGAGGCCGTGGTCATCACAACCCTGGGAGGTCTGGCCGGGTTTCTCATTGGAGTCCTGGGCTCCAGAGTCCTGACTTACGTGGCTGAGCTCCCCATTCATTTCTCGTGGAAGGCCTTCGCGGCGGGAGTGGTCCTGTCCTGGCTGGTGGGAATCGGGTTCGGCCTGAAGCCTGCCACCACGGCTTCGAACTTGAACCCCATCGAGGCCATTCGGGGATGAAACGGATCGCCATCAACCTCAGCATCGCCCTTCGATCCCTGTACAGCTTCAAGCTGCGGACGGCCCTCGCCGTCCTGGGTGTTTTCCTGGGCACCTTCTCGCTCATCGTGGTGACCAACTTGTCCAGCTCCCTCGCCAAGAAGGCGGAACAGGAGGTGGCCCGGCTGGGGAAGAATGTCCTGGTCGTGAGGAGCGGGACGATCCTCAGGCATGGTGGACAGGCTCGACTGCTGAGCGAGGCCAGGACGCTGACGAGGGACGATGCCGTGGCCATCCTCAACGAGACCACGATGGTTTCAGCCGTTTCCCCCTCGAGCCACAAGACCTTTCCTATCCGCTTCGAGCATGTGAAGCTCAACGCGATCCTGGTGACGGGCGTGACCTCGAATTTCACTGAGGTGAGGAATTTTCGGGTCAAGGAAGGCGTTTTCTTCAGCGATGAAGAGGACGAGCGTCTGGAAAGGGTGGCGGTGCTCGGGAAGAAGGTCGCGGACAAGCTTTTTGGGGACAGGAGCCCCCTGGGGTGGCACATTCTGGTTTTCAGGGTTCCGTGCCGGGTCATCGGGGTCATGGAGGAAAAGGGGGTCGATGCCTCCAACGTGGACCAGGACAACCAGGTGTTTGTTCCCCTCGACACTTTCCTGCGCCGCCTGGTCAATCAGGACTTCATCAACACCATCTATGTCCAGACGGTGGGCGACGAGGTGATGGCCCGTTCGCGGCTCGAGATCGAGGAGCTCCTTCGCCGTCGACACAAGATACGCCCCGGCCAGAAAGATGATTTCGCGGTCATCGATATGAAGGATGTCGTTGCCCTCAAGACACAGGCCATCTCGATGATCAGTGTCCTCGGGAGGATAGCGGCGGGGGTCTCGTTCACCATCGGGGCCTTGGGAATCCTCTCCATCATGATTCTCATCGTGAGCGAGCGGCGCATGGAAATCGGGATCCGCCGGGCTGTCGGTTCCAGAAAGCGCGACATCGTGCTGCA
The DNA here is from genome assembly GCA_025454175.1 of Syntrophobacteraceae bacterium. GTDB lineage: Bacteria > Desulfobacterota > Syntrophobacteria > Syntrophobacterales > Syntrophobacteraceae > JALOOX01. The sequence continues at coordinate 7,251 of JALOOX010000051.1, read as the reverse complement.
GTTTCTCATTGAATCCTCCTTCATCTCGCTGCTCGGGGGGGTGGCCGGCGTCCTGTTCGGGTTCATTGTGAGTGTCGTGATCTACAGGGTCTCGGGCTTGCCCTTTGCCATGTCGCCCTTGGGGCTCGAGGTGTCCTTTGCCGCATCCGTCGGGGTGGGTATTCTGGCGGGCATTTACCCCTCGAAACGAGCGACGGCGATTCAGCCCGTTGACGTGATCCGGAGTTGAAGCCTTTTCATGGCGGGAGGCGGGATGGGGGATGGTCGGTTGATAAGCTTTCAGGATGATTGATGAATATCTCTGACCAAACCGTTCTTCTCCCGTTGGGCCTTCTGTTGACTTCAAATACCCCTTGTGCTAAGAGACGGCGGGACTTGAGGCGGGAAACCCGGCGGCGACAAAACATCAGCTTTGTTGAAAGACGGTTGTATTGGAGCAGGAATTCATCGTAGCGAACCAGTTGGGAATCCATGCGCGGGTGGCCGCGCAGATCGTGAAAATCGCAGCTCAGTATGATGCGGACGTGAGCATTTCCAAAAGCGGCAACACGGTGAACGGCAAGAACCTGTTGGATCTGCTGACACTGGTCTGCCCGAAGGGCAGCAAGGTCGTGGTATCGGCCCGGGGTCCGGACGCCGCGGAGGCCTTGGCGGCATTGGCGGCTCTCTTCCAGACCAAATTCGGAGAAAGCTGAACCGTTTTCGATTCCTTCCAGGGCTGGATCGGGTCCGACTCGACCTGCGGATGCGCAGCCGATCCCGCCGCCAATATGTCCCGCCAACTCCTGCCGGATTGGCTCGATCAAACCTGAGCACCAGGCCCATGCCAGGTTGAAAGCCCCAAAAAACTCCTTCCGTCGATGGCTTCGCACATTTGGATTATGATTGATGGATCGTGACGCGAGAATCATAAACGGTATCGGCGTATCGCCGGGCATTGCCATTGGGAAGGCCCATGTCCTGGAACGGGGCAGTGTGACGGTTCCCTACTACGTTCTGACGGAAGACGAAAGCATCGAAGGGGAATGCGCTCGTTTTGACGCGGCCATCGGCAGGGCGGAAAGAGACCTGCAGGAGATCAAGGAGAAGATTCGGCCGGAGCTGCGGGAGCACGCCCATGTCATCGAATTCCACCAGATGATTCTGAGGGACCGGTTGATCTACGACGAGACCCTGAGACTCATCAGGGAAGAGCGGTTCAACGCCCAGTGGGCCCTGGTGCGGGCTCTCCGGAAGGCTCACGAGGTTTTCGGGGCCCTGGGAGACGAGTACATCCGCAGCCGGGTCGCCGATGTGGACGCCGTGGGCCAGCAGGTGCTTCGCAACCTTTCGGGCCGAACGGATGACTGGCTCGACGGCATCCGGGAGCGAGTCATCGTGGTCGCGCGGGATCTTTCCCCCGCCGATGTCGGCCAGCTGCGCCTGGAGCGAACCCTGGGGCTGGTCACCGACATGGGCGGGCGCACGTCGCACACCTCCATTATTGCCAGGTCCCTGAACATTCCGGCGGTTGTCGGCGCCGAGCGCGCCACCGAGCTGATTTCGACGGGCAGCGTCATCATCGTTGACGGGGCCGCCGGGAAGCTCATCACGAATCCGACCGAAAGGGAGATCAGTCACTATTACGAGCGCCAGGACGAGATCGAGACCTATGTCAAGGAGATCAACCGCAAGGCTCACCTGCCGGCCCAGACGAGGGACGGTCATCACGTGGGGGTGGAAGCCAACATAGAGCTCCTGGAAGAGGTCGTGGCGGCCAAGGACAATGGCGCCGAGGGGGTGGGCCTCTACAGGACCGAGTTCTTCTTCATGAACCGCAAGGAGCTGCCGGACGAGGAGACGCTCTACCACGAATACCGGGAGCTTGCGGAGCTCATGGCCCCGCAGCCGGTGACCATGCGAACCCTCGATCTGGGGGCGGACAAGCTGACCAGCTGGTACCCCCGCCTCGAGGAGGCGAACCCGGCCCTGGGTTTGCGCTCGATTCGGCTGTGCCTGCATTACCTGGAAGTATTCAAATCGCAGCTGAGGGCCATATTGCGCGCAAGCGCCCTGGCCCGAAACATTCGTCTCATGTTTCCCCTCGTCTCGGGCATCGGCGAGCTCATGGAGGCCAAGCGGGTTCTGAACGAGGTGCGGGAAGAGCTGACGGCCGCCAGGGTCCCCTTCGACGAGGGGATGCAGGTGGGAGTGATGATCGAGGTGCCGTCGGCCGTTGCCATAGCGGATCTGTTGGCCCGGGAAGTGGCTTTCTTCAGCGTCGGCACCAATGATCTCATCCAGTACAGCCTGGCCATCGATCGCGGCAACGAGCACGTGGCCTATCTGTATGAACCGCTGCACCCCGGTGTGCTGCGTTTCATCAAGCAGGCCGTGGATGCCGGCCACAAAGCCGGAATCGAGGTGAGCATCTGTGGAGAGATGGCCGCGGAGCCCGTCTACACGCCCGTCATCCTCGGACTCGAGTTCGACAGGCTCAGCATGAATCCCCAGGCGGTGCCCCGCGTGAAGAACCTGATCAGCAGGTCCGTCATGAAGGACTGCCGCAAGTTCGTGAGGAGAGCTTTGCAGATCAGTACGGCGGGGGAGATTGGCGACCAGCTCCACGACATGATGATAAAGAAGTTCCCGGAGGAATTCCGGGTATTCGATCCGAGTGCACTCATGGCTCGGCCGGCCCTGCCCCGGTTCAGGCGCGATCATTGAGGGTGGGCATTATGACTGTGAAGACTCAGAAGAGCGGCAAGGGCTCCCCTCGCGAAGGGTCTCGCCTCGTTTGTCAAAACAAAAAAGCATACCACGATTATGAAATCCTGGAGACTTTCGAGGCTGGAATGGTGCTCCTCGGGACCGAAGTGAAGTCCCTGCGCGACGGACGGGCCAATCTCAAGGACAGTTACGCCAAGGTCAGAAAAGGCGAGGTATTCCTTTACGGAATGCATATCAGCCCGTACACCCATGCCACTTATGACAACCACGATCCCGAGCGTGTGCGCAAGCTGCTGCTCCATAATCACGAGATCAAGCGGGTCCTGGGGAAGACTCAGGAGAAGGGCTTTGCCCTGATACCCCTCAAGATCTATTTCAGCAAGGGATTGGCCAAGGTCGAGCTGGCCCTGGCGCGTGGCAAGAAGGATTACGACAAGCGGGAAAGCATCAAGAAGAAGGATGAGAGGCGTGAGATGGAGCGCATGCGCAAGGAGCGCTGATCCGAAGGAGCCCGCGGCCCGGGTGCGGGACTTCATGCCGGGAGCCCACATGCCGCCGGTTACGGAACGGGAGAAGACGGCATGGCCATCTCTACCCTTCATGGGTGCCACGCATTGACCATCAAACATCATCACCATCGGTGAAGACTGCCCGACCTTGCCCACTGCGAAAATGAAAGCCCTGCTTCTCCGCCGGGCGGGTGATCTGCGGCTGGTTGAAACAGCCGTTCCAGAGCCCCGGGAGGGCGAAGTCCTTGTCAGGGTCGCCCAGTGCGCCCTGTGTCGGACCGACGCGAAAATGTGGCGTCGGGGACACCGCGATCTGCGGCTGCCGCGCGTCCTCGGGCATGAGGTCTGCGGGATTCCGGAGGGGGAGAGCGGCAGGTGCGTCGTCTGGCCCGGAACCGCTTGTGGTCAATGTGACGCATGTGCTTCGGGAAGAGAGAATCTCTGCGGCGCCATGCGCATCATGGGGTTTCACCGGGATGGCGGACTGGCTGAATTTGCAGCAGTGCCCGAGAGCAGCCTGGTGCCGGTTCCGGCCACACTGGACGGGCGCATTGCCGCGCTGGCGGAGCCCCTGGCGTGCACGCTCAACGCCATGGACCGCGTTGCGCTGGCGCCTGGCGAGCGGGTGCTGATCATGGGTGGAGGTCCGGTGGGGCTGCTGATGGGTCTGGCGGTGCTGGCCCTCGAGTCGCATCCCTTCGTGGTGGAGCCCGATCCCTCGAAGCTCCAGAAGAGCAGGATGTTTCGGGACCATACCGGAATGGATGCCTCCGAGTCTCCGATGGGAGCCCCATGGGACGTGGTGGTGAACGCCGCCCCGCAGGCGGCCACGCTGCTGGAGGGTGTCCCTCGAATCCGGACCGGCGGCCGCTTCTGTCTTTTCAGCGGTTTCACGGGCTCCGAGATGATCCCCGTGTCGTGGCTGAACGAGCTCCACTATCGGGAGATCCAGGTTTCGGGGGCCTATGGGTGCACTCGTCAGCAGATGCGGCGGGCCTTGAGCATCCTGGACGCTCATCGGGAGGACGTCGAGTGGCTCATCGAGGACACGGTGACCCTCGACAAGGTGCCGGATGCGCTTTCAAGGATCTGGGAGGGGAGGGTCCTGAAGGTGGTCGTCCAGTTTTAGCGGACCGGCCGGCGGGGCTCCTCGATGGAGAGTTTGCGGGGAAGGATGGGTGCCCCTGGAGAAATCAAGAGGGCCAGAGATGACGGATGAAATGCGGTTGCGCGAATTCGGTCGGCTGATCTGTGCCGTGGCGGCCGGGAAGCCGATGACCCGGGCGGAGTCTTGCGAGGCCTACAGGCAGGTCATCCTGAATGAACAGCCTGAGCTGCAGCAGGGGGCGTTCCTCATGGCGCACATCACCCGGGGACCAACCACCGAGGAGCTCTCGGGTGCCTGGGACGCGCTGGACCGCCATGACACCGCCAAGATCCGGGCGCGGCTCCAGGGAACCGTGTGTGACATCGTGGGTACGGGGTCCGATCCCTTGAAGACCGTCAACTGCTCGACGCCGGCGTCCCTCATCGCGGCCGGCTGCGGGCTGTCCGTGGCCAAGAAGGGAGCACGCCTGGTGACCGGGGTTTCGGGAGCTTCTGACATTTTCGAGATTTTCGGCGTGGACCTCGGGTCGCCTCTTTCAAACGCCGAAGCCTGCCTCCAGAAGCACGGCTTCTGCTATCTCCCCGGTGAAGCCTTCCTCCAGTCCGGATGGGCCCGGCTCATCCAGTCCATGCGGTTCACCTCGGCCTTCAACATCATCGGCCCTCTCACCCGCCCCTGCGAGGAGACGAACCGCATCGTCATCGGGGCCTACTCGCCCCAGGTCTGCGACCAGCTCATCGCCGTCCTTGCCGAGATCGGCATGGAGGGGGCCCTGGCCCCTTTCGGCATGGCCGACGGCATGGACCGGGAGCTTGGGATGGACGAGTTTTCGCTGGCAGGTCCAACCCGTGTGACGGAGCTTCGACATGGCAAGGTCGAGACCTACGAGGTGGCGCCCGAGGACTTCGGGGTGAAGCGCGTGGCCTTCGAGCAGATCGCCAGCCGCGGTACGGCGCGGGAGAACGCGGAGGCCATCATGGAAGTGCTCCGGGGACGCTGCGAGACTCCCCTGGCGGATTTCTTCTGCATCAACGCCGCCGCGGCCCTCTGGATTGCGGATCATTCGAGGGACCTGGCCCAGGGCATGGATCTGGCCCGTTCGGCCCTGGCGTCGGGAAAGGCTCTCGGGAAGCTGGAGCAACTGCTCGAGCTTCAGGGGAAGCCGCCGGCCTGAGGGGATGATGATTTCCCTCGGAGACGCGGAAGCGCGGAACGGACTCTCCAGTGATCATCACGGGAGCCGGTGTGTGCTCTTGGCCTCAACGCAGCGGGGCTGAATCCGATGGGACGCGTGAAGGTTTATCCGATTTTTCTTCCCCAGTGGGGCTGCCCCCATCGTTGTGTTTACTGTAACCAACGGGCGAGCACTTCCGGGGCTGTGGACCTTTGGGCCCGGGAGGGTGGACTGGCCTGCGTCGAAGACCGGATCGACGGCCTGGCCCGTGAGGCGGGGACTCGGGAAGCCCCCGGTGAGCTGGCCTTCTACGGGGGGACGTTCACGGCCTTGCCCGTGCAATGGATCGAGAAGCTGCTCCATCGAGCCGGCGGGTATGTGGACGGCGGCCTGTTTTCGGGAATCCGATTCTCGACGCGGCCCGACGCCCTCCCGAAGCACATCTGCGATCTGCTTCCCCGTTATCCGATCCGTACCGTCGAGCTCGGCGTGCAGAGTCTCTCAAACGAGGTGCTCCGCAGGAGTCGGCGGGGGTATGGGGCCGGCGATGTGGCGGGCGCCGTCCTGCGAGTCCGCGAGAGGGGATGGAAATTGGGGCTGCAGCTCATGTCGGGGCTGCCGGGGGATAGCAGGGAACGATTTCTGGGCTCGGTGCGGGATGCCATCGGCCTGGCCCCCGATTTCGTCAGGATTTATCCGACCCTGGTGCTCAGGGATACCAGGCTCGCCCATTGGCAGTCCTCGGGGAGTTATGCTCCGTTGACCCTGGAGGAAGCCGTGGAATGGTCCGCTGCCGCCCTGGAGATGTTTCAATCCAGCGGAATTCCCATCGTCCGGATGGGTCTCCACCCGGACCCCGAGCTGCTGAAGCCGGGAGTGATTCTGGGAGGCCCTTTTCACCCGGCCTTTGGATACCTGGTGAAGGTCCGCTGGTGGCGGGATCGGGTTGACCGCTGGTGTGCGGAGCGGGACGGGGTCCACCATGGGAGGCACGTGATCCTGAAGGCGGCGCGCGAGGTGGTGAGCGAATTGCTGGGACCATCTCGTGAGAATCTGTCCCACTGGCGGGCTCGATGGGGGTGGGCTCATGTGCTGGTCGAGCCAATGGCCGACTGGCCGTCGAGCCGGTTCGAGGTGTGCATGTTAACGCGGGATGCCGGGGCGGCTCACATTGGAATCCCGCAGGCCGGTGAAGCGAGGTGACTCCATGAAGACCGCTGATGGGCAAACACCATTCAAATCGGGATACGTGGCCCTGGTTGGGGCTCCCAATGTGGGGAAGTCCACCCTTCTCAATCAGCTCCTCAAGGAAAAGATCTCCATCACGGCGCCCAAACCGCAGACCACTCGAAACCGGATTTCGGGTATCCTCAATCGGCCCGACTGCCAGATCATCCTCATGGACACTCCCGGGATACACAAAGCTCGGGACCCGTTCAACAAGATCATGGTCGACACGGCCCTGGGGACCTTGGGCGAGGTGGACATCATCTGCGTGATCATCGACGCCGCGTCGGGGAGCCGCGAGATCGACGAGATGATCCGTGAAAGGCTGGCAGGGCTCAACACTCCACTGGTGCTTCTCCTCAACAAGGTGGACCTGGTCCGGAACAAGGGCGATCTGCTTCCAATGCTCCAGGAGCTTGGAGAGAAGTGGGACTGTCACGCCATCATCCCCATTTGTGCCCTGAGTGGAGACGGGGTCGACCTGCTGCTGGACGAGCTCATGGCTCTGCTGCCCGAGGGGCCGC
>JALOOX010000050.1 GCA_025454175.1 Syntrophobacteraceae bacterium | reverse complement strand
TGAGGAATGCCATATGTGACATCATGGAAGGTGGTCGAGAAGCCTTCGAAAAGCGCTACAAGCGGATCACTCTTGAGGTCTGATGAGGTTTGATACCCTAGAGGATACGAAAACTCCTTGTACCATGCGAAGACGGGATTGAACGGGCCATCATCCGCATCGATGTTCCTCGAAGCCTGTTCGTTCACAAAAGCCCGGGGGGATATTTCAATCGCATCGGCAGCGCAAACGCGAAATGCCACCCGATGTGCTTGCTCGCCTTTTTCAGCAGAGAAGCCAAACCTGCATTATCCGGTTCGATGAGCAGGCTGTGGTAACCGCGGCTCCCGATGTTCTAGAGAGAAATTTGTGGATCCGCTTCAAGACCCCTTTATCTCCGGCCGACGATCTTGAATTCCTTCAAAAAATGAAGCTTCTGACACAGGACGAGGAGGGGGGCCTGCACCCAAGTGTCAGTGGGATTCTGGCTGCATCCAAAAATCCCGAGAAATATTTACCCAACGCTTATGTGCAGGCGGTGTGCTACCGGGGCACAGAGCGTAATGCCGCATACCAGGAAGATGCAGAGGACATCTTTGGCCCCATCGACATGCAGATAAGGGAAACCTGCAGGTTTGTGGAAAGAAACATGCGTGTCTTCGCAACAAAAAGTCCTGAACGAAAGGATACCCCTCAATACTCCATGAATGCGGTCTTCGAGGCTGTGGTCAATGCGGTGGCGCATCGGGACTATTCTATTCAGGGCTCCAAAATCCGTCTGCACATGTTTTCGGATCGCCTGGAGCTGTTCTCACCCGGGTCGATTCCCAACACGATGACAATCGATAGTCTGATCCTGCGTCAGGCTGCGCGCAATGAGCTTCTGACCAGTCTGCTTGCGCGGTGTCCGGTGAGCATGGAGGGGATTACGACGGAGCGAAAGTTCCTGATGGATAAGCGAGGAGAGGGGGTGCCGATCATCTTTTCGGAGTCCGAAAAGCTATCCGGAAAGAAGCCAAAATACCTCCTCATCGATGAGACCGAGCTGATGCTCACGATTTATGCCGCTCAGCCGACGATCTCTCCCGAGGGGGAAACAGCCGGGGAGGTCTAATGGCTCCTCAGTGGTTGGGGTGCCACCGACGCCTGGCTCCAGGCTGTACGAACAGGGGCGCCCCGACTCCTCCGATGGTGATTGCAGACCATCGTCCCGAATAGATCTTCCCGTAGGAGCATACGATGCAGGAATCCTGGGGTAAGGAATGCCATTGGGCAATTCTAAAAAGGTCTTGAGCCACTGCTCTTTCTCTCTGCCCAAGGCTGCGATGTCTACCCCATCGTCGGCACCCGCCATGACGGCACACAGGATGATCACGATCACATCAATCAGCTTGTGACGCGTCTTTTGCAATATCCTCGGGTCGGAAACTGATGAGAAATGTTCCTTGCTTGATTTGCCAACGACTTGTTCCATGCGCCATCCTCCTTCGGTCGAAATTCACCCAGGTAACTTGGCACACTTGGTCCACAATGCCCAGAGCAATGACGTCCAATTGCCCTGCACCTACAGGGGCTGCTTATTGACGCCTTCCGCCGATTTGTTTAAGGTGACGGACTTTGATGGGTGCTGAACGAGCCTCGATCAACTGGGATGTCAAATACAGGGCATATTTCCTCTGGAGAAGACCATGGCTGATGCTCGGCGCATGAAGAACTACCGGAACCTCGGAATCATCGCTCACATCGACGCCGGAAAGACCACCGTGACCGAGAGGATACTGTATTACACCGGTCGGTCCCACCGAATGGGCGAGGTGCACGACGGAACGGCGGTGATGGACTGGATGGAGCAGGAGCAGGAAAGGGGCATCACCATCACGTCGGCGGTGACGACCTGCCTCTGGCGGGACCACGAGATCCACCTCATCGACACTCCGGGGCACGTGGACTTCACCATCGAGGTGGAGCGCTCCCTTCGCGTGCTGGACGGAGCCATCGCCGTGTTCTGCGCCGTGGGCGGCGTCGAGCCCCAGTCGGAAACGGTGTGGCATCAGGCCGACAAGTACCATGTCCCCAAGATCGCCTTCGTGAACAAGATGGACCGTATCGGAGCCGACTACCGGCGGGTGGTCGATCAGATCGAGGAGAAGTTCAAAGCGAATCCTCTCCCGCTGCAGCTTCCCGTGGGCATGGAATCCGATTTCAGGGGAGTGATCGATCTTCTGACCATGAAACAGGTGCTCTGGCACGATGAAACCCTCGGGGCCCAGTTCGACGTTGTGGATATCGATCCCGATCTCCTGGCCGCGGCCGAGGACGCCCGGGAAAACCTGGTAGCCAGCGTAGCCGAGGGGGACGACGCCCTCATGGAACGCTACCTCGAGGGCGAAGCCATTCCGGCCGCCGATCTCATTGGGGCCATCCGGCGGCTGACCCTGGATCTCAAGGTCGTCCCCGTCTTGTGTGGAAGCGCCCTCAAGAACAAGGGCATTCAGCCCCTGCTGGACGCCATCGTCAGTTTCCTGCCGTCGCCTCTGGACGTGCCTCCCATCGAGGGGGTCCATCCCCAGAGCGGGGAGACCGAGAAGCGGCTCAGCAGTGAAAAGGAGCCCCTGGCGGCCCTGGCGTTCAAGATCTTCATGGATCAGGGGCGCAAGTTGACCTACGTCAGGGTCTATTCGGGCATGCTCCAGGCAGGGTCCGACGTCTTCAACGCCTCCAAGGGGACCCGGGAAAAGATTTCCCGAATCTTTCAGATGCATGCCAACAAGCGCGACCGTCTCGAGAAGACCGAGGCGGGAAGCCTGGTGGCCTTGATGGGGCTCAAAACCGCTCAGACGGGTGACACCCTTTGTGATCCCGCCCATCCCATTCTACTGGAGCCCATCGACATCTACGAACCGGTGATTTCGGTGGCGGTGGAGGCCAGGACCCGGGGCGACCAGGAGAAGCTCATGGACAGCCTGGCCAAGCTTTCCGAGGAGGATCCGACCTTTCGATTCCACGAGAATCCCGACACGGGCCAGATCATCATCAGCGGAATGGGTGAGCTGCACATCGAGATCGTTCTCTCACGACTGGAACGGGACTACAACGTGGGTGTCAATGCGGGACGGCCCCAGGTTGTCTACCGGGAGACCATAGGCAGGGAAGCGACGACCCAGGGCGTTTTCGACAGGGAGATCGCAGGCTCGCGCCAATTCGCCATGGTGGAATTGCATCTGGCGCCCCGCCCCAGGACCACCGGCAACGCCATCGTAAACCGTGTGCGGGACGGTTCGATACCCGAGATGTTCTTCCCCGCGGTGGAGCAGGGGATCGCCGATGCTCTGAGCAGCGGCCCCCAGCTGGGATACCCCGTGGTGGACGTGGAGGCTGTGGTCTTCGGGGGGACGTTCCAGGAAAACGTCTCGACGGAGCTTGCGTTCAGGGTGGCGGCCACCATGGCCTTTCGGCAGGCCTGCGAAGCTGCCGGGCCCCAGCTCCTCGAGCCCTACATGGCGGTGGAAGTCCTTGTGCCCGAAGAGTTCCTGGGCGAGGTCCTGGGAGACATCAACCTGCGCAAGGGTCGCGTCGAGAGCATCACCGCCCGAAAAGCCATCCAGGTGGTGAAGGCGGTGGTGCCCCTCTCCAGAATGTTCGGCTATTCCACGGACATAAGGTCCTCTACTCAGGGACGGGCCACGTTCACCATGCACTTTTCTCACTATGACAAGGGTTCCGAGACATGAGTCCGAGCCTTTCATGGCCTCGACGGAGAGGCGGGAGCTATTCCCAGCTGACCACGTCGGCGTTTTCGCCGTCTCCGCCGTCCTGCCCGTCGGCTCCCATGGAGTAAAGATCGTAATCCCCTTGCTCGCCGGGTGAGCGGTACACGTAGGGCCGTCCCCACGGGTCGGGCGGGACTTCCTTGGACAGGTAGGGGCCGTCCCAGGGGCCCTGGCCCGGGGATTTTCTGAGCGCATCGAGCCCCTCCTCGCTGCTGGGGTAGCGTCCCATGTCCAGTCGAAAAGCATCGAGGGCCGTGCCGATCATGGAGATCTGGGTCTTGGCGGCCTTCTGCTTGGATGAGCCCACTTTCTGGAACATCTTGGGGGCCACCAGGGCCGCCAGAAGACCCAGGATGATCATGACGATCAGAAGCTCGATGAGGGTGAAGCCCAGCTCGTTTTTCCCGCGAGCGTTCCTGCCCCCCTGCCGCATATCGCTTGAAGCTCTCATTTTTTTCTCCGCCGCTGCGTCATCGATGTTCAACGATTCAAGGAATCACAAACCATTCGCAAACATGCCTCTTTCATACACGGTTTTTAACGGAGTCGCAGGCCGGTGTCAACGCAACCTCGCCTCCAAACGTCGACTCCGGTATGTCTCTGGTTCTCTCATCTGCCTGCTGGTCCCTGTCTCCTCGTCATGAGAAGGCTTTCCCCTGGTGGAGCCCCCGGGCCGCCATGAATTGGTGAATGGCCTCCAGGCTCCGCCGCTTTTCCAACGCCCAGGCCGGCGCCACCAGCTCCTCGGGGTGAGGATCACCCGTCAGGCGCTGCACGATCATTGCCGGCGGCAGGACGGTGAGGAATTCGGAGACGAGGCTGACATATGCGTCGCGGGTCAGGCAGCGATACCGGCCGCTCGAATGCCAGGCATCGAGGACGGTCCCCCGGATGACGTAGAGCAGGTGGATCTTGACGGCCTGGATGTCGGATTCGGCGAGATAGCGGGCCGTGGCGAGCATCTCCTCACGACCTTCTCCGGGAAGCCCCAGGATGACGTGGGCGCAGACCGAAAGCCCCCTCCTCCTGGTCCTGCGGACGGCTTCGGTGAACCGCGCCACCGAATGCCCGCGCCCGATTCGAAGAAGGGTCTCGTCGTGGGCCGACTGGAGACCGTATTCCAGCCAGATCCAACGGTCCCCGCAATACCCCGCGAGCATATCGAGCACCGCGTCTTCCACGCAGTCCGGCCGAGTTCCGATGCTCAGGCCCACCACGTCCGGGTCGGCCAGGGCCTCCTCGTAAAGGGACCGGAGCACGGGCAGGGGAGCATAGGTGTTGGAAAAGGACTGAAAATAGGCGATGAAGGCCCTGGCCTTGTAACGCCTGGCAAGATATTGCTTGGCGTCCCGAATCTGATCCGATATGGATAAACGCGAGGCGGCCCCTGTGCCCGATCCTCTTTCGTTGCAGTAGATGCAGCCGCCCGTTCCGAGGGTCCCATCCCGATTGGGGCACGTGAGACCGGCGTCCAGGGTGATCTTCTGGACGCGGCACCCGAAGCGCTCCCGGAGAGCGCTGTTGAAATCACGGTAAGGCAGGGTGGACATGTCGGCTGCCGCGACTCCTCCTGGGGTTCTATTGGTCGGGTTATCCCACTATCCGACCTCATCATTAATAACCGGAGATGCCTTGAATTCCAAAGCCATCCATTCCATCTGCCGCGGAATTCCAACAAGGAGCCGGCAATGGGCTCCGCAGGGCTGAAATGATGTCGAAAGCCTACGACGTGATTGTTGTCGGCGCCGGGCACGCCGGCTGCGAGGCGGCCCTCGCGGCGGCCCGCATGGGATGCCGGACGCTCCTGTTGTCCATCACCCTCGACACGGTGGCGCACATGCCCTGCTCCCCGTCCATCGGGGGGATCGGGAAGGGACACCTGGTCAAGGAGATCGACGCGCTGGGCGGAGAAATGGCCCGGATCACGGACCGGACCGCCATCCAGTACCGCTGGCTCAACACGAAAAAGGGGCCGGCGGTTCGCGGCACCCGCTCCCAAAACGACAAGGTGCGTTATCGCACCCTCATGAAGCAGGCCATCGAGCTCGAGCCGGGGCTGCACTTGAAACAGGCCATGGTGGAGCGTTTGGTGGTGGAAGGCGGGAGGGTGGCCGGCCTCGTGGACCAGCTCGGGGTCCTTCACGAAGCCCCCGCGGTGATCCTGGCCACGGGCACGTTCCTGCACGGCCTCGTCCACATCGGATCGACCCGGGTGCCGGCGGGAAGAGCCGGCGAATTCCCGTCCAACATGCTGGCCGATCAGCTCCAGTCGCTGGGCTTCACCCTGGGGCGCATGAAGACGGGGACGCCGGCGCGCCTCGCGCGACGCAGCATCGACTTCAGCCGGTTCAAGATTCAGGAAGGGGATCCCGAGCCAAGACCATTCTCGCTTTTCAGCGACGGAATCCAGTTCACCTCGGTACCCTGTCACATTGGAAAAACGCACCCGAGAACGCACGAGCTTGTTCAGCGCAACATTCATCTCTCTCCCCTTTACAATGGGACCATCACGGGAGTCTCGGCCCGCTACTGCCCCTCACTCGAAGACAAGGTGATGAAATTCCCCCACAAGGAATTCCACCAGATCATCCTGGAGCCCGAAGGACTGGAGACCGAGGAGGTTTATGCCAGCGGCACCGGCAACTCGCTGCCTTATGGAGTTCAGCTTCAGCTGATCCATTCCGTTCCGGGCCTGGAGGAGGCCGAGGTGATGCGGCCGGCGTACGCCATTGAATACGATTTTCTCCAGCCCACTCAGCTGTTCCTGACCCTCGAGACCAAGCCGGTCCGGGGCCTGTTCCTGGCGGGGCAGATCAATGGGACCTCGGGCTACGAAGAGGCTGCGGCCCAGGGTCTCTGGGCCGGGATCAACGCGGCCTGCAAGGTGCAGGGGAGACCCCCTTTCATCCTCGACCGCTCCCAAGCCTACATGGCGGTCATGGTGGACGATCTCGTCACCCGGGGCACCAACGAGCCCTACCGGATATTCACTTCCCGCGCCGAGTACCGGCTCCTGCTCCGGGAGGACAATGCCGACCTGCGCCTCCTGGAAAAAGGCTTTCAACTGGGGCTCCACGATCGATCCACATACCTCGAGCTTCAGGAGCGGCGGCGCGCCATGGAGGCCGAAATGGGGCGGCTCCGGAGCACTTTTGTGAAGCCGACCCCCGACATCAACGCCTACCTCGCTGACAGGGGGTCTCCCCCATTGAGCGAGCCCGTCTCTCTCGAGAAGCTGCTCAAGAGGCCCGAGCTCCGCCATGCCGACCTGGAAGCCATTGCCCCTCCACCCGGCAGCCTCGGTGAGCGCGTGCGCGAGCAGGTTGAAGTCGAGTGCAAATACGAAGGGTATCTCAGACGCCAGGAAGCCGAGGTGAGCAAGTTCAAGCAGCTCGAGCAGACCCTCCTTCCCGGGGATTTCAACTATGGGGACATACCGGGGCTGTCCAACGAGATTCGAGAAAATCTGTCGGCCATTCGCCCGACTTCGCTGGGCCAGGCTTCGAGAATACCGGGCATGACTCCCGCCGCCCTTTCCATCCTCATGATCTACTTGAAGCGTGCTCTCGGTTCCTCCGAGCGAAAGCCCGCCGTCGAGCCGCCCCCTCTTATATCCCAACGATCCCAACAGATAACGGCCTAAAATTACTCCATCAAATGGATAAAAATGTTGGTGGGATATAAGAATTAATGTAATATGATTTATAGTTTCGGTGTTTAACGTTTGCTCAGGCTTGGAACACCGCTCATTTCAAAGGCTTCGAGACCAAAGGGGGGGGCAGGAAGATGGCCGAGAACAGCGACAAGGACTTCATTGCAATTCTCAGGGAGCACGGCTTGCAGGTCACCTATCAGCGCCTGGCCATTTACCAGGCGCTCTTTCACACCATGGACCACCCGAGCGCCGAGGAGATTTACCAGCAGGTGAGGAAGCGATTCCCCATGATCTCTCTGGGGACTGTGTACAAAACCCTCGAGCGTTTTCACGAGGTCGGTCTGATCCAGAAGGTGAGCCCCTTGACGGAGGTGGCGCGATACGAAGCCAACGTGAGCCACCACCATCATCTGATCTGCCTGGAATGCCAGACCATCCAGGATTTCGGTGAAGCCGGCATGGATGTGAAAGTCTCCCTGCCCGAGGGGAATGGTTTTGAAGTCCTGAAGAGTCAGGTGGTGCTCCAGGGATACTGCGCCCACTGCAGGCCCAAGTGATCTTCACATAAGGTTTCAAGTTATCAGTTAGAAAGACAGCGACCTCCATTGAACTGCACCGACGATTCCGGTAGGGCGGGATTGCGCCCCCGCCTTCCTTGGCCCACCTCTTTCCCTCCAAATCCTTCCGTCTCGGCATCGCCAGCTTTTTGGCTTGATTGCCCGTTACGCCACCGAGGGTGGCTCTGCGCGGGCATGAGACGCGCTATGCCGAGGACTTCCGCTTTCTGCTTGAATTGCCATGGGATGTTGTGTTAACAGATTCGATTAATCCGAACCTTAATTTGTTTCCTCGGACCAAACGCACCCGCTCCCCGAAACAGATTCGAGGTTCAAAAAGGCCCAATTCGAGGAAGGAGGAACAGCCGTGAATGTTATTGTGCTACTCAAGCAGACCCCGGATACGGAATCAGTGATTCGGATCGCAGCTGATGGTCAGTCGATCCTCACCAATGACCTCAAGTGGATCATCAACCCCTATGACGAATTCGCAGTGGAAGCGGCTCTTCGACTCAAGGAAAAACACGGCGGCACGGTCACCATCGTGAGCTGGGGACCGCAGCGGGTGGTCGAGTCCATTCGAACGGCGCTGGCAATGGGAGCGGACACCGGCGTTCTCATCGACGACCCCGCCCTCGAAGGCAGCGACAGCCTTGGAGTGGCCAAGGCCCTTGCGGCGGCCGTGAAGGAACTGAATCCGGATGTGGTGGTCTGCGGCTCCCGAGCCGTCGATTATGACCTGGCCCAACGCGGTCCCATGGTGGCCGAGCTCCTGGGCTGGCCGCACCTGGCCCTGGCAGTGAGCCTCGAGTCGGATGGGGCCAAGGTTACGGTGGAACGTCCCGTTGAGGGCGGCAAGGTCACACTGGAGGCAGCCCTTCCGACCCTGATCACCCTGGGCGGCTCCCACGCCGTCTGGAATCCACGCTATGCTTCCTTACCCGGGATCATGAAGGCCAAGAAGAAGCCGCTGGCCGTGAAAAAGCTGGCGGATCTTGGAATGGACGAAGCCCAGTGCTCCGGCCAGGCGGCCAAGATCAAGATGGTTTCCTTCGAGATGCCACCCCAGCGTGCGGCGGGCAGAATCATCGAAGGCGAGGATGGCGCCGCCAAGGCCAGGGAATTGGTTCGGGCTCTGCATGAAGAAGCCAAGGTGATCTAGGCCGGGAGAAGGAGAATCCATATGTCCAAGTGTGTTTGTATCATCACCGAGTTTCGAGGGGGAAACTTCCGGCGGGTCTCTCACGAGGTCGCCAGTGAAGGCAAGCGTATAGCCGATGCTCTGGGAGCCGACCTGTGCGCCGTCGCGATCGGATCCGGCGTGAGCGCGAGTGCGGCGGACCTGGGGCGTTACGGGGTGAAGAAGGTCTACGTGGCGGACGATCCGGCCCTGGAGAGCTACGTGGCGGAGACTTACGTCCCAGTGGCGGCCGAAATCGTGAAAAAGTGCGACCCCGCCGTGGTCATCCTCCCGGCATCCGTCGACGGAAAGGATCTGGGAGCCCGGCTGGCGGCACGATTGGACGCCGCGTTGGCCCAGGACTGCACTCAGCTGGTGTGTGAAGGGGGAAAGCTCAGGGCCAGGCGACCGGTTTTCGCGGGCAAGTGCTTCACCTGGTGTGAGTGGGCCGAAGGGGCTCTCCCGCTGGTTTCGTGCCGTCCCAATGTCATGGACTGTCTGCTGCCGTCCGAAGGGGAAAAGGCCGAGGTGGAAAAGGTGGATTTGGCCATTCCCGCGGCGCGGTCGCGGGTGCTGGGACTGGATCTGGACACCTCCGGCAAGGTGGAGCTCACCGAAGCCGAGATCATCGTGTCCGGTGGCCGCGGCTTGAAGGGTCCCGAAAACTACGCCATGATCGAGGAGCTGGCCCAGGTCCTGGGCGCGGCGGTGGGCGCCTCGCGGGCAGCTGTCGACGCCGGCTGGCGACCCCACTCGGACCAGGTGGGCCAGACGGGAAAAGTGGTCAACCCGAACCTCTACATTGCCGCGGGGATTTCCGGAGCCATTCAGCACATGGCGGGCATGGGGTCCTCCAAGTTCATCGTGGCCGTCAACAAGGATTCGGAGGCCCCCATTTTCACCAAGGCTGACTATGGGATCGTTGAAGACTTGTTCAATTTCATTCCCCTCTTCACCGAGGAAGTCCGCAAGCTGAAAGCAACCTGCTCCTGATCCTGGAGCGGCTTTTTCATTCCATATCCGGATGCCGGGTCCCTGGGATTGCGCTGTTCGTGGAGGGCAGAGTGCAATCCCTGATCCGGCATTTGTATTCCCGGGCCGGATCAAGGGGGCTCGCACGCGAGCTTCGTGTCGCCCCATACTCTCGAGCGAGCTGATTCCGAATGGTCGTTGATTCCATCGTGAGTGAAAAGGTGCATGGCGGGCTCGCCCCCGAAAGGTTCCATCTCATCGCTCAGGCGGCGCCGGACTTCTATTTCCTGCAGAATCGAGGATACCCCAGGCCGGCTGCCCTCGAGTGGGTGGGGAACCGCTACGGGTTGACCCACCTGGAGCGGCATCTGCTCCTCCGGGGCGTGTTTGGCCAGGAGACGGCCCTGCGTCGTCGGGGGCGGCGGTGCGGTGGGGAGGACTGGGTCCGTCGTCAACTGGTGGTCGATGGTCACAATGTCCAGATCACGGTGGAGAGCGCCATCCTGGGAAGGACGCTCCTCCTGGGCAATGACGGCGCCCTTCGGGACCTGGCCGGCCAGTCGGCTCGCTTTCGGCTCACCGAGGCGAGCGAAGTGGCCCAGGACTGGATCTTCGGATTCCTGAGCGAGCTCCGGCCCCGGGGGGTGTTGTTTCTGTTCGACGCTCCCATGAGCCACAGCGGACTCCTGGCCGAGCAGTACCGCCGGCGACTCAAGGGGATCGGGCTTCGAGGGGAGAGCCGCGCGGTGCCGGTTCCCGAGTCCGAGATTCCATCCAGCGACTGCGTTGCCGCCAGCAGCGACCAGGCCGTCATCGACACGGCCGAGGTTTGGATCGACCTTGCCCGGGCCTCCATCGAGCACGCCGCTTCCCTGCATCTTTTCGCCGACTTCACCTGCCTCCTCAGTTCCAGAAGTCCCGAAAGAGACCTCCTGATGGACTATTCGAATTTCTGATTTTCGCGGTAATTCTTTACAGTCTGTAAAAACCATCGACATGAGCTTGATTTCACATCAGCGCCACTCCCTTCCTGCTGATTCATTTTAATAAGCGATTTCATAAACATAGTGAATGTTCTGGTCCCTGCTGCCCCTGGCATGGGCCTTGCCTTTTAGCATTGGGGCACTGGTTTCCGGTTTCATGCAACATGGTCTTCATCAGGGATGGTTCAATCAAAGGAGGTCTTATCGATGAGTGGTCCGAGGAAGGTTTACGAATTTCTAAAAGCTTCTGCGATGGCGCATGCGAGATGGGACTATGAGGTCTCCATGTCGATCGTGAAGAATCGCAAGAAACTTCTCATCCTGTTCGTTCTTGCCCTGCCCATTCTCGGGGTCTCGTTCCTGGAGGCGGCGTCGATGCTGGGCGGCAAGACGGCTTTCGCCCCGGCATTCTACACCACGACCATCTTCCTGGTGTCCATCGCCGTGGGTTTGGCGGCCGGGCTCATCACGGGATGCATCGGCGCGGGCGGCGGCTTCATCATCACACCGGCCCTCATGGCCGCTGGCGTCAAGGGAATCCTGGCCGTGGGAACCGACCTGTTCCACATTTTCGCCAAGGCCATCATGGGCACCACGGTGCACAAGAAGCTCGGGAACGTTTCGGTGAGCTTGGCCGTGGCCTTTCTGGTGGGCTCCGCGGGCGGCACTTTCATCGGCGGCTGGATCAACAAGACCCTCTACAACAAAGACCCGCTGCTCAGCGAAGCGTTCATCAGCGGGGTTTACGCCATTCTCCTGGGATTCCTCGGTTTTTACGCCCTCATCGATTTCATCAAGTCGAGCAGGGGTGGCGGAGGCGGAGACGCCCACGGCGGGCCGGCCGGCGGCGGGGCTCCCGCCCTGGCCACCAAGCTTCAGGGGCTGAACATCCCCCCCATGATCACCTTTGACGAGGATTTCGTTCCCGGCGGCAAGAAGCTCTCGGGCGTCATCATCGCCATGGGCGGCGTCGTGGTCGGCATCATGGCCGCCATCATGGGTGTGGGCGGCGGCTTCATCACGTTCCCCATGTTCGTGTACATCTTCGGCGTCTCCTCCATGACCACGGTGGGAACCGACATTCTGCAGATCATCTTCACGGCCGGCCTGGCAGCCATCGGCCAGTACGCCATTCATGGCTACGTGTTCTACACCCTGGCCATGGGCATGCTCATCGGCTCACTCCTCGGCATCCAGGTCGGCGCTCTCACCACCAAGGTGGTGAAGGGAATCCACATCCGGGGCTTTTACGCGATTTCCATTCTTGCGGGCTTCGTCAACCGCGCCGCCACGCTGCCCAAGAAGCTGGTTGAGCTCGAGGTGATCGACCTTTCCAAGGGATTTGTGAACGGCATCGAGTTCGTCGGCAACATCCTGTTCTGGATCGTCGTCGCGGTCTTCGGCATCTGGATCTTCGCTAAATTCTTCGGCAATGTAGGCACGTTGCGAGAGGAGGGATAATCATGCTTATCAGACATCCGCAACCGTTCAAAATTGGCCTCATCCTGGCCGTCACATTTGTGGGGGTGCTCCTTCTGATCTTTGCCCCGATTTTCGGAGATGGCCAGACCGGCCTCCAGTATTCCGACAACCTGTTCAACAAGCTTTCCAAGGGCTCATCCTATTTCATTCCCGGCATCGCCAGGAACAACGAGGGATTTGTGGGAAAGCCGTTTGAGTTCAACGTCAAGATGGACAAGCAGGGCGATGTCGACAGGGCCGTCAAGGTGCTCATGACGGGAGGGGCTCAGGTTGGGACGTCCGAAGGTGCTCTCAAGGTGAGCGGCGACCTCGGAAAAGTCCTCTCCAGCGTGCTGGCGGACTCCGACGACATGTTTAGGAATAGAGATGACGAGGTCTCGGCACGCCACGGGATGGATGCGAAGGAGGTCTTGCGCCTCTGGCACGACGTCCTGAGCAGGGGCATCAAGGAGCTCCAGAAGGCCAGGAAGATCGAGGAGGCCAACATGGTGAACCAGGTCATCAAGAGGGCCATCGAGCCCGCCTACAACTTTTTCGGCATCGAAGCCCAGAACATCGGGGACAAGGCATTGATCGTCTTCGCGTTGCTCGCCTTTTACGTGGCTTACACCATGTGGTGGGGTTACGCCATTTTCTACATGTTCGAGGGCATTGGGCTGAGCATGAAGAAGGCCAAGGTGAAAAAAGAGGTTTAGGAGGAAGAGATGAAGATATTGGTACCAGTTGATGGTTCGATGCACTCCCTGAGTGCGGTCAAAACGGCGTTGGATTTTGCCAGGATGAAAGGGGCCGAGGTGCAGGTGATCAGCGTGGTCCCCTACATCAGCGGCTTGGAAGCCCATGAGATCTCGCCCTCCCGCATGGAGCGCCACATGGAAAGCTACACCAAGGTGTCCGAGGATGCGGTGAAGCAGGCCTGCGACCTGCTTTTCGCCGAGGGCGTGACGGCCAGCTGCTCCAAAACGGTTCTGGCCTCGGTCTCCGTTCCCGATGCCATCATTGACTATGCCGAGCAGGAAAAGATTGACCTCATCGTGATGGGCAGCCGGGGTTTGAGCACGTCCACCCGCTTCAAGCTGGGAAGCGTTGCCTCCCAGGTCGTGAAATACTGCCCCTGCTCGATCTATCTGGTCAAGGTGACAGCCTGATCGACCAGGAGTCGAGGTGCTCTGATTGTGACAGGCTGAAGCCGCTTCCGGGCGGCTCAGCCTGGCTCCTCCCACACCGGGTGGCGATTCCCGGATCGAGGCCTTCATGGAGCCGTCCTTTGCCATCCTCCTGACCGACCGAAACCGGCATGTCCGCGAGCTGTTCCGTCGCGAGCTGTCCGCCGAGGGCTACCGGGTTGAAATGGCGCGAGACGGGCGGGAGGTGCTGGGTTTTTTATACCATGTGGCGGTCATCGACCTGCTGATCCTGGATCCTGACATCCCATACGTCGCCGAGGTGGGGCTCCTCAGAAGGCTCGGGCAACTGAGGCCCGAGCTGCCCGTGATCATTCACAGTTTCTCGCTGGAGGACGTGGGGTCGCTTGCGTCGCTCCATTCGGCGGCCTTCCTGGAGAAAAACGAAAACACCGATCGGCTCAAATCCATGGTACGGGAGGTCCTGGAGCGGACCTACCCCGACCGGGTCGAACCGGGCCCTCCATAGACTCGTCGAGCCCCTCGCCCTTGCGCCGCCGTCTCCCACCGGTTTTTCACGCCGCGGCTTCCTCACCGGCCCTGCCGCGGCTTTGAGCGGCTCCGCACAATGAACTTTCGATTTGGACGCCGACTATGCTATTTTGTCCCTGGTTCTCTGATTCGTGCTGCTTCCTGAGAGGCAGAAGAGCGGGGACTGGATGGATATTGTGGTGGCCTTGAGGGCTGCCGTGCCCGGTCCCCCCGGGTGATCGCATTGCAGTTTTTTTCGCTGTCGGGAGGGTGAAGGAGTGGATGCATTCAGCGTCCTTCTCGTGGATGATGAGGTGGAATTTCTGGAGACCCTGGTCAAGAGGCTGGCCAAGCGCAAGCTGCAAGTCACCGGTGTCACCAGTGCCGAGGAGGCCATTCAGATTCTCGGGAAGCAGTCCGTTGACATCGTTGTCCTGGATGTGAAGATGCCGGGTATGGACGGATTGGAAGCCCTGAGGCAGATCAAGTCCACCAGCCCCGATGTCGAAGTGATCATGCTCACCGGGCACGCCAACGTGGAGGCCGCCATTCAGGGGATGGAGCTGGGCGCTTTCGATTATCTCATGAAGCCCATGGATATTGACGAGCTGCTCTACAAGCTGCAGGACGCATACAAGAAGAAGACTCTGCGGAAGCTCGCGAAGTAATCTTCCAGGTTCTTCTCGAGCCGGTCTGGCGCGGCTGGGCCGCGGGGGATGGGATCATGCCCAGGCTTGGCGACGTATTTCGAAAGATCGCTTTCTGGAAGCGCGGCGAAGATCACGAGGCGGTGGACGCCGAGGCGCTTCGCACTGCCTTCAAGGCTCGCTACCACAGTTTCAAGCTCCTCCTCAATGCCAACAACAAAGCCCTCGAGATCATGTCCGAGATGGAGACGGCGCTGAGGGGCAGCCGTCCCTTCAGCATGTCCTTCGTTCGAGCCAGCTGCACGGCGGTGGGGGTCAATGTCTTTCTGATTGTCAAGCATCTGAATGAACTGGCGCCCGAAAAGTACAAGGCTCTTTTCGAACGGTTTCGGGAGATCCAGGATCACATCAACGGGGTCCTCGCCAAGCGGGCTCCTCCGCGAGGGGACCGGCTGGTGCTTCCTTTCGATGAGATCGACAAGGATAAGGCCGATCTGGTGGGGAGCAAGATGGCCAACGTGGGGGAGGTCAGGAATCGGCTCAAGCTCACCGTCCCCGGCGGTTTCGTGGTCACCTCCGCGGGCTACCAGCGCTTCTTCGAAGCCAACGACCTCCAGAATGAGATCGACCGAAGGCTCCAGGCTTCCGAGGCGGGCGAGCTGGATCAGTATTATGCCCTGAGCGCCGACATTCAGCAGCTGATCATGCGCTCAAGGGTTCCGGACGACCTTGCCGAGGAGATTCTGGAAGCGTATCGGGAGCTGGAAAGGGAGACCGGAGAGAAGGAGGTCCGGGTATCCATGCGCAGCAGCGCTCTCGGGGAAGATGCGGCCGACACCTCCTTTGCCGGGCAGTATCGATCCGAGCTGAATGTCAGCCCCGATTATCTCATCAACGCCTACAAGGACATCGTCGCCAGCAAGTACAGCCTGCAGGCCGTGGCGTATCGCCGCAGCCGGGGCATCATGGACGAGGACATTTCCATGTGCGTCGGCTGCATGGTCATGGTCGACGCAGTGGCGGGTGGGGTGACCTATTCCAGGAACCCCCTCAACATACGCGACCACTCCATCATCATCAATTCGGTTTGGGGGCTCCCCAAATCGGTGGTGGACGGCAGCGTCGCCCCCGACGCATTCATAATTTCCCGTCGGGAGCCTTTGACCGTCATCGACAAGGACATCAAGACCAAGGATTACAAGTTCGTCTGCTACCCGGACGAGGGCGTCTGCCGCCTGGATCTCACGGGGGAGGGCCGCGAGCTTCCCTCCATTGACGATGCCCAGGCCGTCGAGCTGGCCCGAATCGCGCTCCAGCTCGAGGACTACTATGGCACGCCTCAGGACGTCGAGTGGGCCATCGATGGGAACGGGCGGATTTACATCCTTCAGTGCCGGCCCCTCAAGCAGACGGAAGTGGCCGAGAGGGTCCACGGCGGATCGGGTCGTGATTCGGGTCGGGAGCACCTCCTGCTGGAGGGAGGGGACACGGCCAGCGCGGGGGTGGCTTTCGGACCCGTCTACGTCCTGCGCAAGAACAGCGACGCCCTCCAGTTTCCCAGGGGAGCCGTTCTCGTTGCCGCCCAGGCGCTGCCACGCTGGGCCGCCTTGCTGAGCCTTGCGTCGGCGGTGGTCACCGAACAGGGAAGCGTGGCCGGGCATCTCGCCAACGTGGCCCGGGAGTTCTCGGTCCCCGCCATTTTTGGCGTGGCCGGGGCCACGGCGGCCCTCGAGACCGGCGACGAGGTCACGGTGGACGCTGACGGCCTGAGGATCTACCGGGGGCGCATGGAGGATCTGCTCGTCGCGGAGGCCCCGAGGAAGAACCTCATGGAGGGCAGCCCCGTCCACGAGGTGCTGAGGGAGGTGATCCAGCACATCGTACCCCTTTACCTGCTGGACCCCGACTCCACGGAGTTTCGCCCCAGGAACTGCCGCACCATGCACGACATCACCCGGTTCTGCCACGAAAAGTCGGTGCAGGAGATGTTCAGCTTCGGCAAGGAGCACCACTTTTCCGAGAGGGCCAGCAAGCAGCTCGTGTGCGATGTCCCCATGCAGTGGTGGTTCATCAATCTGGACGACGGTTTCAGGGAGGATGTGCCCGGCAAATTCGTGCACCTGGACAACATCGTCTCCATTCCCGTGCTGGCACTCTGGGAGGGCATCAACGCCGTTCCCTGGGCGGGGCCGCCCCCCGTCGATGCCAGGGGATTCATGGCCGTGCTGCTGGAGGCCAGCGCCAATCCCGCTCTCGATCCCTCCATGCCGTCGCACTTTGCCAACCGCAACTATTTCATGATCTCCAGGAGTTTCTGCAGCCTGAGCTCGCGGTTTGGCTTCCATTTTTCAACGGTGGAGACCCTGGTGGGTGATCGGGCCAACGAGAACTACATCAGTTTCCAGTTCAAGGGAGGCGCCGCGGATTATCACCGGCGGCTCCGACGGGCCCAGTTCGTGGCAAGCCTTCTCGAGGAATACGGCTTCCGGGTCGAGGTCAAGGACGACGGGGTGTTTGCGCGGATGGAGGGCTTCGACGAGGAATTCATGAAGACTCGGCTCAGAATGCTGGGCTATCTTCTGATGCACACAAGGCAGCTGGACATGATCATGGCCAATGACTCCGCCTACCATCACCATCGATCGAAGATGATGCAGGACATAGACTCGATTCTCAACCCAAGTCCGGCCGGTGTCGAGCATGCCGCAGCACATTGACAAGACCTACATTTCCATCAAGGTCAGTGAGCCCCAGCTGAGGGAGCGCAATCGGGCGCTGGCCCTTCTGCTCGACATGAGCGGTTTCCTGACCACCTCGAAATCCATTCAGGAGATCCTGGAGGGCGCCCTTGCCAAGGTGCTGGAGTTCTTCGGGATCGAGGCCGGCAGGATTTACCTGCTCGACGAATCGGGCTCAAACCTGGTGCTAGGGGCATGCATCGGGGTGGATTCGGTGGGGCTCGAACGGCTCAAAATTGGTGAAGGATTCTCGGGCAAGGCCGCTCGAACCCGGTCATTCATCGCTCAGCATGTGTCCGATCTCGAAGACAAGGCAAGGTCCGAGCTCCTGCTGAGCAAAGGCTTTGAGATCATCGTCTGCGTGCCGCTCATTGCCATGGACCAGGTCCTCGGGGTCATGAACCTGGCCACCAACCGGGAGATCGAGTTCGATTCAGCCCAGATCGAGCTGCTCATTTCCATTGGCAATCAGATCGCCGTGGCCGTCAACAACGCAAGGCTTTACGAAGATCTCCAGCAGAAGGTGAAGGAGCTCAAGCGCCAGAAGGAATCCATCGAATTCTTCGCCTATTCCGTCTCCCATGACCTCAAGAGCCCCGCCATCGGCATTCATGGTTTGACGAGTCTGCTTCAAAGGACCTATCGGGACCGGCTGGATGAGCGCGGCCAGAGGTACTGCGACCAGATCCTCAAGGCGGCCGAGCAGGTGGCGCGGCTGGTGGACCGCATCAATGCCTACATCATGGCCAAGGAGGCCAGGCTGAGCTTCGAGAGGATCTCCCTGGGGGAGATCACCGAGGATATTCGTGCCGAGTTTTCCGAAGTTTTGACGCATCGCGGGGTTGAGTGGCGCGAGGACGAAGCGCTTCCGGACCTGGTGGGGGACCGGCTTTCCCTCCTTCGCGTCTTCCGCAACCTGGTGGACAATGCCCTCAAATACGGCGGCGACGGGCTCCGAAAAATCCGAATCGAGTATAGAGAGGAAACGGACCACCACGTCATCTCGGTGCATGACGACGGCGTCACCCTCGAGGTGGAAGACCCGGAGTCGCTCTTCCAAGCCTTTCACCGGGACGACACTGCCAGGGGTGTCGAGGGCACGGGACTTGGCCTGGCGACGGTCAAGGAGATCGCCGAACGCCATGGAGGAGGGGTTTGGCTCGAAAACCCCGGCGAAAGCGGAACCACTTTCAGCTTCTCCATTTCCAGGCACCTCACGGTCCATGATTGATCCTCTCGTTTTTTTTCATGTTGAAATCCACATTCTTCAGGAAGGACGGCAGGATGGGAAAGACGGATGCCATAATGGCCGATGCGAGAGTCTTCATGAAAAGCCGGGTGATCCTGACCGGAGCGGAGCTGGACCTCTTCACCCGCCTCGATGAAAAGGCCTGCACCGCGGACGACCTGGCGAGGGAGAAAGGGCTCGACCCGCGCGCCACGACCCGGCTTCTGGACTGCCTGGTCACCCTCGACCTCCTCAAGAAGGAGGGCGCCTCGTACAGCCCCACCGAGAGCGGCGCGTTTTACTCGTCCCGCCATCCTGAATCGGTGCTCCCAATGGTCATGCATCTCAGCCGGCTCTGGGGCACATGGAGCGATCTGACGGAGCTGGTGAAAGTGGGCGGACATCGTGAGCGGGAGGCTGGGCTCCAGACAGACGAATGGGACTGGAAATCTTTTGTGGGCGCCATGCACGTGGTGGGGCGGGAGCTGTCCCTCGCCATCGCCGCCGACTACGACCTGGGCCGGTTCAAGTGCCTGCTGGATATCGGGGGGGCTTCCGGGACTTACACCATCGCGTTCCTCAGGCAGAATCCGGCCATGACGGCCATCCTTTACGATCTTGAAAACGTGATCGCCATGGCCCGGGAACGGATAGCCGAGGAAGGCATCGAGGACCGGGTGAGGCTGATGGCGGGCGACTTCTACCGGGACAGCCTTCCGGGCGGGTGCGACCTGGCTCTTCTTTCGGCCATCATCCACCAGAACAGCCCCGAGGAGAACCTGGACCTTTATCGCAAGGTGTTCGAGGCCCTGGAGCCCGGGGGCACGCTTCTCATCCGGGACCACATCATGGAGGAATCCCGGGTCAGGCCGCCCGCGGGGGCCATGTTCGCCCTCAACATGCTCGTCAACACTCGGGGCGGGGACACCTACACCTTCAACGAAGTGCGGGAGGGGCTTCTGAAGGCGGGATTCGTCGATGTGAAACAGGTCAGGCACGGTATGGACATGGATTGTCTCGTCGAGGGGCACAAGCCCGCGTGAGGCGCCCAAATCCTGGGCCGCAGCCACGGCATTTGTCGACGCTTCCCGGCCTGCGGCCAATCCCGGGCCGAAATGCCACTGCGGAGGGTTCAGTACACTCGAGTGAGAATGAACGCCCTGATCAGCCGGCTCCCGGGCTCTTGCCCGGGAGCCGGCGACCCGTCAAGGACTTGCCCCCGTCAGGTCCATGCCCGGGGGGAGTCATCCGGTCTCACCTGGATGTCTCTTCCTCCTCCTCTTCCTCGTCGTCCCCCTCCAGTTGTCCCTGGGCCATGGCCATGGCTTCATGGGCCGTGTCGACGATGTCCTCGTCGTCGGAGCTCAGATGAGGAGCGATGATTTCCAGCGCCTCCCGGGGGCGTATGGTGGCGGCGGCCTCGATGGCGGCCATGAGCAGGTATTTGTCCGTTCCCTTGCTGGTGACGAGGCCGGCGATGTGGGGCCATGCCTCGTCCACTTCCCAGTTCCCCGCGGCGATGACCGCTTCGTGGTGAATGTCCTCATTCGGACTTTGCAGCGCCTGGAGGATCTGTTTCTCGAATTCCGGAAGAAACCCCATGCAGAAGACGGCCGTGAGCTTCCAGCGTTCATCGTCGCTCGAAAATGCCTTGCGGATCGCCTCGGGGTGCCAGTCCTGGGGAGCGTGCACCGAAGTTTCGAGGGCTGCCTGGCGCAGGGTGTCCGACAGCTTTTCCTCCTCGTAAAAGTCCCGCAGGCCCTGCAAAATGTGCCAAAAGGTCTTTTCCGAGAGCACCAGCTCCTCGGGGTCGTCGAATCCCTCGATGTCCGCGTACTCGAGGCCCGGCCCGAGGGAGTGCAGCGCCCTCAGGCGAAGCATCTCCGGCGCTTTTGGGTCCTGCCCGACGGCCAGTAGGGCTTCCGCAAGCTCGTCGTTGATGATGGAGACCTCCCCGGCCAGCTCGGCCGCCAGGAATCGCCTGGGTTCCTCGACTTCTTCGTTGCGAAGGGTCGAAAGGAGATGATCAGCTGCTTCCTCGGGCCATTCCCAGGGGGGCAGTTCCGTGAGCGTTGTAATATCCATTCCTGACTCCTGTGCCAAAGGTTTCGGGTTTCGGGCTTCGAGTTGAAGACCGGTATCGGTGCTCGGCCCTGTTGCAGGCATTCTGCCCCCGGCAGTTGCCCCGGGAATGGCTCGACTGCCGGGCTCACTTCATTCCGTGGATTGGTGGTCGAAAAAAACCCGTGAGAAGAGCCCGCTCCGCAGCGGGAGCCAAAAAAGGGTCTCCAGCTCGGTCAGTACCTCTTCCAGGGAACCCTCGGCGTCGAGAGCCAGGAAACGCTCGGGATACCGGCGGGCCAGTTCGAGATAGCCCTGGCGAACCCGTTCATGAAAAGCGTGCTCCTCCCCTTCGATGCGGTCGGGATTCTGGGTCTTGAGCTTCCGTCGACCCGCGGCCGTCTCGAGGCTGCAGTCGAGAAGAATGGTGTGATGAGGCATGAGCCCCTGCGTGGCCCAGACCTGCAGGCTGAGCAGCATGTCGAGATCCAGACCTCTTCCATAGCCCTGGTAGGCCAGAGTCGCATCGCTGAATCGGTCGGCCAGAACCCAGATTCCGTCTCGCAGTGCCGGCCCGATGACTTCCTGGACCAGCTGAGCCCGGCTGGCCGAATAGAGCAGTACTTCCGCCTCCTGGCTCATGCCATGGTACGTCGGGTCCAGGAGCAGCTCCCGGATGGACTCCCCCAGCCGCGTGCCGCCCGGCTCGCGCGTCGTGATGTGGGAAACCCCCACGGCATTCAGCCACCGGCTCAGGTGTTGGAGCAGAGTGGACTTGCCGCACCCGTCGATGCCCTCGAAACTGATGAATCTGCCCACGACATTCCCTGGTATATTCATGGTGAAGCTCACGTGAGGCATCATTATTGTGGAATGCATGGACGGCGCCGATGGAGCCTGACCCCGCTGCAAATCAGGCGGCCGGCTCCACTTGAGGCTCAGGAGAGCTTGGCCAGGCTCTGATTGTCCGCTTCGGTCTTGGTGTCTTCGTTGTACTGCCGATCCTGGCGCTGGAAATTGACCCTGTTCTTGGCCACGTAAAGGGATTTGAGCTGGTCGAAGTCCATTCGAAAGATCCTGCGGGCTTCATGAAAGCAGCTCCAGAGGTGCAGGACGGCCTCCCGGGCCTTGTCCTCCTTGAATCCGCCTCCCCTGGCCCACCACTTCCATTTCACGCTGTTCTGAAGCTCGTCGAGGGCCAGGAAGCACCGCACGACGCACTCCGAAAAGCTGCCGCCGTTGGCCGACGGACGGGCCATGGCAACCTCCGAGGGTTGCACATCCACCAGGTGGGAAAGACTCACCAGGAAGTGGAGCATGTCCACGATTTCGACCTTGCCGTTGTGGCTCTCGAACCCGCTCTCCTGGACCTCCCTCACCAGCTCGGCCAGCTCGGCCGAAAGGGCCTTGCGGTAGTTTTCGATCCAGTGGGGCTTCAGCTCGGGGCTTGCGAGGATCTCCTCGAAGTCGAGCCCGATTTTCTTCAGGGTGTAAATATTGAGGCCTCGCTGCAGGTCAAAAATCTCTTGCATGAATCAGTCCCTTGTATCCTCGATCTTGAGGTCAATGGATTCGAAGTATTTGCGAACCTCCCGGGCGATGAAACGGATGCGCGGGTGCGCGTGCCGGGAATCGCGCAGGCGGATGAAGTGCTCCCACCCGCTCCAGCGGCCGCTGACGAAGATTTCGCTCTTGAGCAGGTTCGGCAGGATGTCCCGTGCGATCTCGGGCTTGAGCCCTCTTTCCACGTCC
The DNA here is from genome assembly GCA_025454175.1 of Syntrophobacteraceae bacterium. GTDB lineage: Bacteria > Desulfobacterota > Syntrophobacteria > Syntrophobacterales > Syntrophobacteraceae > JALOOX01. The sequence goes on along the minus strand of JALOOX010000050.1, from coordinate 5,222 downwards.
CCCCGGTACCACTCGAAAAGGGCCTCGGCCCGACGGTGCCATTCCGCAACGGTGGGACTCTCCCCGGTCAACCTCTCGCCCTGCGCATCGTGGAAAGGCTGGAGCTCTTCGGGCAGAATGAGAATCATTCCCCGGTTTTTGTAATTGACATACCGCGTGCTTTCCTGGGTGAAGGAGAAGACCCGATGGCGCACCAGCTCGTGGGTGATCCCCCGGTCGCAGACGATTTTGAACACGAAAAGCGGCAGGTCCGACTCAGGATATTTTCGCAGCAGTTCGAGCTGCTCGGCCTCGCTCATGAGCGAAACCTCGATGGGCCATTCCGCGTCGGATACGACGGGATCCTCGAAAAGCGACGGGAAAAACCGGTGGAGATGGCGGGCCAGAAAAGCCCGGCAGGAGATCTTCTGGAGGTCGAGGGATCGCAGGGTCTCGATCCAGGATCGAAGATTCCCGGACATGGCGAAGCCATCAGGCGTCGGTCCGGGAGTCTGAAAGAGGCGGTGAAAACCGTTGCGGGGACCCAGCGCCTTGACGATGGCGGTGGAGACGGCCTCCAGATCGAATTCATGAACCGGCGAAGTGCCCGTCTTCCCGATTTTCAGAACGATGTTGCTGTGCTCGAGAACCGAGAGATGCTCATGCTTCTTGAGCATCAGCACAAAGGCCCTGGCGGAGCTCTCCGTGATACGGTCCTCGGATTTGTAGGCGGTCCTGCCCGCAAGCTCGACGAGCCGCAGGAGATCGCTTTCGCCGCAGGGCGCCGCGCCTTGGGGCGTCACCTCCATGGGAACAAAACGGACTGCGGACATGGGCCTCTATCCTCCAGGTACCGGTGAGGTTCATCGCTCCAGGGCCAGCTCGATGAGCCGGTCCAGCAGGGCCGGAAAATCCATTCCCGCAGCGGCGGCTGCCTGCGGAAAGAGGCTGGTCTGAGTCATTCCGGGAATCGTATTGGTCTCGAGGACGAAGATGCTTTCCCCGGAGACGATCATGTCGGTGCGGCTGTATCCCCGGCAGTAGAGGGCCTGATGGGCGCGGACGGCCAGCTCCTGGGCCCGGCGGGTCATGGGCTCGGAGATGCGGGCCGGGCAGATCTCATGGGAAGCCCCCGGAGTATACTTGGCTTCGTAATCGAAAAACTCGTAGCTCTCGCCCGGAATGATCTCGACCAGCGGAAGAGCCTGGAGATCCTCATTGCCAAGGACGCCTCCGGTGATCTCGGTTCCCTGGATGAACTGCTCGACCAGGCAGCGCCGGTCATACTCCCAGGCCCGAATCAGCGCCCGCGGCAGGTCCTCGCGGGTTCGCGCGATGCTGAGCCCTATGCTGGACCCTTCATGCTCAGGTTTTACAACGACCGGGAATGGGAGGACGTCCACCACTCGGTGAACCGGGTCCGATTCGGTGCGATCGACCACCACGTGGGGAGCCACGGGCAGTCCAGCCTGGATGTAGAGCTGCTTGCTCAGGATCTTGTTCATGGCGATGGCGCTTCCCAGCACACCGCTTCCCTGGTATGGGATGGACAGCGAGTCCAGGAGCCCCTGGATGGTTCCATCCTCCCCGAGGCGTCCGTGCAGGATGATGAGCGCAACGTCGATTCTGGACGCATCCTGGGCCAACCGCACCAGGTCGTCCCTGGGGTCGTAGCGAAGCACGTCATAGCGCCACGGGTCCAGAGCACGGAAGACCTGCTCGCCACTTTTGAGAGAAACCTCACGCTCCGCCGATCTTCCCCCGGCAAGCAAAGCCACGGTCAGTTTCTTTTCCATTGTCGCCATTGCCCCCCTCTCCTTTTCCGCAATCGAGAGAAACCTGAATGGCCATCAGCTCATCTCCGGTCGGACTGATGGGAAGGTGCTCGAAAATGCGCTCCTCCAGACTGAAATAGAGCGCCATCCTCTTTTCAAGAAATGCGGCCTGCTCCCGGGACCGGGCATAGCGCTCGATGAGATCGAGGAAACGGTCCTGGATGGAGACGATTTCAGAGTGCCTGACCCGCTTGTCCGCGTAGTTCACGAGAACCGATTCGCTGACGGGACCCATGGCGCGCCCGTAATCCATGGTGACATGCTCCCTGACGATCTGGGCCACCGTTGGATAGCCCCAGTCCCGCAGCATGACGGCCCCCAGCTCCTCGTGCTTTTCACCGGTAGCAATGGATCGCGGTTTGGCTATGTCATGGAGGAGTCCGCCCGCTTCCAGAAGCTGAAGATCAAGGCTGGTCGAGCGACCGTTCAGAAGCCCGCCCAGGAAAACCGCGATCTCGGCCACCAGCATGCTGTGAAACTGAATGTGCACGGGCATCCGCACGCGCTCCATGAGGGAAAAGCAGTCTGTTCGAGAGGGGATATCCATTCCTCAGCCTCAGTCAAAAGTACCGATCGGCAGCCTCTGTTGTCAGCTCTCTATACCATAAACAGTTGTTCCGTTCGATTCCAGATTCTTCTCCAGCCTCGAGCGCAATGGATCGCTCATTGCTGGTGCCCCGGCCCAAACCAACCTTCCACCATCGGTGATCAACCGCCATGACCTCAAGGCCGTCGAGCTTCTGGAGGCGGCAATGGGAGGCTGAACCATTTAAGCTATCGCTTTTAGAACCTTTTTTCGACTCGATGCGGGTTACTACCCATATGGAGGTAGGGTAGTACTCCTAAGTCAAATGGCCACCAGTAGCCATTGTGAATACTGATACGAGAGTTTAGATAGATTCCTAAGGAGAGCGAGGAATCTGCAGCTGAGAATACTCGGCGGTTTTCGCGGTGACAACGATAGCGTGAAGTTGGATCTTCGACCCACCTCACGGAAGAGGAGAATTCGATATGAACAAGGCGAGATGCTATCTGTTTTTGGCAATGGTGCTGGCTGTTTCCGTTCTGATGATGCCGCTGCATTCTCAGGCTCAGACGGTTCCCCCGAAGTACGGGTCGGTGAGTGCGGAGACGTCTCCCCACGGTTTCCCGCTCTGGTACGGGGATGCCAGCGGTCTCAAGGTTGAATTGTGTGTGGAGGCCAACAATCCCTTCTGCGGTCCCGTGACCCCCGTGGAAGCGACGTTTCCCGAAGCCGGGTTTGGCGAGGAGGGATTCTACTGGAGTGCCGAAGCCGCAGCCACGGGCCCCGCGGGAGATGCCCTTCTCATTCTGGCGCTGGAGGCCGCCTTCGGGGGTGATGGCGCAGCCAGGAACGGAAACCAGATCGTGTTCGGGCGCCTCCGCTTGCGCATCGATCTGCCGGCACCCGGTCAATACACCATCTTGCATCCTTATGGTCAGAACACATTCACCGCGGCGGCAGCGGGAAGACGCGAGATCAACTACACCCTGGACGAAGGAGCCATGGATCCGCTCCTGGGCCGGCCAGTCAACCCGGATGCCGCTGAAAGTCCCGGCAATCCGGAGGATCCGGATTTGATCCTGCGGAATTTCGAGGGGGTACTTTCAAGTCCCGTCATGCAGCGGTTGCTCGTTTGGGACACCTTCAACACGGACCCGACTTCCCTGGATCCCGTGGTGAATGGCCAGTACATGGGAGATGGAGGAACGCCGCACGCGGTGGTCGGCAGCCCGCTGGGACGCAATTCATTCACGGTCTTGAACCCCGACGGTAGTACTCTCTACCAGACGAACCTCTTCTCGGTCGTCGGAAAAGTGTACAGCGGCCTGCAAACTGAACCGCAGCTCCACGACTATCCCGATCCGCCCCAAAAGAACCTTGAGGCGGTAGGTCCGGTTTACCGGACGGCTCTGGGGCCGGGGCAGAACAACAACACCGGGTATCCCATCGGATTTCCCGAGTACTACGAGGATGCATCGGGTCTCCAACTGACCATCTGTCCCGCCAGTGACATCATGTGCATATCGGATCCCATCGACCCCACCAACCCGGAGTCCCTGCGCCTGGGCGTGGGTGACGAGGCTTTCTTCTGGTCGGCGGATGCCCGCATCAGGCAGGGCAACTTTAGGGCCAACATGGTCCTGGGCCTGGAAGCCGCCTTCGCCGGCGACGGTTCCGTGAAGGACGGCAACCAGATGGTGTTTGCACGCGTCCGCATCAGGATCGATGTCCTTTCGGCCGGCACCTACACGGTAACGCACCCCTACGGCACCCACACCTTCGTGGTGACGCAGGAAGAATTCAATGAGACCGGCGGCAAGCGAGCTATCAACTACACGGAGGACATCGGTGGGTTCAACCCCTTCCAGCTGGATCCCGCCTTTGCGCTGGTGGAGCCCTTCCTCATGTTCGACAGGGCCCTCCACGGAGAAGTCGGTCCAAACCTTTTGACCTGGCCCAATTTCCAGAACGATCCCTCTCTGCTCATCAACAACATTCGATATGTCGGCAACCCCGGCGTGGATCACGTGGTCACCCCGGGCCCCAACGGTGATTTTTTCAGGGTCGTGGGACCGAACGGCACCCTCACCACCAACCTGTGGGCGGTATCGGGCAAAGTGTACGACCCGGCTACTTTCCAGGTGGCCCCGCCACCCCCCAATGCGCCCGTGGCCAACGATGACACCTTCACGGCCATAATCAACACACCGATTCTCCTGGATGTGCTGAACAACGACAACCTTCAGGGGGCGGCCCCGAACACCGCGGTGATCACTGTGGGTCCCGTTGACAACGGCAATGCCGTGGTCAGCGGAACTGGCATTCTCTACACACCGGATGCCGATTTCCTTGGCGCCGATCAGTTCAGCTATACCATAACGGTGAATGGCGTCACGTCTCAGGCGGCTTCGGTTACCGTCAATGTGGTCGCCAACGAAGCCGGTCAGCTGCTGAGCGTGCAGAGGGCACTGGCCAATACTCGGGGAAGGCTGACGGCCACTCGCGGCACCGCTTTCTCCCTCCTCGGCACGGCCCCTCCCAACACACCGGTGACCATCGAGGTGGATGGCTTCACACTCGCAACGGTCCAGGCCGATCGCCGCGGGCGCTGGAGATTCTCAGGCAGGGCGCTTGCCGGCTTGGCCAACCCCAGGGTGCTCACCGTCATCACGCCCGGTTCTCCGGCGCTGAACGCTCTGCTCACGGTTCGCTGAGGACTCTGTCCCGTTCAATCGTCCGGATCATCGTTGATTAGCGTGAGGGTGACTCCCTCTCCACCCTTCGGGTCTGACAGTTGGACATACTTGCACCCGTGGCAAGCGACTGGGAGACGCGGGGACGCGGAGAAAGGCGATCCGTTGACAGGGGCGAAAGTCGGAGGG
>JALOOX010000105.1 GCA_025454175.1 Syntrophobacteraceae bacterium | reverse complement strand
GCGCATCCCCGAGCTCATCAGCCGGGCTTACGCTCATGAGAACGCCGCCCGTACCCTGTTGGTCAAAGGAAGCTGCGACCTGGTCGCTTCGCGGCAGGGGGTCCTGGAGAGAATCCGCGAGCCCGTCGTGGAAGCCATGGAGCCCATCGGCGGGACGGGTGACACCTTGACGGGTCTCGTGTCCACCTTGGTCGCGGCTCGCCACTCAGTCCCACAAGCATGCCTGCTGGCCGCCAGGGCCAACCGGTGGATGGGCGCCCTGGCCAACCCGACCCCCGCCTCATCTGTATCGGATCTGCTTCCTTCGATACCCGAAGCCCTCGAAAGAGCTCTCTCGATCAGAGTGCCATGAAACAGCCGACATTGCCGACGCGGAAAAGATCCTGCCGCGGAACCTGTGCCTCCTCATCAAGAGCATCGTCGAAGATCGCCGCGGACTGCCGTTCCTCCAGATCGAGACCGACTACTCGGAATCCGACACGGAACGGCTGCGGGTCCGCATCGAGGCCTTTCTCGAGCTCATGCAGTGATGCTATGTCACGTGACGACCGAGCTGTCCAGCGCAGCCAGGACCTTTTCAGCAGCCGCGCCGGGATCCTTCTTAACCTCCGTCTCCCATAAACGCAGGACCGTCCACCCCTGATCTTTCAGTGCTTTCGTCTGCTCAAGGTCGCGAGTGATGTTATACTTGATCTTGGCAACCCAGTAATCCGGGTTCGCCCGGTGTCTCAATTTGCTCTCGAGCGCCTGCCAGTTCCTGCCGTGCCAAAAATCACCGTCAATGAACACTGCGATTTTCTGCCTTGGTAGCACAATGTCCGGTTTCCCGGGCAACCCTGCAACATGCAATCGGTATCGGACCCCTATCGCCCAAAGAGCCTGGCGCAACAAAAGCTCAGCCGCCGTGTCCTTTCCCTTGTTTCGGGATTTTGCGCGCGAGGCAGCTGGGGAGGCAGACCGGTAGCTGTCGTAGCGAGGAGCTTTGGCAACGGACTTGCTCATGGTGCTGTGCCCCGATCCCTGGAGTTACCCCCGCAGCTCAGTGCCCCACTACCCTGGCCAGCACGGCCAACGGATCGCGGGACCAGCGTCCATTGATGCAGACATTATTGCTCAGCCGCCCCTCGCACCTCGGATGGAGATCCAGCTCTCGAGCCAGGGCAAAGGCGAACTCCCATTGCTCCGTGCAAGGATGCAGGCACGCCGCCACGATGTCAAATTCCTCGGGCCTGTAGTACCGGGAGCAGGGATCGGCTTTTGAAGATCTCGTCCTTTGAAAGTCAAGCCGGGGTATTCCATCCGTGCGCAGCTTTCTCAGGACGTTCTTGCACTCAAGAGTGATCGGCCTGCCGTCAAGAAATCGCAGCGTGAAGTCCGGCTTGCCATCTACTTCGATGCGCTGACACTCTCTGATCTCGGGAAGTGCCACCAACTGCCTGTGGAGGTGTGTCTCGGCCACCCAGCCCCTCACGGCCATCTTCAACCGAGGAGCACTCTGGATGAGATCCATTATCTCCCCATGCGAGAGCTGAAACTCCTCGGAAAGCTCGTGTGTCACTTCGGCACTGACCTGCCGCGCACGATGGGCGATGCGTTGGGATTCGATATATGTCGTAACCTCGGCCGTCTTATCGGCAAGTAGCGCTCGATGGCCCTGATCGAGCCCTTTCGCGGCCCGCTCAAATCGCACAAAGTTCAGGAAATTTTCGGGCGAGCCACCGACGAGCACCTCGATTGGCTCGTCCAGTCCCCTGCCGGAACGTCTCTCCCTTTCCCACCACGTCCAGCCTTTCTGCTGGATCTTCTCAACGTGATGCTCCTTGAACTCGATCGATATGAAGAATCGCGTAGGATTGTGGAGACAGGGGTCGGCGCCTACAAAAACGCCTCGATCCGGATTGATGCCAAAGAACAGCGTGGTGTAGAGCTCGAAAGGATCCTGCCAGACCGTGTGTAACTGTCCGTCGTTGCGACCATATTTTACCTGGAAGCGGTGCTCGTTCGCAGGACGATTGCGGGTAACCTTGGAGTTGGCGAGGAATACATAGGCGATTATCCCCATCCGCTCTCCATCGGGCGCCTCAAACGTGATGCGCAGTGGAGCTTCTCCCGCCGAGGAATGATGCAGAATGGTGCACCCACACTGACAGAGAGCGGAGAGGATGAAGTCAAGCAAGGGCTGCTTGTCTCGCTTGCTCACGGAATAGCGTCTGTATGTCATTGGACCTGCGATTCTACCCGGCTTCAGCTTTCAGCCGATTTGCTCTTGCCCGGTTCCCCTTACCTGTCCCCGGATGAGGAGTATGGGACCCGATGAGATCCAAATACTTCTGTGGCACGGCGGCTACGGGCTCCGGCGGCGGGACGGGGATTCTGCGAGGAGGGACCAAGGTAGGCTTCAGACCCTTTGCCGATAGGTCGCTCAAGAACCGGGTCCTGATCTCGATCCCGATCGCCTCGGCCAATACGCAAGGAACCGCATTCCCAATTTGTCGCAATGCTGATCGATAAGACCCGACAATGCTGTAGCCGTCGGGAAACGTTTGGATCCTGCAGAGCTCGCGGACTGAAAGACGGCGATTGCTCCAGTGAAACGGCCCCGTCGCCGGACCGGGAGAAGCGGTGATGGTCCACGAAGGAAGGTCCTTGGCCAGTTTGAGTAAAAAATTCCAGAAGCGGCGCCGCCAGCCAAACAGGGGTAATCCATCTCCCCTTTCTGTGTGATAAAGATAGTTGCTCCCCTCGGGGATGGCGGCAAGCAAATCCGCCCACTTGCCCGAAAGTCTCAGTGCGTCGTTATACTCCTCCTGCAAATCGCCGATCGCATCCCAGGCCGTGCGGTAGACCTGCTCGGACGGTGTGAACCTCATCTGTCGCGGCACTTCCCGGACTGCAGGGGGGTGGTGAGAAGGCTTCATCCTCCCGAAAGCCGTCCCTGCCCTGGCTCCCACAAGAAAAGCCCTCTCCCGGATCTGGGGAGCCCCGAAATCGACCGCGTTGAGCAACAGCAGCTCCGGTCTGTAACGGGTCCCGCATTCCTTGTTGATTTGCTCGATAGTCCGGGTGATGAAGTGAATTCCCTCGTCCTTGCCTGAGTAGGCAAGACCCGCAACGTTTTCGAGCAGAAACGCCTTGGGTCTGATGTCACGAAGGATTCTCAGAAAACCTTCCAGAGTCGTGGCTCTTGGATCGTCCAGCCTTCTCGTGTCGCCACTCGCCCAATAACCCGACTTGGAGAACGGCTGACACGGAGGACCCCCCACCAGCAAATCGACATCACCGACTCCAAGGCCTGCAGACTGGAGGATCTCTTCGGAGGAGACTTCATGGATGGAGCGGTCGATGATGGGCCAATCTCGATTCTTCCGGAGCGTAGCCACGCAATCCTGGTCCATCTCGAGCGCCGCACACACATCGAAGCCTGCCGCTTCGAGCCCGAGATCCAGCCCTCCTGCCCCGGAGAACAAGCTGATTGTGGAATATGAGCCCTTAGCTTCGACCGTCATCGAAACCCCCTGTCAGTGATCCGATCCTTCCTGATCGCGACCATAACAGAAATGCTCTCGACGCTCAACCGGACTCCTGAAGCCTTGAGGAGTCCGTTTTGATTGAAATGCCAGGGAAAACGAATGAGAGGAACGACATCGTAGTGGAGCTTTTGTCGATGAGATCCGGGCTCACTGAGCCCTGTTCCGAACCTCCAACGGGACACCTGCCGCAACATTCCTACCGTGGAGCGCCGCCCCGAGGGCGCCCAGCATGTCCGGGTTTTCGGGGACGATGAGCTCCCGCCCCAGCTGCTCTTCCAGCAGATTCCGCACGCAGGGGTTGTGGGCCACCCCGCCCGCGAATACCACGGGATGGTGGACTCCCACACGCCTCAGCATGGAAAGGGTCCGCTGCACGATGGCCAGGTGGAGCCCCATGGCGATGTTCTCCGCCCGCTCCCCCCTGGCCATGAGCGACGTAGCCTCGCTTTCCGCAAAAACGGTGCACATGCTGCTGATCTGGATACGCCTGTCGGACCTCAGGGCGGCGGCCATGAATTCCAGGAACTTGCCCGTCCCCGCGGCGCAGCGGTCGTTCATCTCGAACCTGGACACCTTCCCGGTTCCCAGGAGCGAGATGACCTTGGTGTCCTGGCCCCCGATGTCGAGAACGGTCCTCGCCTCCGGGAACAGCCGGCTGGCCCCCAGGGCGTAGGCCTGGATCTCGGTGATGGTCGCGACATTCCGCCTGGCGAAGAGCTCCGCGAAGAGCTTTCGGCCATAACCCGTGGCGACAATCCTCTCCGCATCCACCTCCCGCAGGATCTTCCCGCACTGACCCAGAGGATCGAAGGTGGTGGCGACCTTGACCTGGTACACCGGTCCGCCGCCATTGAGCAGAACCAGCTCGATAGACCGCGAACCGATGTCGATTCCGGCGAACCTTCCCCTGTGCTGCATGCGGGAACCTTCCTCCATCAGGTGCAGTTCAGCACAACAGAGTACCCAACACTTCAGTCGTCATTCCGGCAGTCTTCAAGCCGGAATCCAGAGAAGACAGCTGGACTCCGGCCTCATTTGGAATGACGCCAGGCAACAATGCAGACTTCCTTGGGCGCGCTCCCGACGGAGGGACGGCCCATCGGCTCCCCACCCGGATGCTTCAGCGGATCATCTCGACGAAGGCCTCGACCCTGGTCTTGAGCTGCTCCACGTCCTCCATGCTGTAATCGGTCTCGATGGCCAGCATGGGGATGTCGGCGGATTTCAGGGCCTTTTCCACCTTGAAGGCTTCCATGGCGTATGGAGTACAGAAGGAGAGCCCGTAGTGAACGACCCCGTCGGCCTTGAGCCCCCTCGCCATGTCGACGATATTGTCCAACCGCTCGGTGTTGGGCGTGAAGCAGGCGCAGTCGATGCGCATGGTGCGGTCCACGAGGGCGTTCAGAAGCTCGTCCATGGTCTGGCCGTTCTCGTCCACGAGGTCCCGGGTATTCCGGGTCCCGATGCAGGACTCCTCTCCAACGATGACCGCTCCCGAGGATTCGATGATGTAAGGCAGCTTCCAGTTGGGAACCGCCATGGGGCACCCGGAAAGCATGAGCCGCGGCGCATCCTTCGGGGCAACCCCCTTTCCGGCCTTCACCTGCTCTTCCAGCTCATCGCAGAGCTGGCCGATCTTTTCCGTGAACCGCACGGGATCGTCGTAGAAGCTGATTTGATTCACGAGGAGGGCGTCCCGGCCCGAAATCGGTGCGGGGCTCGCGGCCCTCAGCTCGTTCAGCCGCTGAAGCACCCGACGCCGGCCATTCACCAGTCGGATCGCCTCGCGAAGCTTCGCCACCGTGATGGTATTCCCCGTCACCTCCTCGACGCGATCCTTGAAGCGCAGCACCTCGGCCCGCCAGAGATCATGGTCGCAGGCATTCTTCATCTGGGGAATTTCCATCACATAGACCGGAGCGTAATCGGCGAAGATCTCGTAGGCCTTCTTCTTGCCGTCACAGGTCGTCTCCCCCACCACCAGGTCGCACGACTCGATGTAGGGGCAGAGCCTCGAAAGCTTGAAGCCCACAAAGGACTTGATGAGGGCACACGTGCTCCTGGGAAGGATCTTCTCCGCCGCATCCGTTCCGGCTTCCGCCCCCGCGCACAGTCCCACCTGGACCCCGTCGGCCGCAAGCACGATCTCTTCCGGCACGAACACGCAGAATGTGCCGATCACCTTCCTGCCCCGGGCCTTGGCGTCCTGGAGCTCCTTGATTCGAAGTCCGTGCACTTCCGTGAGAACGAAGTCGAGGTACTCCATCCCCCTGAGCCGTCCCTGCTGGCTCATGTAAATGTCCCCGTAGAATTTCCCGAGAACCTGGAGCAGTCCGGCATGAGCGTCCAGGTCCAGGTTGAGCTTTTCCCACATTTCATCGTAAGGCGTTGACATGATTACAATCTCCTTTTTTTTTGGAATAGCCTTTGATCTCTAGGTCACCGGTTCCTGATTTTCCAATTGGAAGTTTCAATGAAACCAGGGATAAGCCATCGACAGCATTGGAAGGCCTGCACTCAAGGCTGTTGACTCAAGGCCCTTTACCTGAACCAGAAAGGGCGCCATGGGCTATGCGAAGCTTGCCCATGCATGCTCAAACAACCACGGACAAGCTCCGCTTGGCCCGTGCCACCCGTCAAATCAACAGCCTTGGCTCCTGTGCAGCCGGGTGGGCGGGCAGTCCCGGCGAATGCCCGTCCATCAGACATGGACAGGATGCTGCCAGAGCAGACATCCACAGATCGCGGGGTCCATATTCATGGTACGTCATCCCCGCATGCTTCCGGCGGGGATCCATGGATTTTCAAATCCGTGGAGTCCGGCCAGGAACTTTGGGGAAAGACGATTCGAGCGGTCACTCAATTTTGTGAAGATGTACTGAGGACCATGGTCTCAGTACTTTCAGCGAGGGGATTTGTAAAATCGCAAAAACCTATGGGAGGGCGACGATTCCATCAGTTTTCCCACGAAATCCGCTCACTCGTCACCCCCCACATGAATCGGGCGGGGGTCCATGAATCCGCATCACCTTCAGCAACGTTCGAGCGCCTCGGTCATTTCCGGATCCGACTGCCCGAGAGTGCGGCATGCCACGAAGCGCTCATGGGCACAGAAGTCGGAATGGCGGCGGTGCATTTCAGGCTCCTCGGCGCGATGGAGGGTTTGTCCCCCGACACCGCACCCCGGGTCGAGGACCGCGGGGGATTCTCGAAGTCAGCGGCAGAGATCAAGGGCTCTGACGGCGCAAGTGCGGTTGCCAGGGGCCTGACGGGGCAGGTATTCGTAAACCTCGAGGAAGATCTCCAAGAAGCGACTTCCGGGTTGGCTCATGCGAACCGTCCTTCCTGACGGTGACGCACCATCAGCACGTATAGCCCGTTTGGGACGTCGTCGAATTCCCTGTCCTTGCGGAAGCCCGCCTTGGCGAAAGCCCGCTGCGAGGCCAGGTTGTCCAGCCGGGCGCACGCCATCACGAACGGCACCGTTGGGTCGGACAACGCGACCTCGGCGACGAGGCGTATCGCGCCCGACCCCAGCCCCCGTCCCAGCGCATCGAATTCGCCGATCATGATGTCAATGTCTATCACGCTCGTCGGAATATCGGCGAGGCCGGCCACGTCGAGCTCCTCGCGTGTGGGGTGCTGCCACAGCACGATCCCGACTTCATGGCCATCCGCCTCGATGATGGCCCGCCAATTCCCGTTGGCTGGTGGCTCGCTCAGCTGGCGGAGGTTCGCACCGGGATCACCCCAAGTGCTACGCACATGATCCGCATGCAGCCACCGCTCGATGAGCGGCAGGTCATCGTTCGTGACATCGCGAAGTCGCATGCTCATGACGATTTGCCTCCCCCGTAGAAGAGCGCGGGGTCACACCTACACATTTCACATTGTCAAGTGTGTAGGTGTGACCCCACATACATTGAACGACACCACGAATATTCGAACCGCCCACGAATTGCCGGGTCCGCTTGAGCCTTTCGTTGGGAAAATGCTCACTTGACAGCCGGAGTGAAATCCGTAAACAGAATCTCGCTTGGGATCGAGGTATCTGCGTACCACAACTGATCCACTCCAGGTGGAAGCCCACCATCGAAAGCGATGCGAACCGCCTCAAACATTTTGCTTTCGTTCATCAGTGCGATATCATCGCTTTCGACAAGCAACAGCGTTGTCTTGCCCGAACTTTGATATCGCTGAAGCTTTTCCGCTTTCCTTACCAGAAGCTCGCGAGTACGATCCGAAAGAGTGTCATCGCCACGATCATAGCGACTAAAGAAGAGGCCAGCGGGGCGAGCGCTGGATTTGACTATACGAAGATGGAATGGAACCCCTGGAATATGGTCGAGAATATGTTTCCCATCTTCTAACTGGGGTGCATCCATAGTAAGCCAAGCCTTGAGCGCATTTTGAATGGCGGACCAATTCTGCCCCTTTTTCACCGCTTCATATTCCAAGGTGACGTTCAGACGAAAAGTAATGGAACCGGAAAGCTCCTTCTCAAGGCCCCCAACAACCTGAGTAAACCAATCAGAGTCTCGGCGCTGATTAGGAAGGGTATCGATACTGGTATGCTCGATTGCGAAGGGACCTGCGATGGCATCTATTTCTAGCGAGTCCCTGTTCACGTCCTCGGGCCATTCCTCGACTCTGAGGTCAGGATGACCCTTCGTCTGCAGATACGCCACGAAAGTGGTTATGACATCACGATCTTTCACCGCTATGACTCCTGCCGTAACAGCCCAACGCGATGAATAGCCGGCTTGGAAACAGCGCAGCTGTTTTCAAGTCCGCGTTGATTCACTTGTTGGACTCTTCATCATTCTCGCTGGGCTCAGATGCACTACCACTTGTCTCCTGTGGGATCTCAGACTGCTCGGCCCTGTTTTTGCCGAATGCTTCTGTAAAATCTAGTGCTATATAGATAAGTGGGGCAACAAGAAGACATAGCCAACCGAGAGTTCGCAGTGGTTCTGGGTAATCAGGTGAACTCTCTAGAAGCAGGTGGTGAGGGGCATAGATCTTGTCAAAGACGCTCAATATTGCCCCTATGACTGTGACTGTGCCTGCGATGATCTTCCCGTCTCTTCGGGTCATGCTCTCTCGCTGGATCTTTGTCGTTTAAGCCCAACCATTGATTATCAGGGCGATTCGCCCTGCTATTGTGATATTGGGCGGAAACTCAGGCAAAACCGCCGCAAGTGCAATATCAGGTCCTCCGATGGCATGCGGGGATGAACCGAGTGATGCACGACCGGGACCTCGCGCAAAGCGCCCATTCGGGAATAACGTAACGAAACTTATCGACTTTGCCTTCGGCTGACGGTACTTGGAGCAGGGAACCGTGTCAATGACAAAGGCACTTCGACTGCTCGATGAAGTCCGCGATGTGATGCGGGTCCATCACTACTCGATTCACACGGAAAGGGTATTGCGATTGGATCAGGCGGTATTTACGGTTTCACCGAACGGCATCACGAGAAGATCTGAAAGATGGCGAAGCAAAGATCGAGGCATTTCTGACTCATCTCGCCGTGGAAGGTCGCGTCGCTCCATGCCTCTCCATTGCTCCTGTCCCCAGAGATTTGTTAAAAGAGTATGAAGTGGAGGGGGCAAGGGGAATCGAACCTCCTCCCGGTTTTTCAGACCTGGCCAGCGGGTTTGCAGCCCGCGGGGCTCCCGGCACCTTTGCCCCCACATGAACGAGGGTCCGGCAGGTCGAGGGTCCAAGCGGATGAAGCCGTAAGCGAGGAGTGAATATGCTTTTCAACATGCCCGTGGTGCTCGACGCCGACCTCGCCCAAATCCTGAATGATCATGCGGAATCACTTCACTCCTGCCATTTCAGCCTCCATGCCCCTCATGTCCATGACGGCCGCCTGCAGCGACGATTCCTGAACACGGACCGATGGACGGCGTTTCTGGGAGATCTCAGGATACCCAGGAAGTATCTGCTCGTGAACAGCCGGGCACATGACCATTCGGCGTACTTCGAAGCGGACGCGCTGAAACAGGTCCTGAGCTCCCTGGCCTCCATGCTCGACGCCGGCGTGGTGCACGGCGTCGTCTTCACCGATGCCTATTACCTCCAGGCACTTTCCGACGCGGGGCCGGACGTGGCGGCGCGGCTCGAAGCGGTCCCGAGCGTCAACCACATGCTGGACACCTTCGACCGGGTGGCATCCCTCATGGATTTCATTGCATCCACCCGCTTCGCCCTCCCCGGGATGATTATCCTGGACCGGTCCCTCAACAGGAGGATGGAAGCTCTCGCCGAGCTGGCGTCACGCTGCCGGGAGAGTTTTCCGGGCATCAAGATCGAGCTCCTGGCCAACGAGGGCTGCCTCGACCATTGTCCCTTCAAGCTGACCCACGACTGCCACATTTCGCTGGTCAACATGGGTGCGGTCCTGGACACCCACGCCATCAACCGGCAGCTGGGCTGCATGCGCACACTGCAGCGGAGCCCCGCCCTCCTCTTCAGGTCTCCGTTCATCCGTCCCGAGGACGTCACCGCCTACGAGCCCATCGTGGATGTCCTGAAGATCTGCGGCCGCACCCTGGGCGCCCCTTTCCTCACGAGGGTCCTGGACGCGTACCTGAAGCGGAGCTTCTCCGGGAACCTCATCGAGCTCATGGACGCCATGGAGCCGACCGCCCGGTGGCTTCGCGTCGACAACGAAGAGCTTCCGCGGGATTTTCTTCGGCAGCTCAGCCATTGCTACAGGGACTGCCGCTCCTGCACTTACTGCGCGGAGCTCCTCCACAGAAGCGCCAGCCCCAAGGGGGTCAGCCTCGAAGGGGCCTGACATCGCATGGTCATTTCGCACAGCCGGCGATTCGGATTTTCATCATGAGCGATCTGAGTGACCGCTGTTTCATGACTCACGTGATCCTTTCTTCAGGGGGTCACACCTACACATTTCACATTGTCAAGTGTGTAGGTGTGACCCCATTCCTGCGTGGAGAGAAGAATGAAGCGCATTCCTTTTCCTGAATTACTCACGTCATCTCAGTGCATCCTTGGTGAAGGGGCCGTCATCGAGCGCCTGCGCCGCGGCACCGATTTCGAGCTCGATGCTCACATCGTCAACTCGGCCTTCATTTATGACGAAGCGAAACGCGCGGCTCTCGAGCTGATTTGTCGGCAATATCTGGACATTGGTCATCAGCGGGGATTGCCCCTGATACTTTCCACCCCGACGTGGCGCGCCAGTCGGGAAAGAATTGCGGCTGCCGGCCACGACGGGCTGGATGTGAACGGCGACAACTTCAGGTTCCTTGATGGGTTGCGAAGCGGCTACGGGGATTATGCGGAAAAGGTCGCCATCTGCGGCCTGCTGAGCTGTCGCGGCGACTCCTATAATCCGGCTGAAGCCCTTGATCCCAATGGGGCGCATGAGTTTCACACCTGGCAGGCGACAATGCTGGCCGAGGCGGGAGTCGATTTCCTCCTTGCCGCCACTCTGCCGGCCTTGAGCGAGGCAACGGGACTTGCACGCGCATTGGCCAAAACCGGGAAGCCTTACATCGTGAGCTTTGTGGCTCGTCCGGAGGGCACGATGCTTGATGGCACACCTTTAAGGGACGCCGTTGCCTCCATTGATGCGGCAGCCAGTCCCCGCCCGGTGGCATACCTGGTCAACTGCACTCATGCTTCAATCTTCCGGACCGCTCTTCTCCATGAAGCCAACTCATCCCCCCTGGTCAGAGAGAGGGTTGCTGGTCTGCTGGCCAACACCGCGGCGCTCAGTCCCGAGGAGTTGGATAACAGCGTCGCCCTGGTTGAACAAGAGCCGGAAGAATTCGGGCGGGACGTTGCTTCACTTCGCAGGGAGCTCGGCATGAAGATCCTGGGGGGCTGTTGCGGGACGGACGACAGGCACATCCGTTGCCTGGCGGAGCATCTGAGGCAGACTCCGGCAGCCGGGCAGGATTGAAGGTGAAGGCTCTGTTTCTCGAGAAGGAAGGCCGCGGCCCCCATGAGCCGGTTTTTCTGGATCCCAAAGGAGGCCAGGAGAAAGACGTGAGTGACGCTTCCGGTCGGGCAGTCGAGAGGCTGAAGATCAACGACGGGATTTGGGCTCGGCGCCGGAAGGTGAGCTTCCACGCTCTTTGGCACACGTTTGCAGGTTGCCTTGCCTCCAGGGGACGCCCATCCTCGCCATCCAGGAGCCCCTGGGTGGCACAAGTCCCTCGCAATGACTGAACGTTACAGACATTTGATTCCCGATGTGAAACGCGAAGCCGTGGCGGGGATTGACAAAACGATGAAGAACGGCAGTGATGCCGATCAAGGATGTTGCACACAGGAGGGCTGATCGTCGCGGCAACGCATCAAAGTCAATGGAGGGATTCCTTGATCAGCCATTCCTCCGGCACCTGTCACATGGCCCCGGGTACCTGTTATCACTGGAGCTCCCCATGGAAATGCAAAACCTGCCAACGAAGGTTCTGTGCATCGGCGGAGACGAAGACCATCGAGCCCTGATTCGTGGTCTGGCTTCGAGTCTTTCAGGCCGAGCTTACGACGTGGAGTGGGTGTCCGACTACGGCAGGGCCTTGGAGGCCATCGTGCACGGGACCGTGGACATCGGCATCCTGGGCGACTCCATTAGCGGAAGGAGCAGCCTTGAATTCCTGAAAGAGGCGCGGGCCGGCGATTCAAGGATTCCGATCATCTTCGTCACGGCCCGGTCTGGTGAGGCCGCGGAAGCAGCGGCACTGGGCGCACTGGAGCTGGGAGCGGCCCATGGCCTCACCAAATCGGAAAGGAGCATCGGGCTCCTGGAGAGATCCATCCTTTCCGCCATCCGACATCGGGCGGCAGAGGGGTCTGTCCGCACCAGCGAAGAACGCTTTCGCCTCATCCTCGATCACATCTCGGATGCGGTCTTTCTCACGGATGAGATTGGGAATTTCACATACATCTGCCCCAACGCCCAGGAGATTTTCGGGTATTCGTGTCAGGAAGTGCAGGCCCTGGGGAACATCACCGGGCTGCTGGGTGAAGACCTTTTTCTGCCGGAGGCACTGGAGTTTTCGGGGGAGATTCGAAACATCGAACGCTGGGTCACCGACAAGGCCGGAAGGGTGCACAACCTCCTGGTCAATGTGAAACGGGTCCGGATACACGGCGCATCCCGGCTCTATTCCTGTCGGGACATCAGCGACCTCAAGCAGTCCCGGGAAGCCCTGACCGCGAGCGAGGCCCGACTGAGCGCCATCGTGGAGAATCTCCCCGTGGAAATCTGGACCGCGGACAGGGACCTTCGGTATGTGATGCAGAACGCTCAGAGCCTGGCGCACTACGGGGATGTCAGGGGAATGCTCGTCGAAGAAATGGAAATCCCCCTGGAATTGAAGAGCCAATGGCTCGAGCAGGACCGGAAGGTTCTGGGAGGCGAAGTCGTCCGGGAAGAGTACAGCAGGATAGATGCGGGGGGCGAGGAGAGACACTACCAGAGAGTGATTGCGCCGGTCATGGTCGCCGGAGAGGTTCTCGAAATCGTCGGCCTCGCGATGGACGTGACGGAGCAGCACCGCTCGAGGCAGCGGCTGCTCGATTCCCATGCCGCGCTGGAGCACCAGGTCGGGGAGCGCACCCGGGAGCTCTCGAGAGCCAATGAGGCATCGCGAAAAAGGGAGTCCTTCATTCGATCCATTTTTGACGGGCTCTCAGCCAGTATATGCATCCTCGACGAGGAAGGGTTCATCCTCGACACCAATGAGCCCTGGCAGTGTTTCGCTCGAGCCAACGGCATGTTCGAATGCCGCTTCACCGGTCGGAATTACCTGGAGGTGTGCGACCGCGCGGAAGGAGAATGGGCGGAGGGCGCAGACCGGGCTGCTGCCGGCATCCGGGAGGTGATCGCCGGCTCGCGGGATCTCTTCGAAATGGAGTATCCGTGCCATTCCCCCCATGAAGAACGCTGGTTCATCGCGAGGGTCACCCGATTCAGGGATCGCGACCCCGTTCAAGTGGTGGTGGCTCACGAAAACGTCACCCAGCGCAGACATGCCGAAAGGCTGCAGAGGACCCAGCTCCGACAGTTTCTGAACGTGCTTTCGAATCTTCACGCCGGGGTTCTGCTGGTGACGGAGGATCAGCGGGTCGAGTTTGTCAATCAGGCTTTTTGTGAGCTCTTCGATCTGGACCGATCTCCCGGGGCTCTGAGGGGACTCAAGTCTTCGGAGATCATCGACCAAATCCGCAACCAGTTCGCGGAGCCCGCATCAGCCGTGGATCGGATCCACCAGATTCTTGACCGGGGTGTCGCGGTGAGAAATGAGGAGGTCGCTCTGCGTGGCGGACGAACGTGCCTGCGGGACTTCATCCCCCTTTCCATGGATGGAAGACGGTACGGTCGGCTTTGGCATTATCAGGACATCACGGAGCGCAAACGGGCGGAGGTGGCCCTGCAGCGGGCGAACGAAGAGATCACGCGAAGGCACCGGATTGCAACCATTTTGCTCACTGCAACGGAGGAGCGTGTCTATGGTGAAATCCTCGAGGTGGTCCTGGAACAAATGGAAAGCCATCTCGGATACCTGGGGTACATCGATGACCAGGGGGATCTGGTCTGCCCTTCCATGACCCAGGGCATATGGGACCAATGCAGGATTCCCGACAAGGAGATCCGGTTCCCGAGAGACTGCTGGGCTGGCCTGTGGGGTCGATCTCTCATGGATCGAGGCACAAAGCTCGCCAACAGCAAATTGACTACCCCTGAAGGCCACCTGCCTTTGCACCGTGCCTTGGCCACTCCCGTTCTCTGGAATGGAGAGCTCATCGGGCAGATCGCGGTTGCCAACAAAGGATCGGACTACACCCTCGAAGACCAGAAGCGCCTGGAGTCCATGGCCGATTACATCGCTCCCCTCCTGAAGGCCAGACTCCTTCGAAAGGAGCACGAGGCAGAACGCAAGAGGGATGAGGAGAAGCTGCGCCTTAATTCACTGGTGCTCGACCAGATCCAGGACCGCGTCGCCATCACCGACATCCGGGGGCGGCTCTCCTACGTCAACGACTCCCAATGCCGCGCCCTGAAGAGATCGCGGCAGGAGTTGATCGGCCAGAGCGCCGAGTGTTTTGGTGATGATCCCGCACGGGGAGCGACCCAGCGCGAAATCCTCGAAGAGACCCTGGCCTGCGGCCAATGGCGGGGGGAAGTCGTGAATATTGGCTCGGACGGAACGGAGACCATCGTGGACGTTCGCACCACCATGGTCCGGGACGAAGAAGGGATGGTTGTGGCCCTGTGCGGCGTCGGGACCGACATCACCGAGCGCAAGCGGGCCGAAGAGGAGCTGCAGAAGTACAAACAGATTGTTTCCTACGCACCTGACAGGATCGCTCTGGTGGATAGAGATTATCGCTACAGGATTGTGAATGATACCTATGAATTGTATTTGGGAGAGAAGAGAGAGCAGATCATCGGACGAAAGGTGGCAGAGTTTGTCGGCGAAGATGTCTTTCAGAAGTATGTCAAGGAGTATTTCGATAGGTCCCTGATGGGTGAGGTTGTCAACTACGAAGCGTGGTTTTCTTACGCAACCCTGGGAAGACGCTGCCTGGATATCACCTATTTTCCTTATGTCGATAATCATGGGCAGATTTTGGGTGTTGTGGGGGAAATCAAGGATGTCACTGAGAGAAGACTTGCCGAAGAGGCGCTCAGGGAGAGCGAGGCGCTACTCAATTCGACTCAAAGACTGACCCGCGTGGGGGGGTGGGAATGGGACGTGGATCGACAGATCATGAGCTGGACAGACGAAACCTACCGGATCCACGGTCTTGAGCCGGAGAATCTCAACCCGGGATCTCCAGAGCACATTGCCAGAAGCCTGGCCTGCTATGAGCCCGAGGACCGCATCCGGATCGCAAACGCCTTTGGACGTTGTGCGGAGCAGGGAGAACCGTACGATATGGAGCTCCCGTTCACCACTGCCGACGGAAGGCGCCTGTGGATTCGTACGACGGCCAATCCCGAATGGGACGGCCAAAGGGTTGTCCGGGTCATGGGGAACATCATGGACATCACCGAGCGCAAGCAGGCGGAGGGAGAGCTGCTGGAGAAGAAGAGAATGCTGGAGGAGCAGGCCAGGCATCTCGAGGAGGTCAACACGGCGCTCAAAGTCCTCCTCGACCGCCGTGAGGAAGAAAAGCGTAAAGTCGTGCAGGACCTTCATGCGAACATCCAGCAGCTGATCGCCCCCTATCTCGAAAAGGCGAAGACACATGTGTCGGATTTCGAGGGAAGAACCCTGCTCGGGGTCATGGAGAGCAACCTGAGCCTCCTTGCGGATGACTTAATCAAATCGCTTCCCGTGGGAAGCTCCGGCCTGACCCCCACCGAAATGAGAGTGGCCGACCTGGTGAGACATGGGAAGAGCAACAAGGAAATCGCCGGGCTGCTCGGCATGTCCGTCAATGCGGTGGGATTCCACCGGAAGAATATACGGAAGAAGCTCGGCCTGAACCGCGAGAAGATCAATCTCCAGACCTTTCTTCGGTCCTCCAGCTAGGAGGTTGTCCGAGAACACGAGCGTAGCGAAGAGAGAAATCTCCAAAAGTCGAGGTGTTACTGCGAGCGAGATATCTCGCTGGCGCTCGAAATGACAGTTCTCGGACAACCTCCTAGCACGGCCGGGCGCAAATGACTGTCCAGATGAGCTGGTTCCCAAGCTGGAGCTTGGGAACCAGCAAAAGAGGGGACTGAAACCACCCGTGCAGTCAGCTGCGCCCGACTGTACTGGAAGCTTTCGCGGAACAGTTGAAATCTCCCTGATCATCAGTGCCACAAGACAGCCCGCCGGGCCACCGCGGGATTTCCAGTCCCCACCCCTTTGGAGGGGTTATCGCACCGAAGCGCCTCGGAACGGTCGCCTCATCCTGTCCCCCGGAGCAGGCAAAGCATGAAAAAGGGTAGTGTACTGCTACCAGTAAACTACCTAACTTTTACATTATGCCTTATCTTCATTTATGTTATGCAGGGTCCGAAGACAGGCTGCACGGTGAAGCCGGTCTGTTCATCCCTATCTGGCTTCAATATCAGTAGTTAATATAAGCATTTAGCGTATTCGTTACGGCAAGGGAAGCCCGGGCGGTGACCACAGAGGGAAGAGTCGCCAGGCTGGTAGGCGGCGCCACGGATATCACACCGTCTTCATGGTCGGGTAAAAGCATATTAAGGACAGCATGGTGAGCAGCAGGTGTGCGAACATCAAGGCAGGCCCGGAGGGCAAGGCGGACAGGGTGGATGCGCAAGGGAAGGGTGAGGGCTCGCTTCGCAAGCGTGCGGAGATGCTGAGCCCTCGAGTTTCGGAGGCAGAGCAGGCCCGGTATGGCAAAGAGAGTGCCGCCCTCATCCATGAGCTTCGTTTGCACCAGATCGAGCTCCAGATGCAGAATGACGAGCTCAGGCGCACCCAGGAGGAGCTGTTGGCCTCCCAAGACCAGGCCGCCCGCCTGTTCGATCGGGCTCCAGTGGGCTACCTGGTCCTCGACCAAAGCGGGATGATCCACGAAGTGAATGAGACCTTTTGCCGCATGGCGGGTCTGGAGGCTGCCGCTCTGAAGGGCAAGGCTTTCGTCGAATACCTGGCGGAGGCCGACCGCGGAAGTTTTCTGGCCCGATACCGGGCGTTTTTCAAGAGTCCGGCGGGCAAGGAGATGGAAGGGGAATTGGTGGTGGACCGCCGAAAGCGCATCTCCGTGCGCATGGAGGCCGCTTCCATCGACAGTCCCCCCGGCTCGGCAGGCGGGAGTGGCAGGCCCCGGCTTCTGCTGGCCCTGAGCGACGTCACCCGGCGCAGGCAGGCTGAAAACGCCGAGCGGGCTGCCCGGAAAGCGCTGGAGAGCGAACGGGCCATCCTTCACGACATCCTGGATGCGACCCTGGCCGGCTATTGGGACTGGAACATCCCCGCGGGCGAGGAATATCTCAGTCCCGGCTTCAAGAGGATGTTCGGCTACGAGCCCGAGGAGCTCCCGAATTCGCCGGAGACATGGCAGAAGCTCATCTTTCCCGAGGACCTGCCCAAAGTCCTGGAAACCTTCGATCGACATGTCGGAAGCCTTGGGGAGGCGCCCTTCTACAACGAGGTGCGCTATCGCCACAAGGACGGCTCCACCGTCTGGGTCATCTGTGCCGGGCGGGTCATCGAATGGACGGACAACGGCGAGCCCAGACGCATGGTCGGATGCCATGTGGACATCACCGGGCGCAAGGAAGCGGAAGCGGCGCTGCTCCGCAGCACGAGGCTTCTCGAGTCCATCATCGACGCCGTGGCGGCTCCCGTATTCATCAAAAACCGCGATGGAGTGTACCTGGGATGCAATGCAGCCTTCACAGGCATGCTCGGTCTGAAGCGGAAGGACATCATCGGTAAGACGGCCTTCGAGATAGCGCCCGTGGAACTGGCCCGACGCTACCATGAGGCCGACATCGCCCTCATGGAGAGCGGTCGGCCCCAGGTCTACGAGACGGAAGTGGTCCACGCCGACGGCACGCGGCACCAGGTCATGTTTCACAAGTCGCCCTTCCGAGACGAGCATGGAGCCTTGGCCGGCATCGTGGGGGCCATGATCGACATCACGGACCGGAAGCAGATGGAAACCGAGCTGAGGGATTCCCTCGGGGAGAAGACCGCTCTCCTCAAGGAAGTGCACCACCGGGTGAAGAACAACCTCCAGATCGTGGACAGTCTCCTTTCCCTTCAGGCCAATCGCTCCGGCAATCCGCACGTACTGGAAGTTCTGCAGGATTCCCGAAACCGGGTGCGCTCCATGGCCCTGCTCCACGAGGCCCTTTACCGCTCCGGAAACCTGGGGCGTATCGATTTCTCAGTGTACGTGGACGAGCTCTGCGGCCGAATCCTCCACACGTATGGCCGGGCCGCGGACGGGGTCAGGCTGGAAACCCGGGTGGCACACCTTGGCCTTACCCTCGATCAGGCCATGCCCTGTGGCCTGATCATCAATGAGCTCGTGTCCAACGCCTTGAAGTACGGTTTTCCCGATGGGCGAAACGGCAGGATCCTGGTGGAGCTGAGCTCCGCCAGCGAAGAGATGCTGGTCTTGCGCGTTGCCAACGACGGAGAGAGCCTGCCTGACGACCTGGACCTTGAGAGTACTCCCACCCTGGGTCTCAAACTGGTCTTCGACCTGGCCGGACAGTTGGACGGGCATCTGACGATAGACAGGCCCAGCGGGGCCGGGGCCTCCTTCAAGGTGGTCTTTCCCGCCCGCGGTGGGGGCTTTGGAGGAGATCGGCCATGAGCTCATCTCGCATTCTCATCGTGGAGGATGAGGCCATTGTCTCGATGGAGATTGCCGAACGTTTGCAGAACATGGGTTATGAGACCGTGGGCCGTGCCACCAGCGGCGAGCAGTGCCTCAAGCTCGTGGAGCTTCAGCGCCCGGACCTCGTTCTCATGGACATCCGCATCAAGGGGTCCATGGACGGCATCGCGACGGCCGAAAAAGTGCGCAACGTCCATCAGCTCCCCGTCATCTTTCTCACGGCCTACTCCGAGGATGCCACCATTGAGCGTGCCAAGCTCGCGGAGCCCTATGCCTACATTTTCAAGCCCGTCGGGGACCGCGAGCTCAAGTCCGCCATCGAGATTGCCCTTTACAGGCACCGGGCCGAAGAGGAGATTCGCCGCCTCAACCGGCTCTACGACGTGCTGAGCCAGGCGAATCAATCCTTCGTCCGGGCGAGCTCGCGGGAGGAAACGCTGTCTGAAGTCTGCCGACTCGTCGTTGAGCGTGGAGGGGTGGACCTGGCCTGGATCGGGTGGCTCGATCCGGCCACATCTCGAATCACTCCCGCAGCCCATTTCGGAAAACGGAGCGAAATGCTGCTGGAGGTGGAATACGCTGTCGACGAGAACCCCGAGCGCCAGGGAAATCCCGGCAGGGCCATTGTCGAGGGCAAACCGGCCGTGTGCAATGACTGCGGCGTGGGCCCCTGCCACTATCCGATGGTCCATGCGCCCGCGGGTTTCGGCTTTCGATCGTGCGGGTCCTTTCCCCTCAGGTTTCAGGGCGGCACATGGGGGGTGTTGAGCCTGTGCACGGGTGAGGCAGACTTCTTTGGTGAGAGTGAAATCCATCTGTTCGAAGAAATCGCCGCGGACATTTCCTTCGCTCTGGAGAAGATAGAAGGGGATGCTCAGCGGCAACGCATGGAGAGATCACTCCGCGAGTCCAACCAGCGGCTTGCGGCGTTCTTCGAGCGCGCCCGGGACGCCATCCTCATCTCCGATCCCGATAGCGGCATCATCCTCGAAGCCAATGCCGAAGCCGAAACCCTCCTGGGAAGGCCGCGATCGGACATCGTCGGCCTCCATTTCACGCGGATTCACCCGTCTGAAGGCCAGGAGAGGTACCGGGAAGGCTTCCTGAAGCATTCCCGCAGCAGTCAACTGCAGCTCATCGAAAGCGAGATTCTGCGGCCGGACGGAGAGCAGATCCCCGTCGAAGTGAGTGGAGGGCTCATCGACCTGGGCAACGGGCAGCAGGTGGTCCAGGGGATCTTCCGGGACATCACCGAGCGCAAGCTGGCGGAAGAGGAGGCGAATCGGCAGAGAGAGACATTGATCAAGGTCTTCGAGAGCGCTCCCGTCATCATGATGATCGTGGATCAGGACCTTCGGATTCGCAATATCAACTGCACCGGAGCCAACTTT
>JALOOX010000104.1 GCA_025454175.1 Syntrophobacteraceae bacterium | reverse complement strand
GAGATTGAGGCCCCTGTGGGGAGCATCCCTTCGCCAAGCCTCGTCGGGGGGACAGAACAGCTCCTTGAGGTGCTGTATGGCCCGTACAGCGGATGGAGCCGAGGGAGTATCCCAATGGTGGGCCTGGTTTTCGGTACGAAGCCCGGCAAGCATCTCAATCGCCCCGCAGGTCCCGAACTCCCCGCCATGAGCGGTCATCTGGCGAGGGCCAATGGAACGCCGGCCTTTTCGGCCATGCGCACCAGGTCGGAGACCGACGTCACACCCAGCTTCTGCATGATGCGACCGCGATGGATCTTTACGGTTTGCTCGGCAATCTTGAGCTCAAAGGCAATTTGCTTGTTCAGGAGCCCTGCAATGACATGGCGAAGGATTTCATATTCACGAGCCGTCAGGGACTGGATGCGCCTGCGCACCCCTTCCAGGTATTCCTGCTTCGACTTCTCATCCCTGTGCTTCTCAATGGCCAGTTGGATCGCCGTCAGCAACTGTGCGTCCTCGAAGGGTTTGGGCAGGAAATCCACGGCTCCCCTTTTCATGGCTCGAACCGTCATGGGGATGTCGCCGTGCCCCGTGATGAAAATGATCGGCATGGAGAGCCCGCCTTTCATCAGCTCCTCCTGCAGATCCAGGCCCGACATGCCGGTCATGCGCACGTCCAGGACAATGCACCCGATGCCGTCGTAGGGCTCTCTCGCGAGGAACTCCTCGGCCGATGAGTAGACCTCGAAAGCGTACCGGACGGTCCTCAGCAGGAACGAGAGGGCGTTCCGGACCGACGGGTCATCATCAATAATAAAAACGCATTCTTCCTTCGGGATCATCTTGTCGCACCGGGATGGCGAAGATGAAGGAGGCGCCTCCCTCCGGGTTGTTTTCGGCCCATATCCTTCCGCCGTGCTCCTTGACGATTTCGCGGCTGATGGCAAGGCCCATGCCCATTCCGCTGCCCTTGGTCGTGTGGAAGGGCTGAAACAGCTGATCCGGGTTCTCCGCCGGGATCCCTGGGCCGAAATCCTTCACGGCCACCCGCACTGTGCCGTTGAGCCACCTGGTTTCCAGGACCACTTTTCTCCTGTGCGGCGGGTTCAACAACATGGCATCCAAAGCGTTCATGATCAAATTGAGGACGACCTGGCGAATGGTCGTGGGGTTTCCCTCGATGAAAGGCAGGGATTTCTCCAGATCCCTCTCGATGGTCACTTTGCGAAGCATGGCTTCATTTTGGAGAATGGATGCCACATCCTCCAGGATCCCATTCATGTCGACAGCCTCCTGCGACTTCTCTTCCCGCTTCAGCATCGACCGGAGATTCGTCAGCACGCCTGCCGCCCGCTTGTCGTCCTTGACGATGCTCTCGAGGATCTGGCGGAGCAGGTCGGGGTCCTCCTCCCTCGAGCTCAGGAAGCGCAAACCCGCCTGAGCTGTGGTGAGAATGGCAGCAAGGGGCTGGTTGAGCTCGTGGGCCAAAGCGGCGGTCAACTGGCTCAGCCGGGACAAACGATCCAGGTGCAGCAGTTCACGGTAGCGTTTCTCGGCCATGGCGAGCCGCTCCTGAGTCCTCGCCTGTTTCCGGTTGGCATGCAACAGGAAAGACAGCAGGATCGTCTGGCAGAGAAAGAACAGGACCAGGCCGACCACGCCCCATCGGTACCTTTCAAGAAACCCCCATTCCTTGTAAAGGATGAAGCTCCCTTCCGGAAGGGCGCTTTCCCGTATTCCATGGCGCTTGAGCTGCCGCCAGTCAAACATCTCGCTGACAAACCCGTCGCTGAACGGGTGAATGGAGTCTATCGGTTCCCCCCGGAGGATGCGCACGGCAAACTCGCCGGTCTTCTCCGCCACTTGGTCGATGTTGAACACGCTGCCCCCGATCACCCCCTCCCCTATCTGTGTGCTGACGAGGCAGTAGACAGGGACTCTGGCTTTCTGGGAGATCATACGGGCTACGTCCGTGGCGTAGAAGTCATGTCCGTTTCTGTCCTTCATGAAGGTCAGGTACTGGACGGCGCTGTCCTGCGGGAGTCGCTCCATTTCAAGCAGCAGCTCCTCCATGGCAAGCCCTGAAAGGAACACGACCTTACCGCTCCTCTCATACTCCTGGAGGGCCGTCCTGGCGACTCTCTCCAGGAACAGATCCGTCGAGGCCGCTCCACTGACGACATAGACCTTGCCGACGTCCGGCTGGAGGGAAAAGACCCTCTCCAGGTTTCGCTTTGGGTCGAGATCCACGAATACTCCCGTCGAACGGGGCAGCCCCTTGAA
This sequence comes from Syntrophobacteraceae bacterium, assembly GCA_025454175.1. Lineage (GTDB taxonomy): Bacteria > Desulfobacterota > Syntrophobacteria > Syntrophobacterales > Syntrophobacteraceae > JALOOX01. The sequence continues at coordinate 6,560 of JALOOX010000104.1, read as the reverse complement.
CTGAGAAGCCTCGCCCAGGGATGCGGCGTAGTCCACGATGATCGACGGGGAGTCCCTGAACACCTCCTTCCCATACCTCTCCACCAGCTGGACAGCCCCGTAACCTATCCCGAGCCAGAGATCGATCCGCCTCTCGGCATACTTGGAACGATATAGCTCGAAAAGCTGCTTCTGGTGGGCATCGTCCGGGAAACGCACCCTGTCCAGATACTCGGCATAGATGTTGACCGGTTTGGCGATGTTATCCTTGATGACCCGTTTTACGGTGGAGTACAGGGCATCGTAGGCTGGCAAACCCGTTTCGAACGGGAATATGATGACCACATTGAGAGCCGATATTTCCTCGCGGGGAATGGACGCCGCCCCCCACGTCGGCAGGCCTGCGGGTATCCAGGACAAGAGCAGCACCGATACAAAAATCGTTGAAACGGCTCTTCTCCGGGAACGAGCAGACTGGCCGAAGGGACCTGAAGGTCCCACCAGACTTCCCGAGGCATCCGTCTCAGACTTCGAGCCCATGTCATGAGCTCGAAGATCAGGGAAACACTGCAACTTCCACATGGCCGCTCCAGCAGCTCCATCCGGGATCGAAGACAATTGATCAGTTATTCAAGATAGTTATCTAAATGAATACAGAGTGTCCTGTCAAGAGGGCAGACGGACCTCTCAGATTGTGTCAAAGGAGCGCGCTTCTGAACGCCGCCCCCGCCAGGGCGGGAGGCCAGCAATCCCCATATAATCAGGATTCCCGCTTTCGCGGGAATGACGATTCAGGGTGAAGCCAACAGCATTGAGGGAGGGGGGGTGAGAATCCTCATCGAGTCCGGATTCCTGATTTTTTCGGGAGTGAAGAACCATGGCTCGTTCAGGCCCTTCCGGCATGCTTTCACAGGGGCCCACCGAATCCCGGGGACTCTCTCGAGCCCTTCCATGTAGAACCAAGGTACTATCGACATCACCATAGCGCCATGGCTATGAACATTTCAACCCAATGAGCGGTGGAAGCCGTCGCATGATGCGAGAGAGGATCAGCGTGGTCTACATCATAGACGATGACGAGTCTGTCCTGAGCGCCTTGAGCCTGCTCATGAGAGTTGCCGGCTTCAAGGCCCAGACGTTTGCGTCGGCCGGCGACTTTCTCGAGAAGGTCACGCTTTCAAACGATGACTGCATCATTCTGGATCTCTGCATGCCAGGGTTCGACGGATTCGATCTCCTGAAAGGCCTCAGAGACACGGGGGTGAATGTCCCCGTGATCGTGCTTTCCGCGCTGGATGATATACGCGACATCAAGCGCGCCAGCGAATTGGGCGCCTCGGCGTACTTCAAGAAACCGGTCGACGACCAGGCGCTTATCGACATGATTCGTTGGTGTATGCAGAAGAACCCGGAGTGCAAAGGGTAAGGAGAAGAGAGAATGCACAAGTATCTTCTGATCTTGCTCATGGGCTTGGGAATCCTGGCCGGAGGCACAACGGGCTTTGCTCAGGAAAGCACGGCGCCGATGGTTGCGCCGGCATCGGAAGAGCGCAGGCTGCCCTTGGTTCTTGACGGCGACACGCTTTTCAGAATCGGACGGCTGAAAGGCTATTCGGCGGAAGATCGGGTAAAAAAAATCACTGAGACACTGGAAGAACTCGCAAACGATCCACTAGTTCCCATCGATTCCGTTCATGTCGTGGAGACCGCGATCTCTTCCGACATCACTGCTGGGGAACACCTGATCATGACGGTTACCGATGAGGAGGCGGCGGGGAGAGGCAAGACCAGAACAGAACTGGCCAAGGATTACGCCGGCAAGATCAGGGCCGCCTTGGCGCACTCCCGTGAGAGCCGAAGTGTCCCGAACATCCTTAAGAGGGTTTTGTATTTCCTCATCCTTACGGCTCTTTTCGTGGGCATTTTCCTGCTTGGCAATCGTATCCAGGCAAGACTTGCGAAAAGGATGAATGCTTGGGTTGAACAGAAGACCCTGGCTGCCCGGGCTGAGGCCATCAAGATCCTGGAGGCAACCCGCGTTCCCAGGTTCCTGGCGGTTCTTGTGAAACTGACGATGCTTTCTGTTTTCATGGTTGTCCTATACCTCTACCTCTACATATCTCTTCAGATCTTCCCAAGATCCCGCGCCATGGCCGATCGGTTGCTTGGATATGTGGTGGAACCCCTTCAGGTTTTGACCGACGCACTGGTGATACAGATTCCCAAGCTGGTTTTCCTGGCTGTGCTCATTGTGATGGCCGTTTACATCGTGAGGGGGTTGCGCATGCTCTTCGATGCGATTGAGCGCGGCACCATAAGCATCTCTGGTTTCTTCCCGGATTGGGCGCAGCCCACTTTCAAGATATTGCGGGTCTTGGTTTTCGTTCTCTTTGCGGTCATCGCATTTCCGTACATCCCGGGATCCGACTCTCCCGCCTTCAAGGGCATATCGGTCTTTATCGGAGTCCTTGTCTCCCTGGGGTCTTCATCGGCCATCGCCAACATGGTTGCGGGAATCAGCCTGCTCTATCGCAGGGCATTTAGAGTGGGCGACCGGGTGCGCATCGGAGAAATCATCGGGGACGTCACGAACATGAGACTGCAAGTTACCCACCTGGAAACCATAAAGAACGAAGAGATCACGGTCCCCAATTCGGTCATTCTCGGCAGTAGCGTCACCAACTACAGCGCCCTTGCAAGGGACAAAGGGCTGATCCTGCACACTTCCGTGACCATCGGCTACGACACGCCCTGGCGCCAGGTGCATGCCCTCCTGGAATTGGCTGCTCAACGCACTTCCGGCATCCTGAAAACGCCATCACCCTTCGTGCTGCAGACGGTCCTCAACGACTTCTACATCACCTACGAGCTTAACGCCTACACGGATCAACCCAACCGGATGGCGATCATCTATTCCGATCTTCACCGGAACATCCAGGATGCGTTCAACGAGTTTGAGGTACAGATCATGTCTCCCCACTACTGGGGAGATCGTGCCGTCTCCACAACCTACGTGCCGCGGGAGAAGTGGTACGAGCCCCCTGCCATGAAGGATGAAGAATCTCTTTGAGTCGCCGAAAACGCGTTTCTTAGGGTGGCCGCCACGGTCCGGGAGAAGAGAAAAGCCATGAAGAATGCGTCTCCCCGTTGTGTTGAGCTGAAAAGGGGACTTGTCATAGCTCTGGCGGTTTACTTGACCACCTGGGGGGCTGCCTGGGGGGATCCGCTTCCCTCCTGGGTGAACAGGCAGGCCAAGAAGTCGATTCTGGCATTCGTCTCCGACGTCACCACTCCAGGAAGCCCGGATTTCGTGTCCGAAGCCGAGCGCATCGCCGTTTTCGACAACGACGGGACCCTGTGGTCGGAACAGCCGTTCTATTTCCAGTTCTTCTACGCCATGGACAGGATCAGGGGGCTGGCGCCCGCCCACCCCGAATGGAAGACCCAGCAACCCTTCAAGGCGGTGCTGGAAAACGACACGGAAGCTTTGGTCCAGAGCGGCGAAAAGGGATTGCTCCAGATCATCATGGCCTCCCATGCCGGCAACTCAACGGCGGATTTTGAAGAGTCCGTCAGGGGCTGGATTGCCGCCGCCAGGCACCCCCGATTCAACACGCCGTTCACCGACCTTGTGTTTCAGCCCATGCTGGAGGTTCTGGCCTTCCTCCGTGCCCGGGGGTTCAAGACGTACATCGTTTCAGGCGGTGGCATCGAGTTCATGCGGGTTTGGAGTGAAGAAGTTTATGGTGTTCCGCCGGAACAGGTCATCGGGAGCAGCATCGAGGTCAGGTTCGAACTGCAGGATGGCAAGCCGGTGCTGGTCCGCCTTCCGAAGATGGATTTCCTCGATGACAAGGAAGGAAAGCCGGTCGCGATCCACAGGTTCATCGGGCGCCGCCCCATTGCCGCTTTCGGGAACTCGGACGGAGACCTCCAGATGCTGCAGTGGACGGCACACGGCCAGGGCAGGCGCCTGATGCTCCTTGTGCATCACACGGATGAGGCTCGGGAGTGGGCTTACGATCGGGAATCGCACGTGGGCAGACTGGACAAGGCCCTGGACGAAGCAAATGCGAAGGGGTGGACGCTTGTGGATATGAAGCGGGACTGGCGAGTCGTCTACCCTTGCGATCTGCAGTGATGTGAGGCCTGAAACCGCAACACCGGAGAAGGACGAGGACATGTCAAGGAGAGCCAATGTGTTTGCAGGAATACCGTTGTTGGCGCTGATTGTTTTTCCGGCCTCGGTGGTCCTGGCCGGGGCAGGTTCCGTGGGCCCCGGAGCTCATCTCATCCACCCCATCAACCAGGTGTTCACCCTGCTTTTCATCATGCTGGGCCCCATCAAGGTCATCGGCCCGTTCGTCAGGTTGACCGGGAGCGCCGATGAGTCCCTGCGCCGCGGCATCGCCCTGCGGGCCTTCTGGATTTCCAGCATCGCCCTGGTGCTCGCAGCCACCGCCGGCCAGCTCCTTTTGGGAGAATGGAATCTGTCCACGGTGTCGTTGCAGATAGCGGGGTCAATCGTTCTCTTTCTGGTCGCCCTGCAGATGGTCATGGCCCAGTACGGCGGCTCTCCCGCATCCGGCGGGCAGCCGCCCACGCCGACGCTGGGCATGGCAATGGCTCCCCTCGCGTTTCCAACCATCGTGACCCCTTACGGGATCGCGGTTCTCATCATCTTTCTCGTCCTGAGTCCGGGCCTGGACTATTCCCTCAAGGTGATGGGGGCTCTGGCCCTGGTCATGGTGCTCAATCTTTTGTGTATGCTTTATGCGCGGCAGATCCTCAAGGTCATCGGCGTGACGGTTCTGCAGATTCTCGGGGCTGTTCTCGGGGTACTCCAGATTGCGCTGGGGATGGAGTACCTGCTGCGCGCGATGATCATCCTCGGATTGCCCATCAGGCTTTAGGGGATGCCTGGAAAGTGATCGTGGTTCTTCGCGGGACCATGCTCGTATCGGAATCGGCAGGGAGCTCCAACGATGATCTCGCCATCTCTCCCAAGGGCTTTTCACATCATGGCCAAGCCCTCGGGCGCCGCCTGCAACCTGGACTGCGCCTACTGCTTCTTCCTCAAGAAGAAGAACCTCTATCCCGGCAGCACGCTGCGGATGCCCGATGAAGTCCATGAAGCCTATATCCGCCAGCTGCTGGAAGCTCATGACACACCGACGGTCACCGTCGCCTGGCAGGGGGGCGAGCCCACCCTCATGGGGTTGGAGTTCTTCCGTCGCTCCGTCGAGCTCCAGAATCGGTACCGGAAACCGGGGACGGTGATCGAAAACACCTTCCAGACCAACGGCACGCTCCTCGACGAGGATTGGTGCCGGTTTTTCCGGGAGAACGGTTTCCTGGTCGGACTCAGCATGGACGGACCGGGCGAGCTCCATGATGTCCACCGGAAAGACCGGGCAGGCAAAGGGACCTTCGGCCGGGTTCTTCGGTCCGCAAGGCTTCTCCAGGAATTCCGGGTGGAGTTCAACATCCTCTGCACGGTGAATTCCATGAACGGGGACCATCCCCTGGAAGTCTACCGGTTCTTCCGGGATGTGCTCCCAGCGCGGTACCTCCAGTTCATCCCCATCGTGGAGCGGGACAACGAGAGCGGCTACCAGGAGGGGAGCACCGTCACCGAGCGGTCCGTGAGGCCGGACCAGTGGGGGCGCTTCCTCATGACGATCTTCGACGAGTGGGTGAAGCGGGATGTGGGTCGAACCTTCGTTCTGAACTTCGACGGCGCCCTGGCCGGTTGGCTGGGGAGGGCCGGGACCGTCTGCATCTTCGGCCCTGCCTGCGGCTTGGGGATGGCCCTGGAGCACAACGGGGACCTCTACTCCTGCGATCACTTCGTGGAGCCAGACTTCTGCCTGGGCAACATCCTGGAAACTCCCATGGTCGATCTGGTGGCGTCGGAGAGGCAAAGGAAGTTCGGGCGGGACAAGGGGGACACCCTTCCCCGTTATTGCCGGGAATGTCGCTGGCGGCCCGTCTGCCACGGCGAATGTCCCAAGAACCGCTTCGTGCAGACCCCGGACGGGGAGCCCGGGCTGAACTACCTGTGCGCCGGATACAAGGCCTTCTTCCAGCACTCGGACCCTTCCATGCGCATCATGGCCGACCTGATCCGGAAGGGCCGGACCGCCGACGGCATCCTGGGCGTGCCGGCCCGGGCAGAGGCTCCGGCGAATGAAGACCCGTTCAAGGGAGTGGGCCGCAACGCCCCCTGCCCTTGCGGCAGTGGGATGAAGTTCAAGAGATGCCACGGACAATGATCAAACCAAAAGGAGGTACCGCATGGCCAAATCGAAGCAACCCAACATCCTGATCCTCTGGGGCGATGACATCGGCTGGTGGAACATCAGCTACAACAGCCGGGGGCAGATGGGCTACCGCACCCCGAACATCGACCGCATCGCCAACGAAGGCATCGCCTTCACCGATTACTACGGGCAGCAGAGCTGCACCGCGGGACGGGCGGCCTTCATCACCGGTCAGAACCCCGTCCGAACCGGGCTGACCAAAGTCGGGTTGCCCGGCGCCGACCTCGGGCTCTCGGCGGAAGACCCGACCATCGCGGA
>JALOOX010000103.1 GCA_025454175.1 Syntrophobacteraceae bacterium | reverse complement strand
CGGCTTGAATTTGGCTTTTTGTCATCCCGAACGCATGTGAGGGATCTCTTTAGATTTCTCCCTTCGGTCGAAATGACAGAAAGTCCAGTTTTCAGCCGTTTGGGGTATAAGCCGTTAGTTTTTGGGCTTTGGCTCCGAGAGGTCCCGTAAATAGCGGAAGAGCGCCCGGGCGGACCTCGGCGCCTGGTTTTCGGCCCTTTCCCTTCTGGCGTTAAGGATGCACTGTCGAAGCCATTTCAGGTCCGCCTCGGGAAAATCCCTCGCGATCTCGTCCAGGAGCTCGTCGCTGCCGTCCACCAAGTCATCGCGCCAGCGCTCGATCCGGCGAAACCGCTGCATATCCATGCCCCGGCCGCGGCTCATTTCCTCCAGCGCCTTCTGGATGGGCTCCGGGTCCGCATCGCGCATGAGGGTCCCGATATACTGGAGCTGCCGGCGCAGCGCCTCCCCTTTTCTCAGCTTCGCCGCGAAGAGAACGGCCTCCCGAAGGTCCTCCGGCATCTCGATGCGACGGACCTGAGCCGGTTTGAGCCCCACCAGCCGCTCGCCCAGGGACTGCAGGGCGATCATTTCCCGTTTGACCTGCGATTTGCTCTTTCGCTCCATGGGATCAGCCTGCTATCCTGTGATTCTCGGAAATGCCTTTGGACAACAACAAATGAGGGGAGGAAGCACCGCAATGAATGACATTATCGATGTGAGACCTTCAAGGGGCCAGATTGGAATTCGTTTCCTTTTCAGCCTGCTCTTCCTGATCGTCTTCGAAATCCTCAAGCTGGTGGTCCAGGTCACCGTCGTCTTTCAGTTCGTGTATCTGCTGATCACGCGCACGTACAGCGAGCCGCTGAGGGCCTTTTCCAACAAGGTGGCCACCTATGCCTACAAGATCGTGCGCTACACCACCCTGAACGATAACACCCGCCCGTTTCCAATGACGGAATTCCCCCAGGAGATGGAGCCCCCCGCGCGGAGTCCCTCCTTCGATTGACCGTGAGGGGATGGCCGCGGCTTCTTTCGAGAAGATGCACCGATCCGGCCGGGGCTGGTGGAGAATGCTTCCATCAGCCCTTCCTGCCCCACCTGGACCACTCGTCCCCCCATCGCTTGAGCTTTTTGACGTTGGCCTTACCGAGGGGCTCCAGGGTGATGGTCCGGGCTTCGTCGCCCGTGATCTCGATGCGGATGTCCCAACGCTCCTCGGGCATCAGGGTGCCGAGCCGTTCGGGCCATTCGATGAGGGAAACACCCGTCCCGTATAGGGCCTCCATCCAGGGCAGCGTGTCGAGCTCGGTGAGATCCGTCAGGCGATACAGGTCCATGTGGTAAATGTGCAGCCGGCCCTCGTACTCGTTGATGAAGGTGAAGGTGGGGCTCGTCACGGGGATCCGCTCCGGAACCCCGAGCCCCAGGGCAATGGCGCGCGTGAGGAAAGTCTTGCCCGCGCCCAGTTCGCCCCAGAGGGCGATCACGTCGCCGGCGGCAAGGTTCCGGCCGATCCATAGCCCCATCTCCAGGGTCTCTCCCTCGGAGCGGGACCGGAGAACGATGCGGTTCATCGAGAGACGCACCTCCTTTCAAGGTCCCCGATGACCGAAGGGACCTCGCCCAGCACATCGGTGGCCAGGAGCCCCCGGCTCGCCGCATGCCCGAACCACCGCTCCGCCGCGGCGCCGTGGACGTAGACCCCGAGACATGCCGCCCGAAAAGGGTCGAATCCCTGGCCCAGAAAGCCCGCGATCATGCCCGTGAGGGCGTCGCCCATGCCCCCGCTCGCCATGGCCGGGGTGCCGGAGGAGTTGATGACGACGGTGCCGTCGGGGGAAGCCACCACGGTGCCGCTCCCCTTGAGCACGAGGACGACGCCGTGCCGGCTGCTGAACTGCGATGCGGTTTCGATGCGGTCCGCCTGGACTTCCCGCGTGGAAACACCAGCCATCCGGGCCATCTCACCCGGGTGGGGCGTGAGAATCATGGGCTGGGACGTCTTGCCGAGAACAGGGAGATCCCGGGCCACGGCGGTGAGGGCGTCGGCGTCCAGCACCATGGGGCAGGGACATTTCGCGATGAGCTCCATCACCAGGCCGCACGTGGATGGGTGGAGCGATATGCCGGGTCCCATGGCCAGGGCCTGCTTGCCGCTCAGGAAGCTCAAGATCTCGGAAAGGGCTCCAAGACCCGGCGACTGGTCCTCGGTCTCGGGTATCGGCCAGGTCATGGCTTCCGTGAGCTTGACCTCGACGATGGGGTTGAGACTCTCCGGAATGAAAAGCGTCACCAGTCCGGCGCCGACTCGGGCAGCGCCCTGGCAGATGAGGGTCGCGGCCCCGGTTTTGCCGCGGGATCCCGAAAGCACGGCCACGTGCCCCGCGGTTCCCTTGTGAGCATCGGGCTCGCGTGGGGGCAGCCAGCCTTGCAGGAATTCCGCATCCATCCACCAGCGCCGGATTCCGCAGTGCTTGAGGAGCTCATGGGGGATGCCGATGTCCACGCACTCGAGCCTCCCGGCCAGGCTGCGTCCCGGCTCGATGACAAGGCCTGTCTTGATGAACCCGAAGGTGGCCGTGGCATCCGCCCGGACGGCCGCTCCCAGGACCCTGCCGCTGGTGGCGTCCAGCCCCGAGGGGATGTCGACGGCGAGGATCGGGATGGATTTCAGCGCGTTGAGGCCTTCGATGATCTCGCGGTACAGGCCCCGCACCTCGCTGTTGAGGCCGGTACCGAGGATGGCGTCGACGATGGCCCCGCTCTCCCGGATCCACGGCCACTGGTCGGCGGGCTCGGCCGACTCATCCCAGACGTGGATGGGAATGTCGAGCTGCGTGAGGATTTTGAAGTTGGTGAGGGCGTCTCCCTGCAGCCGATCGGGCGGTCGGAGGCAGACGACGCGAACGGCGGCTCCCCGGCCGTGGAAAATCCTGGCCAGGACGAATCCATCCCCCGCGTTGTTCCCTGCGCCGGCCACCACGGTGATCCGCCGATGGAGGAGGTCGGGAACGACCTCCCGGTAAAAGGCCGCGGCTCCCCGGGCCGCATTCTCCATGAGGACCATGCCCGGTATGCCGATCTTCTCGATGGTCTGCCGGTCCAGGGCCGCCATCTCCTGCGCGGAAACCAGCAAACGGTCTTTACGTTTCATCAAGGTCGAGCCTCCGAACTGATGCGAAAAGCTTCAAGTCTCTATCCGTTTCGAGCACCACCACCGCGGCGCCGTAATCGCCGTCGTCCGTCAGGCTCACATGCCACGACCTGACCCCCAGCTTTCCACAAAACTCCTCGGCTCTTTCGGAGAGCGCGATGACGGGCTTCCCCAGGGCTGAATGGCCCACCTCGATGTCCCGCCAGGTCACGGGTGAGCGCATGCCGGTTCCCAGGGCTTTCACGAAGGCCTCCTTGGCGGCGAAGCGCATGGCCAGGCAGGATGCCCGATGCCTGCGGCCGTCGCAGGTCCGGGATTCGCCTTCCGTGAAGACCCTTCTCTCGAATCGCTCCCCCCAGCGGGCCAGGCTCGCCTGGAGGCGGTCCACTCGAATCAGGTCGATCCCGACGCCATAAATCGCCATCAGCCCTTCACCAGTTCGATCATCTCCCGCACGGCCCGCTCCATTCCCACCAGGACGGCCCGGGCGATGACGGCGTGGCCGATGCTGAATTCCTCGATCTCCGCAAGCCCCCTCAGCCAGAACACATTCTGGTAGTCGATGCCGTGGCCGGCATGAACGCCCAGGCCAAGTTTGCGGGCGAGCCTGGCCGAGGTGACCACGCGATCGAATTCCTCCTGGCGCTTCGAGAAGGTTCGGGCTTCGGCAAAGCTCCCGGTGTGAATCTCGACGTAATCCGCCTCCAGCCGGTGGGCCGTCTTGATGGGCTTGGGGTCCGGGTTGATGAACAGGCTCACGGCGATGCCGCCGTCGTGAAGCATCTTGATGGGAGCCCTCAGGGAATCCTCGTAAAGCATGACGTCGAGGCCGCCTTCGGTGGTCAGCTCCTGGCGCTTCTCGGGAACCAGGGTGACCACGTCGGGCTTGATGGCGAGCGCGATGCGGATCATTTCGTCCGTCGCGGCCATCTCGAGGTTGAGCTTGGTTTTGACCGTGCGCCTGAGGACCTCGACGTCCCGGTCCTGGATGTGCCGTCGATCCTCCCGCAGGTGCACGACGATGCCCTGGGCTCCGGCCAGCTCGGCCAGGGCCGCCGCCGTCACCGGGTCCGGCTCGCCGGCCAGCCTCGCCTGCCGCACCGTCGCCACATGATCCACGTTGATCGCCACTCGAGCCACTGTTCTCACTCCCTTCGGGTAATGGTTGGGTTCAATGGATCGATCGAGCTGCCTCCCGAAACGGTAAAGCTATAGCGACAAGACGTTTGAATGAAAAGCGAATTCTCTGACGACCCGTGACGATGCCGGTGTCCGTTCATGCCCGCCCGTATCGCACGGCTTAAGTCAACAGCATTGGCGGGGGGAGACACCGTCCGGCTCCTGCCGGGTCTAGGCGTCTTCGGGGTGAAGACCCGGTCGGCCCGCCCCGGCCGGAACCCCCGGACAGGAGAATCCATCAGCATTCCTGAGACCGGGTTCGTCAAGTTCCACCCATCCAAGACCATGGAGGAAAGAAAGCTCGAGGCGATGCGGAAAAGCTCTATGCAGCCCGGCTCGGCCTGCCCTGCGTGACCTCCCAGCCGATGCAGGCCAGCCACACATGCTTGGGAATAGGCTTTGCCCCGGTGCGATAGTACGCGACCATCCGCCGGGACTTTCCCAAGGCCTCCGCCGCCGCACTCAGGGACAGCCCGTTTCGGTGCATCCACTCGAAAAACATCTCGTGCGATGCCTCCCCCAGCTGTTCTCGAGTCCACGCGTAGACATTGTCGTCACCGAATTCCGAATCGAGCCACTCGATGCTGCCGCCATGCTCGGCGACGTGGGCTCTTCTGAAAACAGCCGGATCGAGCAGAGGGGCGAGGGCCGGAATCCTTCTGATCTTCTCCTCGAGGTCCACTTCGAGCGTTTCGCCGGTGCTCCAGCGGATTCGCAATCGGTAAGGCTCGAGAGGCGTAACCTCCAAGGCACGAGGCATTTCGGCTTTCATGGGTTGAATTCCTTCCACTTGTTCTCGATAGTCTCCTGGTTGTCTTGCGCCCATTTGACCATGGGGGCAATCTCGCTCAGCTTCACAGTGCCCGTGATGGCCCGCAGATTTCCGATCTCCACCGAAACCTGCCGGCCATCATTCATGACCACATGGAAATGTGGCGGGTTGTGATCCCCAAAGCGAATCTCGATGCGGCAGTTGGGAAATCGTTTGATCGTCGGCATGGATCAAATATAGTGCAACCAATGCACTATATCAAGGCGGCCATGGGACGATGTCAAGGCCGTGAGGGATGCCGGCAGGAGGCAATTGATGATTGCCGGTGTCGTGACCGAGGTCTGTGTGGCCTTCCCGGCGCTTTCGGCCCTGGAGGAAGGCTTCAATGTGTTCGTGGTGACCGATGCATCGGGCACCTTCAACGAGGTGACCCGCCATTCGGCCTGGAGCCGCATGTCCGCCGCGGGCGCGCAGCTCATGACCTGGTTCGCCGTGGCCTGCGAGCTGCACCGCGACTGGCGCAATGACGTCGAGGGACTGGCAGCCCTGTTTTCGAGCCACATCCCCGACTATCGGAACCTCATCAACAGCCACGCGTCGTTCAAGGCCGGCAAGTAGCGACGGTTCTCACCGCCACAATGGACGGGATCCACGAACCCCCGGGGCGGGTCGACACGGTCAATGCCGTTGCACTCAAGCTCCGTGGGCGTGCAGAGCGGTTGACGCGGAGACACGGAGACCGTGAGATGGAAAGATTCTCCACATCCCCGTGTTTCCCACTCGCCCTATCCCTGGCTTAATGCAACAGCAGTGGGGGCACCGTCCGCTCCAGCCCGGCCTCGACGTCCTCGGGTTGAAGGCCAGGCAAGCCTTGTCGTCACCGAATTCGCAATCGAGCCACTGGAAGCTGCCGCCATGGAGCGCCGCGGCGGTCGGACGCGGTTTGCACAATGTTCTCAAGGTTGTCGGCCTGCGTTGTCTGCCGCCTTTTGCAGCGCCTCGAGCATCTCCCTTGCGCCAGGGATCGCCGGCGTACTCGCCGCTAGCGCCTCAGCCTCCCGGATTGCGGAGTAAAGCTCAGACCCATCCTTGATGTGAGCGAGCCCCTCTGTGAAGCGCCGCTCCGCCTGGACACGCTCACCCATGCAGAGCAGGTTGAGCGCCAGGTAGAAATGCGCCTTCGCGTCTCCCGGCTCAGCCTCCAGGCAACGCTGGAGGGGCTCGGAGGCCTGGTCGACCTGGCCGCGCATGAACAGGGCCAGTCCCTTCTGGCGCAGAAGATCGGAGGATGGAGACTCGATTGTGTTGACAAGCGAGATGACTTGAGAGCACGCCTCGAGCATGCCTTCAGCATTACCGAGCGTTCTGCGGAGATCAGCCAGGTAGAGGTAGCCACTGCATTTAACGACCGGATCGACCTCCTCCAGCCTCGTCAGCCTCTCACACATTTCAGATGCCTGCAGCCACTGCTGCTGCCGCATATGGACTTGAACCAGGCCATGGTAACCGTCTGGGCGCTCGGGCGCCAGACTGACAACCTTCCGGTACTCCTGTTCAGCTTCAGAAAACAGCCCTTCAAGTGCATACAGCTCCCCCAGCTTGCGATGCACGTCCGGCTGCCACGCCGGGACGAGCTCATGCAGTTTGCTGTACACTCCTCTGGCGTCAGCCCACCTCCTTTGCATCTCATAAACCTGACCGAGCGCCAGATAGGCCTCCGTCCTTGCAGGATCAAGGTCTCGTGCCGCATTGAACGCATCCGTCGCCCACTCCGGGGCTTGCGCTTCCTGGTAGGCAGCGCCAATCGCCATGTGAGCCTCATACTGCTCGGAAGGCGCGAGGCTCAGGCCCGGCAGTTGCTCGGCAAGGTTCGCGATCCTTGCCACCGACCCTTGTTGGCCATGGACGCGACATAGAGCGCCGTATGCGTTAAGGTCGCGAGGATTGGCCTCGATGGCCCTGGAGTACATCTCGGCCGCCTGCTCCAGGCTCGCCTGACGCTCGTGGATCGTTCCGAGGCTGAAGTAGGCGCCGGCATTGGCGGGGTCCTGCCGAACCGCCTGCCGCAGCGCCGCCGCTGCTTCGTCGTAGCGCTCCAGGGCGATCAGCAGGTCGCCGATGCGCTCGTGGGCCGTTGATGCCTCATCAGGCTTGCGCCGCGCTATCTCGTGGCATAGCGCAACGGCATCATCTATTCGTCCCTGCTGTTCGCGGAGCTGTTCCAGCGCGATATACGGGTCGATGCTGTCGGGTGATGCCTGCATTGCGCCCTCGATCAGCGCTTCGGCTTTATCCAGCTTCCCATGCCGCCGTTGATAAACCTGCGCCAGTCGCAGATAGCCGACTGGCTGCCGCGGGTCGATCTTGACGGCTTTCCGATAGGCTTGCTCGGCTTGCTTGGGCTTCTCCTGCTCCACCCACAAGTCGCCGAGCAGCACGTGCGCCTGCCAGGCAAGCTCGGGATGTCCGGCCATCTCCCGATACACCTTTGCGGCGTCCCTGGGCCGCTCCTGGCCGACCAGAAGCTGGCCGAGCCGCTCGTAGGCATCCGACGCCCCGGGAGACAACCGAATCGCCTGACGGAAAGCCTCCTCGGCGCTTCCGTGGTCCTGCTTCTCGGCCAACAGGCTCCCGCGGGATACGTGTGCTCCATAGGCCAACTCCGGCTGCCTGGCCATCTGGTGACAGACCTGAACCGCATCATCCAACCGTCCTTCACCAGCGAACAGGCGCATCAGGGCGACATAGCCCTCCGGTCGCAGCGGGTCCAGCTCGATGGCCCGATCGTAGCTTGCCCTGGCTGACCCAGCTTCATCTACCGTCTTGTACAGTTCCGCTGATTCCAAACAGGCCGCATATCGTTCTTCCGGTTCGAGATCCAGGCTCATGAGCTGCCGGACGATCGACTCGAGGGCTGACTTGTTTCCCTGCTGGCCGTAGACGCGTCCCAGGGCGATGTAGGCCTTGTGATAATCGGAGTTGGCGTGGATTGTCCTGGAGTACATCTCGGCCGCCTGCTCCAGGTTTCCCTGACGCTCGTGGATCGTTCCGAGGCTGAAGTAGGCGCCGGCGTTGGAGGGGTCCCGCTGAACCGCCAGCCCCAGCGCCGCCGCCGCTTCGTCGTGGCGCTCCAGGGCGATCAGCAGGTCGCCGATGCGCTGGAAGGCGCCCGACGCTTCGTTGGGCCTGAGCTGTACGAGCTGACGATAGAGCGCGATGGCATCATCCGTTCTGCCCTGCTGCTCCCTGAGCTGTGCCAGCACGACATAGGGGTCCGCGCTGTCGGGTGCGGCCTTCCTTGCCTTCTCGATCAGCGCTTCGGCTTTATCCAGCTTCCCCTGCCCTTGATGGAGCCGCGCCAGTCGCAGATAGCCGGCTGGCTGCCGCGGGTCGAGCTTGACGGCTTTCCGATAGGCTTGCTCGGCTTGCCCGGGCTTCTCCTGCTCCACCCACAAGTCTCCGAGCAGCACGTGCGCCTGCCAGGCAAGCTCGGGCTGCCCGGCCATCTCCCGATACACTTTCGCGGCGTCCCTGGGCCGTTCCTGGCCGACCAGAAGCTGGCCGAGCCGGTCGTAGGCATCCGACGCCCCGGGAGACAACTGAATCGCCTGACGGAAAGCCTCCTCGGCGTTTCCGTAGTCCGCCAATAGACTCCCGAGTGATACATGTGCTCCATAGGCCAGACCCGGCTGCCTGGCCATCTGGTGGCAGACCTGAACCGCATCATCCAACCGTCCTTCACCAGCGAACAGGACCATCAGCTCAACATAGCCCTCCGGTCGCCCCGGGTTAAGGGAAATCGCGCGCCGCAAGTCGGATTCCGCCTTGCCCGGTTTCTTGAGCTGACGATACAGTCGGGCCGAGGCCATGCACAGATCTATTTGTGCGTCGGTTGAGACGTGCTTCATGCCAATAGTGTAGATCTTATGAGCATCCTCCAGTCTCCCAGTGTTTTCAAGGTTC
>JALOOX010000049.1 GCA_025454175.1 Syntrophobacteraceae bacterium | reverse complement strand
GCTGATTTCTATTGGGCAAAGAGGAGGTGCAACATGCAATCCTGGCCGAAACACCCGCTCGTTTACGAAATCAACACGTGGGTCTGGCTTGATGAGCTCAGCCGGAGGGAGCAGCGTGCCCTGAACCTCGCTTCGATTCCCGATGCCGACTGGGATCAGATCGCCGCTCTTGGCTTTGACGCCGTCTGGTTCATGGGGGTCTGGGAGCGAAGTCCCGAGGGCGCCCGGATTTCCATGCGGAACAAGGGGCTCCTGGAGGATTTTCACCGCGCCCTCCCTGACTTTACAGCCGCCGACAATGTCGGCTCGCCTTATTGCGTGCGCCGCTACGTCGTGGACGACCACCTCGGGGGGCCCTCGGGGCTCGCCACCGCGCGTGAAAAGCTCGCTGAGCGCGGCCTGCGACTCATCCTCGATTTCGTGCCCAACCACGTGGCCCCCGATCACCCCTGGGCATCCTCGCATCCCGAGTATTTCATCCAGGGAGACGACGAGGACCTGCGCCGGGACCCCGCCTCACGCATCCCGAGTATTTCATCCAGGGAGACGACGAGGACCTGCGCCGGGACCCCGCCTCATTCATCGCAGCCGGGGGAAAGGTGCTGGCCTGCGGTCGGGATCCGTACTTTCCGGCCTGGCCCGACGTGCTCCAGCTCAACGCGTTCGACCCGGGTCTGCGCGGCGCGGCCGTCGAGACGGTGCGGGAGATCGCCGATCAGTGCGACGGCGTGCGCTGCGACATGGCCATGCTCATGATGAGCGACGTCTTCGAGCGGACCTGGGGGCCGAAGGCCGGGGTGCGTCCCGCCGAGGACTACTGGCCCACTCTTATCCCTGCGGTGCGCTCGCGCCACCCGGAGTTTCGGTTCATGGCCGAGGCGTACTGGGACCTGGAGTGGGCGCTCCAGCAGCAGGGATTTGACACCTGTTACGACAAGCAGCTCTACGACCGGCTGGAGCATGCCCCGGCGGAGACCGTCCGGCTGCACCTGTGCGCGGACCTCGACTACCAGGAAAAGCTGGTCCGCTTCATCGAAAACCATGACGAGCCCCGGGCGGCCGCCGCCTTCACGCCGGAAAAGCACCGGGCCGTTGCGGTCACTGCCCTGACGCTCCCCGGAACCCGTCTGATTCATGAAGGGCAGATGGAGGGGCGCCGGGTGCGTCTGCCCGTCTTCCTGGCCCGGCGTCCCGAAGAGTCGCCGGACTCCAATCTGCTTGCGTTCTACCGCCGGCTGCTCGAAGCCATGTCCAGGGTGGATTTCGTTGAAGGAAAGTGGCGTCTCTGTGAGCGCACGGGCTGGCCGGACAATGTGAGCTATCTGAACCTCGTTACCTGGTGCTGGCAGAAGGGGGAGTCGCGCTGCCTGATTGTGGTGAACCTCTCCGATGCAGCCTCCCAGTGTCTTGTCAAAATCCCGTGGGACGATCTCAAGGGCAGGACCTGGCGGTTGAAAGACGCTTTCACCTCGGAGGTCTACGAGCGGGATGGGGATGCGATGTGCGGTCCGGGGATTTACGTGGATTTACCAGCCTGGGGATTTCATGTCCTGGATTGGCTGTGAGGGTCTCTTGGATAGGAAGGGGGCAGGGATGATCGTTCGAAAGGGGTTCAGCACTGTCGTTCTCACCGGCCTGCTCCTGACTTTCGCAGGCTGCGCGGGCGTCGGCCCTCACACCGTTTCCCGCGACCGGTTCGATTACACCACCGCCATTTCCGATTCCTGGAAGGCCCAGATGCTCGTCAACATGGTGAAGATGCGCTATGGCGACACTCCAACCTTCCTGGACGTGGCATCGGTGATCAACCAGTACTCCGTCGAGAGCCAGGTGGACCTCCGGCTCACCTGGGTGGACCAGATCACCGCAGCCCTGACCGACACCCAGTCGGCGGGGGCTGCCGCCCGCTACATCGACCGCCCCACCATCACCTACAGCCCCCTCACGGGGGAGAGGTTCGCACGAAGCCTGATGACCCCCATCCCGCCCGCATCGATCCTGAGCCTGATCCAGGCGAATTACCCGGCCGATCTTGTCTTCAGGCTCTGCGTGCATTCCGTGAACGGGATCCGGAACCGCTTTGGCGGGGCGGCACGGGCCCGCCTCGCGGATCCGGACTTCCACCCGCTGCTCGAAAGGCTGAAAAGGCTTCAGGCTTCGGGGGCCATCGGGCTGCGCGTCCAGAAGACAACCGAGAAGGACGCCACCCTCATGACCATCCGCGGCAAGGTGGATGAAGCCACCGCGGAGGATACTCTTGCCGTACGAAGGATGCTGGGCCTCGACCCCACCGCTCAGGAATTCGCCATCGTGTATGCCTCCATCGCCAGAAACGACCGGGAATTGGCCATTCTGAGCCGCTCCATCCTGGAGATCATCATCGATCTTGCCTCCTATATCGAAGTCCCGGACATCCACGTGGAGGAAAAGCGGGTCAATCCGACACAGACGGACGATTCAGGCATGGGCGGCCCGTCCACTCCACTGATCCGCATTCACAGCTCCCCCGGCAAACCCTCCGACGCATTCGTCGCCGTGCCCTACCATGGCTACTGGTTCTGGATCGATGACCGGGACCTGCCGTCAAAACGCATGTTTTCCTTCCTCATGTTCATCTTCACCCTTGTGGAAACCGGCGGCAAGGAAGGCGCACCCATAGTGACGATCCCCGCGGGGTAGAGGCTCCAGTAACAGAGTGTGGACTTTGCCAAGGAAGCTGAGGCATTATATTTTCCGTACTTGTTGAATGCACGATAATCGCGATCCCCTCCAGAGGCTCACGAACTTTTTCCTGCCTTCGGGCACAATAAAGCGGCGAGAAAGGATGCGCTCCATGAGCGAGTATCGAGTGGTTTTTCAGCCTCACAACAAGGCGGTCAAGATTTCCGATGGTGAGAATCTCATTCGCGCGGCCATGGAAGCCGGTGTTCACGTCAATGCCTCGTGCGGCGGGGCGGGTGTGTGCGGCAAATGCCGTGTGATCATCGAGGCGGGAAGCGTCGAAGGGGGCATCACGGAAAAGCTCAGCGCGGAGGACGTGGCCAAAGGCTATCGGCTGGCCTGCCAGAGCTGCGTTCGCAGCGATCTCTCGGTGCGCATTCCCGTGGAATCCGAGGCGGACGCGAGCGTTCTCAACCGGCTGGCCACTCCGCGCAAGACGGCGCGCGTTCACGAGGTGGACTTCGAGTCGCTCAAAGAGCAGGGGCTGTTCATTCCGCCCGTCGAAAAGCGCTACCTGGAGCTGCCTCCGCCAAGCGAGAGCGACCGGCTGCCCGATGTGACCCGGCTCATCAGCTACCTCAAGGCCAAGCACGACGAACATCGGCTGGTGGCGCGGCTCTCGGTGATCCGCAAGATTCCGGACCTGCTGCGCTCGAGCGGCTTCAAGGTGACCGCCACCCTGGCCCGCCCGGTTCTGCCCGGTCGAAAAAGCCACATCATCAACATCGAGCCGGGCGACACCACGGCACGCAACTACGCCATCGCGATGGATATCGGGACCACCACGGTCTACGGGCAGCTGATCGACGTCATCAGCGGCGAGGTGCTGGCCCAGCATGGCGAGCTCAACGGGCAGATCAGCTACGGCGAGGATGTGCTGAGCCGCATAGTCCATGCCGAAAAGCCCGGCGGCCTGGAAAAACTCCACCAGGTCGTCGTCGCCACCATCAACACCATCATCCGAAGGATCGTTCAGCAGTCCAAGGTCAACCCCGAGGAGATCTCGAGCATCACCCTGGCCGGCAACACCACCATGACCCAGCTGTTCCTCAAGATCAACCCGCGCTACATCCGCTATGCGCCCTACGTGCCGGCAGCCACGCTGTATCCGCCCATCACCGCCTCAACCCTCGGACTGGAGCTCGGCGACCACGTGACCGCCCTCGTCTACCCCGCCATATCGAGCTACGTGGGCGGCGATATCGTGGCCGGCGTCATGGGGGCCGGTCTCTACCGCGCCGAAGCGGTCACCCTCTACCTGGACATCGGAACCAATGCGGAAATCGTGGTGGGCAACCGGGACTGGTTCGCCTGCGCGGCGTGCTCCGCCGGGCCCGCCTTCGAGGGAGGGGGCCTGCAGTTCGGCATGCGGGCCGCCAGGGGGGCCATCGAGGATTTCTCCATCGACCCGGTCAGCCTCGAGCCCATGCTCATCACCGTCGGCAATGCACGGCCCAAAGGCATCTGCGGGTCGGGGCTCATCACCATCGTGGCCACCTTCCTCGAGCTCGGCATCATCGACGGCCGCGGCAAATACCACAGGGACCTGAAGACTCCACGCCTCCGCGAAAACGACGGCGTCTGGGAGTACGTGCTGGCGTGGGCCGAGGAAACCCAGATCGACCGCGACATCACCCTCAACGAAAACGACATCGACAACCTGATCCGGGCCAAGGGGGCCATCTTCAGCGGATACCAGACCCTCCTCGAGGAGGTGGGGCTCACCCTGGAGAGCATCGACAAGATCGTCCTGGCCGGGGGCTTCGGAAGCTACGTGGACCTGGAGAAAGCCATGGTCATAGGCCTCCTTCCCGAAACGGACCCCGACAAGGTCACCTACATCGGAAACGGCTCCCTCCTGGGATGCCGCATGGGCTCCCTCACCAACCGGCTGCGGCGGGACGTGGTCGAGGTGACCAAAAAGATGACCAGCTTCGAGCTCTCCGACACGCCGTCCTACATGGACCACTACGTCGCCTCGCTCTTCCTCCCCCACACCGACATCGACAGCTTCCCGAGGCTCAAGGCCCGCATGGAGGCGCGCAGGGGCCTGCAGCACTAGTACGCTCGGGCGGATCACCGTCGCCGGCGATCCGGCGGATCATATCATGGAGGGCAGTGGCGAGAGGCTCGTCTCGGGACCGGGCAGAATGGTCATCGAAGCCCTGGACAGGGCACGTCTGGGAATACACTCGGAATCGTTGCTCAAGGTAAGGATCAACGAGGATTATTGCCCCTCGGCAGGCCCCGGAACCGAGGATGACTCGTATCTCCCCCGCCATCAAGCATTCCGGAGGAAGCATTCGAGCACGTCCACCATTCTCCTGGTCCAATCCGGAAGCGGGTCGGCCTGACAACAGGGGATGCCGTTCGCCACAGCTCCGACCGCCTCAGCATTCGGGTGGGCATGCCAAAGGGCGCCGGCTCTCCGGGGGACCCACCCACGGACCCCCGTTGACCCGCAACCCGGGACCCAAGACCTGAAACCTGAAACTTGAAACCTGAAACTTGAAACTTTCTTTTCAGGCCGAAAGCCCCAGGTCTTCATCCATCACCTGATAGGCCTCATTTCCCGCCCAGAAAAGGAAGCGGTGGCAGTGGGGACACTGCATGATGGTCTCGTCTCTCTGGAGCTCGATGAATTTCTGGGGCGGAATGTTCAGATGGCAGATCCTGCAGGTCCCGGCGTCCACGGGCGCCACGGCAACGCCCGACTGTCGCTCCAGCAGGGAGTCGCATCGCTTGAGGAGAGCCGGGTCGATCTTCACCCGTATCTCGGCCGCCACCGCATCGAGTTGACCCAGGCGCTCCTTGAGGCGGTCGGATTCCTCCTCGAGGATCTTCTTGTCGGCCTCCAGGCGGGCCTTGTGCACTTCAAACTCCCGTTCCAGCGTCTTGAGCTCCCTGGTGATGTTCTCCACCTGCTCCATCACCTCGAGGGCCTCGTCCTCCCTGCGCCGGATTTCGGTCTTGAAGTCATCGATTTCCCTCAGGATGGCCTGGTATTCCTTGTTGGTTTTCACCTCGTTCATCCGGATCTTGCTGCGGCCGATGCGGTTCTCCAAATCCGCGATGGACTGTTCCAGCGCCCGGTGCATCTTCCTGGCATGGTCCCCCTCGGCTCTCCGAGTGAGCAGGGCCTGTTCGAAACGGGCGTATTCCTGCTCGATTTCGGTAATGCGCTTGGGCGTGTCGTTGTAGCCGCGAATGAGCTGGTTTTTCTTGTCCTCCAAGACCTGAAGCTCGACAAGGTACCTGAGTTGCTGGAGCAAGGTATTCCTCCTTTGATCTAAAGAATCCAGAACGGGTCCTCCTCACGGCTCGCCGTGAAGACCTCCAGCTCGAAATGTTCGAGGGAAGCCCTGGACCGCAGGTATTCGGCCAGGGGATCGACAACGATTCTCTCCGAAGCGAAGTGTCCCATGTCGACCAGCGCGACTCCCTCCTCGAGGGCTCGCTGAGCCTCGTGGTACTTGATGTCGCCGGTCACATACACGTCCACTCCTTCCCTGATCACCAGGTCCAGGAGGCTGCCGCCGCTTCCCGTGCAAAGAGCCACGCGCTGCACCGGGCGGAAAGGCTCCCCCACGACGCGGATCCGAATGCCCTTCGCAAGCCGCCTCACTTCCTCGGCAAAATCGCTCAGGGGAACAGTCCGTGGCAGCAGACCGATTCGCCCCAGACCCGAGTAGAGCTCCTCATGACGCAGCGCCGGATCCACCTCGAGGGGCTGCAGCGAGCCCAGGGAAAGCATCTCGGCCAGAACGGCATTGGTTCCCGCCCTGGCCACGTCGAGATTCGTGTGGGCAACCACCAGGCTGATTCCGCCCCGGAGGGCCCGCGCGATCAAGCCGCCCGGGAACCTGTCGACCCGCACGGCATCCAGCGGTTTGAGGAAGAGCGGATGGTGGGTCACGAGGCACTGGCAGTCGCGCTGCTCAGCCTCCCGAATGGTTTCGAGAGTCGGGTCCAGAGCCACCAGAACCCGCTCGACCGCCGACATGGGGTCGCCCACCTGAAGCCCGCATCGATCCCAGCCCGCGGCTAGGCGAAAGGGAGCATGATCATCCAGCCAGTTCAGAACGTGCTTGACTCGAACCATCGTCCCGCGCTCTTCCCAAAACGAGAGAAGGGGTGCTCCCGTCTGGAACACCCCTTCATCGCTTTTCCAATTCAAGGGTTAAGTGAGCCGTTCGTTTCGGCTCCTGACCCCTGAGTGTTTTAGTGGGCACAATCTTTGATGAACTTTGCCTGAAGCTCATTCCCATGATGACCAATGTCGCAGGTTATGATTGGTGGGCCCACCTGGCCTCGAACCAGGGACCTACCGGTTATGAGCCGGTGGCTCTACCAACTGAGCTATGGGCCCCAAACTCCAAAAAAGCATGAGTTCTTCATTAAAGAAAAGGGCTCGAACCTTGTCAAGCCATTTTTCCTCCATCCGACCCCGTCAGAACCATTTCCGGCCGCGCTTCGTGGAATCCTTCCTCTCCACCGCCGCCGCCACCTCCGATGCCTTCCCCGCCGGGGCTGCCTCGGGAGAAAGCTTTCGGGCCTTCTCATAGTAGAACGCAGCCTCATCCACCTGGCGCAGCTCCTCGTGCAGCCGCGCAAGGGCCAGGGTGACCCCTAAATGCTCCGAGTCCAGGGTCAGGGCCTGCTTCAAGCAGTCGACGGCCTTCCGTGGCTTCTTCTGTGCCTTGAAGCACCGGGCCGCGCATTCGTGGAAGACAATCTCCCTCGGGAAATGGGAGAGCGCATCCTCTATCCACTGCTGAGCCAGATCATGAAGCCGCCCCTCAATCAACATGTCGATGACCCGAAGGAAGAGCTTCCTTCCCATCCTGCCGGCGTCCTTGAACTTGGCCAGCTGCTCTTCCAGGGCTTCCCGCTCCCCCTTGCGCATGAGGCAGTACGCCACTCCCAGACGCAGCTGTGCATCGCCCGGATTCAAGAGCAGCCCCTCCTGGAAAGCCCGGTGAGCCAGCTCCATGGTCCTGGGGGAATCCAGGTCCCTGAAGAAGCTGAGGTCCAGATCGGCGTTGCGGCTCTTGGGGCCGCCCGCAAGGTAACGCTTCTCGACATCCAGCAGAATGGCGCCGATTCTGCCGAAAATTTCGGGCTTCCGCGTCCGGAGGCTGGCCTCCCTGAGGGTCGTCAGTGCCTGGCTGACCCTGCCGGCGTTGACCAGATAGTCGGCAACGTCCTGATGCACCACCACGCGGTCATGGGGAATGGTGACGAGCTGATCGTAAAGCTTGGCAGCATAAACGGACAGGCCGAGCACCTGTGCTCTGACGGCCATTCCGTTCAGGATCTCGGCCAGCTCCCCCAAGGGCTCGCTGTAGGGGGGGAAGTTCGTCCGCGCTTCGGCAAGCAGTCTTGCGATCTCCGCGAAATTGTCCTGCTTGAGGAGAAGCATCAGAAGCGGCTTATGGCTGGCCAGCTGGTAGGGGTTGAACGACACCGAGGTGTGATAGCTCTTGAGGGCTTTTTCCACCAGGCCCCGCTTCTCGTAAAGCCTTCCATACTGGTGAAAGGCAAGGGAGAGCAGTCGATGCGTCAGTACCCGGTTGGTCTCGGATTTGGCAATCTCCAGGGCCAGGAAGAGATTGCTCTCCGCATCCAGCCATTCCCCCCTCTCGATGCCGACGCCGGCCAGGCCCAGGTAGATTTCAAAGAGCTGCTCGCGGGAGACTCCCTCCATCCTGAGGCAACGAGAATACAGGCGATGGGCATCCTCCAGCTTTCCCTCGCCGAGGAGCGCCCGAGCGATGGAAATCTCCCGGTCCATCGGGTCGACTCCGAATCGCTCCCTGAACACTCTCTGAGCCATGGCCTCCACCGCCTGCTGGGTGAGTGGATCCGTCAGAATATGGTTCACCCCCCGGGCCAGCATTCGAAGGCCCATCATGACATTGACCTCGGGCATGATGGCCACCACCGGGATTGCGGAAGTGGCGCCGAGACTCCGGATTTCCGCCAGCAGGTCCATCCCCGCCCCATCAGCCATGCAGGTCAGCATGACGAGGTCGATGTTGCTCGAGACGATGGCCTGAACAGCATCAGGAAGATTGTCGGCGATGAGGATCTCGCGCAGCCCGCACATCCGCAGGCAGGAAACATAGTACTTGCGTTTCACGGGCAGCTCGTCAAACAGCAGGACCTTCAATCCCGACAAGCCCGTCCTTTCCTCATCATCCCTCATGATCCGGCTCTCTGCTGCGAAAAGTCTCAGGTTTCAAGTCTCAGGTTTCAGGTTGAAAACCAACCCCCGTTAGCCCCTTTTCATCGCTCAATCAGGTTTCGATGAAGCTCTTGAGCTCCTTTCGGCGGCTGGGGTGCCGAAGCTTTCGGAGCGCCTTGGCTTCGATCTGGCGGATGCGCTCCCTTGTGACGGCAAAATCCTGCCCCACTTCCTCGAGGGTATGGTCCGCCTTTTCTCCGATGCCAAAACGCATGCGGAGGACCTTTTCCTCCCGGGGCGTCAGAGTCGCCAGCGCCTTCCGCGTCTGCTCGCTCAGGTTGAGGTTGATCACCGCATCCACCGGCGAGGCCACCCGCTTGTCCTCGATGAAATCCCCCAGGTGGCTGTCCTCTTCCTCGCCGATGGGCGTCTCGAGGCTGATGGGCTCCTTGGCGATCTTCAGGACTTTCCGCACCTTTTCCACCGGGAATTCCATCTTCTCGGCAATCTCCTCCGGGGTGGGCTCGCGGCCCAATTCCTGAACCAGGTAGCGCGAGGTCCGGATGAGCTTGTTGATCGTCTCGATCATATGCACGGGGATACGGATGGTGCGCGCCTGGTCCGCGATGGCCCGGGTGATGGCCTGCCGTATCCACCAGGTGGCGTAGGTGCTGAACTTGTACCCGCGTTGATATTCGAACTTGTCGACGGCTTTCATGAGGCCAATGTTGCCTTCCTGGATCAAATCCAGAAACTGGAGCCCTCGATTGGTGTACTTCTTGGCAATGCTGACCACCAGCCTGAGATTGGCCTCGATGAGCTCGCTCTTGGCGATTTTCGCCCGGATCATGCCGTCTTCCACGCGCCGCAGGATCTGCCGGAGGGATTTGGAATCCATCTTGGCCTCCATCTCCAGCTCCGTGATGCGCTCCCTCGCCGCCACGGCCCGGCAAGCCAGATCGAGGAACCGCTCGGGAGAAAGGCCCAGCAGATTCGCGCAATCCTGGAGCTGCTCGTCGCCCCGTTGAGCGTTTTCGTAAAGGGGCTTGAGCTCCTGATACGGCTTTCCGCAGGTGAGAAGGCTCTCCTGGAGCTCCCTCTCGGATCGTTCGACGTTAAGCAGGCATTCCCTCAATTTATTGATGATATTGTCGATATGGCGACGACCCAGCTGCATTCCCTTGAGCAGACTCACGATCTGCTCCTTGTTCTGCTGCAGCCGACTCTTCAGAGCCACCTGCTCGTCCAGCGTGATGCTGTGGGACAGCAGGGTGGTCTGCATGGCCTTGTTGTCCTCATCGAGGTTCTGAACCTCTTCCAGCATCCGGATGACTCGACTCTTCTGGCTCTCTTCCTCCTCGGGACTGATGTCCTCCTCCACCTCCCTCAGGACATCGGGAATCCTGACCACGTCACTTTCCAGGCGCTCCCTCAGACTCATGATCTCCTTGATGCCGATGGAGGACTCCATGATCGCATTGAAAACCTCCCGTTCGCCCGCCTCGATGCGCTTGGCGATCTCCACCTCGCCCTCGCGGGTCAGAAGGGATACCTGTCCCATTTCCCGAAGGTACATCTTCACCGGATCGGTCACCCGACTGGAGACATCGGATTCCAGCTGGAGCTCTTCTTCCTCCTCCTCGAGAAGCGACTCGGAATCCACGGCCATGGCCTCGCGGACCACCTGGACCTGCTGCTCCGAGTCCACGATTTCGATGTCCATCTCGTCGAAGATCATCATCATGTCGTCGAGCTTTTCGGGGGACACCAGGTCCTCCGGAAGGGCTTCATTCACTTCGTCGTAGGTCAGGTATCCCTTTTCCTTGCCCACGGTGATCAGGCGTTTTATGTCGTCCATTTCGGGCTTTGACAGAGCAGGGTCACGCCGCTGCTTCAGATCCTTGTCCGTCATCAGGTGAATTCTCCTTCAATGGTTTGGAGTCGACCGCCGACCCTTCTTCTTGGCTGAGTGCAGACTCTGTATCTGGCCGAGCAGTGTCTTCACCTCGACCATGTCTCCATCCCGTTGCGCGCGGTCGAGGGCCTCGCTCAGAGCACAAAGGCGGCTCCGCCTGGGCTTCAACTGACACAACGCTCCCAGCCAGTCGCTCAGGTGTGTCTCCACATCCGCCAGATCCGCCGATTCCATCATAAAACGCGTCAGAAGGCCTCTCAGATCGGGATCCTCCAGCTGCTGAAACACCGCCGGGGCGCTGAAGGCTCCCGAAGGAGGATGAGGGCTCTTCAACAAGAGCTCCGCCAGGGTTTTGACCTTGGTGTCGCTGAAATGCTCCACGGCCCCAGACCTCTCCACCTCGTCGATGAGGCCGGGATAGTGAATCATCAATCGCACGATGCTCTCTTCCAGGGATCCGGGCTGCTCCACGCGAGCCTGGAGGGCCCTCCGGGGAGGCGCCTGGACCGTGGGCCTGCGCCCCTCGCCTCCCCCGACCTGCTCCTGGACCGCCCCCTCGGGGACCGAAAGCCGCCCGGCCACCATGCGGACATATTCGGCCTTCAGCACCGGCTGGCGCACGCTTCGCAATATGGGCCTCAATTCACTGACGATCCGGGACTTCCCGCCGGTGCTCCCGTCCCATCGCTCCAGGACCCTGTCGATGGCATAGCGTCCGAGATCCTCACGCCCGGAGACAAGCCTCTCGAGCCCCTCCATTCCGTGAGCCCTCAGGTAATCGTCGGGATCCATCCCCGCCGGAAAGCGAATGCAGGAGACGGTGAGCTCCTCCTCCATGAAAAGGGGAAGAGCCCTCAGCATGGCTTTTTCTCCAGCCTCGTCCCCGTCATAGGCGAGAACCACCTCGTCCGACATGCGGGCCAGCAGCCGCGCCTGGTGCGGCGTGAGCGCGGTGCCCAGGGTCGCCACCACCCGGTAAAACCCATGGTTGTGAAAAGCCAGGAGATCCAAGTAGCCTTCGACCAGGAGGACCTGACGATGGTTGCGGCACGCCTCGCGGGCGCGCGACAGCTGGTAGAGCATCCGCCCCTTGTGATACAAAGGGTTTTCGGGACTGTTGAGATATTTTGGCTCCTCCCCACGCGCAGCCCCCGTAGGCCGGGTCTCGACCCCGTTCTCACGGGGCAGGCTCCGCCCACCAAAAGCCACCACTCGATTCTGATCGTCGCGAATCGGAAAAATGAGCCGGTGTCGAAACCGGTCGTAGACCCTGTCCCTGGCACCCCGGCTGAGCAAACCGACCTTTTCGGCCAGCCCCGTGTCGAAGCCGGCATTCTCAAGGTGGTGCAACAGGCCATTCCACCGGTCCGGCGCGTACCCCATGCGCTCGGCTTCCACCACATGCTCGGCAATGCCGCGCTGCTTGAGGTAATCCCTGGCCGTTCGACCCGCCGGGCTGTGGTGCAGCTGCCCGTAGAAAAACTCGGCCCCGGCCTCAACGACCCTGAAAAGGGCCTCCCGCTCCTTTCTGGAAGCTTCCGCGGCTACACCCGTCGTGGCCGACGCCTCCGGGAGCACCACATGGTAGCGATCCGCCAGATGCCGAAGCGCATCGCCGAAAGAGAGGTTCTGGTGCTTCATGACGAAGGTGACCACGTCCCCACCCTGGCCGCACCCGAAACAGTGGAAAAACTGGGTTTCGGGATCCACGTGGAAGGAAGGGGTCTTCTCCTGGTGAAAGGGGCAAAGCCCGACGTGGCGATGCCCCGCGCGTCGCAGCGTTACCACGCGACCGATCACGTCGACGATATCAGCGGCTTGCTTAACCAGGACGGCCAGGTCTGATGCACCCACTTTCAGTGGTCAACTCCTCGTGTCAACGCGGTCGATACAGGAGGGGTGAGCAGCGAAACCTTTCATATGTACCCGTTTGAGATGACCAAATCAAGACGCATGTCTCGGGCTGGATCATCCGGGATCAGGATGAGAGTTTGCTCCGAACCATTTCATTGACCAGCTTGCCATCGGCACGCCCGGCAACCTTCGGCATGAGAAGCTTCATCACTTTTCCCATGTCCTTGACCGACCGGGCACCCGATTCGGCTATGGCCGCACTGACGAGCCCGGCCAGGGCCTCGGGCGTCAGCTGCTCGGGCAGGAAGCCCACGAGGATCTCGATCTCCTCCTCCTCAAGGGCCGCCAGGTCCTTCCGGCCCCCGGCCAGGTACTGCTCGGCGGAGTCCCGGCGCTGCTTGATCTGGGAGGCGATGACCTGTTGAATCTCGGGCTCATCGAGGAGCCTCTTCAGCTCCTTCTCCCTGACCTTGAGAGCCGTGAGGAGAAGGCGAACCGCGTTGCGCCCGCTCTCCTGCCTGCCGCGGATGGCTTCCTTCAATGCTTCCTCGATGCGCTGCATCAGCTCCATTTGTCACGATTTCCCTTCATAACCGCCGACTGGTCCCGCCGGGCGCAAGTCCTCAATCGGTCACCGGCCCCCAGGCTCGAGCCTGGGAGCCGGCTGATCCGGGCGGTCATTTCCGCCCGAGTGTACCGGGGCTTTGCCCCAGATGCGCCTGAACACAGTCGAGGGCCTCCTTCAATTCAAGCGTGCCGTTGTAGAGGGCGCGACCCGTGATCACCCCCTCGAGCCCCATTTCGATGAGCGGAAAAAGGGCCTGGATGTCGGACAGGGTGGAGACACCCCCGGAGGCGATGATCGGCAGAGAAGTCTCCGCGAGCAGCTGCCGCGTCGCTTCCACGTTCACTCCCGTCTGCATGCCGTCCCGGTGGATGTCCGTGTAGATGACGGCAGCCAGAGGCAGGCTCTCAAACTGCCTGACCAGGGACACCGCCTCCAGCCGGGTGGTCTCCTTCCATCCCTCGATGGCCACCTTGCCGCCACGCGCATCGACGCCCAGGGCTACCCTGCCGGGATACCGCCCGGCGGCCTCCCGGAGCATCTCCGGCTGCTTCAGGGCCGCGGTCCCCAGGATGACGCGGCTCAACCCCAGCTCCATGTATTCGTCGACAATCTCGAGGCTCCTGATCCCCCCGCCGATTTGCACCGGGATCGTGACGGACTCGATGATCGACTGAATACTCCGGCGATTCTTCGGAGAACTGGAGAACGCCCCGTCCAAATCCACCACGTGAAGCCACTGGGCGCCCTCCTCCTGCCATCGTCGGGCCATGCCGCCCGGGATAAATGATCATGTTTCAAACATCCAGGTATGTGTTGGCGTATCCCGAGGCGCCACGGCCCCGCATTCCAGCCATCATCCGTTGCCGGCCATCGAGGTCCGCCCGGCGTCAGGCCGCCCACGCACAAAATCCACTCGCAACGAGACAGAAATTCAGGAAATCGACGAATCCAGAATGGCCCGGAGATGCTCCGGAGGCCGCAGAACCTTTCTCTCGCTGTTGACACAGGCATGCACCGTATAGCCGCTCGCCAGCGAGTCTCCATTCCTGGAGAGCTCGTAGTCGAACTGCAGGCGGGCCGGTCCAGCGTAGTGGAAAGTTGTCGTGATGGTGAGCACATCGTCGTAAAACGCGGGCTTGTGGTAGCTGCAGTGCGCCTCCACCACGGGCAGGTAGACGCCCGTACCCTCCAGCTCCCGGTAGCTCGTGCCTAAGCTCCGAAACCATTCGGCACGCCCCACTTCGAACCATTTCAGGTAGTTGCCGTAATAGGCCTGGCCCATGGCGTCGGTGTCGCCATACAGAACCCTGAATTGCGCCTGCACCACCATGCTCGACCCATCCGGTTCATTGGAGCTCAATGAGCCTGTTGAATAGCGAGACCCCGTCAGCCAGGCGAAGGCCGGATTCGGCGGCATTACTCTCGCTGTAACCGCTCTTCCCTCGCCCGGGCTCGGCGTGCGCGGAATGGAGGTCCACCACGAGCAGAAAAGGCACCGGATCCGAGACGTGCGTACGAACATGCACCGGAGTCAGATGATCCGTCACGACGAGCAGATTGACCTTCGAAAACCGCTTCAACCCCTCGACCATGGGGCCAACCACGTGACGGTCGAAAGCTTCGATGGCCTGGATCTTCTTCTCGAGGCTCCCTTCGTGGCCGGCCTCATCGGGGGCTTCGATATGCAGATAGACGAAATCACCCTCCTCAAGGGCCTTCAACGCCGCCTGGACCTTACCGGCATAATTGGTATCGAGATAGCCCGTGGCCCCGGGCACCGCAATGGCATCCAGGCCGGCGTAGACCCCCATGCCCTTGAGCAGATCCACCGCCGAAATCATGGCCCCGTGCAGTCCCGCCCTCACAGCCAGAGTGGGCATGGAAGGGGCCCGGCCCTGCCCCCAGAGCCAGACGGAGTTGGCCTCCCGTCGACCGGCCTCCCTGCGCGCCCTGTTGACCGGGTGGTCCGCAAGAATGGCTGCCGCCCGTTCCATGAAACCCAGGAGCAGCGGCTCGCTCCGGTAGACCTCGTAGTGGGGCTCCGCCGGCTCCCCGGTGATGTCGTGAGGCGGCGTGGTCTTGAGGTCTTCCCGCCCGCCGGGCCAGAGCAGCAGATGCCGGTAGCTGACTCCGGGATAGAGCTTCAGTTGGGTGCCGGCCACCGCCTGCTGGAGAGCGGAGACCAGTTGATGAGCTTCGGGAGTCGAAATGTGTCCGGCCGAATAATCCCCCATGCGGGTAACGCCGCCGTCCCCCTGCTCCAGGGTGACGAGGTTGCATCGATAGGCCACATCCGACGGCCCCATGCGGATTCCCATGCTGGCGGCCTCGAGGGGCGCCCTCCCCGTGTGGTACGAAGCGGGATCATAACCCAGGAGGCTCAAGTTGGCCACGTCGCTTCCCGGCTCCATCCCGGGAGGAATGGTCAGAACGGTCCCCATCTCTCCGTAAAGGGCCAGTCGATCCATGTGGGGAGTCGTTGCGACCTCGAGGGGCGTCCGGCCCCCCAGCTCGGCCAATGGGTAGTCCCCCATGCCGTCACCCACCAGGATGACGAACTTGGCACGATGGCCATGGCCGTCTGAAGACATCTCGCGATTCGGATTTCGAGCTTCGCGCTCCAAGACCACCCTCGGTGCTGTTTGTCAGTGATTCCCTGTCATCGTGAATTCCACCCGCTCCCCGAGAGGAAGGGCTCCGCTCCCGCCCCGGCGGAAGTCCAAAACCTATTGATCCTCGATGCGTATGATCTGGGTCGGGGCCAAAACCACATCCAGCCGGCTCATCTCCTCCATCGCATTCCTCACGTTGCTCTCCACGGCCTCGTGGGTGATCATGACGATGGGAACGGCCCCCCGGGTCTGGCGGCCCTTCTGAATCACCGCGGCAATGCTGATGTGGTTCGCACCCAGAATCCCCGAGATCTTGGAAAGCACGCCCGGTCGGTCCACGGCAGCAAAACGAAAATAGTAGCAGGTGCTGACGTCCGAAATGGGCTTGATGGGTATGGAGGCCAGCCGATCCTTTCTGAAGCCCAGGTGGGGAACCCTGGGGGGCGTGTCGGCGTTGATGTCCCTGGCAATGTCCATGAGGTCGCTCACCACGGCGCTTCCCGTGGGCATCATCCCGGCCCCGAGGCCGTAGAGCATGATATTGCCCACGGCGTTGCCCTGAACGTGCACGGCGTTGTAGGCCCCGCGCACACTGGCCAGGACGTGACTGGAGGGGATCAGCGTCGGGTGGACCCGCATCTCGAGGCCGCTGGCGGAATGCCGGGCAATGGCCAGGAGCTTCAGCTGGTAGCCGAACTCCTCCGCAAACTGGATGTCCACCGGATCGATCCGTGAGATCCCCTCGGTGTATACCTGGTCGAACTGGATGGGCGTCCCGAAAGCGATGGCGCTGGTGATGGCCAGCTTGTGGGCCGTATCGATCCCTTCGATGTCCAGGGTCGGGTCCGCCTCGGCATACCCCTTGTCCTGGGCCTCCTTGAGGGCGTCACCGAACGACAAATCCGCCTCGGTCATCCGCGTCAGAATGTAGTTGGCCGTTCCGTTGAGAATTCCAAAGATGTGGTTGATGCGGTTGGCGGCAAGCCCTTCGCGGAGCGCCTTGATGAAGGGGATGCCCCCCGCAACGGAGGCTTCGAACCCGATGGCCCGACCATGGGCGCGCGCCACGTCGAAAAGCTCGTTGCCATGGTGAGCCAGCAGCGCCTTGTTGGCCGTGACCACGTACTTCCCTCTTTGGAGGGCAGCCGTGATGAGCTGCCGCGCGGCCCCCAGGCCACCGATGAGCTCCACCACGATGTCGATGGAAGGATCGTCCAGAATGTCCTCGGCGCGGGATGTGAGCAGCTCCCGAGGGACCTGGACCGGCCGCGGCCTCTCGAGGTCCATGTCCGCCACGCGCCTGAGCTCGAGCCCGAACCCGAGCCGCGCTCCAATGGCTTCCGCATTCTCCTCGAGGACCCGGATGACGCCGCAGCCGACGGTCCCCCAACCGATGAGTCCAACTCCGATGGAACGCACTTTCCCTCCCGGTGGTTATTCTCGTTGCTGAATTCCAGGAAACACTGAAATATCCACCGCAGAGGCACAGAGGGCGCAGAGCTGTTTTCAGCAGGCCAATTGTCTCTTCGCGTCCTTCGCGCCCTTTGCGGTGCGACCGTCATTTCTTCTGGAGAGCCTTGCGGAGACCCCGGATCGCCTGCTTGGTCCGCATTTCGTTTTCGACCAGGGCGAACCGGACGAATTCGTCCCCGTACTCGCCGAAGCCCAGGCCGGGCGAAACGGCGACCTTGCCCTCCTCGATGAGGTACTTGGAAAACTCGACGGAGCCCATGTGCCGAAAGGGCTCGGGAATGCGCGCCCACACGAACATGGTGCCCTTGGGCTTCTCGAGCGCCCACCCGATGCGGTTCAGCCCGTCCACCAGCACATCCCGGCGCGACCGGTAAACGTTCACGATCTGCTGTACGCAGGACTGGTCCGAGTTCAGGGCCACCGTGGCCGCGATCTGGATGGGCTGAAAGACGCCGTAGTCCAGGTAGCTCTTGATGCGGGTGAGGGCCGCGATGATCTCGGCGTTCCCCACGCAGAAGCCCACGCGCCAGCCCGCCATGCTGTAGCTCTTGGACATGGAGAAGAACTCGACCCCCACGTCCCTGGCTCCCGGCACCTGGAGAAAGCTCGGGGCCTCGTAGCCGTCGAACGTCAGGTCCGCATAGGCCAGGTCGTGGATGACCAGCAGATTGTTCTCCCGCGCACAGTCGACGATCTTGGCGAAGAAATCCAGGTCCACGACCGCCGTGGTCGGATTGTGGGGAAACGAAATGACCAGGAGCTTCGGCCTCGGCCAGGTCTGCTTGATGGCGTGCTGGAGATCCTCGAGGAAATTCCGTTCGGGCCCGATGGGAATGGACCGCACGTCACCGCCGGCGATGATGGCTGAATAGGGGTGAATGGGATACGTCGGGTTCGGGGACAGCACCACGTCCCCCGGGCTGATGAGCACCAGCACCAGGTGCGAGAGCCCTTCCTTGGCGCCGATGGTCACCACGGCTTCGCTCTCGGGGTCGATGTCCACGTCGTAGCGCCGCTTGTACCAGCCGCTGATGGCTTCCCTCAGCTTCGTGATCCCCCGGGATGCCGAATAGCGGTGATTGTGCGACTTCCTCGCCGCTTCCACCAGCTTGTCGATGATGTGCTTGGGCGTCGGCAGGTCGGGATTGCCCATCCCCAGATCGATGATGTCCTCACCGGCACGCCGCTTCTCCATCTTGAGCGCATTCACCTGCGCGAAAACATACGGCGGCAAACGATACATGCGACTGCATTGCGCAATGTTGAGACTCATGGCGGCATCTCCCCCTGGATTAAATTGAAGGACAATAGCCCAGCACTCGGAGGGTTGTCAAAGCAATTCCCGGAACCCTCCAACACTTCCGGACCGCGGACCGGTCCCGGCGCACTCGCCTGCGCTCTCGCCTCTGGTGGCACTCGCCTGTTGATTTAAGGAGCCATTTGATACAGACTGACAAAGGACGTAAGATATCCAGCCGAGGAAGGCTTGCTGCCCCTGAATCCACCAGGTCCGGAAGATGGGAGGCAGGCACTGGAAACCGCGGCAAGGATTCTCGGGCAGCTGGGCATGACCGAATCCACCACCAGAAATGACAACCGGCAGGCGGCAAAAGGCGAATCATGAAGCAGGTCGTACTGGGAACCGCGGGACACATCGATCACGGCAAGACATCCCTCATCAGGGCCCTCACCGGCATCGATACGGACCGACTCAAGGAAGAGAAGCTTCGGGGGATCACCATCGAGCTCGGGTTCGCCCACATGGTCCTCCCCAGCGGAGAGCGGCTCGGCATCGTGGATGTGCCGGGTCACGAGCGCTTCGTCAAGCACATGGTGGCCGGCGCCACCGGAATCGACCTGGTGGCCCTGGTGATCGCCGCCGACGAGGGCGTCATGCCCCAGACCCGCGAGCACATGGAAATCTGTGAGCTGCTCCGCGTCAAGCAGGGCCTGGTGGTTCTCACCAAAACCGACCTCGTGGACGACCCCGACTGGATCGAAATGGTCAAGGACGACGTGACCTCGTTCCTCAAGGGGACTTTCCTCGAAGACGCCCCCATCATCCCCGTGTCCGCGGCCACCGGGGAGGGACTCGAGGAGCTGCGGGCCACCCTGGACGCCATCGTCGCCCGTATCGACCCCCGGAGCCCCGACGGCCCCTTTCGCCTCTCGGTGGACCGGGTTTTCAGCATGCGCGGCTTCGGCACCGTCGTCACGGGAACCAGCCTTTCCGGAAAGCTCGCCGTGGGGGATCCCGTCACGGTCTACCCTCCCATGCACAAGACGAAGGTGCGGGGGCTCCAGGTCCACAACCAGGAGGTCCAGGAAATCTACCCCGGCCAGCGCACGGCCATCAATCTCCAGGGCATCGAACGACTGCTCATCCAGCGGGGCGACGTCATCGCAACCCCCGGGGCCCTCGTGGCCACGCACATGGTGGACGTCCACATGCACATGCTCGGCAGTGCGCCGCGGCCTGTCAAGAACCGCGCCAAGATTCGATTCCACACGGGGACAGCCGAGCACATCGCCACCGTGGTCCTGCTGGACCAGGAGGAGCTCCCTCCCGGCAAGGAGGCCTTCGCCCAGATCCGGCTCGACCATCCCATAGCCGCCCTGCGGGGCGATCGCTTCGTCATGCGCTCCTATTCACCGGTTCAGACCATCGGCGGCGGGAGCATTCTCCACCCGCTGCCCATCAAGCACAAGGGACACCACAAGATCGAGGCGGCCAGGGG
The DNA here is from genome assembly GCA_025454175.1 of Syntrophobacteraceae bacterium. Classification (GTDB taxonomy): domain Bacteria; phylum Desulfobacterota; class Syntrophobacteria; order Syntrophobacterales; family Syntrophobacteraceae; genus JALOOX01. Next base: position 22,222 of record JALOOX010000049.1, on the reverse strand, counting down.
GCTCGAGGTCCTGCTCCGGGGCGACGACCCGAGCATCGTCCTGTGGCATGCCCGGGACGCCTCATGCCAGGCACTCAGTGAAGACCAGCTTCGCCTCCGGGCCAACGTGCCGCCGAAAGTCCTGGAGAAATGTTTGCAGCAGTTCATCAGCCAGAAGAAGATCATCCTCTACGACAAGGAGAACCGCCGCCTGCTCCACGCCGAGGTCCTCCAGGAGCTCAAGGGGACCATCCTCGACGCCCTGGCCGAGCACCACCGCAAATTCCCCCTCAAGACCGGCATGGCCAAGGAAGAGCTCGCCGCCCAGCTGCCGGAGACGGTGGATGCGAAGCTCTACAATTTCGTCCTGAGACAGCTGGCCGAGGACGACCAGATCGTCCAGGAAATGGAGTGGGTACGCCTCACCTCGCACAAGGTGGACCTGACCCGGGATGAAGAGGTCATTCGGCAAAAGATCGAGAAAGCGTTCAGGGACGCATGGCTCCAGCCGCCCTTCCTGAGGGAGATCACGGCGGGGCTCCAGGGCACGCCCCGTCAGCACCAGGACGTCATCGAGTGGATGCTCTCCCAGTCCATCCTGGTGAAGGTCAAGGAGGACATTTACTTCCACTCGGCCGCATTGTCCGACCTGCATAAAAGGCTGGTGGAGTTCCTGAGGGAGCACGGGGAGATCTCGACCCCCCAGTTCAAGGAGATGACCCAGGCGAGCCGCAAGTACACCATTCCGCTCCTGGAATACTTCGACACCCAGAGGATCACCATCCGCATCGGCGACAACCGCAGACTGCGCGAAAGCCGGGCCGGCGCCTGAAATAGATGGAAGTTTCAAGTTCAAGGTTTCAGGTTTCAAGTCCAAAACCAGCGCGGCGATAGTCCTTTTCATCGTTCAGGGTGCCCCAGGAGGGCTGTGGGGCTTCTGTACCGGATAAGGTTGAGGAACTTCATTTCCACAACCTCTGTGATGCTTCACTGTTCCGCGGCAACCGTTCACGGAAATGAAGCTTTCATTCCTTCACGAGTACAACTTGAGACCTTTTTCAGGAGGGACGGCATGCTCAAGCACGTGGTGTTCATGAAGTTCAAGGAAGAGACCACGGACGGTCAGATATCGGATCTCGAGCGATCGCTGGGGGCGCTCCCCGCCGTCATTCCCGAGATCAAGCTCTACGAGCACGGGCGCGACGTCGTCCGATCCGAGCGCTCCTACGACTTCTGCCTGGTTTCCGCCTTCGAAGACCTGGAGGCGCTCAAACGCTACCAGGTCCACCCGGACCACGTGGCGGTCCTAAACAAGGTGCGGGAGATGTGCGGCAGCATCCTGGCCGTGGACTTCGAAATGTGACGGACCGCCGCTCGGCGGCGCGGCCGTTATTCAGTCGATACACCGCCGGGCCTGACCATGCAGGGCAAACCCTCATGCCCCCTCGGGCCACCCGAAACGGTGAAAAACGCTCCCATACAAGAACCTGGCCCCAAGGCGGCAGGGCCGGGTTGCGCCCCGGCCAAACCCTTCTTTTCAGAGCAGTTCCCCATGCCCCTCCGGGCCACCCGAAACAATGAAGAGGGCTCACGCTGCGCTGGTTTTCAACTTGAAACTTGAAACTTGAAACCTCAAACTTGAAACTTCTCCCAACACTCCATGACCCAAACCCGGCAAGCCCACATCTACGATTACTTCATCGACGAGCACGGCGGCTGGCTCTGCGAGGGGAATCCCGTCACGGACCCGCAGCTGTTCCGGGTCCTCAGCAGGTCCCTGTTCCAAAGCGAAGGACGCTACTTCATTCGATGCGAAGGCGAGGTGCACCCCGTCCGGGTGGCCGACGCCCCCCTATGGATTCGTTACGTGTTTCCGAGGCTGGACCAGGATGGCGGGCTCACCGAAGTCGAGCTCGAGCTGCAGGACGGGCGCCGCGAAACCCTCGACCCCACAACCCTCGTCCTCAGCCCCGACACCACCGCCCTCTACTGCCTCACCACGCCGCGGCGCCTCAGGACGCGCTTCGGCAAGGTGGCCTACTACGAGCTGGCCCGGTACATCGAGGAAGACGAAGCAGCCCAGGCTTTTCATCTTGCGGTCAAGGGCAGGCGATTCGACATCCGGCCTCAGTCCGGATCACCCGAGGGAGAATAGACCCTGACGCAGTCCAACTCCAAGTGCGGCTCCACAGAATAAGATGTCCATTTCGTCTCTCGTCATGCCGGCATTTCTTGAGCCGGCGTCCAGTTCCTTTCCGTGGATTCCGGCTGAAGCCCGTCCCGGCAGGCTCCAAGGCGGGACACCGCCGGAATGACTACTCGAGTGGTAGACACTCTATTGTGTTCGCTGGATCCCAAGCTCGAGCTTGGGATCCAGCTGAGCTAAGCATCCTGTCCGCGATTGCCGACGTGCCGATCCACCCTATGCCTGCCCCAGGCGGTGCTTGATGAGCCGGACGAACAGGCCCACTCCCACATCCAGGGCCCTCTCGTCCATGTCGAAATGCGGCGAATGGAGTGCGTGGCGGAAGCCTTCCTCGGGCTTGTGGCAGCCGAGCCGGAGCAGAACCCCCGGATAGCGCTGCAGGAAGTAGGCGAAATCCTCGGCGCCCATCCGCGGAAGCTCCACGTGGACCCGGTCCGGCCCCAGGAAGTCCGATGCGACGCCGCGGGCCATCTCGGCGACATTAGAGTCGTTCACCAGCAAAGGGTAGCCGGGGATGATCTCCAGGTGGACCTTCACCCCGTAGGCGAGCTCCAGTCCCTTGACCATCCGGTCGATGCGCTCCACCATCGCGTCACGCACCTCGGGCCTAAGCGTGCGCAGGGTCCCGCTGAGGAGCGCTTCCTGGGGAATGATGTTGGAGGCCGTGCCGGAAACGAACTGGCCGATGGTGAGGACCGCGCTGTCCATGGGAGATATGGAGCGGCTCACGAGGCTTTGCAGCTGGGTCACGAGGGCGGCCCCGGCCACGATGGGGTCCACGCAGCGGTGCGGCTGGGCTCCGTGGCCCCCCTTTCCCGTAATCCGCATTCGGACGGAATCCGATGCGGCGTTGCAGACGCCCGGAGCGACCCCAACGTGGCCCACGGGCAGCTCGGGGTGCACGTGACCCGCAAAGATCGCATCGATGGGCTCGCCGTCAAAGGCCCCGCTCCGCAGCATGGCGAGAGCCCCCGCCCCGCCCTCCTCCGCCGGCTGAAGCACGATGAGGACTTTCCCCCGTCCCCTGGCGGGCCACTGCTCCTCCATCAGCGTGCGCGCCACGCCAAGAGCAATGGTCATATGCCCGTCGTGGCCGCAGGCGTGCATGACTCCCGGCACGGCGGAGCGATAGGGTGCGTCGGAGATCTCCTGGAGCGGCAGCGCGTCCATGTCGGCCCGGAAAGCCACCACGGGGCCGGGCCGCCGGGACTCGATGCGGGCCAGAATCCCCGTGCCGCCGATTCCCGTTTGGACCTCGACGCCCATTTCCCGCAGCACCTCGGCGATCCTTCGGCTGGTCCGGATCTCGCCATAGCTAAGCTCGGGATTCCGGTGAAAGGCCCGCCGCAGCTCCACCAGCCAGTCGTGGAAAGGAGTAAGCTCGATGCCGGACATGACTCGCACCCCGCAAAAAACGGCAAGGCCCGCCTTCTGGCGAAAGCGGACCTCCATTCAAGTGTCTACAGGCAACGCGGAGCGGGGTCCACATCCCGGGACGGGACCCGGCACCGCCGTCTCGTAACCCGAAACCCGAAACTGGAAACTATGAACCAGAGACCAGAAACCTACCCCCTACATCGGGATGTTCCCATGCTTCTTGGGAGGCAGCGCCATGCGCTTGGTGGCCAGGATGTCGAAGGCCTCGATGAGCCGCGGCCTGGTTTCCGACGGGATGATCACGCCGTCGATGTAGCCCCGGGAAGCCGCGATGTAAGGATTGTAGAGCAGGCTCCGGTATTCCTCGATCTTTTCCATCCGCTTGCCCGCGGGGTCCGGAGCTTCGTTGATGTCCTTCCTGAAGATGATGTTCGCCGCGCCCTCGGCGCCCATGACCGCGATTTCCGCCGTCGGCCAGGCCAGTGCGATGTCGGCCCCGAGGTCCTTCGAGCACATGGCCAGGTAGGAGCCGCCGTAGTCCTTGCGCACGATCAGCGTGACCTTGGGGACCGTGGCCTCGGAATAGCACCAGAGCAGCTTGGCTCCATGCCGGATGATGCCGCCCCACTCCTGCTGCTTTCCGGGCAGATATCCCGGGACATCCGCAATGGTGAGCATGGGAATGTTGAAGGCGTCGCAGAACCGGATGAACCGGGTGGCCTTGTCCGAGGAATCCGTATCCAGGCAGCCGGCAAGCACCTTGGGCTGGTTGGCGATGATCCCGATGGTCCGCCCGTTTAGGCGGGCAAAGCCCACCAGCATGTTCTGTGCGTAGTATTCATGCACTTCGTAGAAGTCGCCCAGGTCCACCACCGACCGGATGAGGTCCCTCATGTCGTAGGCCCCCATGGGGTTGTCCGGGATGATGGAATCGAGTGCCGTGTCCATGCGCAGGGGGCTGTCGTCGTTGGGCACCAGGGGAGGGTCTTCCATGTTGTTGTCGGGAAGATAGCCCAGGAGCACCTTGATGTGGTCGATGGCGTCGGCGTCGGTTTCACAGGCGAAATGGGCCACACCGCTCCGGCTGCTGTGGGTCATGGCTCCGCCGAGCTCCTCCTGGGTGATCACCTCGCCCAGGACCGACTTGATGACGTCGGGCCCGGTGATGAACATGTAGCTGGTGTTTTTGACCATGTAGACGAAATCGGTCATGGCGGGGGAATACACCGCGCCGCCGGCGCAAGGCCCCATGATGGCCGAGATCTGGGGCACCACCCCCGACGCGATGGCGTTGCGGTAAAAGATCTGGCCGTATCCCGAGAGAGCGTCCACACCTTCCTGGATGCGCGCGCCGCCCGAATCGTTGAAGCCGATGAAGGGCTTTCCGGCTTTCAGGGCCAGGTCCATCACCTTGCAGATCTTCTTGGAGTGCATTTCGCCGAGGGTCCCGGCCCGGGCCGTGAAATCCTGGGAAAACGCGAAAACCTGCCTGCCGTTGACGGTCCCGTAGCCGGTGATGACGCCGTCCGCCGGGATATCCACCTTGTCCAGGCCGAAGAGGCTCCCACGGTGCTTGACGAAGATGTCGAGCTCACGGAAACTGCCCGGATCGAAAAAGTGGTCCAGCCGCTCGCGCGCGGTCATCTTGCCGCGCTCGTGCTGCTGAGCGACAGCTTTGGGGCCGCCCATCTGTTTGATTTTCGACTCGCGCTCCTGGAGCTCCCTGATCTTGTCAGCGACCCTTCCCATCTCCGGTTCTCCTTCGTCTATGTGAATGTGAGCTTGTTTTCGGCTGGCGTTCTACTGTGCATATCCGAACCATTCTAGCGGTTCAAAGGGGCTTGTCAAGCGCTTTCGCCCCGCCCCGGGCAAGGGATCCGGCGGGCATGACGGGCGACGAAATGGACATCCTATTCCGTGGAGCTGTACTCCGCCGCCGTAAAATCATAAGCCTATGGAGACGGCAGGCAAGCTCCCGGCCCGGTGTGATGCGCCTTCCCATGGCGAATCGATTCTGCTATGTGTGGATGCACTCCCACCCCGAGAACGCACACGGCGAGACTCGATCTCGACAACAGCGCGGCTTGCCTGGGAAGCCGCGCTGACTCCGGAAGCAGGAAATGGCCTTGCAGCGGAGCAGCCAGGGCTCTCAGGCCGGTTGAGGAGAGAGTGCTTGAACCACTGGATTTTCAGGAAGAAGCGGTTTTGGCTTGCGGCAGCCCTCGGCCTGACGATCTTCATGATCACGCTGAACCGGGCTGATCTCAGGAAGCTCGGGGAAAGCTTCCAGGAAATCAATTTCTACTGGGCGCTTTCCGCCCTCCTGGCCAGCATCGCGAGCTACGTTTTCATCGCCGCCGTGCTTCACAGGCTCCTGCGAGGCATGCGGCACCCCCTGCCGTTCGCCGACTCCATGCGCATCGCGCTGGTTTCCACGGCATTGAACTTCGTCATGGCCATGGGCGGGCTCAGTGGCATGGCGGTCAAGATCTATCTCCTCTCGCGGGAGAGGGTCCCTCCGAGCAGCACCCTCTCCATTTCCGTGGTCCACGGGTTCCTGACCAACACCGTGGCCGTCCTGTTCGTTTACCTGGGTTTCTTCTACCTGTACAGTGAGTACAAGCTGAGCGCCCGGGAGATGGAAGTCGGCGTCCTGATTCTTGCGGTTGCCTTCATCCTCACCTGGGTCACCATTCACTCCATCGTCAGCGAAGCTTTCCGCAGGCGTATCTGGCAATGGCTCATGCTCGCCTTCTCATGGCTGGGCCATAAGGTCCGCCACCCGTCATGGTACCAGCCCGAGCGCGCCGAGAGGTTCTTTCAAAACTTCAACCGGAGCATGAATCTGCTCGTGAGGGACTGGAGAATCCTGCTGGTTCCGGCCCTTTTCGCCGTGCTGGACTGGGCGACCATGTTCCTATGCCTGAAAGCGTCTTTTCTGGCCGTCCATTACCCGGTGGACAACCGGTCGCTGCTGGTGGGGTTTTCGGTGGGGATTTTCGCAGGCCTCTTTTCCATCACACCGGCCTCCATCGGCATCATGGAAGGGTCCATGGCGGGCTCCTTCTACCTGATGGGACTCGACTACGACCGGGCCCTCATGGCAACGCTCATCTACCGGGCAGTCTACTACTTCCTGCCGCTGTTCGTGAGCTTCTTTTTCTACAAGGACTTCTTCGTTTCGTCGGCCGAGCAGCTCAAGACCGAAACCCCCTCGCCCTCTTCCCGTCCAGCCCGCCCCCGGGGTCAATGAGCTTATTTCAACAGCATTGCGGGGGGGCCGCTCCCTTGAAGCAGGCGCACTCAGAGCCTGTTTGGGAATGGCAGGCCGGCACGGAGGAGCCGGATCGGCCGGGACGCAACCCGGCCCCACCTGCGAACGGCTTGAATCTGACTTTTTGTCATCCCGAACGCATGTGAGGGATCTCTTTGGATTTCTCCCTTCGGTCGAAATGACGGAAAGCCCGGTTTTTAGCCGTCTGCGGTATATTTAATGGTAGGGCCGGGTTGCGTCCCGGCCGGCGTTGGCGGGGCTTATCCCCACCCGCGACAGGGCAGGATGAGCAATTCCCAGACAGGCTCTCAGGCTCTGACGGGCACCTTGAAGTGCTCCCTGATGCGCCATATCATCTTGAAGGGCCAGAGGATCATCGGCTGCCAGTAGGTCTCGACCCGGATGAGCTCGCCATGGACATAGGCTTCGCGCAGGGTGATCTCGGGGCCGTTCTGCCATTTGAGGGAGGCGGGTCCCAGTGAGCCGGGATGCAGGAACTGGGGATTGGTGCCGTCGCCGTTCTTGAGCCGCCCCTTCCAGGAGAACCGGTAGACATCCACGACGGGGTCACGGCACGGCAGGCTTTCATAGCAGAGCCTGAAACGGCTCCAGGGGGTGACGATGTGCTCGGCCAGCATCTCATTTCCCGGCCAGGTGTCGAAGCGGACGAAAGGCATCGGCACAAAAAGCACCGCGGTGAGAAGAACGGTCACCAGGATGTTCCACCTTCTGGCCCTTTTCTCGTGATGGATCATATCTCCAGACGTTTCCGTCGGAACGGCGGGTTGATCAGAAGTCACAGACTCCTCTCCTGGCTCGGCATTATCGAGGGGCGCAGCCCGTTTCCGTAACTTCCGCCCCAGTGCTCCCGTCTATACATTCCGGCCCAAATACCCACTGGAATGTTTTTAGGCAAGCCTTTTCGCATGGAGCCCCCTACATGGGAACAAATGACCAAAAAGACCCAAATTCCGGAGAAGCCATGAATGGACTGGAGCAGAAATCCTGGCTGTCCAAACGCATGGGCTGGGTGGCCGTCGGACTCTCGGTGCTTTACTGGATCATCGAATCCATCATGGATTCCTGTGTTTACGGCCTGGGTCCCCCGATCTCCCGCCTTCTGAATCCCGATCTCAACGAAACCATGATGCGCCTCCTTTCCATCTCGCTGCTCGTCGGCTTCGGGTTCTACGCCCAGGCCATGATCGGAAGGCTATCGAAGACCGAAGCGAGACTGACCCGAATGAATGAGTGCTTCTTCCAGTTCGGGCCCGACCCCGTTGAAAACATCCACCACCTCACCGAGCTCACCGGCGAGCTCCTGAACGCCTCGGCCGCCTTTTACAACCAGCTTGACGGCGGGAAACTATGCCTTTGGGGGCATTGGGGAGGAGTCTGCGGCTCGGAGAGCAGTGAAGCACCCCAGGGGCACATTTGCCACGAAGTCATCGAGAGCCAGGCCCAGGGTCCGCGCCTCATTCGAAACCTCGACCTCACTCCCTACGCCCTGAAGGACCCATGGATCAAGGCCCACCGCCTCAAGACCTACTTCGGTCGAGCGGTCAGCCTGGGCTCGGAGGCTGTCGGGGCGCTGTGCGCCTTTTACGACCGCGACGTGACGCCGGGCGAGGAGGAGGTGAGACTCACAGGAATCATTGCCTCGGCCATCGGGGTGGAGGAGGTGCGGCGGCGGGCCCTGAAGAAGCTCGAGGATTCGGAACGACAGCTCAGGCTCCTCTCGGCACAGCTCATGTCGGCCCAGGAAACGGAGCGCAAGCACATGGCCATGCAGCTCCACGACAGCATCGGGCAGTCGCTGAGCGCCGTCAAGTTCAGCATCGAGGAATCCCTGGAGCGGTTGAAGGCTGCCGTTGCCCCCGAGGAGCTCCGCTCCCTCGAATCGGCGGTGACCCTCATCCAGGAGGTGATGCGCGAGCTGCGCGCCATGCTGAAGGCGCTGCGTCCGGCAATGCTGGATGACCTGGGGATTTTGGCCACCATAAACTGGCTCTGCAGGGAGATCGAAACCATCTACTCGGGGGTCACCGTGGAGCGACACACGGACCTGGACGAGGAGGAAATCCCGGCCACCTTGAAGGTCCCGATGTTCCGGATCCTTCAGGAGGCCCTCAACAATGCCGTCAAGCACAGCCAGTGCGACCGCATCCAGGTTGAGCTCAGCCAGGACAGCGGCGAGATCACTCTCGAGATCCGGGACAATGGCAGGGGCATACCCTCTCCTCCAATGAAAAGCGAGCTGGACGGCCAGCCCGGCATGGGGCTCGCCAGCATGCGGGAGAGGGCCGAACTGTCGGGCGGGCGGCTCGAAATCGAGTCCAGGCCCGGAGAAGGGACACGGGTCCGCGTTTCATGGCAGGGGGCGCCTAACTTGGCCTCCGGCCGATGAGACCCTTTTCGAATGCGTAAGCGGTGAGCGCCTGGGGGCTGTGGAGATCGAGCTTGGCCATCAGGCTGGCCCGGTGCTTCTCGACGGTCTTAACGCTGATGAAGAGGCGATCGCCAATGGCGCGGTTCGTATGCCCCTCGGCCACCAGCTTGAGCACCTCCAGCTCACGGGGCGTGAGGGGCGTTGAGGCGGCATCCGCCTCCTTTTCCGTCGATCCCTTGACGAAACCCCGAATCACCTTCTCCGAGACCTCGGGAGAGAGGTAAGGCCGGCCTGAGACGACCGTCCGGATGGCCTCGATGATCTCGGACCGATTGGCGTCCTTGAGCACGTAGCCGTCTATGCCCGCCTGGAAGGCGGCGGCGATGTACTCGTCGTCCAGGTGGACCGTCACGGCGAGAATGATGGTCCGGGGCGCCTGCTCCTTGATGCGCTCCGCGGCTTCAATCCCATTCATGCGGGGCAGGGAAAGGTCCATGAGCACAAGGTCCGGCGCGCATTCACGGCACATTTCGACGGCCTGCTGACCGTCCTCGGCCTCTCCGACGACCTGATAGCCGAGGGATGAGACCACCAGCGCCCGCAGCCCTTCGCGAAAAATCGGGTGATCCTCAACGAGAACAACTCTCAAGGTATCCGCCATGCTCCACCTCCCCATTCAGGCTTCAACCGCATCTTCTCCCGAATCCGTGCAATTGTCAAAAGCTGTACTGATCGAGGATTGGATCTTCCTTTTATTCACCGCAAAGGCGCGAAGAACTCAAAGAAAGGCAGGCATGGTCCCTTTGCGCCTTTGCGGTGAGAAAATGAAGGTCTTCAACCTCAACGAGCATGGCTGGAATCCGCCCGGCCAGGCAGCGAGCCACGCCAGGACGCCGGCACTGGAGTGCCGAGGCGCCTCGCCCCGTGGATCTCCATGAAAAACCGGGGCCAGTCGGACACATTTGGGGTATAAGCGAGCAAAAAGCGTGGATCATCGGGTTTAAGAACGGTTCAGGGAGGCGAGTGATGCTGGAACGGCTCAGGGAAGAGATGCATCAGGTGGTTTCAAGGTGGGACCGGGAGCATGCACGGGACGGCATGTGGCGGGAGCCGCTCCTGGCCGTGGCCTCCGCCGACGATCCCCTCTTTTCCGAGCTTCGCACCGCCGTGGCCCCCGATCACGCGATGCCCGGGGACCTCCTTCCCGGAGCCCGGTCGGTCCTGGTCTTTTTCCTCCCTTTCGCGAGAAGACTGGGACGGGAAAACGCAGCCGAGAAAGAATTCGCCGCCAGAAGCTGGGCCGAGGCCTACGTCATCACCAATCGGCTCATTCATGCCGTCAACGAGCATCTGGAAGCCGTAATCCGGGACAGGGGCTTTGCGGCGAGCACGACACCCGCCACGCACAATTTCGACGAAGAAAGGCTGGTGAGCGGCTGGTCCCACAAGCACATCGGGTTCATCGCGGGCCTCGGAACCTTCGGCTCCCACCACTGGCTCATCACCGAGGCCGGATGCTGCGGCCGCCTGGGAAGCCTGGTCACCACCCTGCCCCTTCCTCCGACGCCCCGCCCATCGGTCGAGCTCTGCCTCCTCAAGGCCGGCGGGAAATGCGGAGGCTGCTTCAAAAAGTGCCGGTACGACGCCCTCTTTCCCGATCGCTTCGATCGACATGCCTGCTATCGCCAGTGCCTGGCAAATGACTCCCACCATGCCGATCTCCCGCTGGTGGATGTCTGCGGCAAATGCGGCTGCGAGGTACCCTGCAGCCACGGAATCCCCAAAAGCTCCGAGACGGGATGATCGAGGTCGAGAGATCAGGGAGGCGGTGCATTCAAGCGTTCCATCGCCTCCCCCAGGTGGTCCAGCCAGATCTCCACAATGGCCGGGTTTTCCGCGATTCCAGCCATTTGAACCTCGCATTCGATGCCGTGTCGAGCCAGCACCGACCGCCAGCTCCCCGGATCGTCTCCCGCCATGTCCTGCCGGGCATGCTCGCCCGCAACGGTCATGAACGGGATCAGCCGGGCCTTCCGTACTCCCACGGCCTGCAGCTTCGGAAGTAGATCATGGATGTTCGGCCTCCCCTGGACCGTGCCGACGTGAGCACGCTCGGACAGGTCGGAAAGCACATGGTTCATGGCGGCATAAACCATGTCCGCGGGATGCTTCTGATTGCCGTGTCCCATGAAGAGCACCGCTTCATCGGGCCGACGATCGGTCGGGACCTGAAGGAGCAGCGCCCCGGCCGCCCGCACCAGGTCCTCATAGGACGAGAGCAGGGGCATCGCCACGGCGACCCCCCGGAAGCCCTTGGCCATTCGGGTAAAGAGCGTCGCGGTACGATGAAGGTCGTGAAACTCCTGCCCGGGGAAAACGTGGAGGGAAAGCACGGCCACGTGAGAAAAGCCTTCATCCTTGAGGCGGGCGAGAGCCAGTTCGGGAGATTCCAGGGTTTCCCCCTGCCGGGCCAGCTTCGCCCTTATGACCCTGGACGTGTAAGCCCATCGGATCTCCGTCCGGGGAAACGCCCGGGCAACCTGGGACTGGATCCGGCCGAACGCTTTCCGGGCCTCCGGAACGCTCGTGCCGAAAGCCACGAGAAGAATGGCCCGCCTGAATGGCTCTTGAGTCGAGCTCATGGATGCTTCCTCCGATGGTTCGGGATCGAATGAAACAGCGCTCGCGTCGCTTCGCAGGGGACGTCCATGCTGTCAAGCTGAAGACGTGGGCGTTGCAGAACGGTTGACGCGGAGCCACGGAGACTGTGAGATGGGGAAATTCTCCGCGTCCCCGTGTTTCCCACTCCCCCCGCCCATGGCTTAATTCAACAGCATTGGCCGGGGGCACCCGGGAGGGCTGTCCCCCCGGGCGCTTCAAGGGTTGAAGGAAACGCGATGAGGAGGAAACGGGTGGGCGTGGCGGGCCCAGGTGCACGTTTCCCCAAAAAAAAACCTCAGAACCCGCAGGTCCTGAGGATTGCACCCTGGTGAAGCTTCATCCTTCGAATCGGGCAGTAGTCGCGCGTACCACCGTCAATACCACTCAGGCAGGTCTTCTGGCTCACGGATCATTCTACTCTCCACGCCTTCCCGGAATTCCAGTGGCTCGTGTGGATTTCGTCCCCGTTCACAGCGGCGGGACCGCTCCCGAATTGCACGGGATTCCCTTTTGAGCTATCCAGCACCTGATGGCTCTATATTCAACGTGCCCCATCCGTAGCAAACCCTGCCGGGCGCTGTCAAGTCGCTTTTGAGCCCGGGACGCATCAGCATTAGAAAACCCGGCTGGAGAAACCATGCTCGGGTACATTCTCTCATGGCCCGACCAGCCCTCATGCCTCCCTTGGCGCACCCGATCTCATGAAAAGGAGCTCACGAGACGCTGGTTTTCAACTTCAAATTTGAAATCTCAAACTTGAAACTTTTTAGAGCAGTTCCTCATCCCACTCCGACACCCATTTCCAGAAACCAGTCCACCGTGGCCCGGATGGCCAGCTGCCGGCAGTCCTCATCCAGGAAGCGGTGGTCGGCCTGCTCGAAAAACATGAGGCGCCTGGGCTCACCCACTCTCCCGTGGATACTTCCGGCATCGGTCCACGGAACGGTCTCGTCCCGCAGGCCATGGATCACGAGCACCCCGCACGGCCCGGAAAGCTCCGACAGGTCGAGGGGCTCCCCCACTTTGAATCCGGGTGGGAAATGCTGGATCAACTCCTGGGAGCCCGTCAATGCAGCCTGTATTCTCCCCAGGTCGTAAGGGGTCGCCCAGCAGACCGTGGCCCGGACTTCCAGCCGGCCGGCCGCCGCCAGCAGCGCGAGGTAGCCCCCGAGACTGGAGCCCATGAGCCCCACCCCGCCCCGGGACCAGATCTCCCCGAGGGCGTGGTCGATCACCGCGTGCAAATCCCTCAACCTCGAAGGGACGAGCGCCCCGCCAACCGGCGCCGGACTGCTCTCCCCGCATCCCGAAAAATCGAACCTCACCGCCGCAATCCCCACCGAGCCCAGGGCTTCCGCAACGGCGGCAAACTTGCGGCTTTCCTTGTGGCTCAGCATCCCGTGGCAACAGATGACCACGCCGCGCGGGATCCGAGCGGGCCGATGCAGAATGACCGCCAGATGACCGGGTCCATGACCCATGGGAATGGAATACCGCCTCTCGGTGAGCACGCACCCCCCCTCAACCCTTTATACCGAGAACGGCTTGAATTTGGCTTTTTGTCATCCCGAACGCATGTGAGGGATCTCTTCAGATTTCTCCCTTCGGTCGAAATGACGGAAAATCCAGTTTGCAGCCGTCCGCGGTACAAGTCACGCCCGCCGCGGCGCACCGGATCGGCGCGTCAACGCCGACGCCGCCAAAGCCGACACAGACGATGCCCGAGCCGGAACGCTCGTCTGCTCGATGCCCCGCATCAGAGCGGCCTGACCTCTCCGTCAGAATTCCGACACTGCGATCCTTCATGCCCTCCGGGCCACCCTGGGCAATGATAAGGGACTCACGAGACACGGGTTTTCAACTTGAAACTTGAAACCTTAAACTTGAAACTTCTCGCAGCAGGCTTCCGGCCGACTTGCTGAGCCCCCACGAGAATACAACAGCTTTCGAGGCGGGCCAAGAGACTCTCATTTCATGGCGGTGGGGGATTTCCAGACCCAGTCGTAGGGATTTTGAGGCTTCTGCTTTTTCTTGTTATAGAGGAATACGATGCTGATCCTCCGGTTGCGGGGATCTTCCAGGTTGTCCTTGAAGAGCGGATCCTTGTTGGCGAATCCGACGACCCGATCCACCCGGTTGGGATCGATCCCGATCAGCTCGAGCTCGCGCCGGGCCGAGCACGCCCTGAGGGAAGAAAGCTCCCAGTTGGACATCTGCTCGTTGCGGGTGGCCGACGAGTCCGTGTGCCCCTCGACGATGATCTTGTTGGGGACACTCCGCATGGTTTCAGCGGCCACCCTCAGAATGCGCTTCCCGAGGTCCGTCATCTGGGTGCTCCCGGGCGGGAAGATGAGGCCGTCCTGAGTGTCAACAATTTGAATTCTGACCCCGGATTCCGAGAGGTCCACGATGACATTGGCGGACATGGAGCCCATGGTCTTCTGGAGCTCGGTGGCCAGGTACCCCTTGAGCTCCTCGTCGGTGAAGCCCGTGCTGGTGCTGTCCCCCTTCTCGTAGTATTCCTCGCCCCCCTTGGTGTCCATGGGCTTCATGCCGTGCTCGTGCATGAAGGACTGGCCACCCTGCTCGAACAGGCTGAAATGCTTGAAATAGAGGGCCATGACGGCGCGCTTTTCGGGCGACACCATGGAAAGGAGCCACATGAGGAGGAAGAAGGCCATCATGGCCGTCACGAAATCGGCATAGGCCACCTTCCAGCTTCCCCCATGGTGGCCGCCGTGCCCCTTCTTGACGCGCTTGATGACGATGATCTTGGGCTTGTCTTCCATCGGCTACTTCTTCGACTGCTTGATGAGCTGCTCGAGCTCCAGGAATGAAGGTCTGAGCTCCTGGGGGACCACCCGGCGTCCGAACTCCACGGCCATCTGCGGAGACGGGCTGTTGACGAAGGAGAGCAGCGCCACCTTGATGACATTCAGGTATTCACGACCCTCGCTGGCGTTGTTTTCCAGGTTCTTGGCCATGGGGCCCACGAAGCCGTAGCACATGAGCACTCCCAGGAACGTCCCCACCAGGGCGGCCCCAATGTGCTGTCCCAGGACCTCGGGCGGCTGGTCCAGGTGCCCCATGGTGATGACGACACCCAGGACCGCGGCGACGATGCCCAGCCCCGGGAGCGCATCGGCCACATTGGCGATGGCGCCGGATGGAATCAACGCCTCCTCGTGGTGCGCATCGATCTCGTAGTCCAGAAGATTGGACAGCTCGTGGGCGTCGATGTCCATGATGGTGAGGGTCCGCAGGGTGTCGGCCAGGAAGGCCAGGGCGTGATGGTCTTTAAGGAAGTTGCTGTATTTCTTGAATATTTCGCTCTTTTCCGGCTCCTCGATGTCGCTTTCAATGGAGACCAGCCCCTCTTTCCGAATCTTGAAGAATATCTCGTTGAGGAGCAGCAGGACCTCTTGGTAATCCTGTCTCGAATAGGCTTTGCCTCCGAAGAGCTTCGAGAAACTGGCGAGGGTGGCCTTGAGGACCTTGGGAGGGGACGAGATGACGAAATTGCCAAGGGCCGCGCCGAAAATGATGATCATTTCCGCGGGCTGGAAGAGAACGGCCAGGTTGCCGTGCGCCATCAAGTACCCCCCCACGACGCACCCGATCACAATGAGAATCCCGATTCCGGTAAACATGGAATGAGCCTACTGCCTCCTCTTGTTTCGAAGCTGTTCCCGCTGCTTTTCGAAGACGAACTTGACGATCTTCGCCCGGATGTCCTCGTCGATGACGGTGAAATTGACGGAAACGTTGTTGCCCTCACAGGTCGAAGGCTCGCTTCGCACGACGTGGCCGTAAATTTGAAACACGGTGTCGGGATGTGTGGGGAGGACGAGCTTGAGCTTGAGGAGTTCCCCCACGATAAGCGGCTCGGAGCTGGTGAACCGCAGGCCGCTTCCGCTGATGTTGACGGGTGAGACCTGCTGCGCCCGCACACCCTCCTGCTGGAGGCTCAGGGAACTGAGAACGGCGTCCAGCTTGGCATTGATGATTTGCAGGCACTGGGCCAGGGCCTGGTCTTCGATGTCGGGAAGAGGCGGAAAGGCGACCCCCAGGAGCTCGTGGGAGGAGCACGACCTCAGGCTTTCCCTCGCTTCAGGCGGAACCGGGCTCACCTGCAGGGAGACGAAAGTGTCCACCCGCGAATATTCCCTCTCTTTGCGATCCTGCGCTGCTTCCATACTCGACTCAACCTCGAATCCTGATCGGTTCGCGTCACGGCACACTGCGTCGCAAGGCCAAGCTTGTTAGCAATCATGATGCCACGCGGCAGTCATGCACATCACCGGTGCGATGTCCTGGGCTGCCCGGGAGGTCGGGCTCGGGGAAGAATCGGAGACACGAAGGAGTGAATCGGGTGGGAAACGAAAGGTGAGGGCCTCGTCGCCGGGGAGCAGAACCCTATACCCTCCCGGCACCCTAAACCATGAGGAGGTCCACGGCCGGGCTGGCTTTCGACTTGAAGCTTGAAACCTTAAACTTGAGACTCCGCGCAGCAGTTCTCGCTCCCGAACTGTGTCCGGTACAGGGCGGCGTACAAACCGTCCAGGGCCAGCAGCTCTCGGTGGCTGCCCCGCTCGACGATTTCGCCCCGGTCCAGCACCAGGATCTGATCGGCGGCAAGAATCGTGCTCAGGCGGTGAGCAATGACGATGCTCGTCCTATTGGCCATGACGCGCCGCAGGGACTCCTGGATCAGGGCCTCGGACTCGCTATCCAGGTGGCTCGTGGCCTCGTCCAGGACCAGGATCCTCGGGTCCTTGAGAATGACCCTGGCCAGGGCGATGCGCTGCCTCTCCCCACCGCTCAGCCTGTAGCCCCGCTCCCCCACGATGGTGTCGTAACCCTCGGGAAGTCCGACGATGAAGTCGTGGATATTGGCTGCGCGGGCGGCGGCCTCGATCTCATCCGGGGTCGCATCGAGCTTCGCATAGAGCAGGTTGGTCCGGATGGTGTCATGGAAGAGGTGCGTCTCCTGGGTCACCATCCCGATCCGGGAGCTGAGCAGCTCGAGACTCAGGTCCCGGAGGTCGTGGCCGTCCAGGAGGATTCTTCCATCGGTGACATCATAGAGGCGCGGGATCAGGTAGGTCAGCGTCGTCTTGCCGGCGCCGCTGGGGCCGACCAGGGCCACGAGCCGGCCGCTCGGCACCCGGAAAGAGACCCGGCGAAGGGCCTCCCGGCGAGCCTGGCTGCGCGGGGGTGAGTCGCCCCGCTCCGGCTCGCCCCGCCAGCTCCCTCCCGCACCCGGCTCCATTCCGTGCCCGGCTCCCCGGCCCGTGGGGATCTCGCGCCCCGCCCCATGACCCTCCGCCGAAAAGACCGCCGGGACATGGGCCATCATTCCGTAGCGACGCACTTCACGAAGGAGAAATCTCGGGTCCATCTCGTATTGGAAGGACACTTCCTCGAAGACCAAGTCCCCCGACACATCGTCCAGGGACCTGGCGTCCGGCTTCTCCTCGATCTCCACGGGAAGATCGATCACTTCGAAGACCCGCTCGAAGCTCACCATGGACGTCGCGAACTCGACGGGCGCATTGGCGAGGGACCTCAGGGCCCCGTGGAAAGCCGCCAGGTAAGCGGCAAAAGCCACCACCGTCCCAACGCTGAAGCTCCCCTGGATGGCGAAAAAACCGCCGACCCCGTAGACCAGGGCCATGCCCACGGCGCTCACCACCCCGATGATCATGAGGGTGGCGGATCCCATGACCGCCCTCCGGATTCCAATGTCGCGGGCCTTTGCCGCCCGGTCCGCGAACCGCTCCATGGCGAGGGCCCCTCGACCGAAAAGCTTGACCAGGAGCGCCCCGCCGATGGAAAGAGTCTCGTTGGCCATGGTGTTCATCTGGGCGTTGGCCTCCATCTGGCGGCGAGAAAGGGCCCGCAGGCGGCGGCTCATGGGGCGCGAGACGGCGAAATACAGGGGAAAGATCACGACGCTCAGCAGGGTGAGGCGCCAGTCGAGGACCAGCATGACCGAGACGAGGGCCACCACCTGGATGAGGTTGCTCGCGATGTCCACGATGGTGTTGCTGATGGCGTTGTGGGCCCCCACCACGTCCATGTTGAGGCGGCTCATGAGCTCCCCCACCTGGCTGTGCGTGAAGAAGCGGAGCGACATGCGCTGCAGGTGCCCGAAGAGGGCGACGCGAAGGTCGAAAATGACGCCTTCGCCCACCGAGGCGTTCAGGCGCCGCTGGACCACGGTCACGCCGCCCGTCACCATGGGGAGCAGCAGCAGCGCCCCACTCAGCAGCAGCAGCTGGTCGAAGTCCCGGGAGGGGATGGTCACGTCGATGAGCTGGCGCAAGATCAGGGGCTGGACCAGGTTGAGGCCCGAAACGCCGAGGATCAGGACCAGCAGACCCGCCACCCTCCAGCGGTATGGCCACCCGTAAGCCAGGGCCCGTCCGAGGAGGCTCCACGTGATATGGGGTTTCTCGTCGGAGGCCAGCAGGGAGCCCCGCCAGCCTCCACCCTGAAATGCCATCAGTCTCCTTGTACGTCCGAAGCATGCATCGGCTCGCCAGGCGATCTCAAGGCGCCCTCGACGCCCGCCGACAGGGCTCGAATCCTCTCACCCAGGTCCGAATCCTCCCCCGACCGCCCTCGAGCCCTCGAACCGAAGACGATGATCCGCGACACCGCACCGAGGCCGGAGAGCCTGGCGATGAGGGCAGCGAGCAGTTTGTGCTCCTGTGGACTGAAGACCATCCGTCGTCCTCCGAAACGTGGATCAACCCCGGTCCAGTGGCACTTCACGGCCTGACCAGCTCCCGGCTGTAGAGGAACGCGCCGTCCCGCTCCACCCACTCGGCGCCGCGCCGCTCGAGGATCCAACCACTTTCCTTCCTGCCGCCGAAGGGCAGTCTCAGGGGAGTGAATTCGAAATCCGGGTTGCCGTGAACCATCCCGAAGTTCTCGGTAAAAAGCTCCTCCGCGCCTTGGGGAGGCGTCCCGAAATAAGCCAGGAGGAAGCCATAGCGGGTCCCCACCACCTCCCGGACCGCCTCCTCGACATCGTCGAAGGGCTTCAGGGCCAGGAACGGTCCGAACAGCTCGAGATCCGGAATCCGTTCCAGCTCGAGGACCAGCGGACGGATGTACGGCTTGTCGATGCCGCCCGCCAGGACCCTGGCCCCGCTGCATTGGCCGAGGGCATGCTCGACGATCTTGATGGTCCTTTCCACGCGGATGGGTCCGATGTCCGTCTCCATATCCAGCGGGTCTCCCACCTTCAGGGCCCCGGCGTACCCGAGGATTTTCTCCTGAACCGCCTCGTACAGGCCGGCGTGGATGAGGGCCTTCTTGATGGTGGTGCAGTACTGGCCGCCGTTGATGAAGGCGCGGCGGGCGATGAAGCGGGCTGCCGCCTCCGGGTCCGCGTCGGGAAAAACCAGCGCCGCGGGCATGCCGCCCGGTCCCGCGAAAAAGAGCTTGTCGAAATGCTCCCTGAACCCCCTGTAAGCCGCCCCCACGGCCGAGGCTCCCGACATGAAAAGCACCCGGACCGCCGGGTCCCGCACGCAGTGATGGCCAAACTCGCGGTTGTCCCGCCCCACCACCGGTTCGAAAGCCGAAAAAGGCTTCGAAATGTCGGCAATGAGGCGGGCCGAGCGCGGGGTCCACGACGAAAAGCTGAACCGCAGCCGATTGCCGGTCAGGAGGGCCGAGCCTCCCAGTTTGGACATCATCACGACGGGGGCATCATAGGGAAAGATGGCCGCAACCGTGCCGTAAGGCCTCCCATGCGCCACCCAGTCCGCCTCTTCTTCCATGCTGCGAAGATGCTGGATGCTGATCCCCGCCTCCAGCAGCGTGACCTTCACCGGAAACCCCGCATCGGCGGCCCCGGCCTCGGCCAGGTCCTCGCGGCGGGCCTCCATCCGCTCGGCCAGTTCACGGGCCGCATCCAGGCGAGCCCTCGGATCGTTGTCAGCCTTCATGCCACCCTCCCGTTTCGACGCCACGCCATTCATCTCATGGTGGAAAGGATTATAGCACCTCTCCTCCCTGGAATGGAAACCCGACTCGACCACCTCCACGCCCGGCAAAACAGGCTGCGATACCGGAACCTTCTTTGAGGTTCGGTATGACTTCGGTTAAATTGAAGTTTGAGCCTTCATGCGGCGTAATCGACATTTACAGGAGCGAAATCTTTGTGTTATAGGGCTTCACAAAAAAAGAAAAGTAATTTAAGGTGCTTAGTTGATGTCAGGTTCATACCGGTTTCAGGATCACTATTTTCACCGCGCCAAAAAGGACCACTACCTGGCCCGGGCCGTCTACAAGCTGGAGGAAATCCAGAATCGACACCGGATCATGCGGCCGGGCGACAGGGTGCTCGATCTCGGGGCGGCGCCCGGGTCGTGGGTCCAGCTTGCGAGCGGGGTCGTGGGACCCCGGGGCCGCGTGGTGGCTGTCGACGTCAAGCCCATCGAGCATTCCTTCGAGGGCAATGTGACCGTCCAGCAGGGAGATGTCTTTGATGACGCCATCGTGGAGCAGCTCCTCCGGGACCATGCTCCCTTCGACGCGGTCCTGAGCGACATGGCGCCCACGACTTCGGGGATCCGCTCCGCCGACAGCGCGCGCTCATCGCTCCTTTTCGAGCGGGCCCTGGTCGTCGCCGAAAGGGCGCTTCGCCCCGGCGGGCATTTCCTGGCCAAGATTTTCCATGGGTCCGAGTTTCACGACCTGCTGGTCCGGGTGAAGCGGCGCTTTCGGCGGGTGAAGGTGGTCAAGCCGGATGCATCCAGGAAGATGAGCAAGGAGATTTACATTCTGGGGATGGAGTACAAGGGGGATATCTAGTTTCTCGAAACTTCTCGTAGCTTGCACTCAGCCCCTCCGGGGCACCCCAGATACAGCTCCACGGAAGAGAGTGTCCGCCACTGGAGTCGTCATTCCGGCATTCTTTTGGCCGGAATCCATGGAAAAGAACTGGGTGCCGGCTTAAAAACCGCCGGCATGACGAGTGAAAAGATGGGCATCGTAACCTGCGGAGCTCTGCTGAACGATCAAAAGGACCTTGGCGGGGCTGGTTTTCAACTTGAAACTTGAAACCTTAAACTTGAAACTTTTCGTGACAGTTCACGACTTCGATTGGTTGCTTGAAGCGTCCTTTTCCAGGGTTTTCTTTGCGACCTTTGCGACCTTTGCGACTTTGCGGTGAAATAAGGTGAAATAGGAATCAGGAGGAAATCACATGTCGGGACATTCCAAGTGGAGCACCATCCGCCACAAAAAGGGTGCCGCCGATGCGCGCCGGGGCAAGATCTTCACGAAGCTCATCAAGGAGATCATGGTGGCCGCCCGCATGGGGGGCGGCGACATCAACGGCAACCCGAGGCTGAGGGCAGCCGTGGCCGCGGCCAAGAGCGAGAATATGCCCAAGGACAACATCGATCGAGCCATCAAGAAGGGAACCGGGGACATGGGAGGCGTGTCCTACGAGGAAATCAACTACGAGGGCTACGCTCCGGGAGGCATCGCCGTCCTGGTCGATGTGATGACGGACAATCGCAACCGCGCGGCCAGCGACATTCGCCACATCTTCAGCAAGAACGGCGGCAACCTGGGAGAGGCCGGCTGCGTGGCCTGGATGTTCAGCAAGAAGGGAACCATTGTCTTCAACAAGGACGCGGTTTCCGAGGACAGGCTCATGGAGCTGGCCCTGGAGGCCGGGGCCGAGGACGTGCAGGACCAGGGGGAGCAGTTTGAAGTGACGACGGCTCTCGAGGATTTCAACGCCGTTCGGACCATGTTCGAGGATCACGGCCTGACCTACGAACTGGCCGAGCTCGCCATGGTGCCCCAGACCACCGTTCGCATCGAGGACGAGAAGCTGGCCCAGCAGATTTTGCGCCTGCTGGACGCCCTGGAGGATTCGGACGACGTCCAGCATGCCTACGCCAACTTCGACATCCCGGACGAGATCATGAATGCCATTGCATGAGCCGCGGGCTGCCTCATGAAAGGAGTCATTCAATGCGGTTCCCCATACCCCCGCCGGGCCATGCTGTTGACTTAAGGTTCCCTCTCCCTCAGGGAGAGGGTTAGGGTGAGGGGAGAACGGTTCTGGCCCCCCCTCACCCCGACCCTCTCCCCCCCAAAGGGTGGAGAGGGGGAGATGTGGCGCGCTCTTAAGTCAACAGCATTGCCCACGGCGGGCCGCCCGAGACCATGAAAAGGCCCGCGAAGGACTGGCTCAAACTTGAAACTTGAAACTTGAAACCTTGAATTTGAGACTTCCCGCATCGGGAAGACCACCATCGCACCACGAAGAGCACGAAGGACGCGAAGGATTGTGCTTCGT